>JAYRGW010000001.1:0-263990 GCA_041907665.1 Bacteroidaceae bacterium
AACGTGCGCCAGCTAAATATTCTTCCACCACTGAGAGCTTGAACTCTTTCGTATAATGGACACGACTCTTTTTTGATAATTCCATTTTTTTACTTTTTAATGAGTCAACCTATATCAGGGTAAGACATTTTTGCAATGCAAAACAAGCTCACAGCCGCCGTTGTCGTATGTTAGTTTTTTCGGTGACGTCCTTAAGTTTTCGGAAAAACTAACATACGACAACATTTTTAGGAACATATGACGTTTTGGAAGAATAAAGACAATACAGATTTGTTGAAGTCGCCGGTTCTTACCGATACTTAAAAAGACCTCGTGTAGATATGTAAAACCTCGTTTTTTCTATTTTAGTTACGAAAACGTTTCTGTCACCGTTACTGGTTGTATATCAGACTAATACGTGTACATGACGCCAAAATGGGACACGAAAAGCATGTTTTCTCGCAGAGAATCAATGCGTTATGATTTCTCTCAAATTTGCCCTGATAATGGGCGATACAAGGGGGTACTGAAAGTTGGCGTGTGGAAATTATTTTTTCGACCTCGTTTTCAGAAGTGAACATGGAGAACAAAACTGATACTATTTTAACCATATCGAAGTGATACTTTCAAATGCGCGAAATCAACACTTAGTTTTCGAAAAATGATAACGACGAACATAAAAATTCATAAGGACGAAACTAAAAGTTTGTAACTAGAAACATTTATTTTCGTCCTTATGAATTTCTCGCTGTTTATCAACGAATTACATACGGTGTGCCTATGTTGTAGCTCTAATTCGAGTTATATTCGAGCGATGAAACAATAACAAAAATAGTGGTCTACAATGGCCTGTGGCTGTGGTTGGGATAAGAAAGTATCAGAATATCGGAGAATGTTCACTTTGGGATCTGTTATGAAAAATGATTGTATTCAAAGCATTATATCGTTACTTTCTTTTGCTGAAATGGGGTAGCATTCTAATTATTTACATGGAAATAAGACAACATATATGCGGCTATTCATCGATTCTTTTTTTCTGCAATACAACTCTATTTTCAACCTTTGTCACTTCAGTATGACACCATTACGCACTATCACACAGTATATTAACGATGCACCATATACAACGCCAGCGAAAAGAGGTTCCAAAATCGGGTCAAGAGTATATTGTAGGAACGTTATTTCCGGTAGGGGTCTATTTAGACTCGGTCTAAATGTATCCTTATGGATAGCTTAAAGACCGATTCATACATATATGATGTACCCCAGCTATTTTGAGAGGTATTTCATTTTCGATAACTATTTTTTTACATATATGTGTGTTGTCATCGATGCTTTATTAAGTTTCTCTTGTACTTCTTCGAACGTTATTGTTGCTACGTTCGACGCTCCTATATATGACTTATCACCTAGGTTTTTCTGGTGAGCCGAAGTAGCTTCAAAAGTTTTTTGTTATCCTTAACAGAACTCTAAAAGAACTAAAGGTTTAGTGGAATAGGCTTATTGGGCTCCCTTAAGTCTCTTCCTTCGAATTGGCACATTGCATCAGCCCATTCGGAAGGAATCTCCATTGTACAATGGTTTATTAAATCGTAAGCTACCATGACAGAAGTGCAAATACACTTCACTTCATTTGTATCAGTGTCTATTACTTGCTGAACCAGATGAAAACTCTTTTTGCCTATCTTTGAAACAGCTGTTTGAACAGATATATGAGCTGTACCGAAAATCTGAGCAATGAAATTTGCTTCGATATGTACAACAATAATACCCTCTTTCTCCCAATCTACATGGGGGCAAACCTCTGCAAGATACTCTGTCTTGCCGGTATCATAAAATTGAAAATAAACCGTATTGTTGACATGACCGAATTTATCAACGTCATTAAAGCGGATTTGTACCGGAAGTGTGTGACGAAACTGAATTTCTTCCATTGTTTTTCCTTAATCTCTTATTAATCTCAGACAAAAGTACTATTTTTGCGAATAAAACAAGGGAATATGGATCAAAAAATTATTGAAGACATTAAAAATGCCTGCAAAGTGATGATGCAAGGAGGCATTATTTTATACCCCACCGATACGATTTGGGGCATTGGCTGTGACGCTACGAACGAAGAGGCTGTACGCAAAGTTTATGAAATCAAACAACGATCGGATAGTAAAGCGTTGTTGGTATTAACCGACTCTTTCACAAAAGTAGATTTTTATGTAAATGATTTGCCTGAAGTCGCTTACGATCTGGTAGATCTCGCGACTAAACCTCTCACTATCATCTATTCTAAGGCTCGCAATCTGGCCGCAAATTTAATAGCAGACGATGGCAGTGTGGGCATCCGCGTAACCAACGAAATGTTTTCGCAGGCATTATGCCGTCAATTCAGAAAAGCGATTGTCTCTACCAGTGCAAATGTAAGTGGGCAACCTTCGCCTACATGTTTTGCAGATATTAGTGAGGAGATTAAATCCAAAATGGATTATATTGTAAAATATCATCAAGATGACAAGACACCTGCCAAGCCATCAAGTATCGTAAAGTTAGGCAATAAAGGAGAAGTGACAATTATAAGAAAATAGTGTAATGCAAGGAGAGAATAGAACTTTAATTCAACAGTTTATTATATGGCGGGAAGGTCATATCAAAGAGAAACAATTCATTTTGATATTGAGTTTCTTTGTGGGAGGTCTTTCTGCTCTTGCAGCTCTTATACTTAAATTCTTCATTCACTCTATTCAAAAACTTCTAACCAATAGCTTTAGTCTGACGCATGTCAACTATCTTTATTTAGTATATCCTGTTGTTGGCATTATATTGGCGGGCTGGTTTGTTCGACATATTGTTAAGGATGATATCAGTCATGGGGTAACCAAAATCCTTTATTCTATCTCACGGCGTCAAGGGCGTATCAAACGGCACAATATATGGTCGAGTATCATAGCAAGTGCTATTACTATCGGATTCGGTGGATCAGTCGGAGCCGAGTCGCCTATCGTTCTTACAGGTTCCGCTATCGGTTCAAACCTGGGCAGCCTGTTTAAAATGAATCATCACACGCTGATGTTGTTGGTGGGGTGTGGCGCGGCAGGTGCTATATCCGGCATATTCAAGGCGCCTATTGCGGGATTAGTCTTCACGCTTGAAGTGCTGATGATTGATCTTACAATGACATCTCTGCTCCCATTGCTTATATCGTCGGTCACAGCAGCTACTGTTACTTTTGTTGCTACCGGGCAGAATGCAATGTTCAAATTCAATATGGACACTCCTTTCGTATTGGATAGAATCCCTTACGTCATTCTTTTGGGCGTTTTTTGTGGGCTCACTTCGCTCTATTTCACAAGAGCGATGAATTCATTCGAGAATGTATTCGGTAAGTTGAATAGGCCTTACAAAAAACTTATTTTAGGAGGCGTTGTGCTAAGTGCGCTTATCTTCATCTTTCCACCACTGTACGGAGAAGGTTACGATACAATAGAGCTGCTCATTAATGGCACAACAATTAATGATTGGAGAAGTGTAATGGACCATTCGTTATTCTATGGGTCAAACCATTTATTGATTTATTTGTCCTTTATTCTATTGCTAAAAGTCTTTGCTTCAGTAGCAACCAATGGGGGAGGAGGTTGTGGTGGACTTTTTGCTCCTACATTGTATTTGGGATGTATTGCCGGATTTATCTTTTCGTATGCCAGCAATTCTTATGGGTCGCCTGTCTATCTTCCCGAGAAGAACTTTGCATTGATGGGAATGGCTGGCATGATGAGTGGTGTGATGCATGCCCCATTGACAGGCGTCTTTCTTATTGCCGAACTAACGGGAGGCTATGATTTATTCTTGCCTTTGATGATCGTTTCTGTCAGTTCGTATCTTACGATTATTGTGTTCGAACGGAATAGCATTTATTCTATGCGTCTTGCTAAAAAGGGAGAGTTGTTGACTCATCATAAAGATAAAGCTGTATTGACCTTGCTGAAGATGGAAAACTTTATTGAAAAGGATTTCGTTGTTGTTCGCCCTAAAATGGATTTAGGAGAGTTGGTACACGCTATCTCATCGTCTTGCAGGAATATCTTTCCCGTTGTTAATGTAGATGGCAAGTTGCTTGGCATTGTCAATCTTGACGATATTCGCAACATTATGTTCAGGCAAGAGTTATACCACCGCTTCACAGTCGAGAAGTTTATGAATTCAGCTCCGGCAAGATTGCTTGATACGGCGAGTATGGAAGAAGTGATGCGTACATTCGATGACACCAAAGCTTGGAATCTTCCGGTTGTTGATATCGATGGAAAGTATTTGGGCTTTATTTCAAAATCGAAAGTATTTAATTCATATAGGCAGGTGTTGGTACATTTTTCTGATGAATAAACAAAATAGAACAATGGATAAAAGTTTGCGAATAGTTTATATGGGAACTCCTGAATTTGCTGTAGAGGCACTTCAGAGATTAGTAGAGGGGGGATACAATGTCGTTGGAGTTATTACCACTCCCGACAAACCGGTAGGAAGAGGTCACCATGTACAATACTCGGCAGTTAAAGAGTATGCCCTTAGCAATAATCTACCACTGCTCCAGCCCGAGAGATTGAAGGATGAATCATTTATTGAAGCTCTCCGAGCATGGAAAGCCGACTTACAAATAGTAGTTGCCTTTCGGATGCTTCCAGAAATTGTATGGAATATGCCTAAGTATGGAACTTTCAATCTACATGCCTCATTATTGCCCCAGTATAGGGGTGCAGCTCCTATCAATTGGGCTATTATTAATGGAGATGTAGAGACCGGAATAACTACATTTTTTCTTGATAAACAAATCGATACCGGACAGATTATACAGCAGGTTAGAATACCAATTGCTGAAACGGATAATGTAGGAATTGTTCATGATAAGTTGATGGTGCTTGGAGGAGATTTGGTTATAGAAACGGTGAACAATATTATAAACAAAACGGTAAAGCCCATATCACAAGAAGATGTGAAAGTTGAGGGAGAATTGAGGCCCGCTCCTAAGATATTTAAAGAGACCTGTCGCATAGATTGGACACAATCAACAGAACGTATTTATAACCTTATCAGGGGTCTGTCTCCTTATCCTGCAGCTTGGAGTGAATTGTCTTCCCCGGATGGAGAAAAGAATATCCTGAAGATATATGAAAGTAGAAAAACTACCGAGAAAAACTTTTCGGAACAGCCGGGCACAGTAAAAACAGATGGGAAACATTATTTCCGGATAGCTACAGGGGATGGGTATATTGATATCCTACAATTGCAACTGCCCGGAAGGAAAAGAATGACAGTTGAAGAGTTTTTGAGAGGCCATAATATAACGGACTATTTGTTTGAATAACTTATAAATTACCTTTAAAATGATACTATCACCTTCACTACTATCTGCTGATTTCGGCAACCTGAACAGAGATATTGAAATGCTCAACGATAGTGAGTCGGACTGGCTACACATCGATGTTATGGACGGCGTGTTTGTTCCTAATATCTCTTTTGGCTTTCCTGTTTTGAAATATGTAAATAAAGTCAATGAGAAGCCGCTTGACGTACACCTAATGATTGTTCAGCCCGAGAAATTCATTCATGAACTAAAGGAAGCTAATGCTCGAATAATGAACGTTCATTATGAGGCTTGTACTCATATTCATCGTACTATTCAGCAAATCAAGAGTGCCGGAATGTTGCCTGCTGTAACTCTTAATCCGGGAACTCCGGTTGTTTTGCTGAAAGATATTATACAAGACCTTTACATGGTACTTATCATGAGCGTTAATCCTGGTTTCGGGGGGCAAGAGTTTATACCTCATACCATTCAGAAAGTAAAAGAACTGAAGCGGCTTATCAGCGAAACCGGTTCTAAAGCTCTTATTGAAGTTGATGGAGGAGTCAATTTGGAAACAGGAGCGCAGCTCAAGGAGGCGGGAGCCGATGCTCTGGTATCAGGGAACTCTATATTTAAAGCTCCTGATCCCATCGAATATATTCATAAGTTGAAGGTCCTGTAATAAAGAAAGTGACATCGTTTGAAGTTCGAAGCGCTTCATAGATATCCTTTCTTGCGCCTTTTCCCAACTTTAGCATTAGGTGTATGGTGTGGCGACTTACTCTTTTTTGGGCAAGTAAGAATTATTGTGCCTTTATTAAACATCGTTTGTATTATTCTCCCTTTTCTATTGATTGGCAGTTATTTATTCAGGCGATACAATTTCCGTTGGCTATTTGGGATACTTATTACGGTAGAGTTGTTCTGTATAGGCGTGCAATTGTGTACTCAGTCTTTGCAAACGGTCAATACAGTCTTTCCCCATGCTGAGAATATATATGAGGCAAGGCTTACAAGTTCTCCTGTACAAAAGAGACGAAGCTTTCAATTTGCGGCAGATATTACGAAGTGCTCTTCAAACAAGGGAATGAAATCCTTTCATGCAAAAGTTGTATTGTTCTTTCCGATAGGGCAAGGATCAAAAGTTTTGCAAAAAGGGGATGTCCTTCTTATTTCGGCTCGACTTTCTCAACCTAAAGATAATGGAAACCCCGATTCATTCGATTACGCACGTTATTTGCATCGTAGAGGTATAGGTGGCAGTAGTTATGTTCGTGAAGGACGCTGGAAGGTTGTTGGACACAAGGAAGACACTTCTTTTTCTAATGCTGCTTTAAAATGTAGAGAACAAATTCTGCGATTCTATCATTCGTTTGGTTGGCATAAAGATACGGAGAGCGTTGTGTCAGCGTTGACTGTAGGTTATCAAGACGATTTGAGTGACGATATAAAAGAAACCTACTCTATTACGGGCGCCAGTCATGTGCTTTCTCTATCGGGTCTGCATATCGGATTCCTTTATGCTCTGCTTATTTTATTGCTAAAACGATTGGGGAACTCTAGAGCGATGAGTCTGTTGCGTGGTACTATTATTATTTTAGTGCTATGGGCATTTGCTTTTTTTACAGGGCTGTCACCTTCTGTTATACGCTCTGTCATTATGTTCTCTCTCTTTGCCTTGGCAAAAGCGATGAGACGCGAGACCTATTCGCTTAACACGTTGTCGGCAGCAGCTTTTTTTATGATATTAGTTTCGCCCGAATGGTTGTTCGATGTGAGTTTTCAGCTATCCTTTTGTGCCGTAGGCTCGCTGTTGCTTTTTGAACCTTATATTGAAAGAGCAATACATCCTACCACTAAAGTAGGAAAGAAAATATGGCAATTGACCAGCGTATCTATTGCCGCACAATTAGGAACTGTTCCACTTATTCTTTATTATTTTTCCAGATTCTCAGTTTATTTCATTCTATCGGGCTTTATTGTTATCCCCTTGTCGTCGCTTATTATGTATTCTTCCATTATATTAATTATATCGAGCCCTATAATTGCACTTCGATCGGTCTTCTCTTCTATCGTCGAGGGACTTACTCTGAGTATGAATAAGGCTCTCATTTGGATTGAAAAACTGCCTTATGCCGCTATTGATGGAATATGGATATACGCTACAGAAGCAATGGTTTTTTATATTTTGCTTGCTCTAATACTTTGCTCTCTGCATACTCATCGGGCTAAATATGTGATCGCTTCTCTTCTCGGAGTTGTATTGTTGATAGGTATTCATGGCTTTTATAGGCAAAAAGACTTACCGTGCGATGGTATTGCTTTCTATAATGTTCGATCTTGTCCGGCGGTACATTGCATTAGCAGGGATCAGAAGTCGTGGATTATTTGTGCCGATGATCAAGCTGATGTTGAAGCTCTGCGAAAGCAAATGAGTAGGCATTGGAATCATATGCGTTTAGATGCCCCTCAAGTTATTAAAGCCGATGTTTCAACGCCTCAACTTTTGTTTTATAATAACGTCGTATCTTATCAGGGCAAGCGCATTGGCATTATCAATGACAACAGATGGCGCTATCAAAAGGCAAGACATAAGCTTCAGACTGATTATCTATACGTGTGTCATGGATATAAAGGCAAGATAGAAGAATTACTCACGATGTTCGATACAAAGAAAATTATCTTGGATAGCTCATTGTCGCAATGGCGCAAAGATTATTACAAAACTTCATGCGATAGTCTCAATATGCCTTTTGTAACATTAGAAGAAGGATGCTATAAGATATTTATCTGAATGATCGTCTTTGGTTTTATATAGTGAAATATATCATATTGGAATTTTGCTTCGGTGTTTAATATTCAATACTTTTCACTTATCGTTATGAGTCAAAATCGTCATATGTTAGCTTTTCGGGTGATGTCCTTAAGTTCTTTTGAAAACGTATGGACGAAAATATTTTTAGGGTCATACGTCATCTTGGGACTATAGATACATTTTTTTGCTTATTCAAAGGTCGAACGAATAGATGTGGCATGCCATAAATATCGCATTACTTGTTTCTCTTTTGCTTCGCTCTAACTGCAAGATATAAATTCATGAAAAAAATATGAGCTTCTTTGCAACATTTTGTATGCTTCGTACGTCTAATATACAAAGAGCAAAAAACAATAATGGAATAACAATGAAAACGAAATTTTTGATCATATTACTATCTGTTTGTAGTATCGGATTGCTTTCCGGTTGTAAGTTCGCTATGAATATGAAGCCTAGTAAAACGATTATTACTCGTACATACAAGGTCGGGCATTTCAATGCTATAGATTTTGCCGCAATAGGCAACGTTGAGTTCATTCAATCTAAAGATAGCACTTGCTCTATCTCGATAAAAGGACCTCAAAACTATGTCAAACAATTTGAAGTTGGTGTTGATAATGGTATTTTGCATGTCGATCATAATCAGAAAAACCATTTCTACAAAGTGAATATACAAATTAGAATTAGTGCTCCCATGCTTACCAATATTCAATCAAAAGGAGTTGGAGATATTCATATAGCGAATATACAAGTAAAGAGCTTGGAAGTTCTAAACAAGGGGGTAGGTAATATTAATATAGATTCCATCATAGGAAATAGTATTACTATTAATTCGAATGGCGTAGGCAATATTAATATAAAAGGTAAGGTTCATGTTGCAAGTCTGGCATGTAATGGTGTGGGTGATATCAAGGCAGAAGAGCTGCAATCGAAGATTGTTGACGCCAATTGCCGGGGAGTCGGAAGTATCACATGTTTTGCTACAGACTCAATGACTGCTAGTGTCAAGGGTGTAGGCAGTATAAAATACAAAGGGAAACCTCTATTTACTGATTTGAATTCTTCCGGAGTCGGTTCTATTAAAGAAAAATAATAATAAAGAGATGATAAAATCATCTCATACTCTCTCTCTCATAACAAGAAAATCCGCCAACTGTGTGATACAATAGGCGGATTTATTTTTTGTATAGGTTTATGCTCGATCGTTAGCGGCTTATGACGCCCAGTTGACTATCTTCGACGAACTTAACAATCGCATCTATTTCAGGGCTTTTTGGAATCTGTTCCTTGATTTGTAATACTGCATCAAAAATACTTGTTTGGTCATGAAAGACCAATCTATAAGCATTGGCAATATGTTTTTGCGTTTTAGGATCAACCGACAGATTGTTTAGAATCGTTGTATTAACGCCAGCATATTTGATTGGGTTGTGAGCAGCGATAATGTACGGTGGTACATCTTTACTGCAGCGGCAGCCACTCTGTATCATTGAAGATGCTCCAACGCGAACCTTAGGATTTACAATAACGTTACTGCTCAAGAAGACTCCATCTTGGATCTCGCAACTGCCGGCTATTTTAGAACCATACCCAAAGACACAGCCACTTCCGATATGAGTATCGTGAAGAACATGGACACCTTCGAGCAAGAAGTTGTCGTTTCCTATAATAGTCTTATTACCCGCAAAGGTCGCCCGATTGATTACCACATTCTCACGGATTGTATTATTATCTCCAATTACCAACTCAGTAGCGTCTCCTGTATAATTAAAATCTTGCGGAACTGCTCCGAGTACGGCATTTTGAAATATTTTATTGCCTTTACCCAATGTCGTACCTTCCATAATGCTGACATAAGGATAAATCACGCAATCATCACCAATTGTTACATTCTTTTCGATGTATACAAAAGGATATATCGTCACATTCTTTCCCAACTTGACAGAAGGGTCTATTACTACATGATCACTTATCATAGTCATTCTTTTTATTCATCATTTTATCTTCCGCCACCCAATGCATAATACAGATTGACAATGGCTTGCATCTTATTGAAGTCGTCAGTTACTTTAGAAAGCTGTGCAGCCAATAATGATTGTTGAGCTGTTATAATCTCAAGATAAGTAGCTGAAGGACTTAAACCGAACATCTTCTGAGTATAATCTACATTTTTGGTCAGACTTTCTACTCTTTGTTGGTCAAGTGATACTTTTTTTGTAGATGTCTGATAAAGAGCTAAAGCATTGTTTACTTCACTGCCGGCACTAAGCACTGCATATTGCCATTTGATGTATGCGGTTTGCTGTTGTGCTTCTGCAACCTTTAAGGCTGCCTTTAGCTTCCCGTTCTCAAATATCGGTTGAGTGAGATTTGCCACAGCCGTCAAAAGTACTTTTCCCGGATTAATGACAATGCTTGCGCTATTCGTCCAACCGGCACTTCCAGAGAGTGTTAGATTTGGATAGAAGTTGGCTTGAGCTTGTTTCTTCTGGTAGTAGCATGCCGCAAGGGCCAATTCCGCACTATACACGTCAGGACGATTGGAAAGCAACTGAACCGGTACTCCTACAGACAGATTTTCAGGCAATGCCTGATCCTCTATTTTATTACGATGAATCGTTTGTGGAGACTGGTTGATAAGTAGAGACAGAGCATTCTCCGTAGTCCGTATTTGGCGTTTTAATTCTTCAGCACTCGATAAAACCGAATAGTAGTTCGCCTTGGCCGACTGTACTGATGCTTCATTTGTATTGCTATAGTTCTTTTGCGACACCATGATGTCCCATGTGTGTTTTGTTAATACTGCAGTTGAGTCAGTTATTTCCAATTGGCGATCGAGCATCAATAAGGTGTAATAGCTATTGGCTATATTCGAAATTAATGAAGCACGAACAGCCTGTTGATATGCTTTAGATTGTAAAAGCACTTCTTGCTGAGCTCGTTTTGCATTTGTCAATTTGCCGAATAGATCAACATTCCAACTTGCAGCAATTGGCAAAGAATAGGTCGTTGCCGTTGTTGAGAAATCCCATCTTCCTACAGTTCCTGTTCCATTGAAAGCAAAAGAAGGAAAGAATGCTAATTTGGCAGCTTTTAATTGAGCTTCGGCTTCTTGGACAGATAAAATGGCTACCTGCATATTGGCATTATTCTTCAAACCCGAGTCTATTAATTGTTGCAAGGCAGCGTCTGTGAAAACCTCCTGCCACTTCAAATTGCCCATGTTGAGTGTATCGGCCGTAGCAAGTGTATCAGTCTGAGATATCGAATCACGATATAGCCCTTTAGTATTAACTGAAGGACGTTGGTATTGCTTGTACAGGCCACAGCTGTTCAGAATAACAGCTGCGCCTAATAAAAACATTATTTTTAATCTTTTCATATCATTACTTACTCTTTATCCTTTTTGACAGGACGTGTATACTGTATCATTTCCGTATCAACCTTCTGAGTCCCTTCATTTTCGAACTGCAAAGGTTTAACCTTCTCTTGCAAATATTCGAAAATAACGAACAATGAAGGAACTACAAAAATCTGGCAAACCATACCTATCAACATACCACCAATGGCCGAAGCACCCAGAGTAGAATTACCGTTAGCTCCTACGCCAAAAGAGAACATCATAGGTAATAGACCGATAATCATGGCACCCGAAGTCATTAAGATAGGACGCAGACGGGCCGCAGCACCTAAAATAGCACTCCATCTGATGGCCATACCCATTTGTCGTCTCTCTAATGCAAACTGGACAATCAAAATAGCATTCTTCGCAAGCAAACCAATCAGCATGATGAGAGCTATTTGCATGTATATATTATTTTCGTGTCCAAATACATTGGTAAAGATAAAGGCTCCTGCTAAACCAAACGGGATGGAAAGAATAACAGATAACGGTAAAATATAACTCTCGTATTGGGCACTCAATATTAGATATACGAATACCAAACAGAGGATAAATATTAATGTAGTACTGTTACTAGACTCTTTTTCCGAACGGGTAAGACCGGAGAATTCGTAACCATATCCTTCAGGGAGCGTCTTTGATGCTACTTCTGAAATGGCTTTAATTGCATCACCTGTACTATATCCAGTAGCTGCTGTAGCATTTACATCAATAGAGGTAAACAGGTTGAAACGATTAATATTCGAAGGTCCGTATACCTTGTTTAATGTAATATATTCGTTGATAGGGGCCATTCCGTCACTAGTACGAACATAAATGCCATTCAGAGAAGACGGATCCAAACGCTTCTGAGGGTCTGCTTGAATCATTACTCGATAGAGCTTACCATAACTATTGAAGTTCGAAGCATACAAGCTCCCATAATAACCTTGTAGTGTTGTAAGCACTGTTGAAGGAGATATATTGCTCTCTTTACATTTAGCCACATTAACATCAACCATATATTGAGGATAGCGCGGATCATAAGATGTCATAGCTCTTGAAAATTCGGGGCGTTGGTTCAAACCCGCCAAGAACTGTTGCGTGATGCCGAAGAACTTATCTACCGAACCACCTGTCTTGTCCTGTAAACTGAATGTCAAACCGTTGGAAGCACCAAATCCAAGAATCATAGGCGGTCCAAATGCTAATATCTGTGCATCTTTTATGGACGCCGTTTGTAGATAAATCATTCCCAAGACAGCTCTTGCACTTTGAGCCAAGTTACGGTCTTCCCACTCTTTAAGTCTTATTATAAAAGTTCCGAAGTTACTTCCTTGGCCCGCAATGAAGTTGTAACCAATAATCTGTGTACGGCTTTTGATAGCAGGATTGCTTTTGAGCATATTATCAACGATAGTCATCGTTTTGGCCGTTTTTTGTAAGCCTGTTCCAGGAGGCATTGATATCGTACAGAATAACACGCCGGTATCTTCGTCGGGTACCAAGCCTGTTTTTGTAGTCTTCATTAAAAGACCCATTACTACAATAGATACTAAAACAATGGCAAAAGCAGTAATTTTATGATTGATAAAAAATTGTATGCCATTCTTGTATTTGCCGAGTATCTTATCGTATGACGTATTAAATGCCGTATGGAAACGATTTACAAAAGAAAGTTTTTTAGAATTGCCTTCTTCATCTTTAGGTTTCAATAGGATAGCACATAATGCAGGGCTTAACGTTAAAGCATTTAGTGCCGAGATTACGATAGCCACGGCCATTGTTACACCAAACTCTTTATAAAAAGTACCACTCGTACCACCAATAAAAGAAACCGGAATAAATACCGCAGCCATTACCAATGTAATAGAAATAATAGCTCCCGAGATCTCGTTCATGGCATCCAAACTGGCTTGCTTACCTGATTTATATCCTTGATCCAATTTGGCATGAACTGCCTCGACGACCACTATCGCATCATCCACCACTATCGCAATAGCTAATACCAAGGCTGATAATGTCAATAAGTTAATGGTAAAACCAAATATCTTAAGGAAGAAGAAAGTACCGACCAATGACACCGGCACCGCTATGGCAGGTATCAGCGTGGAACGAAGATCTTGCAAGAAAATATAGACTACGATGAATACCAATAAGAAGGCTTCAAGTAAAGTCTTGATAACTTCATGAATGGATGCATAGAGGAAATCTGTAACATCCATTAGAACACTAACTTTCATTCCTGGAGGAAAAGACTTCTCCAATTCACCGACAGTAGACTTGATATTCTTAATAATCTCGTTCGCATTAGAACCGGCGACCTGAGAAACCATACAAGTAACAGCCGGCTTATTATCACAGCGATTATTTACTACATAGCTCAGAGCTCCAAGTTCAATTTTGGCAACATCTTTAAGTCTTATGACATTGCCCGAATTATCTTGATTTATAATGATATCTCCAAATTCGCCAGGCGTTTTTAAACGTCCTTTATAACGCATGACATATTCATAAGATTGGTCGCTTTGTTCACCAAATTTACCTGGAGCAGCTTCAACATTCTGTTCTGCCAATACGTCGGTCACATCATTAGGAATCAAATTATGCTGTTTCATGGCTTCTGGATTAAGCCAAATACGCATTGTATATGTTTTGGCAGCACCAAAAAACTCCGCACTACCTACGCCCTGAACACGTTTGATGGCTGGCAGGATATTAATATCGGTATAGTTCGTTAAGAACTTTTCGTCATATTGTCCTTTGTCACTAGTAACAGAGAAAAATAATAATGTACTTGTTTGCCGCTTCTCCGTCTGCACACCAACTTTTATAACTTCAGAAGGTAATAAACTTTGGGCTTGTTGCACACGATTCTGAACATTGACCGCAGCCATATCAGGATTAGTTCCTTGTTTGAAATAGACCGTAATGGTTGCCGATCCGTCGTTAGTGGCAGTAGAAGTCATATAGGTCATGTTTTCTACACCATTAATAGACTCTTCCAAAGGAGCTATGACACTATTTAAAACCGTTTGAGCATCGGCACCTGAATAAGTAGTCTTAACCGAAATGGTTGGAGGGGCAATATCAGGATACGATTCGATAGGTAGGGTCACCAATCCTATGATACCCAGAATCACTATCAAAATCGAAATGACCGTAGAGAGTACGGGTCGATTTATAAATCTATCAAGTTTCATAATTTGCTTTTAATTTGTTATTTTTTGCCCGAGAATGCCTTTTTCATCGCAGAGTAGTTACCTTGAATGGCACCCATCTCTTCTGATTTCTTTATTTTGGCAGCTGCGGCAGCTTCTGTGATAGGTTTGATATCCATTCCATCACTTAGAGAAGCAATACCCTGAGCAACAATACGGTCACCTGCTTTTAAACCGGATGTAACAATATAATTTTGTCCATCGCTATATTCAGAGACTATAATAGGTGAATATTTAACCTTATTATTGTTACCTACAATATATACATATTTTTTGTCCTGCAATTCGCTAACAGCCGATTGGGGTATTAATATAATATTGTTTTGAGTATAGGGAATAACGATATTGCCAGAACCGCCACTTTTTAATAGATGCTTAGGGTTCTTGAAATCGGCACGAATATTGACAGTACCGGTGGTTTGATCTATCACACCGCTAATTGTCGAAACTTTACCCAATTGAGAATAAATAGTTCCATCGGATAATTTTAATTGTACAGCAGGGAATGTTTTAGCTGCTGCATTGGCAGAGCCAGATTCGCGCGTCATAGAAAGTAGTTGCTTTTCATTCATAGAGAAGTAAACATACATTTCATCAATATTCGAGACGGTTGTAAGAGCTTGAGCATTTGAAGAGCTTACTAAACTTCCTACACGATAAGGGATGGAACCGACGACTCCGTTACTAGGGCTAGTCACTCTACAATAAGCTAGATTTTGGCGAGCAGCAATCAATGATGCTTGAGCTTGCGCTAAGCTCGCACGAGCACTGGCATAAGAGTTTATCGATGTTTGCAAATCAAAATCTCCGATAATGTTTTGACGACGAAGTTCCTTCTTATTCACATAAGTTAGTCTTGCCGTTGCCACTTGGGCTTTGGCTACATTTACAGCAGCAATACCTTGCTTTACGGCCTCTCTATACTGCACATCATCTATTTCAAATAATACTTGTCCTTTGTGTACTACAGAACCCTCATCTACACATAGACGAGTAATGAATCCTGAAATTTTAGGACGAATTTCAATGTCTTGCTTACCGCGAATAGTCGCAGGATAAGTGTTATCCAAACTAGCACTGGAGGTGGTCAATGTCCGTACTGCGTACTCATTATCACTCGGCAAACCTTGGCGTTTATTCCCACAGGAAAAAAGAGCCGACGCACACATCGCGAATACCATTATTCGCAAAATTTGATTTTCTTTAATACGACTCATCTCTAATCTTTTTATTATACTGTTCAACAATTATTTATTCGTAATTTTCTTAGTCCTTTTTACCTCTTAACTGATTCACATCTAAATACCTTCCTAGAACTAAAGCTCCTTTGGAAAGGCTTTTATCCCGAGAACCCATTCATATAAAAAAGTTTTCGTGCAAAGGAACAAATTAGTTTAGATATATGTATCAATTCAGCCAAACATTTAACACTGTTTCTCGCAATTTAATAAACATAAAAGAGTTGAAAAATAATCATCAATCTAAAATAGCTAAAAAAATGAATGAATAAGCTCTTTTGTACCACTTTTTTAATAAATTAGTGTTTTGTTTGATATTAATTGGATCAGAACCTTTATTTTTGCAGCATGTTATATAATGATATCAGTAAAATTTTGAAGGGTATTCTGTTTGTTGCCGTTTCAGTGTTAATGCTGTATGCTTGTGCCAATCCTGGTACTCCTACAGGAGGTCCCATTGATGTAACTCCCCCTAAAGTGATTGGAAGTACACCGACGGAGAATGCTATTGGTAACAAAAAAACGAAGGTTATCATTAATTTTGATGAATACGTTAAGCTTGATAAACCAAATGAAAAAGTAGTTGTCTCGCCCCCACAGCTTCAACAACCAGAGATAAAAACTGTAGGCAAAAAGATATCAGTCAATCTGCTTGATTCTTTAAAACCTAATACAACATATACCATTGATTTTTCTGATGCCATCCAAGATAATAATGAAGGAAATCCGATGGGAAATTATACCTTTACTTTTTCTACAGGTGCAGCTATTGATACGATGGAAGTCTCGGGAAATGTTTTAAATGCTGCAGACTTGGAGCCAATCAAGGGTATTCTCGTAGGGCTGCATTCTAATTTGAATGATTCCGCTTTTGTTAAAACGCCTTTTGATAGAGTGGGGCGTACAGATAGCAAAGGACATTTTGTTATCAAGGGGGTAGCACGTGGTAAATACCATATTTATGCGTTGGCGGATGCCGATCAGAATTTCTTTTTTTCACAGAAGAGTGAACAATTGGCTTTCAATAATGATTTAATCATTCCGACCTGCAACCAACAAATGCGTCAGGATACAGCTTGGGTTGATTCCATAACAGTAGATACTATTATTCCGAAGTCTTATATCCATTTTATGCCTGATAATATAATATTGAGGGCATTTAAAGAAAACAACACTCGGCAATCTCTTAAGAAAAAGGAACGCTTGGTTCCGCAAAAATTCACTTTGACTTTTTCTGCTCCCAATAAAGATCTCCCTAAAATCAAGGGACTCAATTTTGATGAGAAAGACGCCTTTATAATCGAAACAGATAATAAAAAGGATAGTATTACTTATTGGCTAAAGGATTCTGTAAATTATAAAAAGGACACCCTTTCTTTGGCATTATCGTATTTATATACCGACTCTTTGAATAATTTATCTCCTCGAACGGATACATTGAATTTAATTTCCAAGCAAAAGACATTGACTAAGCAGGTGGTTCAAAAAAAGAAGAAGAAAAAAGATGAAGCCTCTAAGATAGAATCATTGCCAATGCAAAATCATATACCGCAAGAGATGGATGTATACGATTATGTGTATTTTGACTTCGAAGAGCCTATAAAATCTATTAATAAGAATGCTATACATCTAAAAGAGAAGGTGGATTCGTTGTATAAAGATATTCCGTATCAATTTGAACGTGATTCTGTGAATATGCGACGATATAATTTGTATTACAATTGGGTGCCGGAAAAAGAATATTCCATTGAGGTTGATTCTGCTGCTTTTGTGGGACAATACGGATTGGTCTCTCAAAAGATTAATCAGTCTTTTAAAATACATGCGCTAAAAGACTATGGCGATATATATTTCAATATTTCTGGTAATGTTTGTCCTACTGCCTTTGTAGAATTGCTTGATGCTACAGGAAAGATTGTTCGCAAAATGCCTGTGCGTGATCATCGGGCTAGTTTTTATTTTCTTGCTGCTGGAAAATATGGAGCACGACTTATAAACGATCGTAATGGCAATAATATATGGGATACAGGCGATTATAGCTTGAAAATTCAACCGGAGGAGGTGTATTATTATCCTCAAATCATTAATCTGAAAGTAATGTGGAAGATCGAAGAGAATTGGAATGTTGACTCTACTCCACTCGATAAGCAAAAGCCGGAAGAAATGAAGAAACAAAAGCCGGATCAAGACAAAAAGAATAGGGGAAATTATAATAATCGTAGCAATAATCAACGCTACTGAAAACAAAATATATCATGAAATGGATTAAAAATGTTGTTACAATATCATTGTTTGTCTCTGCACTATTTATGGGCCTTTCAATGCCCGCCAATGCGCAATGTGAGGTAAGAAATACGGCGATTAAGGCTGGAGAGACGATCAATTATGATCTTTATTTCAATTGGAAATTTGTGTGGGTGAAATGTGGTACTGCATATATGAAGACCACTGCAACAACATGGCAATCCAAGTCTGCTTTTCGTACTTACTTGATAACTAAGGGTAGTAAAAAGGCAGATATGTTTTTTAGAATGCGTGATACTTTGGTTAGCGTGGTCAGTACGAACCTCTGTCCCCACTATTATTATAAGGGTTCTTTTGAAGGTAAACGTCTTTATAAAGACGAGGCATACTATACTTATCACAATGGCGAAGTTTATGTTCGGCTGAGGAAACAACGGAAGGGAGTATTCACTTCTGCTCAAAAGAAAAGTCCTAATTGTGTATACGATATGCTTAGCATTTTAGCACAGGCTCGTTCTTACGATCCGCGCAATTATAAGATTGGGCAAAGAATTAATTTTGATATGGTCGGAGGTACAGATATTGATCATGAGATATTAATTTATAGAGGTAAGAAGAACATAAAAGCCGAAAATGATACTGTTTATCGATGCTTGGTTTTTTCTTATGTGGAACACAAAAATGGTAAAGACAAAGAAATCGTTACATTCTATGTTACCGATGATGAAAATCACTTACCTATTCGTCTGGATATGTTTCTTAACTTCGGATCCGCTAAGGCTTTCTTGAGTAGTGTTAGTGGCAACCGCCATCCATTCACTTCTATTGTTGCAAAATAGTGGTTAGCTTAAGGATTTAACTATCAACCAAATTTAGTACACTTCAACTGAAATACTAGCAACACACTGATATACAGCGAGAAATTCATAAGGACGAAAATAAAAGTTTCTAGTTACAAACTTTTATTTTCGTCCTTATGAATTTTTGTGTTCGTCATTATCATTTTTCGGATGTGAAGTGTACTGAATTTGGTTATGATAATACTTGAGGTGTGAAGTTGAAGTATACTGTGGTGATTGAATAAGTAGCGATGAAGAATATACTTTGCTTTTATAAGACTTTTGTTGCAATGTTTTACTTTGCATCGGGGTGTTCGGGGTGTATTTCCTTAGAGACTTTTTACTTTATTTTGATTGTCAATATTTAATACTATCATTATGATAGTAGTGTATTGTCGTTTATATTTACAAACAAAAAAAGCTATAATTTCCTATAGAAAAACACCCCGAACACCCCGATGCAAAAAGTAAATTCAACTTTTAATATGTCGTAGAGCTGTTTTGCTAAAAAGAGTAAAATCTGTTTTTATTTTCGTTTTTCAATTATTAGGATATTCTTTAAAAGCACTTTGTTAGTTAAATAGGCCTTTTTACGAGAATAATAATAGATATCGCTACCTATAGCAGTAATAAGGACAAATCTGAAAAAGCCAAAAAAGACCTGAATTCTCCAAAAATTAAGAAAAAAGTGGATGAAATGATTTTTTTCATTATCCTATTACTAAATCATTTTGTGTCTTGAAATTTCATGTTCGAAATAATAAATAGACATTATTATTTGCTTGCTTTTTCAGAATCTTCATCTGAGAAAGGCAATAGTTATGATTCGTTTTTCAATTTTTACTCGTTAACCCCTAAAGGTTGATTATTCTTACAAATAACGAATATTTACGTTTTTTGTCTCTGTGTTTTGCCTAGATTTGGCGTTCTATCAAATTGATTTAAATCTCTTTTTGGCTTTGCATATCAGTTTTTTATTGATTTGTTTATACTATGGTATTTTTTTATTTATAGACATTAAAAATATGTGCTAGAATGAATATTTGATTAAAAAGTAATTAATAAATATTAATTAGAGGCCTTGGTAGTAGTATAGTAGAAAAAAAACCTTTATCTTAGTCATGAAAATAGGGGCCATAATAAGCTTATTTATCCCTTTGTAAAACTTTAAATAAATACATTCGAAAATAGTTTCATGGCTTTTAGAGAAGGTGCTTACGGAAAATTAAATCATCAATTAAAAACGAAGATGAAGAGACTGCTAATTCTTATTATTCTATTGTGCTCCATCGATTTGGGGCATGTCTATGCTCAAAATGTGACAGTAGGGGCTGCTCGTATAAGTTCTTATTTGCCTTTGTTGAAAGGGCACAAAGTTGGTTTGTTTTCCAATAAATCGGGGCGGGTGAATGGAAAGCTGACTCTTGATCTTTTATTGGAAAATAAGGTCAATGTAATTGCTATTTTCTCACCCGAACATGGCTTCCGAGGTAATGCTGATGCCGGAGAACATGTTTCTAGCAGTATAGATGCAAAGACAGGAGTGCCGATTTATTCTTTATATAACGGTAATAACGGGGCGCCAGATGATAAGATTATGCAGAAGATAGACCTACTTATCGTTGATATTCAAGATGTAGGACTTCGTTTTTATACCTATTACATTTCAATGGTGAAAATGATGAACGCTTGCGCGATTCATAATATCCGAATGATTATTTTAGATCGTCCAAATCCAAATGGCTTTTATGTAGATGGTCCGATATTGAATATGAAATACAAATCGGGGGTGGGGTATCTGCCAATTCCTATTGTACATGGTATGACGCTTGGTGAATTAGCATTGATGGTGAATGGTGAACATTGGTTGCCCAATCATCGTAAATGCCCTTTGACTGTAGTGAAATGTTTGAATTATACACATCGTACCAAGTATCGATTGCCAATTGCTCCGTCGCCCAATCTTCCTAACATGAAATCAATTTATCTATATCCTTCACTATGTTATTTTGAAGCGACCCCAATGAGCGTAGGACGTGGTACTACACTTCCTTTTCAGGTTTATGGTCACCCGGCAATGAAAGGTTATTCTTACTCTTTTACCCCAGCAAGTCGTCCTGGAGCTAAAAATCCACCGTTGCTTGGTAAGCGTTGTTATGGTAAGAATTTGAGTTCTATGAATGAAGCCACAATATATAAGAAAGGTATAGATCTAAGCTATCTGATAGATGCTTATAAGAATATGAAAATGAAAGATAAATTTTTCACTTCCTTTTTTGAAAAGTTGATCGGGGTGGATTATGTGCGCCCTATGATAGAAGAAGGAAAAAGTGCCCAGCAGATTCAGGCTAAATGGCAGGATGACGTGAAGAAATTCAAACATCAGCGCAAACCTTATTTGCTGTATAAAGAATAATATTCAATGAACATTAAAACCTTGTAACTATGAGTCCAAGTGCTGTTATTATTACTATTCTCGCTTATTTTGGTATTCTTTTTACTGTGTCTTATATAGCTGGTAGAAAAGCTGATAACGAGGGCTTCTTTGTTGGTAACCGTAAGTCTAAATGGTATATTGTAGCATTTGCTATGATAGGTTCTTTCATTTCTGGAGTTACTTTTGTATCTGTTCCAGGTATGGTGGCAATAAACGGCTTTGCTTATATGCAGATGGTTTTAGGGTTCATTGTTGGTCAATTAATAATAGCATTTGTACTTATTCCTCTGTTTTATAAGATGAATCTTATCTCGATATATCAATATCTGGATAATCGTTTTGGAATGTTGTCTCATAAGACAGGCGCTTGGTTCTTTTTTGTTTCAAAGATGTTGGGGGCAGCTGTACGTCTGTTCTTGGTTTGTCTCACATTGCAACTCTTGGTGTTTGATCCTTATCATTTGCCATTCATGCTTAATGTTATAATTACAGTGGCTCTGGTATGGCTTTATACCTTTCGAGGTGGGGTGAAATCGATTATATGGACTGATTCATTAAAGACGCTTTGTCTTATTGTCTCAGTAGTACTTTGTATTTATTATATTTCTTGCAAATTGGATATGAGCTTTGGAGGTATGGTCAAGTCTATTACGGGGAGTGACATGAGTCAATTTTTCTTTTTCGGTGATGTTGATGATAAACGATATTTCTTTAAGCAATTTTTTGCTGGTATTTTTATGATGATAGCAATGACTGGTCTAGATCAAGATATGATGCAGCGCAATTTGAGCTGCAAGAACTTTCATGATTCACAGAAGAATATTATTACTAGTGGCTTATGTCAGTTTGTTATCAACTTGCTTTTCTTAATGTTGGGAGTTCTTCTTTATCTTTTTGCTCATAAAGTAGGCATTAAAGAAACTGGTGATAAACTGTTTCCCACGGTCGCTTCGAGTAATTACTTTCCAGCTATTGTCGGCATTCTTTTTATAGTGGGTCTGATCTCATCGGCCTACTCTGCAGCTGGTTCTGCTTTAACAGCGCTTACTACTTCTTTTACAGTGGATATTCTTCATACTAAAGGATTAAATGAGGAGAGACTCACTCGGACCAGAAAACACGTTCATATTATTATGGCAATCGTTATGGGAGTGGTGATTTTTGTTTTTGGAATATTGAATAATACTAGTGTTATAGATGCTGTATATAAATTGGCAAGTTATACCTATGGCCCTATATTGGGATTATTTGCTTTTGGCATATTAACCAAAGCAAAGGTTCGTGATCGATTCATTCCTTATGTCGCTATTCTTTCGCCAATACTTTGTTATATTCTTGATGTCAACTCAGAACGTTGGTTTGGCGGTTACAAGTTCAGTTATGAGTTGCTAATATTCAATGCTTTGTTTACCTTTTTGGGCTTGTGTTTGTTGATTAAAAGAAAAAATTGAAATACGAATTATGAAAAAGCTTCTTTTGTTTGTTTGTATTATGGTTTCCGCTCTGTTTTGCTCTGTGTCTTTGAGGGCACAACAATTACTGACTAAAACAGAGCTTGTTCCCATGGAACGGTTGCTCAGTTCTTATAGCTCGGAAATCAGTATTGGAAAGATTGTCATTGACTCCACCAAGATTGATGTATCTCAAAAGAGATTGGTACTTTTTGCGAATGTCAGTTGTTCTTATATTCCTTTTCGAATTGAAAATGTTAATAGCATATATCATGGATTACAGCAAATTCTTCCCGAAAGGTTCAATGGTTATATTGTAGACGTTTTTACTAATGGTAAATCCATAAAAGAGCTTATACCACGTATCTATCAGGATGTTTCTTCTAGGTCGAAGCAGACCTTTTCTAACCCATGTACAGTTCCTCTTATTACTCGTATATCCGATCCTTTTAAACCAACAAAGGGGCTGTTAAAACGTCATATAGCAATGTGGCAGAGCCACGGGCTCTATTATGAACAAGGCTTGGCCCGTTGGGAATGGCAGCGCGCCCGTCTTTTTGAATCAGTAGAAGATCTTTTTCCTCAAAGTTACGTACTACCATATCTGGTACCCATGCTTGAGAATGCAGGTGCCACGGTCCTTTTACCCAGGGAACGAGATTGCAATCCTTATGAAGTAATAGTAGACAATGATGGACAGTTGGCCGCATCTTCTATGTATCAGGAAAAGAGTGGAAGTAAAACTTGGCAAAAAGGAGAATATACTGGTTTCGCTTATGCAAAAGAAAAATACATAGACGTTGAAAATCCTTTTTGTGAAGGAACTTATCGGCAAGTGGCTACTTCTGCTAATAAGAATGATGTTAGTGTTGCTGAGTGGATCCCTAATATACCAAAAGATAGAGAGTATGCTGTATATGTATCTTATAAAACGTTGCCTAATAGTACTAAAGATGCTCTTTATACTATTTACCATAAAGATGGACAGACATCGTTTCTTGTTAATCAAAAGATGGGAGGAGGTACGTGGATATATCTAGGAACATTTGCTTTTGATAAAGGAGAGAAAGGAAAGGTGGTCCTCAGTAATTTCTCGAAAAAGGCTGGCTGTGTAGTCACTGCAGATGCTATAAAATTCGGCGGTGGTTTAGGAAATATTGCTCGTCGTCCTTATGGAGATGCTATTATTGCGGATACAAAGGCTTCGGACGGTCATAGAGTTGCTAGAAATGCTTATCAACCAAAGTTGAATTATCAATATGAGGTAAGTGGTTATCCACGCTATACAGAAGGTGCTCGTTATTGGATGCAATGGGCAGGCATACCTGATAGCATTTATTCTCAAAGTAAAGGAACTGATGATTATACCGATGATTATCGTAGCCGGGGACTATGGGTGAACTACTTGGCTGGAGGTTCGAAAGCTGTCCCTGATGAAAAAGGACTTAATATTCCGATAGATATGTCTTTTGCTTTTCATACAGATGCTGGGACCGTATATGGAGATTCGATTATTGGCACTTTAGGTATTTATCAGACGGCTGGATACGGAGGAAAATTTGCTGATGGAACTTCTAGATATGCAAGTCGTGACTTGACTGATTTGGTAATGACTAATATAGTGAATGATATTCGTCGCTTGTATGAGCCTAAATGGACTCGTCGGGGAATGTGGAACCAATCGTATTTTGAAGCCCGCGTTCCAAAAGTCCCGGCTATGTTATTAGAGTTTATGTCGCACGAGAACTTTGCCGATATGAGATATGGACTCGATCCTCGTTTTCGTTTTACGGTGGGTAGAGCTATATACAAAGGTATACTACGGTTCTTGTCGAATGAGAATAACATCGAATATGTCGTTCAACCTCTTCCTGTAGACCATTTTGCTATTGGATTAAGCAAAAATGATGAGGCTGTATTGACTTGGTCACCTGTAGATGATCCGCTTGAACCAACAGCAAAAGCGGAAAAATATAAAGTTTACGTTAGAATCGGTAACGGTGATTTTGATAATGGAACAGTTGTGAAGAAGACCGCTTTTACGTATAAAGTTCCTAAAGATCTAGTTTGTAGTTTCAAAGTTGCAGCTTTGAATAAAGGGGGCGAGAGTTTTCCTTCTGAAGTTTTATCTGTAGGTATTTCATCTTCTACAAAGGCAAAGCCTGTGTTGGTGGTTAATGGTTTCGACCGCCTCAGTGCACCTGATGATTTTACTGCTGATGCAGACTCTTTGGCTGGTTTTCTTGACGATAAAGATCATGGTGTCCCTTATATAAAGGATATTAGCTATATAGGGAAGATGAAAGAATTTCGTCGTAAGATTCCTTGGACACATGATGATTCGGGAGGCTTTGGTGATAGTTATGGTAATTATGAAACCATGGTCATTGCCGGTAATAATTTCGATTACCCATCGGTTCATGGCGCCGCCATTCTTAAATGCGGGTATAGTTTTACTTCTGTAAGTGAAGCGGCGGCTGTACGAGATCATTTAATGACTGCGGACTATTGTGCTGTCGATTTAATATTGGGTAAAGAAAAGCAAACGAAGATGGGACGTGGTGGCGTAACGCCTTTGATGTACAAAACTTTTTCTTCTGATTTGCAGAATGAGTTAACAACATATTGCCATTCTGGTGGATGTCTCTTTGTCTCGGGCGCTTTTGTCGCAACTGATCTTTGGCTAAATCCTTTGGCCTCTTCATTAAAATCGGATAAGGATTTTGCTGAACAGATATTAAAATATAAATGGCGTGCCGGTCAGGCGGCTTTAGCCGGTCGAGTAAAAACGGTTGTCTCACCATTGACTGAGTCCAACACGGTTTATACTTATTACAATTTGCCTAATGAAGAGTCTTATGTCGTAGAGTCTCCTGATGCTATTGAACCTGCTGATTCTTGTGCATATACAGCATTCCGATATCCTGAGAATAATCTTAGTGCTGGTGTTGTATTTGGGGGTTCAGAAAAAGATCATTACCGGACTGTTGTATTAGGATTTCCGTTTGAATCGCTCAAAATTGCGACTGAACGTGAAGATGTGATGAAAATGATTCTGCACTATTTAAATAGCGAAAACAAATGATGACACAAAGTTCTCTTTTAAATAACAAGATGCGGTGTTTGTTTCTGGTAGTGATCTTAGTATTGGCTTCAAACTTATCGGCGCAAAGCCCTTTTCGCTTTGCTTTAATTACCGATGTCCATATCCGGGCCTTTGATTCTAATGCTATTCAAGATCTGAAAAATTCTGTGACGCAGATAAATAAGACTGATAGTATAGACTTTGTATTGGTAACTGGTGATATTGCCGATGAAGGTGATGGCGCTTCTCTTAGAATAGCGAAGGATGTTTTGGACAAACTGAATCGTCCTTTTTACATTGTAATGGGTAATCATGATACTAAATGGAGCGAAAGCGGTTGTAATGATTTTAAGAAAATATTTGGTTATGAACGATTTAAGTTTGAACATAAAGGATATCTCTTTTTAGGATTTAATACGGGACCTATTATTCGGATGGCCTTGGGGCATGTAGCACCTGAAGATTTAGATTGGATAAAGCAAGAGTTAGAACTAAATGGTAAGGGGGGCAAACCTGTCTTTTTGGTAACTCACTATCCTATGCTTCCAGATGATGTGGATAATTGTTTTGATGTTACCGATGCCGTAAGGATGTATCCTGTGAAAGCTTTTTTAGGAGGACATTATCATAGTAATCGATTCTTTTTTTATGATGGGATCCCTGGCTTCCTTAATCGGTCTAGCCTTCGTGGAAATGCTAAAGTCGGCGGTTATAGTGAATACGATGTAACCCGCGATTCTTTGATTGTTTATCAACATCTTATAGGTCTTCCACGTCATCGCTGGGGCGCCATCTCACTTACTAAATCATACTATACTGAAGTCCCAGGCTCTAAAGAACTTCGACCGGATTTTAGTGTGAATCATGATTATTCGACTGTTCACGAAGATTGGGTTGTCAAGTCTCGTATAGGCATTTACAGCTCTCCGGTTGTATACGGCAAATTTGTTTATGCAGGCGATAATAGGGGAAATGTAGTTTGCTACTCTCTCGCTAATGGATCTGAAAAATGGAAGTTTAATGGCGATGGGCATATTTTGGGAACACCTGCCGTTAGTAAGAATATTTTAGTAGTTGGTACTGCCAACAATAAAATATATGGTATTAATGCAAAGAACGGGAAATTGTGTTGGCATATCGATGCCGACGCTTCCGTGTTGGGAGCTGTTGATATAAGGAAAGGAATCGCTTATGTAGGAGCGAGTGATCATTGTATGAGAGCTATTCGGGTGAAAGATGGAACCGAACTCTGGAAGTATGTAGATGTAAAAGGATATATAGAAACTAAGCCACTTGTTACTTCGGATAAGGTTATATTTGGTGCATGGGATAATACTCTTTATGCATTAGATCGTTCGACTGGAAAATTGGTATGGAAATGGACAGGGTGCCATCCTGGCATGCATTATTCTCCTGCTGCTGTATGGCCGGTAGCGGCTCATAGTAAAGTATTTATTGCTGATCCACAACGTGCACTTTCAGCTATTGATTTAAAAACAGGAAAAACAATATGGCGTACGTTGCAGAGCCAGGTTCGCGAAACTGTAGGACTATCGGCTGACAAAAAAAGAATATATAGCAAAACGATGAATGATAGTATCGTTTGTTATTCTACTTTATCGGATAAACCTCAAGAGGTTTGGGCGTCGAACGTTGGCTTTGGATACGAACATGCACCTTCTATGCAAATAGAGAAAGAAGGCATTGTTTTCGGCAGCACAAAAAGTGGGTTGATGTTTGGATTAGATGGAAAGACCGGCAAAGTATATTGGAAGCATAAAGTGGGCAATACATTAATTAATACTGTACTTCCCCTGAGTAAAACAGAATTGCTGTTTACAAATGAAGATGGTGTTGTTGGAAAATTAAAGATAGATAAACAAGTATATTTACATAATAATTGAATGATATGGAAAGAATAGTCGACTGTTTCCTCCCTTTAAGCGAAGGATATGAGATAATAAAAACTGTTGCATGTTTGAAGGCGATAAAGATTGTTAACAATATCATATTATTGAAGACTGCTAATCAACAAATCCCTGATGCTTTGAAAGAAATGGGTACGCTTACTATAGATCATTTGAAGAGTAGTAAGACGATGCAAACGATCGCAGCGCATAGTCAAATGCGTTATACATTGCTGTACCTGAAAGAAGAATATCTTGAAATGGGTTTATATGCATTGGAGAGAATGGTTAGCATTGCTCAAGATAGTGCTGCCGGAATGGTGTATGCCGATCATTATAAAGTATCGTTCGATGGATTACAGTCTAAATCTCCGGTCATCGATTATCAGATGGGTAGTTTACGTGATGATTTTGATTTTGGATCATTACTCCTTTTCCGCACAGAAGCTATGAAGAACGCTGTTGTAAAGATGAAATTCGACTATCAGGCTGCCGGTTTTTATGATTTACGCCTTAAATTGTCGGAAGAGAATTCTTTAGTCCATATTAATGAATATCTTTATTCCGAGGTTGAGACAGATAATAGAAAGAGTGGTGAAAAAATATTCGATTATGTCGACCCTCGAAATCGTGCTTCGCAGATTGAGATGGAAAAGGCTTGTACTGAATATCTAAAAGAAGTAGGTGGCTATTTAGCACCTCATTTCCCAGAAATAAAATTTGATAAAGTACTGTTTGAAAAGGAAGCTTCTGTTATCATTCCTGTTAGAAATCGTATTCGTACTATTCGAGATGCTATTCATAGCGCATTGTCACAACAGACAACTTTTGGATACAATGTTATTGTGATTGATAATCATTCCACTGATGGTACGACAGAAGCTATACGTGAAATTAATGATGAACGGTTGATACATATTATTCCTGAAAGAAATGATTTGGGCATTGGGGGTTGCTGGAATATGGGTGTTAATGACTCTGCTTGTGGAAAATTTGCAATTCAGCTTGATAGCGATGATGTTTATTCAGATGAACATACATTACAGAAAGTAGTTGATGCTTTTTATGAGCAGAATTGCGCAATGGTAGTTGGTACATATATGTTAACAGATTTGGATAAAAATCCCATTCCTCCCGGAAAGATCGATCATGCAGAATGGACTCCTGAGAATGGTCGTAACAATGCTCTTCGCATCAATGGCCTCGGTGCTCCTCGTGCTTTTTATACTCCCGTTTTGAGAGAAACAAAATTGCCTAATACTAGCTATGGCGAAGATTATGCTCTTGGATTGTATATCTCTAGAAGATATCAAATAGGACGTATCTTTGATGTACTCTATTGCTGTCGTCGCTGGGAGGATAATTCGGATGCAGCTTTGAGCATCGAAAAGACAAATAGCAATAATCTATATAAAGATCGTATTCGTACATGGGAACTTAATGCCCGAATTGCCTTGAACAAAGCATAGAAACATGGAAAAGGTAGATTTACTGATAGATAATCAACTTGCTTCTTGGAGTGTAGCGAGCGAAAATTATAGGGCTCTAAGAAATGTTCGTATCAAGGAACTAAAAGTTGGTAATTTGTTGTACAAAGTACAATTCAACCCTGCACGTATCCTTTCCTCTGCGGCTAAAGTTGATAAGGCCTCACTGCAAGCTCGTAAATGTTTCTTGTGTGCAGAAAATCGGCCTGCTGAGCAAGAGGGTATCCTCTTTGGGGAACATTATGAGATATTAATTAATCCTTATCCTATTTTCCCGCGTCATCTTACTATCCCTGAAGAAAAACATACCCCGCAGCGAATAATCTCTCGGTTTGGAGATATGCTTGACTTGGCCGATTATCTTCAAGGTTTTACTCTATTTTATAATGGACCAAAATGTGGGGCCTCTGCTCCTGATCATGCTCACTTTCAGGCAGGCAATAGTGGTTTTATGCCTATCGAAAATGAATGGAGAAAATACAGTAAAAAACTAATAGGAATAGAAGGAAGCATCTTGTGGCATGTAGATACGATGCCTTGTCCTTTTCTTGTGATCGAGTCAAATAGTAAAGTAGATGCTGAACATTTGTTTGGTCTTTATTATCAGTCTTTAGAGCTAAAAGAAACAGAGGAAGAACCGATGATGAATGTACTGGCAATGAAAAATGAAGAAAGTTGGATTGTTTTGTTATTCCCTAGAAAGAAACATCGTCCGGATTGCTACTTCTCTAAGGGTGAGAATAACATATTGATTAGTCCGGCATCTGTAGATATGGGGGGAGTCTTTATTACTCCGTTGGAGAAAGACTTTGATAAAATACAAGCATCAGATATAGAGAAAATTATACGGGAAGTATGTCTATCTGCTAATGAACTACATGAAGTAGAAGAAAAAATAAAAAATAAATATGGAAGAGCCAATAATTAATGTGGGTGTTTTGACTGCGCCGAAGATTGACTTTATATTGTTGAGCACTTATAATTTCAATAATGAGGAAGTAAGTGGCCCCCAGACAGTAGAATGCCGGGATGGGAAGATTTTGTGGGCTGGCAAGCTTTATAATGAATTGTTGTTTACACCTCGTTTTGCTGCAACAGATTCTTTTGAGCTTATTGCCGTAACTATTGGTATTAAATTTCATTGGGAACGTAAAGAAAATCAGCGCTTTTTAGGATCCCTGAAAATTATAGTTGATGATAAAGATAAACTAACAGCCATCAATTGCATCTCAATAGAAGATTATCTTACAAGTGTTATTTCTTCAGAGATGAGTGCTACAGCGTCTTTAGAATTATTGAAAGCACATGCGGTCATTTCTCGCAGTTGGGTATTGTCTAATATTAGTCATCAGAAAGACAGCACTACTTCCGAAATGTGTATTGAATCTAAAGACGGCTATGTTAAATGGTATGATCGTCAGGCTCATACCCGTTTTGATGTTTGTGCTGATGACCATTGTCAGCGTTATGAAGGTATCACAAGAATTTCGACTCCTACCGTAAAACAAGCTATCGTTTCTACTTACGGTGAAGCTTTAACGTACAAAGGTGAAATCTGTGATGCTCGTTTCTCAAAATGTTGTGGTGGCATTTTCGAAGAATTCCAAAACTGTTGGGAAAATAAACCTTATTCTTATTTGCATAAAAAAAGAGATAGCTTATCCGTCAACTGGGTGCCGAATCTAAAAAGAGAAGAAGATGCAGACAAATGGATAAGGTCTACTCCTGACTCTTTTTGTAATACCAAATCAAAGGAAGTATTATCGCAAGTCTTGAATAATTATGATCAAGAAACCACCGATTTTTATCGTTGGAAAGTGGACTATAGTCAATCGGAATTGTCATCTATTATTAGAGAAAAGTCGGGTATAGATTTTGGTGATGTTATTGACTTGATACCTGTAGAACGTGGAACATCAGGGCGTTTAGTTCGCCTGAAAATTTTGGGAACAAAAAAGACAATGACTATTGGTAAGGAATTGGAAATTCGTCGTCTTTTATCTAAATCTCATCTTTATAGTTCGGCATTTGTGGTTGATAAAATTGGAGCCGATGAAAAAGGCGTGCCGGCTAAATTTGTTTTGACTGGAGCTGGTTGGGGACATGGTGTCGGTTTATGTCAGATCGGAGCTGCGATGATGGGAGCTCAAGGGTTTACCTATGATGAAATACTGCAGCATTACTTTAGAGGTGTTCGAATAGAAAAACTGTATTGATTATGGAAAATAAGAAGATTTCTCCTTGGGCTTGGATCCCTACTTTGTATTTTGCAGAAGGCTTGCCTTATGTGGCTGTAATGACAATCTCTGTGATGATGTATAAAAGGTTGGGTATCTCCAATACGGATATTGCATTGTATACAGGTTGGTTGTATTTGCCATGGGTTATTAAACCATTTTGGAGTCCTTTTGTTGATATTATAAGAACAAAGCGTTGGTGGATTCTGACAATGCAATGGATATTGGCTATTGCTTTAGCCGGTGTTGCCTTTTCTATACCCACGCCTTTCTTTTTTCAACTGACGCTTGCTTTCTTTTGGGTTGTTGGGTTTACTTCTGCTACTCATGATATTGCAGCTGATGGATTTTACATGCATGCGTTAGATGAACATGATCAATCTCTTTATGTTGGTATTCGTAGTACTTTTTATAGGGTAGCAACTTTAGTAGGTCAAGGACTTCTTGTTATTATAGCAGGATTGATTGAAACCAATTCAGGATTGCCACCTGCTCGACTTCAGATAAATGCCGATCCTGCTGTTGTTAACCAAACCTGTACATTACCAGTTTATGCAAATCCTATTGATACAACAGGAGAAATGCATTTTGTTTATACAAATTCTGTTGTTGATGTAGGAACCAAAGCTCCTAAAACAATAGTAGCCACTTCTAAGGGCGATAAAACGGCTTACGCTGATTATTCAAAAGCCATGTTTGACTCTGTGAAACATCTAAATGAGCAAAATGGTTTTGTCTCTGCAATTAAAACGACTGCTGTTTCAAAATCGGCGGATGATGGGAAGGGAACTTTGTTTAGTTGGTTAAAAGGTCATTTTGGTGAAGAATATACAGTATCCGATCAATCAAATAGCATTTTAGTTGTTGGTGTTCGGCTGAATAAGAAACCTGAATCGAATAAGACAATTGTCCTTGTCGTTACAAATAAATCTGGAGACAAGAGCATTAAATTGGAGCAGGACAAATTATCCACTCGTTTTGAATTTAATGAAAAAAACTGGAATAAAACAGCATATCTCTATTTTGAAATCGATCATAAATTGTCGACAAAAGCTTCTGCAACCTTTGAAGGTGCTTCAGGTAATATTCCATTTGCTTGGCTTGTTGCTATAGGAGTTCTTTCACTCTTTTTCTTTGTAGTAGTCGTTTATCATAGTTGGGCTTTGCCACGTCCGAAAAGTGACAATGACCGTGAGGTGCTTACTGCTTCGCAGATATTTCATGACTTCTTCGGAACTTTTGGGTCTTTCTTTACTAAAAAGCAGATTTGGATTGCCATTCTTTTTATGCTACTCTATCGCTTGCCCGAATCACAGCTTGTTAAACTTATTCAGCCTTTCTTGGTCGATCCCGTAGATAAGGGAGGGTTAGGGTTGACTACCGGAGAAGTAGGATTGGTATACGGAACATTCGGTATTATCGGTTTGACTATTGGTGGTATTATTGGTGGAATTGTTGCAGCAAAAGGCGGACTGAAGAAATGGTTATGGCCAATGGCTTGGAGTATGTCATTGACTTGTCTTACTTTTGTCTATCTAAGCTATTTTCAGAATCATTCATTACTGGTAGTCAATATTTGTGTTTTTATTGAACAGTTTGGGTATGGTTTTGGCTTTACTGCATATATGCTCTATTTGATATATTTCTCGGAAGGAGAACATAAGACGGCTCATTATGCAATTTGTACTGGCTTTATGGCCTTAGGGATGATGCTTCCGGGAATGGCTGCTGGCTGGCTACAAGAAGCAATCGGTTATCGACACTTTTTTGTATGGACTATGATTTGCTGTGCAGCAACAATTACAGTTTGTGCATTTGTCAAGATAGATCCTTCGTTCGGTAAGAAAAATAAATTGGAAGATAAGCAATCTTAAAATATTGAAAAGATGAAACGAGTATTATTTGTCATATATTGTATTTTTGCTATATGCTCTGTGCAAGCTCAGAAAGTCCGTGTCAAAACGGGAATTGAGATGTTGAAGGAACAGAATTTTAAATGTTTGGAAGGAAAGCGTGTAGGTTTGGTTACTAATCCTTCTGGAGTAGATAATGGGTTAAGGTCCGATATAGATATTCTTCACGAAGCTCCAAATGTAAAACTAGTAGCATTATTTGGTCCTGAACATGGGGTTAGAGGAGATGCTCATGCGGGTGATGCGGTCAAAAATGATTCAGATGCTACCACAGGGCTTCCCGTATATTCGCTGTATGGTAAAAATCGTAAGCCTACTTCTGAAATGCTTAAGGGAATTGATGTTTTAGTGTATGATATTCAAGATATAGGTTGTCGATCTTATACTTTCATTAGTACTTTGGGAAATATTATGGAAGCGGCTGCGGCAAATAATATAGAAGTAATTGTGTTAGATCGCCCCAATCCTATTGGAGGAGAAAAAGTAGAAGGCAATATAACTGAGGATGATTGTCTCTCTTTTGTGAGTAATTTCAAAATACCTTATTTATATGGCCTGACTTGTGGTGAGTTGGCATTAATGCTCAATGGTGAACACATGTTGCAAGGGCAGTGTAATCTAAAGGTTATTAAGATGAAAGGTTGGAAACGTCGGATGACTTATGAAGAAACAGGCCTTCAATGGGTTCCGGCTTCTCCTCATATTCCTCAACCTATATCTGCTGTTTTTTATCCCGTATCTGGTATAATAGGTGAACTTGAAGGATTGTCTATTGGAGTAGGATATACCATACCTTTTCAGTTGTTTGCTACTCCCTGGGCCGATGCCATTGGTTTGACTCGCAATTTGAATGCTCTCCATCTACCTGGCGTTATCTTCCGCCCCATCTATTTTACACCGTTTTATGCGGCAGGCAAAGGTGAAAAGATGCAAGGAGTACAGGTTTATCTTACCGACTATAAGAAAGCTTCGCTTTGTGAAATTCAATTTTATGTAATTCAGGAAATGTATAAACTTTATCCTGATCATGATATCTTTAGTTCCGAAAAAGCTGACCGTCTTAATATGTTTGATAAAGTGTGTGGCTCTAAACAGATTCGTTTGCTATTTTGCAAAAGACATTCTTGGAGTGATGTTAAGAGTTATTGGGATAAAGATGCCAATTCTTTCCGTATTCTTTCTAAGAAGTATTATTTATATAAATAGTTGATATGAAAGCCGAAAATCCAGAATATAATCGGTTCGTTAATGAAATATTAAAATATATTCCAGAAGATCGAATTTATACTGACGAACTGAGGCGATTGGCTTGGGGGACCGATGCTAGTTTCTATCGTCTCATTCCGCAAGTTGTTGTTCGTTCAGAAAACGAACAAGATGTTGCAAATATATTGAAAATTGCTTCGTGTTATAGATTGCCGGTAACTTTTCGTGCTGCGGGGACGAGTCTTTCGGGCCAATCTATTACTAATTCGATATTAGTTGTTGCAGGTAAACATTGGGAAAATTATAGCATATCAGAAAATCACGAATATATTACGTTGCAACCTGGGGTCATTGGTCAGCATGTTAATCAAGTATTGGCACCATTAGGACGGAAGTTTGCTCCAGATCCTGCATCTGTCAACAGTGCTATGGTTGGTGGTATTGTGATGAATAATGCTTCTGGTATGAGTTGTGGTACTCATGCCAACAGTGATAAAGAACTGACGTCGGCACGTATGGTTTTAGCTGATGGTGCAGTGCTCGATACTGGAAGTGAAATAAGCCGCAATGCTTTTATTGGTTCTCATCCTGAGTTTATCAAAGAAATAGAGCGAATGCGTGATGAGGTCCTTGCAGACAAAGAGTTTGCAGATCGTATCAAATATAAATATTCTATCAAGAACGTTACAGGGCTCAATATACGTCCGTTTATTGCCTACTCGGATCCTTTTGATATTATAGCTCATTTGTTGGTCGGCTCTGAAGGAACATTGGCTTTCTTAAGCGAAGTGACAATGAAAACTGCTCCAGTATATCCTTATCGAGCAAGCGCTCTCATTTACTTTAATGATATCAGAGAAGCAACTACTGCTGTAGTTGCAATGAAAAAATTGAAAGTGTCTGCTGCTGAGTTGCTGGATAAGAGATCTCTGGCATCTGTCAATGATACGACAGGTGAAGGGCTGACTGCAATTCTCACTGAAACGGAGGCACTTTCTGAAATGGAATTAGATGCTAATATATCAGCTATTGAAAAAGCGCTTGAACCTTATCCAACTTTTAAACCTTTCCATTTCACAAACGATCCTGCAGAGTATTCTAAATATTGGGCTATTAGGTCGGGAGTATTTCCCGCTGTAGGTGGTATGAGAAAGAAGGGTACTACCTGTTTGATCGAAGATATTGCATTTCATATTGCCGATTTACCTGATGCTACTGCTCAACTATCCGATTTGTTAGATAGGCATGGGTACGATGATTCTTGTATTTATGGTCATGCTTTAGAAGGTAATTTCCATTTTATTATCAATCAATCATTCGATAACGATAGTGAGGTGAAACGCTATGAGGCGCTCATTGACGATGTCGTAAAAATGGTGGTCGAAAAATATGATGGCTCTTTGAAGGCCGAACATGGTACTGGCCGCAATATGGCACCTTTTGTTAAGTATGAATGGGGTGACAAAGCATATTCTCTTATGCTACGCATCAAACATCTTTTCGACCCAAATGGATTAATTAATCCTGGCGTTATATTCAATGATGACCAGAAATGCCACTTAAAGCATTTTAAGCCATTGCCAGTGATGAGGCCCGAAGGAGAACTTGATGAAGAGTCGGAGCAGATCTATGATAAGCTTAATAAATGTATCGAGTGTGGCTTTTGCGAAGTAAATTGCCTCACATGTGGTTTTTCTCTTTCTTCACGTACTCGAATTGTTTTGCAACGTGAATTATCGCGGTTAAAGCAAACCGGAGAAGATCCTAAGCGTCTTAAAACACTCACTGATCAATATCGTTATCTTGGCAATCAAACTTGTGCCGGCGATGGACTTTGCTCAATGTCTTGTCCAATGGGCATTAACGTTGCTGATTTAACCCATGAAGTACGTCGAGCTTCATTGCCTTCGTCTAGTGTAGGGTATCATCTTGGAAAGTATGTTGCTAATCATTTCTCAAATGTAAAATCGGTTATGCGTGTCGGCCTAAATTGTGCCGATGGCGCGCATCATTTGATTGGAACAAATGGCATGAACTGGTTTGGAAAAGAATTTCACAATACTTTTGGGCTTCCTCTTTGGACTCCTTCTATCCCCAAAGGATATAAGATACCTAAGATACAGCAAAAGGTTGAGCCTTTGAAAGTTGTTTATTTTCCTAGTTGTATCAATCAGACAATGGGATTGGCCAGTAAGTCTCCCGTTCGTCGTCCTTTAGCCGAAGAAATGGTTGCTTTACTTCAAAAAGCGGGTTATGAAGTTATATTCCCTAAAGAGATGGATAGTCTTTGTTGTGGAACAATATGGGAGAGTAAAGGAATGCCTGATGTTGCCGATCGTAAGACTGCTGATTTGGAAGCATCATTATGGGCTGCTTCAGAAGAAGGGAAATATCCCATTCTTTGCGATCAAAGTCCTTGCTTGCATCGGATGAAAAAGAAAATTACTAAGATGAAGCTTTACGAACCAGTAGAGTTTATTTATACGTATTTACTGGACAAATTGATGTTTACACAGATAGATCGTCCTATTGCAGTACATATTACATGCTCTACTCGCTTAATGGGTGTTGAAGATATGTTGATAGATTTGGCCAAACGCTGTTCTTCGCATGTATTGATTCCCGAAGGGGTGGGGTGCTGTGGTTTTGCAGGCGATAAAGGATTTACTCAGCCCGAGGTCAATGCTTATGCGTTGCGTAAATTACGCCCTCAAATAGAAAAAGAAAAAATAGTGACAGGCTATAGCAATAGTAGAACGTGTGAAATCGGTTTGACGACAAATTCAGGCATTCCGTATATTTCTATCATTTATCTGGTTAATGAATGTACTAGGCCTATGAAAGGTGATAATAATTAAATAATATATTGATAATGGAAACATCCGCTACTTCAAAAAAAAGGCTTCTTGCCTTGGATGTGATGCGAGGCATCACAATTGCCGGAATGATTTTAGTGAATAATCCCGGTGGTGATAACACTTTTGCTCCATTAGAGCATGCCAAATGGATAGGATTGACTCCTACAGACTTGGTCTTCCCCTTTTTTATGTTTATGATGGGTATCACTACTTACTTGTCATTAAGCAAATATCATTTTGAGTTTACTCGGAAAGCAGGCTTCAAAATATTGAAACGTACTGCACTAATATGGCTTATAGGATTAGCTATTTCGTGGATATTTATGTTTACGGCTAGCTGGATGGCACCAGAACATGCTGGAATGTCCTTTATCGAACGTTTTGGCGTTTCATGCAATACACTTGATCATTTGCGTATATTGGGCGTTATGCCTCGTTTAGCTATTTGTTATGGGCTCTCTGCCATTATTGCTCTAACAATGAAACATAAGTATATTCCTTGGCTTATAGCAGTGCTTTTTATAGTATATTTCATTATTCTTGTTACCGGCAACGGATTTGCTTGCGATCATACCAATATCCTTTATCGTTTCGATGCAGCTATTTTAGGAGAAAAGCATCTTTATAAGTGGGAGGTTATCGATCCTGAAGGGATATTAAGTACTATACCTGCACTAGGACATGTACTTATAGGCTTTTGTGTCGGCAAGATCATGATGCAGGTAAAGGATATTAACGATAAGATTGAACGTCTGTTTATTATTGGCGTATTACTTACTTTCTCAGGGTTGCTTTTAAGTTATGGTTGCCCATTAAGCAAAAAGATATGGACACCTACTTTTGCCTTGACGACTTGTGGATTGGCTTCCAGTCTACTCGCTATATTGATATGGTGCATTGATAAAAAGGGTTGTGTCAACGGTGTTACTCGATTCTTTGAATCTTTCGGTGTCAATCCATTATTCTTGTATGTTCTGGCAGATATACTTATTCTACCGATGGGAATGTTTCACTTTTTCTCGGGCGAGAATCAGACAATACAAAGTGTACTTTATTATAATGTCTTTATGCCAGTCGTTGGAGGTAAGTTTGCCTCACTTATTTATGCCTTACTCTTTGTCAGTATCAACTGGGGTATTGGTCATATTTTGTACAAAAAGAAAATATATATTAAACTATGATATTACTAGCAGACAGTGGCTCTACAAAAACAGATTGGAGTGTATTAGAAAATGGTAAGTTGATACAGAAAATATCAACAAAGGGAACGAATCCTTTTTTTCAATCGCAAGAGGAAATACGCAATGAAATTAAAGAGGCGTTGATGCCTCAGTTGCCTTTAAGTGAGGTTGATGAACTTTATTTTTATGGCGCTGGGTGTGCATTTCCCGACAAGATAGCGATAGTAAAAGAAGCAATCGGCAAGTTTATTAGAGTCAAACGGAGTTTCGAAGTAAATAGCGATATGCTGGCAGCTGCACGTGGACTTTGCGGACATAAGCCGGGCATTGCTTGTATAATAGGTACAGGCTCCAATTCTTGTCTTTATGATGGGCAGAATATAGTAGAGAATGTATCACCACTTGGATTTATCTTAGGTGATGAAGGAAGTGGTGCTGTATTGGGCAAGATCTTGATTGGCGATATTCTCAAAAATCAGTTGTCTGTTGAATTGCAGAAGAAGTTCTTTATTAAGTTTCCGATGACTCGGGCTGAGATTATCAACAGGGTGTATTGTAAACCTTTTCCTAATAGGTTCTTGGCAAGTTTGTCTATCTTTTACGAAGAGAATATTGCAGATCTTGCTATTCGGGCTATGCTTGTCGATAACTTTAAATCGTTCTTGAAACGTAATGTAATGCAGTACGAGGGATCTGATTGTTATCCCATTAATTTTATAGGTTCTATAGCCTATTTCTTTCGCGAACAATTAGATGAAGCTTGCAAAGCAATGGGATTGAAATTGGGAGAGGTGGAAAGGAGTCCTATGGAGGGCTTGATTAAGTATCATACAGAACAAAAATAAAGATTCAAATAACTTATGGCATTTGTTAAGATATCCGAACAGTCTTCGCTTTATAACGATCTGGAGAAAAAATCAGTGAAGGAATTGTTGGAAGACATTAATACAGAAGATCAAAAGGTTGCTTTAGCGGTAAGTAAGACGATCCCGCAAATTGAAAAACTAGTGACTCAAATAGTACCGCGCATGAAGAAGGGGGGGCGTATATTTTATCTTGGGGCAGGCACAAGTGGACGCCTTGGCGTACTTGATGCTTCAGAGATACCTCCTACTTTTGGAATGCCTCCAACTTTAGTCATCGGGCTTATTGCTGGTGGTGACACAGCATTACGCAACCCTGTCGAAAATGCCGAGGACGACGTGGAAAGAGGTTGGCAGGAATTATTGGAACATCATATCGATACGAAGGATACTGTTGTCGGAATTGCTGCTTCGGGTACAACTCCTTATGTTATTGGAGCGCTTCATTCTGCCCGCGAACATGGAATCCTTACGGCATGTATCACGAGCAATCCCGATAGTCCGATGGCTGCTGAATCAGATATTCCCATTGAAATGATTGTAGGACCGGAATTTGTTACCGGCAGTTCGAGGATGAAATCTGGAACAGGACAAAAAATGATTCTGAATATGATAACTACCAGCGTAATGATTAAACTTGGTAGAGTTAAGGGTAATAAGATGATTAATATGCAACTTACTAATAAGAAACTTATCGATCGCGGTACTCGTATGATTGTTGACGAGTTAGGGGTCGATTATGGTAAGGCACGTACTTTACTTATGATGCATGGTTCTGTAAAGGATGCTATTGACAATTATCGCGGAAACGCAAAAGAATAAACCCAAAAATAAAGATGAAAAAACTAAGTCTATTATTGCAGTTACTGCTCGTGTCGCTTTTTATTGGAGCGCAACCATTGCAACGCGTATCTCCTGCTTCGGTAGGTCTCGATGCTTCTCGGCTTGCTAATGCTGATGCAGCTATTATGAAAGCTATCCAGCACAAGGATATTCCAGGTGCTGTATTGGCAGTTGTTCGTCATGGAAAGATGGTCTGGCTCAAAGCTTATGGCAATAAAGAAATCTATCCTAAGCAAGTGCCCATGGCTACTAATACTGTATTTGATATGGCTTCGTGCAGTAAGTCTATGTCTACGGCAATCTCGGCGATGATCCTTATAGAAAGAGGACAATTGAGGCTGCTAGATAGAGTTAATCATTATATTCCTGGTTTCCAAGATTGGAAAGACGCGAAAGGTGAAACGACATCTATACGTATAGTCGATATTATGACTCATTCTTCGGGACTTCCTCCCTATGCTCCTGTCGATTCTTTAAAGCGAAAGTATGGTTCGCCCAATCGCGATGCCGTTATTGATTATATTTCGCATTGTAAACGCGATTTTAAACCCGAAACGGATTTCCAATATAGTTGTTTGAATTACATTACGCTGCAACGGATTATTGAAACAATATCCGGACAGAATTTGCGTGACTTTGCTAAAAAGAATATTTTTGATGTATTGGGTATGACACATACCGATTATAATCCCAATAGTAAACTTTGTGAACTTTGTGCGCCAACAGAGAAGCAACCCGACGGTTCTGTACTTCAAGGTGTAGTACACGATCCTTTAGCCCGCGTAATGAACGGTGGAATATCGGGAAATGCAGGAGTATTCTCCTCGGCAGATGATATTGCTGTCTTGGTAGCTGCCTTGCAGAATGGCGGGGCATGGAACGGCCATCGCATTCTTAGTCCTCTTGGCGTGAAAGCTATGCGTACAGTTCCTCGTTGCGTGGCTTCTTTGGGACGTACGCTGGGTTGGGATATATTTTCTCCTTATGCTTCGAATAATGGAGATCTGCTTGGCCCCAATACTTATGGACATACTGGCTATACAGGTACTTCTATTGTTATCGATCCAGATAATGATGTAGCAGTAATATTACTTACCAATAGGGTACATCCCAATGATGCCGGTGATTGTATACAACTTCGTTCATTAGTAGCCAATGCCGTTGCTGCTTCTATCATTCCTGATATAAGCAAACCGAAAGTAAAGAAATGAAACAGTTTTTAATAACGGTCATATTGTTTTGCTGTGCCGCAACTGCTTGTTCGGCACAGCAAAATCATTCTAAAGAGTCTATGCATAGCTTACATTACAAGCAGCGTGTGGCATTGTTTGATAGTTTGCCTCCGATTTGTCATTCAGACATTGTCTTGTTGGGCAATAGTCTTACAGAGTTTGGTGGTAATTGGAATTTGCGACTTACAGGCAAATTGAAAGGACATTATGTTAATCGTGGCATTATAGGTGATGATGCGATGGGCATGTACGATCGGCTGTATCAGATTATACCTGGAAATCCTAAGAAAATTTTTCTATTGGCGGGAGTCAATGACGTATCTCATGGCCTTTCGGCAGATAGTGTTGTGAAGCTAGTCAAAATATTGGTTGATAAGATTCGCACAGAATTGCCACATACTAAACTATATATTGAAAGTTTGCTCCCTATCAACGAATCTTTTCATCGTTGGCATACGATGGATGGGAAAACCGATACAATAGTAGCTGTTAATGAACAATTATGCCGCATGGCTGCCGAGCGCGGACTTGTTTACATTAATCTATTTCCTTCGTTTGTCATCCCAGGCACTCATATTATGCGTCCTGAACTTACTGTAGATGGCTTGCATCTAACTCCGGCAGGATATAAGCTATGGGGAGAGATACTTAGAAAGTATTAAACGGTAAAATCAATAAACATTTCCGATAAAAACTTTGAAAAAATAGAATACTTGCGTACTTTTGCCTTTCTATCGATAAGAAATCTATAGAATAAAGTATGAAGAAGGTTGGAAGCTTATTATTTTTACTTAGCGTTTGCCTTTTTGCAAAAGCTCAAACATCCAGTGCATTGAAAGTTACTCAAACGAAACTTAGTAATGGTCTGACCGTATGGCTTAACGAAGATCATAGTCAGCCGAAAGTATTTGGAGCTATTGTTGTGAAAGCCGGATCTAAGGATTGTCCCGATACAGGTATTGCTCATTACTTTGAACATATTATGTTCAAGGGAACTGATAAGATCGGAACCGTTAATTATCAAGCCGAAAAGATATGGCTGGATTCTATCGCTGCCAAGTACGAATTGCTTTCTCAGACGAAAGATGAAACAGGGCGGCGTGCCATTCAAAAAGAGATTAATCGTTTGAGTCAACGAGCTGCCGATTACGCCATTCCTAATGAATTCCCTCGGCTTATTTCAAAATATGGAGGTTCGGGGCTGAATGCAGGAACTTCCTACGACTATACTGCTTTCTATAATACTTTTTCTTCACCATACATAGCCCAGTGGGCAGAACTGAATAGCGAACGTTTGATTCATCCTGTCTTTCGACTATTTCAAGGTGAATTGGAAACTGTGTATGAAGAGAAAAATATGTATGCCGATAACTTTATATGGCCTTCTTTTCAGAATGTTGTAAAAGCTTATTTTGGCAATCATCCTTATGCTTATCCTATTATTGGTAGTACTGAGAATCTAAAAAATCCACGTTTGTCGGAGATGGAGGCATTCTTTAAAAAGTATTATGTAGCAACCAATATGGGATTGATTCTTTGTGGCGATTTTGATACAGACTCAATACTTCCTTTGCTCGAAAATACATTTGGCAGAATAGTTAGAGGTGTTGTCCCCAATCGTCAGGTTTCTTCTTTGCCTCCTCTAAAAGGTGCTGAAACAGTAAAAATAAAGGTACCGATTCCTTTAATCAAAGGCGAGATTGTTGCGTTTAGGGCTCCCGTAGATAGTGATGCAGACGCTCCTGCTCTGAATTTGGCAATCGCGTTATTGACCAATAGTAATGAAACGGGTTTCTTGGATTCGTTGACCAACGAACACAAAGTGTTGGGGGCTGTTGCTATGAGGGCTGCTTTGAATGATGCAGGTATTGCAGGATTTGGTTTCGTTCCCAATATTCCTTTCGGATCATTATCTAAAGTTGAGAGCTTCTGTTGGGGAGCAATCAATCGATTAAAGACAGGAGACTTTTCACAAGAAACACTTGATGCATTGAAACTTGAAGCATCTCGAAAGGCACAAACCAATTTGGAAAACATAGATAAGCGGGCGGAAGAGATGATCAGTGTCTTTTCGCAGGGGCGAACATGGGATGAGTATCTTGCTCAAGCATCTTCTATTGCCAATCTGACCAAGACAGACATTGTGCGGGTTTCTAATAAGTATTTTACTGATAACTATATTAAGTTTAAAAAGAAGTTTGGTTCTTATCCCAAAGATAAGATAGCCAAACCGGATTATACTCCTATTAAATCGAAGAATATTAGTTCTTCTTCCCAGTATGCCAAACAACTCGATACTTTGCCCATCAAGCAGATTTCGCCACGTCTTATAGATTTTAATAAGGATGTCGAAACCATCAATGTTACTCCGCACGTAACTCTTTATGCGGCAAAGAATCATATTAATAACGTGTTCTCTTTATCCCTGACTTATCACAAAGGTAATTTAAGCGAACCTAGGCTTTCTACGGTGGCAGAATATCTGACTGCTATTGGTACCGACTCGTTAACAAAACAGCATTTTGGAGAAGCGTTGCAGAAGCTGGGTACTACATTCGGTGCAAGTGCTTCAATGGATGGATTTACGCTATATCTTTCTGGCTTTGATCGTAATTTGGAGCCTTCCTTGAAACTGTTAAGTTGCTTGATGCTAAATCCGAAAGCGGACAAAAAGGCTATGAAAACGATTGCTGCTGCCTATAAGGTCAGTGATAAAGTCTTTAGTAAAAGTAGTGATAACATTGCAGACGCTATGTTTCAGAAAGTGGCTTATGGCAATCAATCGGAATATTTGAGCCATTCTTCACTTCGGGAGATCAAGAAGATGAAAGGGGCTGATTTGCTTGACTTATTCAAGTCCTTATCTCGTTTAGAATGCTCTATTGTTTATAGTGGGCAATTAAGTGCCCCGGTTGTGGCAGAAGCTATTCGGCACAACCTTCCTGTAGATAAGGCGACTATAGCGGTAAAAGAGGAGCGTCGCATTCCCCAAAATGTTTCTGAACCGGTCATTTATTTTTATAATCTTCCTTCTGCTCGGCAGAGCATCATCCAAACCTATCAATCTGTAAGGCCGTGTCTTTCTGCTCAAGATAAGGCGAAGTTTATGCTTTGGGGCAGTTATTTTGGACAGGGATTTTCGTCTTTGCTATTTCAAGAAATCAGAGAGTTCAGAGCTTATGCCTATTATGCTTATGGTACTTGCCTGATGCCTTCAGTAAAGTATGCCGGTGATCCTACGGCGTATATTACCCGCTTATCTACTCAATACGACAAGACGATGTTGGCTTTGGGAGTACTCGATTCGCTATTCAACCGGATGCCTGTACGAGAAAAAAATATAGAAACAATAAAACAGGAAATTATTAATCAGATAAACAATGATTATCCTTCTTTTCGTGAAATAGCCGATAAAGTAGCTCTGTATAAGATGAAAGGTTATAGTGAAGATCCGCATACTTATTTGATAAAGGAACTTCCACATTCTACGATGAACGATATTTCTTCTTTCTATCAGGATGCCATTGTTCACAATCCACGTATTATTATGGTAGTTGGTAATGAGAAGAAATTACCTATGAAAGAATTGGCTAAATATGGCCGCATAGTCAGAATTAAAAAGGCCGATATATACCGATAGCTCATACAAGAAACAAATTTATTATGGTAGGGTTTTATGTGCATTAAGAGTGTATTCTTTTAACCAATGTCTTTATATTAAAGTCTGAATGTAGAAAGAACTATGTATCTATTTATCAGAATGATATAAAAATCGATATGAGTCAACTTATTGGACTATTAACCCGAAACTGACCTTTCTCCCTATTTCTTGGTGTAATATTGCAATTACGAATATTCTCGATCAAAATATATATGCTTACCAAATCGTACAATGCGACGATGGGCATATATCAATCGTATAAGATTCGTCCCTACAATATAATGGCTAGTTTATATTTCAGCTTTTAAAGTTATACCAGCAGAGTTTAGTTGAGATATATAACTCTGATAATTAGAGCCAATGGATTTACTTTCATCTTCTAGCCTGATATTGGGTAACGTTCGTTTGCTTTACAATCCTAATACTAAATATAAGCTTACCTAGTGGTTTTATATGCTTCGTAAGCATAAAGTGGAAGTATCACACGAGTGCGACATTCGTCTCACAGCTGTGCGACACTTGTCTCACACGTGTGATACAGATGTCGCACACGTGTGAGACGTCCGTGCCTTAATTGTAAACTTAACTTTAGACGACTAGCTTATCTGAATAGGCTTATTACAACCCATACGACATACCTGTTTTGAAGTAAGAATAGGAGCTATATCATGTATGTAAATGTCTGACCAATAATGAAGTCTGAGAAAATGTGCGAAGAGCTTTAAGAAATATTGATGTTGGCGTGTATATATGTAGACATTTTTTTCTATGGCGGTATCGCTTTTGATTGCCTGTTACCTTTCGTCGAGAATGAGATACTGATCAAAAAGGTGGAGTATATTCGTTACCCATGAATAAGCCTTTAAGCTATTTATAGCTTATCATTTAGAATCGTTCTATATAAAGGTCAACTGTAAACAACGTTCCTGTGATATGCTCTCGGGATGATTTTGGAGCTTCTTTTCGCTGGCGTTGTATATGGGGCGTAGATGTATTATTTACGGCAATATTTGTTGATTGTCAAGGTCTTTACTGTTATCAAATAGACAAAGAAATAAAAAGAACGTAGCCAAGAATATGCCATTTTAAAGATTTTATATATCTTTGCTTTCGATAATAACAGAAAACAAATGACACTTCCAACACTTTATCAGATTTTTATGAGTTGTAACGGCGTTACTACTGATAGCCGTAATTGTCCCGATGGTTCTTTATTCTTTGCTTTAAAGGGCGATTCGTTTGATGGTAATAAGTTTGCTGCAACAGCTTTGCAAAACGGATCAAGTTATGCTGTAGTCGATGACTCCAGCGTTGTCGTCGAGGGTGATAAACATTACATTCTTGTAGAAGATACTTTGAAAACATTACAGGATTTGGCAAATTATCATCGTCATCAGCTCGGTACTCGAATTATAGGTATTACAGGAACCAATGGAAAAACAACAACTAAAGAACTGATCGCTGCCGTATTGTCTCAATCGCATAATGTACTCTATACTCAAGGTAATCTGAATAATCATATTGGTGTACCTTTGACATTGCTTCGATTGAAAGCAGACAATGATTTGGCTGTTATTGAAATGGGAGCTAATCATCCGGGTGAAATTAAGTTTCTTGTTAATATAGTGGAGCCTAACTATGGTATTATTACTAACGTAGGGAAAGCTCATTTGGAAGGCTTCGGCTCTTTTGAAGGAGTTATTAAAACAAAAGGCGAACTATATGACTTTTTGCGTAATAAATTGGATTCGACAATCTTTATTCATCATGACAACTCGTATCTGATGAAGATGTCCGAAGGATTGAATATAATTCCTTATGGTGCTGCTGATTCGCTTTATGTGAATGGACATGTCACCGATTGTTCACCTTTCTTGTCGTTCGAGTGGAAAGCAGGGAAAAGTGGTGAATTGCACCATGTAAATACCCAGCTGATAGGTGACTACAACTTCCCTAATGCTTTGGCTGCGATTACTATTGGTCGGTTCTTTGGCGTTGAACCGAGAAACATAGATAAGGCGTTGTCGGAATACAAACCATCCAATAATCGTTCTCAGCTCAAAAAAACAGAAGAAAATACATTGATAATAGATACTTATAATGCTAATCCGACTAGCATGCAGGCTTCACTTAGCAATTTTAATAAGATGCAGGTAAAGAACAAAATGCTTATTTTGGGAGATATGCGCGAGTTGGGAGCTGAAAGTATAAACGAACATTTAAAGATTATAGACTTTTTGCGGGAATGCAAATTTACCGATGTCGTTTTGGTAGGTAGTCAGTTTGCTGCATGCAATTCTGAATTTAAAACTTACCCGGATGCTTCGTCGCTTATTGAAGATCTGAAAAAAAATAAACCGAAAGGACGTACTATACTGATTAAAGGTTCGAATGGTATCAAATTGTTTACTGTGCCCGATTATTTGTAAATATTGACTTTTCCCTTCGAAACGTAAGAACTATATACTATACAAAAACTTAAACAGATTTAATAACATGAAAAGGAAGACCTTACTGTGCAGTATTGCTGCGCTGTTGTTGGCGGTATTTTCTTATGCGGGTAATTTTACCAGGCAGGGTAATGTGGTTACTGTCAACGTGCTGAAGCCTATGCGAAACGGTGCTCGTCAAGTTCGATTGGAAGTGATAAACAGCAAAATTATTCGTATTCAGGCAACTCCGGATGGAACTTTTTCGAACAGAAAAAGCCTGATTGTTCTACCACAATCGACGAATACGCCATTTGATGTCGTCGATGGGAAAAAGGATGTCAAAGTAATGACTGATGTGCTGGCTGCTTCTATCTCGAAGGAAGACGGTCGTATTACGTTCTTGGATAAAAATGGCGCTGTCTTATTGCGTGAAGCAAATAGAGGAAAAACATTTAAGTCGATCACAGTCGATGAGAAAAGGGGCGTGACATGGCATGCATTGTTCGATAGCAACAATGATGAGGCCTTTTACGGATTGGGTCAGCATCAAGCTAACGAGATGAATTATAAAGGCAAAAATGAAGATTTGTTTCAATATAATCCGAAAGTGTCCGTTCCATTTGTAATGAGTAATCATAATTATGGTTTGTTGTGGGATAGTTATTCTTACTGTCGTTTTGGACAACCGGAGCCATATAAACAATTGAATCGCATCTTCAAATTATTTGATAAAAATGGTAAAGCTGGCGGATTGACCGGTGTTTATGTTCAGGCAGATGGTAAGACTGTTACTCGCACGGAAGATTCTATCTATTACGAAGATTTCAGACTTATAAAAAATCTGCCACAAAACTTTCGTTATAAAGGCGCCAAAGTGACCTACCAGGGTTTTGTGGAGGCAGAGAGAACAGCTATCTATCGCTTTATTCTTTATTATGCCGGTTATATCAAAGTTTATCTTGATAATAAAATTGTTGTTCCAGAACGTTGGCGTACAGCCTGGAATCCAAATGCATTTAAGTTTTCTTTCGATCTGAAACAAGGAGTTCGCATTCCTATTCGTATTGAATGGTTGCCCGATGGAGATGTTTCATATTGTGGTTTAAGGGCTAATGCCCCTGTCTCAGAGTCTGAACAGAACAAACTTTCTATATGGAGCGAGATGAGCCCCGATATGGATTATTATTTCATTGCCGGGAATAATATGGATGATGTCATATCCGGTTATCGGAAGCTCACCGGTAAGGCAGAAGTTATGCCCAAATGGGCGCTTGGCTTCTGGCAAAGCAGGGAGCGTTATAAATCGGCGGATGAACTACTGTCAACGTTCAAAGAATTTAGAAACCGTAAACTTCCCATCGATAATATTGTTCAAGACTGGCTCTATTGGAAAGAAGATGATTGGGGAAGCCATCGGTTCGATTCGTTACGTTATCCTGATCCGCAGATGATGCTTGATTCGTTGCATGCGATGCATGGGCGTTTTATGATTTCTTGCTGGCCCAAGTTTTATGTTACGACTAGCAATTATAAGGAACTCGACAGTCACGGTTGGATGTATCATCAAGCAGTGAAGGATAGCATCCGCGATTGGGTAGGACCTGGCTATTTAGGCTCTTTTTATGATGCTTATGCTAGTGGTGCCCGCAAAATGTTTTGGCGTCAGATGGATGATAATTTATATTCAAAATATAATCATGGCATTGATGCTTGGTGGATGGACGCTAGTGAACCAAATATAAAAGATTGTACTGATATGCCTTATCGCAAGGCTCTTTGTGGTCCTACCGCTTTGGGACCTTCTACCGAATATTTTAATGCCTATGCGTTGGAGAATGCCGAAGCTATCTATGATGGACAGCGTTCTGTGATGCCTAATAAGCGTGTGTTTCTACTCACTCGTTCGGGCTTTGCCGGATTGCAACGTTATAGTACCGCTACGTGGAGTGGAGATATTGCTACCCGTTGGGAAGATATGAGGGCGCAAATAACTGCGGGATTGAACTTTTCAATGAGCGGTATTCCGTTTTGGGGTATGGATATAGGAGGCTTCTGTGTAGAAGATAGGTATGTTGCTGCTCAGCAGAACTTTGATAAAACCGGAGAAGAAAATAACGATCTGGCAGAGTGGAGGGAATTAAATGCGCGTTGGAATGAATATGGTGCTTTTGTTCCTCTTTATCGTACTCATGGTCAGTGGCCTCTGCGCGAAGTTTGGAATTTGGCTCCGGCATCGCATGCTTGTTATAAAAGTATTGCCTATTATAGTAAACTGCGCTATAATTTAATGCCTTATCTCTATTCGATGACGGGTTGGGTACATTTTAAAGATTATACCATGATGCGAGGTATGGTAATGGATTTTGAAAGAGATCGCAACGTTTATAATTTGACTGATCAGTATATGTTTGGCCCTGCATTGATGGTTTGCCCTGTAGGATATTATAAGATGAGAAGTCGCGATGTTTATTTTCCAGCAGCTTGCGGATGGTATGATTTTTATAGCAGTAAATATTTTGACGGTGGACAGACATTGAAAGTCGATGCTCCTTATGAGAAGATTCCTTTATTTGTCCGTTGCGGTTCTATTATTCCTTTTGGCCCTGACATGCAGTATAGCGATGAGAAAAAGCCCGAATTGATAACTCTTTTCGTATACGAAGGGGCAAATGGGAATTTTCAGCTTTATGAAGATGAAGGAACAAACTATAATTACGAGAAGGGCAAATATGCAACGATTGAATTCTCATATAATGAGGCTACCAAAACATTGATTATTGGCGATCGTAAAGGTTCGTATGATGGGATGCTTAATGATCGTCGTTTCAACGTGGTTAAGGTTGGTAGAGATGGGTTGCAACCTTTTGATTTGAATGCCAAAGGGCAACTTATTAATTATTCTGGTAAAAAGTTGATCGTTAGGTTGTGAGATATATGTTGAAGATTGTTGTGGAAAATATTATTTTCTGCGATAATCTTCTAAGAATCGTTTAGAATATTTCTTATTTTAATTGTAAACCATGAAGTACAGATTATTGCTTTTGTTTGTTTTTGTTTCGGCTATCAGTTTTGGGAAAGTCCAGAGCTTGCCGTCTCGCATAAATCAAAATTTTGATAATGGTTGGCGTTTCAGCCTTAATGCTACTGATGAGGCTTCGAAAACGAGTTTTGATGATAGTGCTTGGCGACTTCTTAATTTGCCTCACGATTGGGCGATTGAAGGAAGTTTTAGTAAAGATAATCCATCGGGAACCGGAGGTGGTGCTTTGCCGGGCGGTATAGGTTGGTATCGCAAGACTTTCGATATAAAAGATAGATCATTGTTTAAACGCTATTATATTCATTTTGATGGTGTCTATATGAATTCTGAAGTCTTTATCAACGGGCATTCACTTGGCACTCGCCCTTATGGTTATATCTCATTTGAGTATGATCTGACACCTTACTTAAATAGGAATGGAAGTCGAAATGTTATTGCAGTGAGGGTCGATAACGGGCATCAGCCCAATTCGCGTTGGTACTCTGGTTGTGGTATTTATAGGCATGTGCATTTAATTGAAGTAGGGGATGTGCATGTCGCTCAATGGGGAACTCAGATAACAGCCTCTGATGTAATGAAAGATAAGGCACGGCTAGATATTCGGGTAACAGTGAAGAATGAGAAAAACAGAACTGTTGGAACCGTTGTTAAAAATGAAATTGTTGATCCTCAAGGTAGGAAAGTAGCCTCTTGTGACAGTCGTATTACTATTAAGGGTGCAGCCCAGGAGGTTAATACTCAAAGCTGCTATATAAAAGAACCGCAACTATGGGATATTGATAAGCCGAATCTGTACAAAGTTCATACTTATTTGATGGAAGATAACAAGATTGTCGACGAATATGTTACTTCTATTGGATTGCGTGATTTCTATTTTGATGTAACAAAAGGCTTCTTTTTGAACGGTAAAAACATGAAGATAAATGGTGTTTGCCAGCATCATGATTTAGGCTGTTTGGGCGCTGCCCTTAATGATGCGGCTTTGCATCGTCAGCTTAAAATACTGAAAGATATGGGTTGCAACGCCATTCGTTGTTCTCATAATCCTCCAGCTCCGGAATTGCTTAATATGTGCGATAGTATGGGATTTGTTGTGTTGGATGAAGCTTTCGATATGTGGCATCGTAAAAAAACAACTTACGATTATGCCAATTATTTTGATAAATGGTATAAGAAAGATCTGATTGATATGGTCGTTCGCGATAGAAATCATCCTTGTATTATATTATGGAGTATTGGAAACGAAGTTCTGGAACAATGGAATGATGCCAATGCCGATTCACTTAGTCTGGAACAGGCTAATATGATATTAAATTTCGGTCATAAGATAATGGATGGAGCCAAAGATGGTAAAAAGAATGTCTGTTCGCTACTGACAATGCAATTGGCAGATATTGTTAGAGGGCTCGATAATCGTCCGATTACATCGGCATGTAATGAGTCGTCGCCAAACAATAATCTTTTTTTGGCAAACACGTTGGATGTCATAGGGTTCAATTATCATAATCAGAATATTCCGAGTGTACCGCAAAACTTTCCGGGTAAGCCGTTTATTATAACCGAAAGTGTATCTGCCTTGCAGACTAGAGGCTATTATCAGATGCCTAGTGATTCAATCATGATTTGTCCTGAACGTTGGGATAAGCCATATACCAATCCTTCTTTTTCTTGTTCTGCTTATGACAATTGTCATGTGCCTTGGGGATCTACTCACGAAGAGACATGGGATATTGTGAAACATTCACCCTTTGTGAGTGGTCAGTTTATTTGGACTGGGTTTGATTATATTGGAGAACCTACTCCTTATGATTGGCCTGCACGGAGTAGTTATTTTGGTATCGTGGATTTGGCTGGTTTTCCTAAAGATTCCTATTATATGTATCAGAGCGAATGGACAAAAAAGCCGGTACTTCATTTGTTTCCACATTGGAATTGGACTGTTGGGCAAAAAATAGATATGTGGGCTTATTATAATAATGCTGACGAAGTAGAATTGTTTATTAATGGTAAAAGCCAAGGACGTCGTCATAAGACAGAGCATCAGTATCATGTTTCTTGGAGTTGTATTTATGAACCGGGTACTGTTCGAGTTGTAGCCTACCAAAAGGGTAAGCCCGTTCGTCAGGAATCTATTAAGACTGCGAGCGCTCCTGCAGCTATTCGTCTTGTACCTGATAAAAGAATCGTTCGTTCTGATGGTACCGATCTTTGTTTTGTTACAGTAGAAATTGTCGATAAGGATGGAAATCTTTGTCCAAATGCAGATAATCTGGTACAATTTAAGGTCAACGATAAAGCTTTTATTGCAGGTGTCGATAATGGAAATGAGATATCTTTAGAGCGCTTTAAAGACAATAAACGTAAAGCGTTTTATGGTAAATGCCTGGTGGTACTTCAGAATAAGGGGATACAAGGAACTATAGAATTGACTGCCTTTGGCAAAGGTCTTGCAAAAGGATCTTTGAAAGTAGTTGTTCGTTAAAAGAATATTTGCTATTTTTGTTGCTCACAATTAAATATCACTTTATAGAGTTATGAGATGTAAATATTTATGGATCGTTCTGCTTGTGCCATTCTTCTCTTTGGAAGCTCAGACTACCAAAGAGGATGTGATGAAGAATATTCTTCAGGCAGGTGGCACTTATTACAGTTATCCCACTCCAACAGGTAAGCTTTCGCCTGCTCCTAAAGGATATAAACCTTTTTATATCAGTCATTATGGACGTCATGGATCACGGTATATGACGACAAATAAGAACTACACATATGTTATTAATGCGTTGGAAAAAGCAGATAGTTGCCATTCTTTGACTAGCTATGGACAGGATGTGTTGAGGCGTCTTAAAGTCGCTTATGCTGATGCCTATCTTCGAGATGGAGATTTGTCAAAACTAGGGGCTATGCAACATCGTCAAATAGCGACCCGGATGTATCGCAACTTTCCTGAAGTATTCCAGCCCGGAACCTTTGTTGATGCTAAGTCTTCGGTCGTTACTCGGTGCGCCATCAGTATGGCAAACTTTTGTAATGCTTTGCAGGGAATGAATCCGAAGCTGAATGTTGCCATGGAAACAAGTCAACGGAATATGTGGTATATTGCCAATGATGAAGATAGTATCCCTAATAATGCTCAAGATACAATCTTAAAGAAGCAACTGAGAGATTTTACAAAAAAAATGTTTAGGCCAGGCAGACTCGTGTCAAAGCTTTTTGCAGATCAGGATTATATAAAGAAGAACGTTGAGGGAGAACGTTTGATGGATAAGCTTTATAATATTGCCGAAGATATGCAGTGCCAGCCTCAACTAAAATTGTCATTCTTTGATTTGTTTACCGATGACGAGCTATTCGATATATGGCAAACAGATAATGCAGGGTGGTGCTTGTGGAAAGGGTTTATGCCGGGCTCTGCTCCTAGATACAAAGCGTATTACGGTTTGCTCCGCAACATACTCGATAATGCCGATACGGCTATTCGTCAAGGAGGAACATCGGTGACCCTCCGTTTTGGTCATGACAGTATACTTGCACCGTTGGCCTATTTACTACATCTGAAAGGTTGTGACAATTTTACTGCTGATTTGAATAATTTATATAAATATTGGTCGGACTTCAAAGTTGTTCCAATGGCTGGTAATATACAACTTATCTTCTATCGTAAAGCTGGATCGGACGATGTTCTGGTGAAATTCTTACTACATGAAAAGGAAACATCTATTCCTGTAAAAACGGATATGGCTCCTTATTATCATTGGAAAGATGTAGAAGCCTTTTATCGTTCTGAATTGGCTAAATGATATGGTACCAGAATAAAGAGAGAGTGATGCCGTTTGTTAATGGCATCACTCTCTCTTTATAAAATACTTTGTATCCATAAAAGTATAAGTCAACGCTAAGCTGCAAGTATGAGAAAAAAGTGGACTACTTTGGTGTTCCGCTTACAATATTCGTCTCCTGAATTTAAGTTTGCATAAATAATTTGCTATGGTTCTTCTTCAGGAAAATATAGATTGCTTCTATAAATTCCTCGACTGATTTCTTTGCCAATCTCTTCCGTTGTGTTGAGGTAGACAATACATGTCCATTTACTTCTGACCATCATTCTGTCTGCATAAAAAGCTTGTCCGGTCTTTCGATCGATCAAGGAATTATGTACCGAACCTATATATTTCCTTTTACGACCAGGGGATATAATGTCGCAATCGGGATCCCATTTGTCTTTAATATTCTCAAAAACAATAAGCTTACCGGGTATTATAAATAATAGCGAATCGGCTTTTAGGGGAATCTGTTTCAAAATGGATCTAACAAGGTGGCGACTGCCTGCATATTTGTGGAAATCTTTTTTGCGAGTAATAATATTCAAAGTATCTGCGGATAGAAAATTAAAGGAGTCCAGGTTGAATATCATTTGGTGAGATAATTCCTTTACTGTAGCATGTTTTTGATCTACCATCCACATCCCTTTCTTCATGAAGTGGTAACTATTGCACGAAGATAATGTAATGAGGAGTGCTATGTATAACAAATAGTATTTCATTGTATGAACTATTTAGTGTTTTTCGAGCATGTCACAATTGGGCGCTTGATTAGGCAAATCAGATAGCCCCAATTTGATGCCTGTTGATGCTTCCATTTGTGCCCCTTTATTTTTGCTTTGCCAGAACTTTTGTTACTGCTTATAAAAAGTCTCTCTATCTGCCTTAGTTTGTTCCTTAAAATGATAGAAGCATACGGGCGAAATATTCCTTTGCTTTAAAGTTAAGATGGTAAAGTGCATATCTTTGGTATTTAGGAGACTGTGCCGAACACACCCCGGCACAGTCTAAATAAATAAAGGAGAGAGAGTCTTTATTTGTAAGTTATGACTTGAACGCCATCATTGATTTTATTCTTTTTTAATTTAGAATTCGGTCCGTCAATGCTAAAATAAATCGGTAATGTATATTTAACCGCAACATTTTCTCCTTTTGTTTTGCCTGGTTTCCATTTTGGCATTGAACTTATTACTCTTATTGCTTCTTTGTCTAAAAATTCGTTCATGGGGCGTACAACGTTTATATCAGAAAGACTACCATCTTTCCCTACGGTGAATTGGCAAATAACTTTCCCTTCTATTCCTGCTTTTGATGCCTCTATAGGATATTTTAAGTGAGAGGCAAGATACATCATCATTGCGTTGCGTCCTCCTTGAAATTCTGGCATTTCTTCTACCATTTCATATACTTCATTAGAATATTTAGCTGCGGACATGTTTCGTTTATTATTGGTTAATTGGAAACTGATGGGAAGTGTGTATTTTACAGAGACTTTCTCTCCTTTATGCATGCCAGGAGTCCATTTAGGCATATTTTTGACTACTCGAATGGCTTCTTGGTCGAGATCAGTGTTGATGCTACGGAGTATTTTATAATTGCGAATTATTCCTGTTCTGTCCACAACGAACTGAACGATAACTCTTCCTTCAATACCTTTTTGTTTAGCTGATGTGGGATATTTGATGTTTGTAGATAGGTAACGAAGCATTGCCGCTACTCCGCCGGGATATTCAGGTTGTTTCTCGACCATATCATAAACTATATCGGGCTTTGTGAATTTGGCCTTCCTTTGTGGCTTTTGAGTTTCGGGCAATGACATGTAGGGCGTCTTAATCGCAACGGCATTAGATTTTTCTGATTTTTGAACCAAGTAATCAGATAAATCGCTAACTTTGACTTCCGAAAGTGCATTGAGCGGTTCGGAGACTTTGGCATTGGCGAGTGTAGCTACAGAGATTGCTGCTACGGGAAGTATATAAGCATACTTCAGCCGTGCCCACGGATTTGATTTTCTTTTTAACATCATAGTGATACGTTTTTTAAGTGAACTGTGATTAAAGCTGTTGGCCATAGAGTAGAGCCTTGTGCCGACAGCTTTCTTTATTAATAATAATTGGTAATTCTTTGCGCAAATTCCTGCTTCCAAAACTGCTTCATCGGCTTCGAACTCATGAATATTTTGCAATTCTTTCTTTATGAGCCATGCGGCAGGATTAAACCATTGAAGCATTATGCAAATGTCTGCGATAAGTATATCGATTGAGTGCTTGTAATGGATGTGGGCTTTTTCATGAGTGATAATAGCGTCTCCATTTTCTTTATAATCCGTCTTTGATATGACGATATAATTCATCCAACTGAAACAACTGATATTCTTATTTGTTAGAATAAGCCTTATTCGAGCATTGCCCATTAAAGGTTCGGACGGGTAATAGTGTATTGTTTTGTAGAGCTTTAAGTATGAAATAAATGTTATAGTAGCATAGCATAGGCATCCGGCTAGGTACGTGATGATAAGTAACCATTGCCATTGAAAAGTCGGAGTGCTATTTGTTTCATCTACTACTTCCATCATAAGGTTGCCTATCATAAATTGGGCTTGTTGAATAGTAGTGTGCAAATTGATTTGTACAAAGGGTAATACAGCCGAAATAATTAATAGGCTAAGTAGTACAAAGCGGTTGAAGTGGTGAAAAGTGTCTTTGCTTAATAGCCACTTATAGAATAAATAGAATGCTGCGAGGCAGCACCCTGCTTTGATGAAATATGCCAATACTGTTCCCATGGTAGTGGAGGTTTTATTGTTTCTTGTCCGCCGATTCTATGTCTTTAATAAGCTGTTTTAGCTCCTCGACAGAGATGTCTTCTTCTTTGACTAATGCAGAGACAGCGCTCAGATACGATTTGTCGAAATAGTTCTCAATTACTCCTCGTAACGTACGTTTAGAATAATCTTCTCTGGAGATGATTGGGCAGTATTGATAAGAAAGCCCCTTTGCTTGGTGAGATACAAAGCCTTTCGATTCCAATTCTCGCACAAAAGTAGAAATTGTGTTGAAATGCGGCTTTGGTTCCTGATAAAATTCTATAATCTCTTTGACATGAAGGGGACCCTTGTCCCAAAAGAAATTCATGATTTCTTCTTCCCTTGCAGTTAATTTGTTGAGCATGATTTTTCGCCGTTATTATTTAATTATTTACTATTCGTACTGCAAATAACTAAATAAAATAGTTTATATAAAAGGGAATAAGGTTAATATAGTTTAATTCAACGAAAAAAAATAGTTTTAATAACTATAAAAGGTGATAAGGGCTGACTGAAAGTTCTTTAGCGTATTGAATTGTTTATGCTTTATCTAAAGAAAGAGAAATTCACACTGCCATATTCTCTATGCTCAAAGAAGTGGGGATGAGTATCAAATTGGTGGTCTTTACCATGCTCTAAAATAAATACTCCATCGGGATTGAGTAGTTGGCGTTCGAAAATGAGATCCGGTAATTGGGGTATTTCTTTTAAAATATAAGGAGGGTCGGCAAAGATAATATCGTATGTCTCGTGGCAGGTTTTCAAAAATCGGAATACGTCTCCTCGTAGTGGAATACAATTCTCTGTTTCGACTTCTTTCATCACTTTGCGAATGAAAGAATAATGAGCACTGTCTTTCTCTATACTTACCACATGACTACAACCTCGTGAGAGCAATTCGAGACTGATGCTGCCTGTTCCTGAAAATAGATCAAGAGCCGATTTGTCTTCAAAGTCTATGTGGTTACAGAGCACATTAAATAGATTCTCTTTGGCAAAATCCGTAGTGGGGCGTGCCTTAAAAGTTTTGGGTATATCGAAACGTCTGTGCTTGTATATTCCGCTAATGACTCTCATTGTTGTATATTGTTTATTTCTTTTTCTTCGATAACTTTTATGTCTGTTCGATGTCTGATGTATTTGTCTATCGACGCAATCAATTTTGCTTTTTCAGTCGTATTGCCCATGAACCCAATTTCGTCGTTCTCTTGGTCGAATCCTACCTGAAGCCATGCGTACATGATATAATAGAATCGATCGGACATCTCTCTACAAACATACGAGTTGGCGAGGAGAAGCTTTCCGTAATCGAAACAAACCACATCTATAAAGTCGGGAGTAAGATTGACATACATCTTCTTATTGTTCCCCTGACGGCTTTTCTCGGCTAGTTTGGTTAAAATAGGGCAGAGGTGTATAGTGAAACTTATTTCTGAGAATTGTGCTGCTAGCAAGTGGTACGCATTAGTATCGAATCCATAGACTACTGCTACTTCGGGGCTTTTTAGCTTGTTGTAGAGTATCGTCTCATTTTCTCGTTTCGTATGGTTGTGGTAAAAGAATACCTCGGCATCAACTTCATTAAATAGTTCGATTGGGATCGTAACAAAGCGGGTGCTTTCAAGCTTTACCAATGCTTGTCGACAGTTGCACAATTCTTCGTTCTCTTGGAAAAATTTGCGAAGATTGGCCGTTAGTGATAGCGACACATCAGTTTTCCAGATAAAAGCCTCTGCTGTTTCTTGTTCAGAGTCATTGAATGTAGCATATCTAAAAGAATCTGCATTCAAACGGATGGATAATATGTCAAAATTGTCTTCGTTCAAAATATTGTAATAGTATGTAATTTATAATATATTTCTTTTAGGCTTTTTGTTCAAAGATATGACTGTGCTTTATTATTTCTTTGAACTATAACTCCTTTCAGTCTATATTATTCTACAAAAATAAAAGAATTTCATGGATTAGTAAAATAAAAGATGGAAAATGGTGAATAAAAATTTAATTGATTTATTATTCTGGTATGACGTGATATTGAATTAATTTGTTGAATGTTATACATTTATGAGCCAATATTGTATTCTTTGACAGATTATAGCAAGATAATATTTGTCTATGGAAAGAGGAAAATAATGCTGTGGCATGGTCTATTGTAACATGAATCTATGTTAATAGTAAAAATAGACAAATTTATTTTTTATAGTCTTTGACTTGCATTATCTTTGTATCAATTAATACCAATAAGAAGATGAAAGAGAATCATAGCATTAATATCAACGGTTCATTATTTGGGCTGACCACTCCATTGGTGATGGGCATTCTAAATGTTACGCCCGATTCTTTCTACTCTGACAGTAGAGCACAAGGAGATGAAGAGATTGAAAAAAGAGTCTTGCAGATTATCGGCGAAGGTGCTTCTGTTATTGATATTGGAGCTTATTCTTCTCGTCCCAATGCTGCAGAGGTCTCTGTAGAAGAAGAAATGGCGCGGTTGCGTAAAGGATTGGAAATTATTAACAGAGTTGCCCCCAATGCAACTGTTTCGGTTGATACTTTTCGTGCCGATGTCGCTTCTATGTGTGTAGAAGAATATGGAGTTGCAATGATTAATGATATCTCGGGAGGTGAACTCGATCATGAAATGTTTCAACGAGTAGCCAAGCTTCGTGTTCCGTATATTTTAATGCATATGAAGGGTACGCCTCAGACAATGCAACAAGAGCCTCATTATGAGGATTTGATACGCGAGATGTTGTTCTACTTTTCAGTTCGTACTCAGCAATTGAAAGAACTTGGTGTGAACGATATTATTATTGATCCGGGATTTGGATTTGCCAAAACGTTGGAGCATAATTATGAACTGATGGAACATTTGGAAGACTTTAAAATATTTGAGATGCCTATTCTGGTAGGTATATCTCGCAAGTCTATGATATTCAAATTGCTTGGAAATACTCCTGCCGAAGCGTTAAATGGAACGACCGTACTCAATACGATTGCTTTGATGAAAGGGGCAGATATTTTGAGGGTGCATGATGTTCGTCAGGCAGTTGAGGCTATAAAGATAGTAGAGAAAATGAAAGAGTGTACAAACGCTAAATAAATTTTATTGTGTTTATAACTTTCGGTATAAAGGATTTTATTGATATTTTGTTGGTGGCTATATTGCTTTATTATTCTTATAAGGTTATGCGGTCATCGGGTTCTATCAATGTATTTGCCGGTATACTGATTTTTGTCATTATCTGGCTGGTGGTAACTCAGGTGCTCGAAATGCGACTGCTGGGCTCTATCTTGGATAAGTTTGTCAGTGTTGGAGTACTGGTGCTTATTATCTTGTTTCAAGACGAGATACGACGTTTTCTATTACTCATCGGCTCGCACCAACATGTTAGTTCGTTAGTCAAATTCTTTACTGGGGCCAAACAGGAGATGGTGAGCCATGACGATATTATGCCTATCGTATTAGCTTGTATGAATATGTCCAAGCGGAGAATAGGTGCATTGATTGTGATCGAACGAAATTTTCCATTAAGCGACATAGTTAGAACAGGCGAAGATATTGATGCAAAGATAAATCAACGTCTCATTGAAAATATCTTTTTCAAGAATAGTCCCCTCCATGACGGGGCTATGATAATTAGTAAAAAACGTATCAAAGCAGCCGGATGTATATTGCCCGTCTCGCATAATCTGGATATTCCCAAAGAGTTGGGTTTACGTCATAGAGCCGCATTAGGTGTCTCGCAGCAATCGGATGCACAAGCTGTCATCGTGTCCGAAGAAACTGGCGCTATATCGGTGGCTTATAGAGGACAGTACTATCTGCGGCTAAATGCCGAGGAACTCGAACGCAGGCTCACATCCTGGGATTAATCCATCATTAAACTCATATAGGGATGGACTCCTTCAAATAGAAATTGTGCCAATTGGGTCATTGTGAATTCCGTGTGCTTGCCTGGCAATTTCTCTTTACTAACCATGCATCTCCCTTTGTATAAATAGTAGTAATTATTATTGGAAGAAAGCATTGGGTCGTCAATTGTAAGATTCATTATGAGATCTGGATGGTGTACGGCAAAAAATTGCAAAGCCTTCGGTACATTAACGATACGTATCATTCCATGTTTAATGTGCTCATCTTTTTCGTTCACCGGTGCTATTAGTTTTAATGGGGCCTGAGGTTCGGCATTGCATATTGCCTGAATAAGTTCTTGTTTCACTTTGTTTGTATCGGTAAGTAGTTCGGCTATATAATTGATGCCGTTTTCTTTGTACACGAACATTACTCCTACAACGTTGCTTTCTCTGGATGCTATCCAAACATTTCCGTTTTCTTCGACCTTCATGTCTTCCATCACCACTTTTATGTCGCTGTCCGAATGTTGGATACAAAAGTCTCGTTTGTGCATCTTGAAATTAAGGTACTTGTATACGTCCGGCCGAAACTCAGAGATTCGTTCTATTTTGCTACAACTTTGTTTCAGTGGTGTATAAATGATATCGCGCATCGCATAGTCGCATACGGCGGCAAACCCTAGTTTTGCGTAATAGTCAAAGAGCCAATCTTCGGCAGGTATTAAGGCACTGAAGGTCATTCCTTCTGCTGACATGCGAGCTAAAGCACTGCCAATTAGCCTGTGCATTACACCCCTGTTGCGATAATCCGGATGAGTGCATGCTCCAGAGATATAGGATGTTTGGAAATCTTCTCCAAAATATGTAAGAGTGTAGGGAAGCATCTGTAGTGCAGCAATAATTTGATTGCCACTTTCGATCGATATATTCACATTCTGATTAAAACGAAGATTAAAGTAAAGGTCTATAAATTTCTCGTTATCGTCAAAGCAGAGTTTCCATAACTCTTTTACTTGTCTACGGATAGTGTTATTCATTTCTTTAGTTTTATATTTAGATGTTTACCAGTTAATCATTTCCGATTGTTGTTCTTTTAGGTTGGCTATGAATTTTTTAAGAAGGATGGTGGGGTGATAAGAGAGCTTTGCCGTACGTAGTCCTTCTACGCCTAAATCTTCTTCTCTGTTTAAATAGATGTATTGTTCTGGAACATGATTTGCAAATTCATAATTTATCATAGCATAAGAGCCTTCTACCGATGTATCTGCTTTCTCTACATGTACGCCGAAAGTATCATAGTTGATAGGCATTCCGAATGTGAATGCTACAGTTCGTCCTTCTATTCGCAATAATCCGCCGGTAAGTCCCAGATCGTCGAAATGCTGCAGGGCATAAGTCAATGCTTTGCGCTCTGCTGTGGTGCTTTTATCCATCACGCCGTTATTAACCTCAAACCATTGAGCCTCTAGAGCCAGACACTCATCTATGTGCTCCGTTGTGATAGGGAGATATTCGTATTTGTTATTTCGCTTGAAGCGATTGACAAAGTTGCGTTTCGATTGATATTTTTTGCCTTTTAGCTCGGCCAGATCAGTACGTAAGTAGATGTAGTCATCATAGTCTCTAGTGTGAACAAAGTCGAAGTCGTTATAATAAAGTTCTTCCAACTTTCCGCGCATGTCAGAACATACTCCTAACATGCGAAACGGTTGTCCCTCTTTTTCAGAGTCTTCTACCATGTCTTTTAATACAGACCTTAAGTCGCCTTCGCCCAGAGGCATCATGTATGCCAAAGTCTTGTCGTCCACCCAAAATCTGAACAACAAACAATCTTTCCATATAGCCAATTGGGTATGATAATTGAATCTCCAGCTACAGAGATTTGAGAACGATAGGTCGCAGTTGCGGCGTTTACTGTTGGCGGTATATCGTAAAACAGTAGACTTGTCTGATATTGATAATTCTTTAAATGGTATATTCATAACATTTTGCGCAGTAAAGCATTTGTGTACGATCAAATAGTTAGTTCGTCTCTTGTTGCTTTTGTATTAATTGGAACAAATATAAAATAAAGTTTTCATTATCACTGTTAAATTATCAATTATTATCTTGAATTAATTTAGAAATAAAAAAGTTAGAGAAGAAAGGCTGGATTCGCATAAAAATATGTAACTTCGCAGGCGTATATTGATGATTTTAAGTCAATAACTTTAATTTATATATATTATATGTCTGATTTATTGAATAAAATAGTTGAGCGTGCCAAAGCTGACCGTCAACGTATAGTTCTCCCTGAAGGAGATGAAGAGCGCACATTGCAGGCGGCTGATAAAGCTCTCCAAGATGGTATCGCCGACTTGATTTTGCTGGGCAAAAAAGAAGATATAATGAAGGTGGCTCATAAGTTTAACTTGAAGAATATCGCCAAGGCTACCATTATCGACCCTGCTACTAGTGAGAAAAAAGAAGAATACGCTCAGTCTTTTTACGAACTTCGTAAGAAAAAGGGAGTTACAATCGAAGATGCTCGTAAGAAAATGCTCGATCCCATGTATTTTGGTTGTATGATTATCAAGAGTGGCGATGCTGATGGACAATTGGCTGGCGCTCGCAATACTACCGGTAATACCTTACGTCCAGCGTTACAGATTATCAAAACCTCTCCCGGCGTTACTTGCATCTCTGGTGCGATGATTCTTGTAACCAAGGCTAAAGAATACGGAGATAATGGTCTGCTAGTTGTTGCAGATGTGGCTGTTACGCCAGTGCCCGATGCTCATCAATTGGCAGAGTTTGCAGTATGTACTGCTCGTACTGCTCGTGATATTGCCGGAATTGAAGATCCTCGAGTAGCAATGTTGAGTTTCTCTACCAAAGGTTCTGCTTCGCATGAAGTTGTCGATAAAGTGGTAGAAGCTACAAAATTGGCTCGTGAGATGGACCCTGACTTGAATGTTGACGGAGAACTACAGGCCGATGCGGCATTAGTACCATCGGTGGGTGAGAGCAAAGCTCCCGGATCGTCTGTTGCGGGACATGCCAATATTTTAGTTTATCCTTGTTTGGAGGTCGGTAATATATCCTACAAAATGGTACAACGCTTGGGTGGCGCTATCGCAATTGGCCCGATTCTTCAGGGTATTGCGCGTCCGGTCAACGATTTGTCGCGCGGTTGCTCGGTAGATGACGTTTACTATATGATAGCAATTACAGCCAATCAAGCTGCTTCTGCCAAAAAGGAACACTCACTTTAAATTGTCAATAAAGTAATAATATGAAAATTTTAGTCTTAAACTGTGGTAGTTCATCTATCAAGTATAAGCTGTTTGATATGGACAGCAAAGCTGTTATTGCATCCGGCGGTATTGAAAAGATAGGGTTGGAAGGCTCTTTCCTCAAATTTACAATGCCCGATGGCAATAAGAAAGTTCTTGAGAAAGATATTCCAGAACACACAGTTGGTGTTGAGTTCATTCTTCATACGCTGATAGACAAAAACTACGGTGCCATTAAATCGCTTGACGAGATAAATGCCGTAGGTCATCGTATGGTGCATGGAGGTGAGAAGTTCACAGAGTCTGTATTGCTGACTCCTGATGTGCTTGAGGCTTTTGAAGCATGCAACGACCTTGCTCCATTACACAATCCGGCCAATCTAAAAGGTGTCAATGCAGTGAAAGCTATACTTCCTAGCGTACCTCAAATAGGAGTATTTGATACGGCATTTCATCAAACAATGCCGAAACATGCTTTTATGTATGCCATTCCTTATGAACTTTATACAAAATATCATATACGCCGTTATGGCTTTCACGGTACATCGCACCGCTTTGTTTCGAAACGTGTTTGCGAACTTCTGAATATAAGGCCGGAAGGTAGCCGTATTATTACCTGCCATATAGGCAACGGGGCTTCTATTGCAGCCATCAAAGACGGCAAGGTGATCGATACATCAATGGGACTCACTCCATTGGAGGGATTGATGATGGGCACTCGTAGTGGTGATATTGATGCTGGTGCCGTTACGTATTTGATGGAAAAACTGCATCTTGATGCTGCTGGCGTAAGCAACTTGTTGAACAAGGAAAGCGGTGTATTGGGTGTGTCGGGCGTATCGAGTGATATGCGCGAACTGGAGGCTGCTTGTAGCAAAGGAGATCAGAAAGCTCTTCTGGCAGAAGCGATGTATGCTTATCGTATTAAGAAGTATATAGGAGCCTACGCTGCAGCTTTAGGGGGTGTTGATGTCGTCGTTCTCACTGGTGGCGTTGGCGAAAATCAAGCAAGCCTTCGTTTGGAAGTCATGTCCGGACTCGAATTTATGGGTATCAAAATAGACAAAGATCTGAGTGATCAAATGATTCATGGAACTGAAGGAGTTATTTCTACTGCCGATTCTCGAGTTAAAGTGGTTGTTGTTCCTACAGATGAGGAATTGATGATTGCTTCGGATACGATTGATATTTTAGGTCGGAGATAGATTTTTTAAGTCCCTCCGCTATACGTGTTTGTTGTTGCTAAGTTCTTTGTTTCGTGTTTAGATTCAAACATCTTTTAGTCTTCGAAACGACGTGTGCTCCTAAAAATATTTTCGTCCATACGTTTTAAAAAAACTTAAGGACGTCGCCGAAAAAAACTAACATACGACACTTTTGGCTCATTATTGTGAGCTGAAAGTGTCTCTTTTTTTAGGCTGTGACAAAACATTACCGTTTCTAATGAAGGGTAAAGCTGTATGTCTGTGATGATGGAGTTTGAAGAGGTTGAGGGGTCTGAAAAAGAATAGGCGTAGATGGGAGTTTGTTTGAAAACTATTTCAAGAGATTATTGCATTCATATACTCAATAATTTTCATCAGAGATGAGCTGTTTGAGAAAAAGGATGAAGGACGCTCGTTTATATACAAATACAGCTATCAGCTATCTGTATGGCATCGTTTAGACCGAGTCTAAATAGACCCCTACCGGAAATAACGTTCCTGCAATATGCTCTTGCCCCGATTTTGAGACCTATTTTCGCTGGCGTTGTATATGGTGCATCATTAATATACTGTGTGATAGTGCGTAATGGTGTCATACTGAAGTGACAAAGGTTGAAAATAGAGTTGTATTGCAGAAAAAAAGAATCGATGAATAGCCGCATATATGTTGTCTTATTTCTTCCAAATAGTTGGATTGTTTACCTCATTTCAGCAGAAGGAAACAACGATACAATGCTTTGCATACAATCATTTTTCATAACAGATCCCAAAGTGAACATTCTCCGATATTCTGATACTTTCTTATCCCAACCAGAGTCACAGACCATTGTAGGCCACTATTTTTGCTATTGTTACATCACTCGGGCATAACTCGAATTAGAGCCGCAACATAGACGTATTTCATGTAATTCACTGATAGACAGCTAGAAATTCATAAGGACGAAACTAAATGTTTCTAGTTACAAACTTTTAGTTTCGTCCTTATGAATTTTTGTGTTCGTCGTTATCATTTTTGGGAAACACAGTGTCGATTCCGCACATTTGAAAGTATCATTTCGATATGGTTAAAATAGTATCGGTTTTGCTCTCTATGTTCACTTCTGAAAACGGGGTCGAAAGAAGAATTCTCGCACGCCAACTTTCAGTACCCCCCTTGTATCGCCCATTATCAGGGCGAATTTGAGAGAAGTCATAACGCATTGATTCTCTGCGAGAAAACATGCTTTTCGTGTCCCGTTTTAATGTCGTACGCACGTATGAGTCTGATATACAAACAGTAACGGTGACAGAAACGTTTTCGTAACTAGAATAGAAAAAACGAGGTTTTACATATCTACACGAGGTATCTTTAAGTATCGGTAAGAACCGACGACTTCAACAAATCGGTATTGTCTTTGTCCTTCCAAAACGTCATATGCTCCTAAAAATGTTGTCGTATGTTAGTTTTTCCGAAAACTTAAGGACGTCACCGAAAAAACTAACATACGACAACGGCGGCTGTGACTTGTTTTGCTTTGCAAAAAACAGACGTATGTCGCAGCGGTAACTAACGGATGTTGTCGACGAAACTAACGTTAGTTGTTACAATAACTTCTGTTAGTTACCGCAGTAACATCCGTTAGTTATGGCGGTGACATACGTCTGTTTTTTGAGGCCTTTCTACTAGCTTATTTCGTCTTCTCCTTAATGAAACCGTGTCGATAAGCATAAAGCAATTGTCTTATTTCTTCGATTTGGTGGCGTAATTCTTTTCCTTTATCAGTATCGTTTACTAGCATGCGGTGGCGGCTAAGTTCTACTATTTGGGTGGAACTTTTAATATCAGAACCCGTACGAATTGATTCTTCGGCAGAAGAAAATGGTTCGTGCTGTACAAGTTCGAAACCACGGCTATGGAAGACAAGGGTATATCCTGCTATGCCTGTCGTGTTGTGATAGGCGCGTGAGAAACCTCCGTCGATGACCAATAATTTGCCATTGGCTTTTACCGGTTGTTCTCCGCTAGATGCATGAACCGGTACATGTCCATTGATAATATGGCGAGCTTTGCCTTCTACGCCGAAAGAATCTAGAATATAGTCGCATATCTTCTCGTCATCACGTAGCTTATAGTAATAACCGTTTTCTTCTTTCCATGTCTCTTTGTCTTTCAAGAAATAGCGTTCAAATGTGGCCATCTTGGATTTATCGAATAACGGAGAGTCGGTTCCGCACCAAAGGTACCAAAAGAAATCTATAGCAAATTGGAGCTCGCGCTCTTCGGTGTCCGAGTTGAATGCTTTGCGGATAGTAAGGCCTATTTGTGTAAGAAGTTCTTTTCCTGCATATTTCTTTCTATCAACCAATACCTCTTTTAAAGTTCCGTCCGAATTGAGAGGCACGGAGGCGTGAAATAGTAGATTGGAATTATATATATTATAGATACATCCATGACTTAGTAAACAGCGGATGTGTTTTTTCAGTCTGTCTCGCATGACAAAAGAGTGGCGCAAATTATTAATGACTTCTGCCTCTTCTCGTGTCAACTTATAAGGGTGCTCCGGATCTATCGTAGGAAAGTTGCTGTCTTTCATCTCATAGTCTTTTCCATTAAATTTCAAGATCCCTTTTTCTTTGTCTATCAGATGCAGCAACTTGCGGTTACTCATATTCCATTCGGGATGCCTATCGATCATCGCACCTTCCAACTTGAATTGAATAATACTGATGGCTTTGTGCATCTTGCTGAGCTGGATAATTTCTTTGGGGCTGAATCCCGTATTCATCTTTTCGAGCTTAGGCATAAACTCCGTGCATGGATCGTCAGCGTATACATCCATTGCGAGAGTGGCAAGTGGCAGCAGATTGATGCCATAGCCATCTTGAAGAGTTTCCATGTTGCCGTAGCGCAATGATATTCGCAGAACATTGCAAATGCAACACTCATTTCCAGCTGCCGCCCCCATCCAAAGGATGTCGTGGTTGCCCCATTGAATATCGAAACTGTGGTAATGGCGCAATGTATCCATTATGATATGAGCTCCGGGACCACGATCGTAGACATCACCAAGAACATGAAGCTGGTCGATAGCAAGCTGTTGAATAAGCTTGCACATATCGATGATGAAATCGTCTGCTCTTTCGGTAGAGATAATCGTTTCTGTAACGACATTTACGTATGCCTGTTTGTTGTGGTCATCGGCACTTTCGTGAAGGAGCTCTTCGATGATATAAGCAAAATCTTTGGGCAGGGCCTTGCGAACTTTGGAACGGGTATATTTGGAAGAGACACTTCGACAGACTCTGACCAGCTGATGGATGGTTACTGTGTACCAATTGTCCAAATCTGGCTCGGCAGCTTTAACCAATTCCAATTTCTGTTCGGGATAATAAATTAAGGTGCAAAGATCGCGGATTTCGGCCTCGCGGAGGTTATTTCCGAATATCTCTTTTACTTTTCTTTTAATATTACCCGAAGCATTTTTCAGTACATGTTGAAAAGCTTCGTATTCTCCGTGAATATCGGCGAGATAATGTTCTGTCCCTTTAGGCAAATTAAGAATCGCTTCTAAGTTGATGATCTCAGTACTTGCTGCAGCTACTGTTGGAAAAATATGAGCCAATAATTGTAAATAGCTCATATTCTTTTCAATCATGTCAGGAGTAATGATTTCTTCCTTTTTCATAATGATCGATTGATGGCTTTTATTTTTGCAAATGTAGGTACTCTGTGTAATAAAAACAAATTTTTGTGACAACATTATTCGGCTATCATCCTTATTTTAATTACCTTTGGACACGGATTAACCTTCTGATGCTATGTTGAAAGATTTTTTTTATTATACAAAAACCGAAAGACGTGGAATTATTCTTCTTATTGTTATTATTATACTTTGTCTCTTAGGGTCGTTCTTTTCGGTCTATATGACTAGAGATCCCAGAAAAGACAATGATAAAAACTTCGATAAAGATTATGAAGCATTTGTACGTTCTATTGAGGTGCTGAATCGAAAAGAATATAGCAAATTTCACCATTCACTGTTTAACCAAAAGGTTGTGTTGGCCCCCTTTAATCCAAATACTGTAGACTCTCTTACTTTTTTACAGTTGGGCTTGCCTCGCTGGATGGTTCATAATATATTAAAATATAGGGCAAAGGGAGGTAGGTTTCGTAAACCGCAAGACTTTCGTAAGATATATGGTATGACCGACGATCGTTTTGCTCTTCTACTGCCGTATATTGATATACCTACAGTAGCCCGTGATACAGTCCGGATAGCGGTGATGCGAGATTCTACCCATTTGCCTAAATATCCTATAAAGTATACTGCCACTATAAAATTGGAATTGAATACGGTTGATACCACCGAGCTGCGAAAGATTCCGGGTGTAGGTAGTGCTATTGCCCGTATGATAGTGCGCTATCGACAGCAATTGGGAGGCTATTATTCTGTTCAGCAATTGGAAGAGATACATCTTATAAGTAGTAGACTGAGTAAGTGGTTTACAGTAAATCCGGCTTTGATACATCGATTGAATGTAAACAAAGTCGGATTGCAAAGACTTAATGCTCATCCTTATATCAATTTCTATCAGGCCAAGGCCATCGTAGAGCATCGGCGTAAGCGTGGAACAATTAGAAACTTTAATCAACTTGCTTTTTATGAAGAATTTACTTCAGCAGATTTTGATCGAATGAGCCATTATATAACGTTTGACTGAGATTCTTCTGACGATTGAACTGTAGTCTCCTCTTGAGGTATGTCTGTTTTTCTATTGTTCGCCGTTTCTGCTCCCATGTCTGGTTTGGCTTCGGGATTATCGACCATGAGCCCGTCAACCATGTGAAGCGTGCGGTCTGTGATTTTGGCAAGCTTTTCATCATGGGTCACAATGACGAATGTCTGTCCGAATTGCTTGCGAAGGTCGAAGAACAATTGATGCAACTCCTCTTTATTATGAGAGTCTAAGCTTCCTGATGGTTCGTCGGCAAGAATAATATTGGGATGGTTGATAAGCGCACGGGCTACCGCAACACGTTGCTTTTCGCCGCCGGATAGTTCGTTTGGTTTGTGTGTAGCACGATCTTCAAGCCCCATAAATTTTAATATCTCCAGTGCTTCATTGCGCGCTTCTTTGCGAGATTTTCCGGCAATATAGGCAGGAATAAGAACGTTTTCTACAGCTGTAAATTCAGGGAGCAGCTGATGAAATTGGAATACAAAACCAATATGTTTATTGCGGAAAGCCGAGAGAGCTTTCTCTTTATATTTATTGATATTGACACCATCGAAAAGTACTGTTCCCGAATCGGGCTTGTCAAGCGTACCCATGATCTGAAGTAGTGTCGTTTTGCCTGCTCCGCTCGGTCCTACGATGCTGACAATCTCTCCTTCGTTTATCCTTAAGTCTATTCCTTTCAAAACCTGCAAGGAACCGAAATTCTTAGTGATACCTTGTAATTCTATCATAGTTGTTATATTATAAATGATTTATCACATACTTGATTTTCTTCTTGTGTATTCAGACTTTCTTTATTTGATTGTTAATCCAATTGATTACCTGATTATACAGTCGTGTATTCACCTTTTTGATATGTTCAGGATGATTAGTTGCTAAGAATGATGATGGAGGAATTTCAAGCGGATCACCGTTTTGTTCCGGATATATCATCATTAGACTATTGTTGTTGAAATATTTGGCTATTTGATGAGGCAAATTTTCAAAAGATGAATCATAAGAAATGAAACCTGGACGTGCACTGATAATCACCAATAACTGATCGTAGTTTACTTCGCCTGTTAGTAATAATAGATCTTCCCATTTTTCAAGTTCGCTATACGCTGCATTTATATTGTCGAATTTATGGGCGACGAAACCTTCCAGGTATTTTAATGTATGCGGATGGGCATAGAAATGTAGGCGGCATCCCAGCATTGAAGTTATGCGGCAAAGATGTCTTACCCATTTATAAAATCCTACTTCGTATTCTGCCTTTGGTGGAACTGCTACTACAATACGACGAAATGTATTGGGAGGAATAAGGCACTTGATAATCATTATTTGTCTATGTGTTCCCTTCAGCAGAGTATCTCCAATGGAACCGAAGAAAGAATCTGCAATATTTGTTTTTCGATGCAGTCCAAGCATCAGCTCTGATGCATCGTATTCTTTCATTGTATGGATGATACCCGTAATAATGTTGGTACTGACTCGTTCAATTGGTGTTAATGTAACATTAGCACTCGAAGCTATTTTTGCTGCTTGCGTCAAACACTTTCGCCCGATAGCTTTGTGGCGTGCGACATTAGGAGAATCGGCTATTACGTTTAGTCCTAAAAATGTATTTTGTTTATGCTCATGGTGCATCATGATAGCAATCTGAGTCAGCATAGAAACATTCTCGGGGTTGGAATAAGAAATGATACAAGGCCCGCGATCGGGCAATTTATCTTCATTGTTTACTTTGGCATCGGAAAGAGCCATTTTTCGTGCAGCATATTCGGTCGTAAAGGAACTAAAAATACATGTCACTAAAATAAGAAGAATGGTACCATTAAGAACGTCATCATTAAGAAGATGGGTGTGATTGGGTAATATGATATTATATCCTACCAAAACGGCAGCAAGAGTTGCGGCGGCTTGAGCATTACTTAGGCCGTATATCAAATCGCGCTCGATACGCTTCATCTTGAATATCTTTTGTGTGGCATAAGAAGCGAGCCATTTACTTGATAGGGCTACTGTAATCATTACGGCAGAGACTTTTAATGTATTAATGCCGTTGAATAGTATTTTTACGTTCACCATCATCCCCACACTGATTAAGAAATAAGGAATGAAAAGAGCATTCCCTACAAATTCGAGGTGAGCCATTAGGGGAGATACTTGTGGAATATAACGGTTTAATACTAATCCGGCCAAGAAAGCTCCTAAAATACCTTCCATGCCGATAAATTCCATTAAACCAGCTCCCAAGAAGACCATTCCCAATACAAAAATAAATTGAGTAACATTGTCTTCATAACGTTTGAAAAAGGCACGTGCAATGCGAGGGAAGAAAAAAATGATAGCGAAAAATAAAACGATCGTTTTGATAATCATCCATATCCAGAACCCTCCTGATACATCTCCTTTGAACGTGCCACCTACAATAGCCAGAACCAACAACGTCAGGGTGTCTGTTATTGCTGTTGCTCCAACAGCAATCCCTACGCTTCGTTGCCGAGATAATCCATAGCGCAATGCTATAGGATAAGCAATAAGAGTGTGAGAGGCATACATGCTGGCAAGTAATACAGAAGTAAGAATGCCGTATTGGAGAAGAGTAATGTTGGTGATTAAGCCAAGAGTCATTGGAATGATAAATGCTAGTATCCCGTGTGTGAATGTTTTGGTTTGATTCTTACGAAAATCTCCCATATTCATCTCGAGACCGGCTAGGAACATAATATAATATAAGCCGACTTTGCCGAAAAGTTTAAAGCTGCTGTCTTCTGCCAGGAGGTTAAGTCCATGCTCTCCAACAATGATACCGGCGATAATGAGTCCGATGATGGAAGGTATTCGTAATTTGTCAAAGAGTATGGGGGCGAATAAGATGATTGCTAAGACAAGGAAGAATATCCATGTCGGATCACTTATCGGAAGACTTATGATAAAAGCTTTGAACATCATCTATTATTCTTTTCTCTTTATTTCCCTGCAAAATAACGAAAAAAAATAATTGTATTCGCATAAAACTTGTAATTTTGCAGCCGTATTATATATAAACTTAAAAAAAAGAAAAATGAAAGTCGCAATTGTTGGCGCGAGTGGTGCTGTGGGACAAGAGTTCCTGCGCGTCTTAAACGAGAGAAATTTCCCTGTGGACGAATTAGTCCTTTTCGGTTCGGTACGTAGTGCTGGGCGAAAATATACCTTTAAAGGTAAACAGATAGAAGTCAAACTTTTGCAACATAACGACGATTTCAAAGGTGTGGATATCGCATTTACTTCTGCAGGGGCTGGAACTTCTAAAGAATTTGTCGAGACCATAACCAAATACGGAGCTGTGATGATTGATAACTCCAGTGCATTCCGTATGGAGAATGATGTACCTTTGGTTGTTCCTGAGGTAAATCCGGATGATGCTTTGAAACGTCCACGTGGTATTATTGCCAATCCGAACTGTACTACAATTCAGATGGTTGTTGCACTAAAAGCAATTGAGAAGCTTGCCCACATAAAACGGATTCATGTTTCGACTTATCAGGCTGCTAGCGGTGCTGGAGCCGCTGCAATGGATGAATTGCTCAATCAGTATAAGCAAATTATAAATGGTGATCCGGTTACTGTAGAGAAATTTGTTTATCAGTTGGCTTATAATGTGATTCCTCAGGTGGATGTCTTTACAGAGAATGATTATACGAAGGAAGAAATGAAAATGTATAACGAGACACAGAAAATAATGCATTCGGATGTTAAAGTCAGTGCTACTTGTGTTCGAGTACCTACTCTTCGTTCTCATTCGCAGAGTGTGTGGATTGAGACAGAGCGTCCGGTGTCTGTTAGTGAAGCTCGTAAAGCTTTCGCAGAAGGTGAGGGTCTTGTCTTGGATGATAATCCTGCAAAAAATGAGTATCCAATGCCATTGTTCTTGGCTGGCAAAGATCCTGTTTATGTGGGTCGTGTTCGCAAAGACTTGAGCAATGAAAATGGATTGGTGTTCTGGATTGTAGGTGACCAAATAAAGAAAGGAGCTGCCCTCAATGCTGTTCAAATAGCAGAATATCTTATTAAAGTAGGAGACGTTAAATAATAAAATATAGTTTTTTTAACAAAGGGTAAACAAGCGAGTTTACCCTTTGTTTGTATATATTGACTGTATCATAAGTTGCGCTTTGCCTTTTTAAGAGATTTGTTATCTGTTTAATTCCGTTTATTGTCTTTTATATCTGAGGCTCTATAATTTTTACTCATGATGACATTCGCTAGTGAAAACGATTGATGTTGGTATGATACAGATAAATGTTGCTAGTTGGAGAAACTTCTCGATATGAATTGCTATTTATTTCTTTATTTTCCAAAATTGTTCTGGTTTTTTTTCGATGCTAGTAATAAAGTTTCTAAACAATAGAAATAAATCAAAAAAAAATTATATTTTTGCAAAACAATTCAAGAAATATATTGCGTCATGAAACTAATAGCCGAAAGTGGTTCTAATCGTACAGAATGGTCGTTAATAGAAGATGGTGAACTTATAGAACATTTCAATACAGAAGGAATTAATCCGTTCTTTCAGACTAGACGTGAAATAAGTAGAAGTATACGTTTAGGGCTCCCTGAACATTTCTTCAAGAAGAAGATAGAGATGATCTATTATTATGGTGCCGGTTGTTCTTCTGAAGAGAAGAAACAAACTGTCGGTGCATCTTTTATTACTCAATTTAGAACACGCACGGAAGTTGAGAGTGACCTGCTAGGTGCTGCACGCGGATTGTTTTTTCATGAATCTGGTATCGCCTGTATTTTGGGGACCGGTTCTAATTCTTGCTTCTATGATGGCGAGAATATTATGAATAATGTGAAGGCTGGAGGATATATACTGGGAGATGAAGGAAGTGGTGCATCGGTAGGGAAAGAGTTCTTGTCAGATGTATTGAAAGGCTTGGCACCTGGAGGACTCACTAATGATTTCTTGAATAAGAATCGTATTACAGTTGAAGACATTATGAATGCGGTTTACAATCAACCTTTGCCCAATAAGTTCTTGAGCTCTGTATCTTTCTTCTTTAAAGATTATAAAAATGAAGAATACGTGGCAGAAGTGGTAACTCGTAATTTTAAACGTTTCTTCACTCGTTGTGTCTTTCAATATAATTATAAGAATTATCCGATTCGCTTTGTCGGTTCTATGGCTAGTAACTTTAAAGAGTTTCTTACTGATGTAGCCAAAAGTTATGATATTGAGATATCTGCGATAGAGGAAACTCCAATGGCTGGGCTTATCAAGTATCATTCATCCGAGGTGGACGCTAAGAATAAATAATTTATTTAGTCTGATCTTCCGGATAATTAAGGAGGTATAGAGTCCCAGTTGCCCGAGTAAATGCGGTATATAACCAGCGAAAATAGTCTGGCGTTATATATTCCGGCGAAATATAAGCTTGGTCTAAAAACACGTTTTTCCATTGCCCTCCTTGTGCTTTATGGCAAGTTATAGCATAGGCATATTTTACTTGCAAGGCGTTATAATAAGGATCTGTTTTTATCTTTTTTATCTTATCGCGTTTCAAGGGAATTTCTGAATAATCTTCTAATACTGCGTTGAATAGTTGCTCATTACTTTCTGTAGAAAGCGCAGGCGTTTCGGAATGGAGAGTGTCTAGAAGGAGTGTCGCATCTATTTCTAAATCACCATAATTCGGGAATAATAATGTAACATCTACAAAATGGAAACCATAGAGATCTCTATTATGGCGTACTCTTTTGACAATGGCATTTTCTCCATTAGCGATGAAATCTGTATCTTTGTAATGTTCAGTCCAAAAATAATTGTTTTTGGCTATCATCAGTACATCTCCGGCTTCAAGTTCTTCCTCTCTGTATAAAATCTGTGCCCTTATCCCATTGTTATATAAATTGGCTCTTTTGTTGGACCGGCAGATGACGACTGTTTCGTCTAGTCCGTCATTGTCGTAACATGCGGATAAAGTGGGTATTAAATCTTCTCCAGATAGCCGTTGAATATCGCTAAATCCTTTTAATACTATTTTTGGCAATAGATTATAATTGTTGTTATGGATTTTTGCTCTTATTATAGAGGAATTGAATAAGATTCCGGATTGCTGGTCCTGTCTCACAACTTGAACCAAATCTTTTTCTATGAGGTGCATTCCATAGCCTGATAATTCGATTTCTGATAAAGCTGGACTCTCATTTTCACCAATTGGTGGTAACTGTGCCGTATCTCCAATAAGCATTAGTTTGCAACCATTTCCACTGTAGACGAATTGGATTAGGTCATCCAGCAATCGTCCCGAGCCGAAGAGATGTCCGGACAATCCACTATTTGAAATCATGGAAGCTTCGTCGACCATAAAAAGTGTATCTTTTGAAAGATTTATATTTAGAGAGAAGTCTTCAGTGTCTGATGAAAATTTCTTTTGTCTATAGATGTATTTGTGAATTGTAAATGCGGGATGAACAGCGTACGAGGAAAAGACTTTTGCGGCTCTACCTGTAGGTGCTAGTAATACAGTCTTTCGAGCAAATTTCTGCATTGTTTTTACTAATGCGCCTACTAACAATGTCTTTCCAGTTCCTGCATAACCTCTCAAGACAAACAATGATTCGGCATCAGGTGATGATACAAATGATGCGATCTTTTCCATGGCATCAGCTTGCTCTTCTGTAGGTTGATATGGAAAATGTTCTTTGATCTGTTGAACAATGTATCTATTAATGCCTGTTTCCATTCGATTTAGAGTAATGGAGATAGTAGCCTGGTAATTGATTCGGCTACTTTATAATACCATTTGCGCTTTTCCCAGATGCTAAGGACTACTTGACTACAATTACGCTGGTCGTTTAAAAATATCTCACGCATCTTTAGAGCCATGTTTTTGTCGTAGATAAATGCATTGATTTCAAAGTTATGCTCGAAACTACGAAAATCAACATTGGTAGAGCCTACGGTTGAAAATAAATCGTCGGAAACCATTAACTTCGAATGTAAGAATCCTTTGTTATAGAAAAGGATTTTAACTCCAGCTTCCAATAAAAACTTCAAATAGGAAGAACAAGCTAATTGTGATAACCAACTGTCGTTTTTTGCAGGTAGCATCAAACGAACATCCACTCCGGCAAGAGCTGCTGTTTGTAGGGCAGAAAGTATGGTGTCTGTAGGGAGGAAGTATGGGGTTTGAATAAAGAAATAGCGTTTTGCAGTTAGAATCGCTTGTGTAAGCCCTAGCATGATTTCTCTCCAAGGACCAATTGGCGAACTGGATACTATTTGTATAATAGAACTGCCGCAAATATCGGAAGAACCGAAATACTTTTCGGAGGTGATTAATGTACGGTCTACAAAATACCAATCTAAAAGAAATATTGTCTGGAGTCCATGCACTGCTTTCCCTTCTATCATGATGTGCGTGTCACGCCATATTCCGTTAGAGACTCCTTTTAGATAGCGCAAGGCTAAGTTCATCCCTCCAATGAATCCTACTCGTCCATCAATGACGACAATCTTTCGATGATTACGGTAATTTACACGACTGGTGAAAAGGGGGAAACGAACTTTTAGAAAGCTTTTGACTTCAATACCGGATTCAAGCATCTTTTCAAAGAAATCGTGTGGCACTCGCCAACAACCTACATCGTCGTATATAACTCGTATCTCGACTCCTGCTTTTGCTCTATCTATCAATACATCGCGTATTAAATGACCTATGGCATCATCTTCAAATATATAATATTCTAGGTGAATGTGATGTTTGGCTTTCATCAATTCTCTGATGAGAGCTTGTAACATCGCATATCCGTCAGTATATGTTTCGCAACGATTGCCCCCTAAAGGAAAAGCTTGTTCGGTTTGTCGATAAAAGCTAATAAGTCTGCTGTATTCGGGGACATTAACTGTTGGCTCTTGCGACATATATTCCGAAATAGGTTTTCGAAGCAGTTTATTGTAACTCTTTTTGTTAATGATACGCTCCCGGCGCACATTGCGTCCAAAGAAAAAATATAAGACGAGTCCAACAAAGGGAAGAAAGAGCAGAATAAGTATCCACGCAATGGTATGGACAGGGTTTCGGTTATCTAGTACGATAATAATAATGGTACTGATAATCGATCCGAAATAAAGGATATCGAATAAAACTTTCCAAGCAATACCTAATATTTGAGACCATTCCATAAGAATAATGCGTATTTTTATTTATCGTCCTGATAACGAAAACAAAAATACGCATTATTCTTTATTATTCACAATTAATGGTAGGATAAATTAAAAACGTCCACCACCAAAACCGCCTCCTGGAGGAGGTCCAAATCCTCCACCATGACGACCAAATCCTCCGTGTGGACCACCTCTGCGCATTTCTTTACCTCCCAAGGTATTGATGCGATAAACGAAATGAACCATGAAATAACTTCCTAAAGTATTGTACTCGGTATCTGTCATCATGGTTTCACTAATGCTACGTGTCAAATTGCTCCGTTGACGTAAAATATCATATATTTTGAATCGTAATGTCGCTTTATTATTTAACAAAGTCTTTGCTACTTGCGCGTTCCATATATATGTATTCTTGTTTAATCCTGATGAGTATCCTTCTTTAAAAAGGCAACTCATATCGGTAGAGATCGATACGTTCCAGGGTAAATTCAAATCGCTATTGAAACCTGTACTATAATCGAAGGTTTCTCGATTGCTATTTGTCTGTTTGTTATTTTTAGTCAGGTTGTAGATGATACCACCATTTAGAGTGATGTCAAATACGTCAGAACGAAAACTACTTGATAGACGTTGGTTTAGAACCAGGTTGCGAGTATTGCTTAATGTTGCATCTGTATTAGTATTGACGGTAGTATAGCTCACTGCATTGCTAAAATTGACGCCAGAGTTAGATGAAATAGTAAATTTCTTGTTTTTTAATGGCGTATTCAATGAGAAGAAGCCACTAGCATTCCAATTTCCATTGACATTAGTCATTCTATATATTCTACCGCCTGTTGTCGTATCGTAAGTCATTTTGCTTGCTACTGAATTAATTGTGTTATTGTAGAAAGCATTTGCGTTCATGCTTAATTGTGATGTCGGGAAGTAGTGATTGTAGAACAACCGAAAACGGTTAGTGAATGAAGGCTTTAAATCAGGGTTACCGTAACGTTGATTTAATGGGTCGGAAATATCGATCACTGTTTGTAAAGATTGAATATCGGGAGCACTGCTTCTACCATCATATCGGAAGAAAAGAAAATGCTGTTTATTGAACATAAATCTAAACGTTACGTTTGGTGCGTAATTTATTACATCTTGTTTTAGGGTTCCTTCACGTTTTATGGGGATGTCGGTAACGCTTCTTGATGATTGAGGTATTACACTAAGACCTACTCCGTACATCATTTTTGTATAGACACCTCGCAAGGATAATCCTATGGTATGAGAATTATAATAGTTGTTTAACTTTGAACTCAAGCTATCCGAATATTCGCCTAAGTCACTATGATCAAGATAGGCATTCGGGTTATTGTAAACATAAGATTTGCTTAGTTGGTTGTTATGCGAGAAATCATACCTTACTTGTAAATAATGCTTTTTGAATATCGGTTCTGTATATGAAACAGATATCCCCCAGTTTTTGCTATTGTTATTCTTATCAGTATATCTATTTATAAGTGTGCTGTCTCCCAATTGGTAAAATCTTGTGTTTGAATAAGAATCGTTATCAGCATCAGTATTTGTATACCCAAGGTTGGCTCCTATCATAAAATTTCGTCCTTTATTATTTAAACGGCGGAATATCATCATTCGTCCACTTAGCGAAACATTATTATTTTTATTATATCCCATTCCAGTCCTGCTGTTTATAAGTGAGGAGAAGTCGCTCATAGAGGCATTGCTAGAAGACGACTGGCTATTAGAGTGAGTTTTGGAGTAACTCGCCGTCGGCATAAATACGATATTGGTCAACGTGTCGGGCTGCCATACCATGTGCATATCCAATCGAATATCATCTCTTACGCGATTTGAAAAGCTATTGCTTCTACCATATGTGGAACTTTGACCTAAAAAGGTTTCCGAATCCGATTTAAGCTTGGCGTCATTATTAGTATGTCCGTATTCAATATTACCTTCAACTTTCAATTTCTTTTTTTCGGAACCGATATTGAATCCCATTTGTTTGGCTGCTGTAATGCCAGAACCACTGCTACCGTCTCTTCCTGCACCCGAGTCTCCAAATTCTGAGAAACCCTGATTGTTTGTGTTATTGGCCGATGCAATTAATGTTCTACTTGCGTCGTCATTAAAATTGCTTAGCATCCCTTGAGCCTCATATCGATCTTTATTTCCTACGCCCCCTATGAAGTTGCCTATAAACCCTTGTTTCATTTCTTTTTTGACAGATAAGTCGAGAACCGACTCATCGTCGCCGTCATCAATACCTGTATAGCGGGCGTTATCACTCTTTTTATCGTAGGCTTTTACTTTATCTACCATATTGGCAGGTAAATTTTTCATGGCAACAGCAGGATCGTCCGAGAAGAATTCTTTTCCGTCTACTAAGATCTTTGTTATTTGTTTCCCATTGTGCGTGATTTTCCCATCGGAAGAAACTTCAACGCCTGGAATCTTTTTTACTAAATCTTCGAGCATTGATCCTTGGGCTACTCTATAGGCCGAAGCGGCATATTCAATAGTATCACCCTTCACGGTGGCGGGAGGTGCTTGACCTACTACCACGGCTTCTTTTAATAATACAGCATCGGGAGAGAGCGAGATGATTCCTGCGTTGTAATTGGAACGCGAAGATGTGAGTTTTACTGCAATCTTTTTAGTTTTGTAACCCACATAAGATAATTTAAGAACATACGATCCGTCTTTTACTTTTGGTAATACGAAAGTACCGTCGCTTTTGCTTACACTTCCTGCTATATAAGTACTGTCGGGCAGGTGGAGAAGTTGAACCCCAGCTTGAATAACAGGTGACTTATCGCTAGCATCAATAATCTTGCCGGAAACTGTGATAATTTTGTTTTGTGCAAAGGATGAAATAATTCCTATCGTCAGGAATAGAATACTGGTAGCAATCTTTTTCATTTGTTACTGATTAATGACTTTTGGAATTAAGACGAATAAAAGAGAAAAAGGTTTAATATAAAAATGTCAAGTTAAGATTATTTTTGTTTTTCTTTTAAAAGAAATTAGTCCAATTAGCTTATATTGAAGCTAATTGGACTAATATAAGATGGGATTATTGCTAATTATTTGCTTACCTCAAAATGACAACTTGAGCGGATGTCTTGCGATGAAGCTCCAACGAAAGCCTCGAAACTTCCTGGATCTACCATCCACATTTGTTTTTTATCATTATAGTAACTTAAGGCATCTCTACCTATGGTTATGGATGCTTCTTTTGTTTCTCCAGGTTGCAAATAAACTTTTGTAAAACCTTTCAACTCTTTTAGCGGACGCACTAATTGCGGCTTATTCTCTGCAATGTAGAGTTGTACCACCTCAGCACCAGCACGTTTTCCTGTATTTGTAATATTGATGCGGAATGTGATGCTGTCTTCTATTTGAATGCTTCTTTTATCGGCTATAAGCTTGCCATACTTGAATGTTGTATAGCTTAAACCAAAACCAAATGGAAATAGTGGTTTTAGTTTTTTCTGGTCTATATAGCGATAACCTACAAAGAGACCTTCTTTATACGTCTCATTCTTTCCATCTCCGGGATAATCACCAAGTTTGTTGGCCGAACATTGATTGAGGTTGGCGTAAAAAGTAAAGGGGAGTTTGCCTGATGGATTAACATCGCCAAACAGAATATCAGCAATTCCGTTTCCGGCTTCTGAACCACCATACCAAGCTTCTAACACCGCAGGAACTTTTTGCAGCCAAGGCATTGTAACGCAACTTCCTGTGAGCAATACCACGGATAAACGCGGATTCGCTTCGGCTAGGGCTGATATTAATTTATCTTGCCCATAAGGTAGACTCAAAGTAAGGCGATCATCACCTTCACAATCTTGTTTTTCATTTTTATTCAAACCTCCTACAAAAACCACAACATCGGCTTTTCGAGCTTCGGATATTGCTACTTGTAGCAAACTGTCGGTATTGATTGCTTTTTGTTCAGGTCTTTTGGCTCCCTTCAAATCTTGTTCTGCCACTGCCGGTGACTCATAACCTCTCGTATAACTAACTTCTATATTTTCTTTTGCTGCACGAGCAATAATTCCTTCCAAGGGTGGAATCTCTTCTCTTACTTTTAGAGATGATGAACCACCACCAATTGTTAGCCTTTTTATGGCGTTCTCGCCAACAACTAATAGATGCTTTATGGATTGTGTGTTGAGAGGCAAAACATTTTTGTCGTTTTTCAACAAGACAGCTCCTTCTTGAATTATTTTTCGTCCTGCTTCGGCGTGTTCTTCCGAAGCAAACGAACCGAAAGGACGATTACGATTCATGTTTGTCCGAAATTCTAGTCTTAAAATGCGACGTACTTTGTCATTTAATTCTTTTTCCGTGAATTCACCTTTTTGAATCATTTCTAGATACGGCGTTGCCAAATAGTAATTATCGTAAGCATTGCTGGCACTCCAGTTGAGCCCATTTGTCCACGTTCCAAATTCCATATCCAGGCCATTCTCGACAGCTTGCTTGGTGTCGTGTACGCCTCCCCAATCGGATATGACCACTCCGTCAAATTTCCAATCTCTCTTTAGTATGTTGTTAAGTAGATATTCATTATGGCAGCAATGTTGGTTCTTATATTGATTATATGAACCCATTAAAGCCCATGCATGTCCTTGCTCCACCGCAGCTTTGAATGCTGGTAGATATATTTCGTGTAAAGCTCGATCATCAACATTTACGTTTATTTCTCCACGATATTTTTCCTGATTGTTCAGCGCATAATGTTTAACACATGCGGCGACCCCATTTTCTTGAACTCCTTTTATGTAAGGTACTACCATCTGTGAAGTTAGGTAAGGGTCTTCTCCAAAGTATTCGAAGTTTCTTCCGTTAAGTGGAGTACGGCAGATATTTACGCCCGGTCCTAATAGTACGTTTTTATTGCGAAAACGTGCTTCTTCGCCAATACTTCTGCCATAAAGATATGACATTTGTGGATTCCACGTAGCAGATAAACAAGTTAGGGCTGGAAATGCTGTACATGAGTCATTTGTCCATCCGGCTCCATACCATTCGTCCCAAAGCACTTCGTTGCGTATTCCGTGAGGTCCGTCACTCATCCAGTTGTCTGGAATGCCAAGACGAGGTACACCTGCCGAACTGAATTTGGACTGAGCATGTATCATTGCGACTTTCTCTTTGAGGGTCATTCGAGAAAGTGCGTCTTCCACACGTTCTTCAATAGGTTTGGAATCGTCAAGATAGATAGGACGATTTTGTGCAATGACAACAGGTGAAGTCAGAAGGAAGCCTGTCATCATTATTCTGAAAAGCTTTATCATAAGTAATATTCTTAATTAGATTTTGCTCAAAATTATAATAAAATAATGAAAGGATAAAGATCTAATGCACAAATAGTGGATATAAAATGCGATAAAAGTCTATAATATAGTCTATTAATTATAAAAACAGACTGAAAAAAGTGGATGAATACTTTGGTTATATATGGTAGGTTCTATCAAAAGGTAATCAGATATAAAAAACATAGCACGAAACAGACGTATGTCACTGCCGTAACTTCCGTTACTTACTGCGGTAACTAACGGAAGTTATCATGACAACTAACGTTAGTTTCGCGTGCAACATCCGTTAGTTACCGCTGCGACATACGGTTGATTTTTTGCAAGGTGAAATAAAGCCACAGCCGCCGTTGTCGTATGTTAGTTTTTTCGGTGACGTCTTTAAGTTTTCGGAAAAACTAACATATGACAATATTTTTAGGAGCATATGACGTTTTGGAAGAATAAAGACAATACAGATTTGTTGAAGTCGTCGGTTCTTACTAATACTTAAAGATACCTCGTGTAGATATGTAAAACCTCGTTTTTTCTATTTTAGTTACGAAAACGTTTCTGTCACTGTTACTGACTGTATATCAGGCCCATACGTGCATACGACGCCAAAATGGGACACGAAAAATATGTTTTCTCTCAGAGAATCAATGCGTTATGATTTCTCTCAAATTTGCCCTGATAATGGGCGATACAAGGGGGTACTGAAAGTTGGCGTGCGAGAATTCTTTTTTCGACCTCGTTTTCAGAAGTGAATATGAAGAGCAATACTGATACTATTTTAACCATACCGAAGTGACACTTTCAAATGTGCGGAATCGATACTGTGTTTCCCAAAAATGATAACGACGAACATAAAAATTCATAAGGACGAAACTAAAAGTTTGTAACTAGAAATATTTATTTTCGTCCTTATGAATTTCTCGCTGTTTATCAACGAATTACATGAAATGCGCCTATGTTGCGGCTCTAATTCGAGTTATATTCGAGCGATGGAACAATAGCAAAAATAGTGCTCTACAATAGTCTGTAGTCTATGTTGGGATAAGAAAGTATCAGAATATCGGAGAATGTTCACTTTGAGATCTGTTATGAAAAATGATTGTATGCAAAGCATTGTATCGTTGTTTCCTTCTGATGAAATGAGGTAAACAATCCAACTATTTGGAAGAAATAGGACAACATCTATACGACTATTCATCGATTTTTTTTCTGCAATACAACTCTATTTTCAATCTTTGTCACTTCAGCATGACACCATTACGCACTATCACACAGCATGTTAATGATGCACCACATACAACGCCAGCGAAAAGAGGTTCCAAAATCGGGGCAAGAGCATATTGTAGGAACGTTATTTCCGGTAGGGGTCTATTTAGACTCAATCTAAACACGCCTCTAGAGGTAGCTGAGTGGTCGGTTTATGCACGAATAAGGAATTCCAGTGGTTTTGATAAGTACTTCATTTTTGTATTTTGATTGATGGTCCTATTTCTTGTCTCTTTATTATCGCATATATGTTGTCAAATTTCAGAATAGTTGATGTCCTTGTTTGCCTATATTAAATGGGACTTTTATATTCTTCTTCTTGTGCTGTTTCATAAGAATTCTTATTATTAATATATTATATAAGGATTTGATTAATTGTCTATTTCGTGTATTTTGTACATTGATTATCGCCAAAAACAAAATTGAAAAAGAGTCCTTAAATGTAAAAAAATATCTTATAATATAAAACCTATTCTATAATATTAAAAATAGATCGTATTGTAACATTTTTTATATACACAAATGTCTAAAATACTTTTTTCTTTTGTATTTTTGTTAATCTATGCTTTTAATGATGAATAAACGAAATCGATGTAAGGGCATTTTGCTGAGTATATGGGACTGTAAAATCTAAAATTGAGTAGTGGTTCCCTTTTACAAAAGGGATATATAATTTTGATTTAAAATACTTTTAATCTTATGGGTATGATAAATAATAAGTGGTGGAAATCCCGATTCAGACGGATTTATTTAGTTATTGCAATTCGACATTTTATTACTCCTACTCATGTTATGCTTATTGCTCATGGATGTTATACAATATATGCTCACTCTAATAAGCGTAAGAAGGAGAAAAAATTTGTTCAAGATTTAGCTAAAAAATCAAATAATAAAGAAAGGAGCGTGACAATGAAAGTAAACTTTTATCAGTCTTTTAGTAATTATGAAAAATAGTAGTTCGAGAGGATTACTATTTTTTTATTGATATATTTCAGATACTTTATTTTTTCATAACTTTGTTATTATGAAAATACAAAATGATAACATTCAGGTTGTTGTGGGCGATATCACAAAGTATTGCGGCGATGCTATAGTCAATGCAGCCAATACTTCTCTTCTTGGTGGTGGGGGTGTAGACGGGGCGATTCATCGTGCTGCTGGTCCTGGTTTATTGGATGAGTGTGCTACTTTGGGTGGATGTCATGTAGGGGAGAGTAAGATAACCAATGCCTATAATTTGCCTTGTAAGAAAGTCATTCATACCGTAGGTCCTATATGGTATGGGGGTGGCTTTCATGAAAGGGAGATGCTTGGCTCTTGCTATAGAACTTCTTTGCAATTGGCTATCGAAAACCATTTGACTACGATAGCTTTTCCTTGTATTAGTACTGGAGTTTATCATTTCCCAAAAGATGAAGCTTCACGGATTGCTCTTGAAACCATTTCAAATTTTCTGGCTCATTTGTGTGATCTATCTTTGAAGATTACCATCGTTTGTTTTGATAGAGATTCTGCAAGTTATTATATTTAAAATCTTCTTGTGTGATTTTTATCTTTTGATTTTTAGAATAGCGTTTATTTGTGAGATCATAATTTTTATTGTCTGAAGGCTACATTAATTTATCGCACTTAAAAAAAGTACTTCTATATTGTTCTGTGTATTTATAAAAATATTCTTTTTTCTAAATAAAATGTGACATTTATTGTGTTGTGTAGCTGTTTTTTTGCAATGACGGATAAAAAAAATTAATTTATTAGAATAACTATGGAAACTTAATTTAAACCTTTGGTTTTATATTTACCTTTGTATATCATTAGATTGATAATTGATCAGATAATTATGATATGATAAGGGTAAAAGATACAAATGAACATACCGATGCTATTAAATTGAAAGTAGTAAAATTGGCATCCAAGATGTTTAGGTCGCGTGGTGTCAAAGATGTGAAGATGGATGAAATTGCTTCAGCTTTGTCAATGTCGAAACGGACGATATATGAATTGTTCAATGACAAAGAATCATTGCTGATAGATTGTATGCAATATAGTCATGAAAAGAAGTCGAAAGAAACTTGTGAAATTGTCAAGTCTGCATCTAATGTGCTCGAAGTCATATTACTAGTATATGCCCATAGTCTCCAAGAATTACACGAAACGAATTTGAGATTCTTTCAAGACGTAAGATTATATCCCAGAGCCTATGCTCTAATAGGTAAACGCAATAAACAAGATTTTGAAGATGCGGTAAACTTCTTTAAACAAGGTGTTGATCAGGGGATATTTCGGTCGGATATTAATTTTGAGATCTTTATAGTTATTCTTCATAAGCAGATTGATGCGTTACTTCATGAGGGGGTTAGCAAAAACTTTTCTTTTTTTGATGTTTATGAATTTATAATGTTTACTTTTCTTAGAGGAGTCTCTACTCGAAAGGGACAGGATATAATAGAAGATTTTATAGATAATTTTAAAAAGAAAGCTTTATATATTAAAAGCGAATAATATAGTATTGATATGTTATCGAAGCAATAAAATGTTGCTTTTATTATATTTATCATATTGTCATGTGGCACTTTTGTTGCTAAAGTGGGAGGTTTAGGGCTCACGGTGCCATGTAGGTATAAAGAAAGTGGAAGACTGAATCGTTAGGATGAATCAACGAGCAGTCTTCCACTTTCCTTTATGAAAAAGCCGTGGGGCTTTAATAAATAAATTTAGTGCATTCTCAATACGGGTTTATTTAGGCTTATTCGATTGCTATTTCGTCAATGAATAAGAATGCCGGTTTGCCTTCCGAATAGTGTCCCTTAGGAAGTGCGCTGCTCGGTTTGATCGTTACTTTCACATAACGCGCGTCAGTAGGGGCAAAAGCGACGTCATAGTGGGCTATGTCTATTTTATTTAAATCGGTATCTTCCGGATATTCCATATTACCTACTTCTGTGAAATTTACTCCGTCTTCGGATACGGCAACGGAAACATAGGAGGCTCCCATAATGAAAGCGGGCAAATTGACAATGGCTTCGGTGCTTACCTGGTTGATTTCTTGAGTAGTTCCCAAATCTATAGTTGCTTCAACAATTTGGTTGTAAAATCCCAACCAAAGTCCGCTAGCGTAGTTGCTATTACCTTTTAATCCATCATTAAGTGCGGGAGCGCCATTGAAAGCATAACGTCCCTTTGGTTCATCTTTCAATTTGAGAGGGCATAGGGTTGCTTTATTGAAAAAGAATTCTTTCGACAGGACATTTGATCGGTGATTAGGGCGTATAGCTACGGCTTTCAATGTACAAGACTTGTTTATCTTGATCGGTTCGGTGTATCGGGTTGAAGATGCTGTAGGCTCCGTTCCATCTGTTGTGTAATATATAGGAGCGTTGTCGATTGTAGACATCTTTTCGGAAATGCATTTCTTTATTGTGTCTGTCTGACATTCGTCTGTGATATCATAAACATGCTTTGCATAATTTAGTCCGTCACGTTGGAAGATATCAAGTAAGCGAGGTAGACGTGAGGCAAAGTCTTTATAATCTTTCTTTTCTTGATTGCTCCATTGTACTTCTGCTAAAGCCGACATACGAGGCAGTACCATATATTCTACTTGCTTGGTTGTAGGAATGTATTCTGACCAGACATTGGCTTGTGCTCCTATAATATATGGCTTTACATCTGCTGCAAGCGAATCGGGTGCCGGCTCGAAGTTGTACACGTCTTTAACCGGTAGATAACCACCAATAGCAAGAGGTTCGTTGGCTACATCTGTCGATTGATAGTAGTCGAAGTAAACGTATGTATTGGGCGTCATCACAACATTGTGATGTAAATGCGCTGCTTCAATACCTCCCGACATACCACGCCACGACATTACTGTTGCATTAGGAGCTACATCGCCTTCGAGTATTTCGTCCCAGCCTATAATTTGACGACCTTTGCTGTTCAGAAACTTTTCGATACGGCTCATGAAATAAGATTGTAGGCGGTCCTCTGCCGAATGTTTGCTGTCGCTCTTCAGTCCTTCATCTTTAATTCGTTTTTGACACAGTGGACATGCTTTCCAGCGAACTCGTGGTGTCTCATCACCACCGATGTGAATATATTTGGATGGGAAGAGTGACATGACTTCCGATAGAACGTCTTCGATGAATGTAAATGTCGATTCTTTGCCGACGCATAGAATATCATCGAAAACACCCCATTCCTCCTGTACCTTATAGGGACCTCCTGTACATCCTAAATAAGGATAAGCTGCTAGTGCAGCACTCATGTGTCCTGGCATGTCTATTTCCGGAATGATAGTGATGTGGCGGGCTTTGGCGTAGGCTACTATTTCTTTTATTTCTGCTTGAGTGTAGAAGCCACCATAAGGTTGTCCGTCGTATTTACCGGAGTTGTGCCCAATAACTGTCTGGGCACGTTTTGAACCGATCTCAGTAAGTTTTGGATATTTCTTTATTTCAATACGCCAGCCTTGATCCTCGGTGAGATGCCAATGGAAGTAGTTCATGTTGTGCAGTGCGAGTAAATCTATATATTCTTTGACGAACTTGGCGGGGAAGAAATGGCGACCACAGTCGAGCATCATGCCTCGATAGGCAAAACGGGGATAATCATTAATAGTGGCACAGGGGAAAACAATATTGTTGCCTTTGGCTATTGCAGGCATTGATTTGCGCAAGGTCTGAATGCCATAAAACACGCCGCTTTCATCTTTTCCGGTTATAGTGATTTGTTGCTCTTCTACTTTGAGTTCATACCCTTCGTTATGAGCGAATGATTTGTCGATTTTCAACAAGATGACATTCTTTTCTTTCGAAGTTTTTATTGTAATAGGAGAGATAGGTATTGATCGTCCGGTAGTCTCTTTGATGTAATTAGAGAGAAATACGGCATCACTTTTTAGCATTTCACTGTTAGCAGCGTACTTTATTTTGCTTTGCGCATTCAGAATGAAGGGTCTACCATGCTGCAAATCTATTTGTTGTGGCAGTGGTATCACTTGATAATTGGCTTCTTTCTGCTGAGCAAATCCTGAGAATCCGCAGAAAGTAACGAAGCATGATATTAAAAGGTTTAGTCGCATAATAAAGATCTATATAAATATGTTATTAATTAATGCAAATATAACAAAGATACTTGATAATTAGTATCGCTTTTACGCAAAATATTGTTCAATATGAGTTTTTATTATTTTTTTTCTTTTTCTCAAATTTATTTAATTGAATAGTAACGAGTTGGTAATATTTATGTAATATGCGAGGGATATATTTGTGGTACAAAACAAAAATATATCAATTATGAAATTTCTGTTTATCATTCAAGGAGAGGGTCGTGGACATCTCACACAAGCTTTGGCTTTGGAAGAAATGCTCAAACGCAATGGACATGAAGTTGTCGGTGCATTGGTAGGTAAAAGTTCAACGCGTACATTGCCGAAGTTCTTTTCGGAACACATGCAAGCGCCGATTGAGCTTTTTGCAAGTCCTAATTTTCGTCCATCGGCCGAAAATAAACGTTTTAATTTGCTCTGGAGTGTCCTTTGCAATTTGGTAAAACTGCCATTATATATCAAAAGTATGCTCTTCATTCGTCGGCGTATTAGCGACACCCATCCCGATATGGTCATAAATTTTTATGAGGTGCTTACCGGATTGACTTATCTATTTTTGTGGCCATCGAGTCCATATATTTGTATCGGGCATCAATATATGTTTTTGCATCCCGATTTTCGTTTCCCACCTTATAAGAGTCATTTACAACTCAATATGTTGCGCTTCTTTACTTGGCTGACTAGCGTCCGAACTAAACGCCGTTTGGCTCTTTCTTTTTACGGTATGTCGGCAATAGAAGATCGTCGATTAGTAGCAGTTCCTCCTCTGCTTCGTAAAGAAATAGCTTTTCTTCGCCCCCGAAAAGGAGATTATATTCATGGATACCTGCTAAATAGTGGGTTTGCAACCGAAGTGCAAGAGTATCATCAATTACATCCCGAGGTTTCGCTTCGTTTTTTTTGGGATAAGAAAGGTGCTGACGAAAAAACATGTATTGACGATACATTATCTTTTTATCAACTGGACGATGCTAAATTTCTGCAAAGTCTAGCAGGATGCAAAGCTTATGCAACAACTGCCGGGTTCGAATCTATATGTGAGGCTCTTTATTTGGGTAAGCCTGTTATGATGGTGCCGGCTCATATCGAACAAGATTGTAATGCTTTTGATGCGGTTAGAGCCGGAGCAGGTGTAATATGTCCTAATTTTGATATTGATCGCCTTTTGCGTTTCACTTTTTCTCATTTCTCTCATAATGATTTCATCTGTTGGGCTTCGAGTAGTGAGATACGTATTATCAGAGAAATAGAAAGAGCGGGAACTGATCATAAGAGAAACGTCACTCGAAAGAATATAGATATGGTACCTGGATGCGCTTGAACTTAATCAAACTCTTTGCAAACGTTTGCATTGTTTTTTGTTTAAATAAGATTTTATTTTCGTATTTTTGATGCGTTAAACCCTTTATATTTGTAATAGAGTATATTAACCTTATAAAGGAAGATCGCGTGTCATGAAAGGCCCCCTTACAATAAAAGATATTGCCCAAGCATTGGGCATTTCTGTCTCTACCGTCTCACGGGCGTTGAAAGACAGTCCTAATATCAGTGTGGATATGCGGCGGCAAATTAGAGACTATGCGGTAGCACACCATTACCAACCTAATACTGCGGCGGCCAATTTGCGTACACGTCAATCTAAAATTATAGGTGTGATATTGCCCGAATTTGTCCATTTCTTTTTTTCGAGTGTGCTGAGTGGTATTGAGGATGTGGCGTGGCAGCGTGGCTATAATCTCATGATAGCCCGAAGTGATGATAAATATGAACGCGAAGTAAATGCTGTAAACAGATTCATGGAAAATCGAGTTTGCGGAGTGATTGCTTCACTGGCTAAAGAAACTCAGCTTTTCGAACATTATCAACGATTGATAGATAACGATATCCCGGTAATCTTCTTTGATCGCATCTGTACCGAGATACAGACTGAACGAGTTGTTGTTGATGACTATATGGGAGCTTTTGCAGCGGTTGAGTATTTGATTAAAACCGGTTGCAAACGTATTTTCTTTTATAATTCTCCTCTTCATCTTGAAATTTCTAAGAATCGTCGCAATGGTTACTTGGACGCGATGAAAAAATATGGTATGCCTATAGAGAATGATATGATGAAGATATGCGACTCTCGAGAAGAAGCTATGAGTATTACGCCTGAGATTCTTAAATCGAAGAACAGACCGGATGCTTTTTTTTCTGTCAATGACGAAACTGCGGCAGGGATATTGACTGCTTGTAAGGACTTGCAGATAAAAGTACCCGAAGAGGTCTCTATCTGTGGCTTTTCGAATGGAGCAGTGGCAATATCAACAGATCCTAAGCTTACGACTGTCGAACAAAAAGGTGTTGAAGTAGGTGAGTGTGCTATCAAAATATTGTTGGATAAACTAGAAGGGAGCTCCGATATGCCGCGGAAAAATAGAATAGTCCGTACCAATCTGGTAGTAAGAGGAACAACAAGGAAAATATAAAGTAAAGATACCATGAAGACAAAGCCCGACTTAAGTTTTTGGAAACTATGGAATATTAGTTTCGGTTTCTTTGGTGTGCAAATAGCGTATGCTTTGCAAAGTGCCAATATTAGCAGGATCTTCTCCACATTGGGTGCCGATCCTCACAATCTAAGTTATTTTTGGATTCTTCCTCCTCTGATGGGAATTATAGTCCAGCCCATTGTCGGCTATTTTAGTGATAAGACATGGACTCGTTTCGGTCGTCGCATACCTTATCTGTTTATTGGCGCAACCGTGGCTGTCTTTATTATGTGCATGTTGCCCAATGCCGGAAGCTTCGGAATAGGTGCTAGCGCCGCAATGATCTTCGGACTTATTTTCTTGATGCTGTTAGATACTTCCATTAATATGGCAATGCAGCCTTTTAAAATGTTGGTGGGAGATATGGTAAACGAGAAACAAAAGGGACTAGCTTATTCCATACAGAGTTTTCTTTGCAACGCCGGTAGTTTGGTGGGTTATTTGTTCCCATTTGTGTTGGCTGTATTTGGTATTAGCAATACTGCTTCCAAAGGAGTTGTCCCCAATTCGGTGATTTATGCTTTTTATATCGGTGCTGCTATCCTGATTCTTTGTGTTCTATTTACGACACTGAAAGTAAAAGAGATGCCGCCTAAGGAATATGCCGAGTATCATGGGTTGACCGAAGAGAAAGAAAAAGAGAAAATAAATATGTTCAAGTTGCTTGTCAAAGCACCGAAAGTGTTTTGGACTGTTGGGCTTGTACAGTTTTTCTGTTGGGGGGCCTATATGTATATGTGGACTTATACTAATGGTACTGTAGCTTATCATTTCTTTGGAACTCCGGTTTTAGATACGGTTGTAGGCGGAGCCCATAAAATGATGCTCAATACACAGTCTGTACAATATCAGAATGCGGCCAATTGGGTTGGCGTAGCTTATGCCGTTCAAGCAGTAGGAGCTGTGATATGGGCAATGATCATTCCATTGTTCAATCACCGTCGATTCATTTATTCATTGAGTTTGTTGATGGGAGCTATCGGTTTTGTACTTATGTCTTTTTCGACAGAACTTTATATGCTGTTTGTTTCCTTTGCCCTTATCGGTTGTGCTTGGGCTGCAACATTGGCTTTACCTTTCACCCTATTGACAAATGCCCTTAACGGTTCTCACATGGGTACTTATTTGGGCCTTTTCAATGGGACAATATGTGTCCCGCAAATCATCGCTGCTTCGTTGGGAGGAGTTATACTTTCGCTTATCTCTCCTGCAGGAGCACTTCCTTCCGAATGGTTAATGATGCTTATTGCGGGTTTAATGTTATTTGTCGGAGCATGCTTTGTGTGGATGATAAAAGAACAATATGGTGAAATACAATCAGTAGATTAAACTCTGCTGAATAAGTTCATCAATAAAAAAAATGACAATGAGGCTATCGAATAGATTTCAATTAATATTATTGTCGGCTATATTTAGTTGTTCGGCCTACGCTATCGGAGTAGTACAATATGATAGCTATCCTATGCCAGCGGGGCAATGGGAGGAATGTCGCTACTCCGTAAGGTATACTTCATTCTGTTTGTGGGCACCTACGGCGAACCGTGTTAGACTTAATATCTATTCATCCGGATCCGGTAATAATATTTGGCGGACCCTCTTTATGCAATATTCCAAAGAGGATGGTTTGTGGAAGACGGCAGTCAATAAAGATTTGAATGGTAAGTTTTATACTTTTCAGATACAAATGAATGGTCGTTGGCTTGCTGAGACTCCCGGCTTATGGGCCAAAGCTGTTGGCATTAATGGCAGACGAGCATCTATTTTGGATCTTAGTACAACCAATCCTAGCAATTGGGCAAAAGATTATCGCCCAGCGTTGAAGAACTTCTCGGATATTACAATATATGAGATGCATTATCGAGATTTATCGGCAAGCAAAAGTTCGGGAATCAAGCATCGCGGAAAGTTTTTGGCGTTGACAGAAGAGAATACCCATACTTCCGACGGATTGTCTACCGGTATTGATCATTTAAAGGAACTGGGTGTTACTCATGTTCACGTGTTGCCTTCTTTCGACTTTGCTTCTGTGGATGAAAGAGACAGTAATAGATACAATTGGGGCTACGATCCACAGAACTATAATGTTCCCGATGGGGCATATTCGACGAACCCTTACGATCCTAAGGTCCGCATTATGGAATTCAAAAAGATGGTGATGGCTCTGCATCATGCGGGTATTCGTGTTGTCCTTGATGTTGTTTACAATCATACATCGAAAATGGATGGAAGTAATTTCCAACTTACCGTGCCCAGCTATTTTTATCGGACAGATGATAAAGGAGCCTTTTCGAATGCTTCGGGTTGTGGTAATGAAACAGCTTCGGAGCGACCCATGATGCGCCTTTACATGATTCAATCCGTGCTTTATTGGGCGAAAGAATATCATATAGATGGTTTCCGTTTTGATTTGATGGGAGTGCATGACATCGAGACAATGAATGGAATAAGAAAAGCATTGGATGCTTACGATTCTTCTATCTTTGTTTATGGCGAAGGCTGGGCTGCCGGTGCTCCGGCATATTCGCCAGAGAAGTTGGCAATGAAAGCAAATATTGTTGAGATGCCTCGCATTGCAGCTTTTGGCGACGAAATGCGCGATGCTCTTCGAGGTCCTTTTAGTGATGATAATAAAGCGGCTTTCTTGGGAGCTGTGCCTGGTAGCGAAATGAGTATCAAATTTGGTATCGTAGGTGCTATCTGGCATCCACAGATTCTTTACGATAAGGTAAATTATAGTACTAAGCCTTGGGCCTTGCAACCTACTCAAGCTATTAGCTATGTATCATGTCACGATGATATGTGCTTGGCCGATCGGTTAAAGGCTTCTATCCCTAATGCTACTGAATCTGAACTTCTTCGACTCGACAAACTTGCTCAAACAATTGTCTTTACATCGCAAGGAGTGCCTTTTATGTTTAATGGAGAAGAAATGTTTCGAAGCAAAAAGGGAGTGCACAATAGTTTTGATAGCCCCGACAGTATCAATGCCATTGATTGGTCACTAAAAAGTAAGTATAAAGATCTGTTTGAATATTATAAGGGGCTTATTGCCTTGCGTAAAGCACATCCTGCTTTTCGGATGGGCAGTGCCGATGTTGTTCGAGAGAAACTGAAGTTTCTTCCGGTGAACAAGGATAATGTCATTGCCTATACGCTGAATGATCATGCTGCAGGTGATCAGGCCAAGCAGATCGTTGTAGTGTTTAACTCGAATGCAGAAGACATCAGGCAAATGATAGATAATGGAAAATACAAGGTGCTTTGCCGAGATGGTGAAATCAAACTAAGCGGATTGGGCACCATAGATGGTGGAGAGATAATTGTACCCAAACAGTCTGCTCTTATTTTGTCTAAATAAAAAATACATAAATGATGAAAGTCTATTTTCAAATTAATTATTGTACGGCTTGGGGCGAAGAGGTTAGGATAAAACTGATTCAGTCCAATGGAATAGAAACCGTTTATCCTCTTGCTACTACCGATGGTAAGGTGTGGAGCGGCAGTCTTTCTGTTTCTGGTGATATTCAGTATCAATATTGTATCTATGCCGATGGCAATTTTTCACGTTCCGAGTGGGATTTGAGTATACGTAGCCTTTGTGATGATGGAAACGTCAAAGTAGTTCATGTTGTCGATGCTTGGCGTGACAAACCCGAAATGTCTTTTTATTATAGTTCGGCCTTTACCGATTGTATCAGACGGAAAGAGAAATCCAATAAAAAGGCGTTGAAAAAGAAAATCTTCTCGAAAGCGATACGTCTCAATGTAACTGCTCCTCAGCTTACTCGTGATCAGGTCCTTTTTCTTTCAGGTAATCAAGACTTTCTAGGCAATTGGGATACGACAAAAGGCATCCCTATGGAAAGAGGTACAGGATTGCTCGAATGGCAGGCACTATTGGACGCATCAATATTGGCATTGCCATTGGAATACAAGTTTTATGCTGTCAATCGTACAACAGGAGAAGTAGAGTGGGAGACGGGAATGAACCATTCTATAGGCAACTTGAGTATCCAAGAAAATGAGATGTATGTATTCTCGGATATAACGGCCTATTTCTCTTTTCCTCGCTGGAAGGGCGCAGGCGTTGCTATTCCTGTCTTTTCGTTGCGTAGTAAGAAAAGTTTTGGTGTAGGAGACTTCGGCGATTTGAAAAAGATGATTGACTGGGCTGCGCTTACTCACCAAAGTGTTGTCCAAATTTTGCCTATCAATGACACTACCATTACTCATACATGGATCGATTCGTATCCTTATAAAAGTATTTCGATATATGCGCTTCATCCTATGTATATGGATCTTAATGTTCTAGGCAAACTCAAAGATGCAAAGAAGAGTACAGCTTTCGCCAAGAAGCAGAAGGAATTAAACGCTCTGCCTCAGATAGATTACGAAGCGGTCAATAGTGCGAAGCTGGACTATATTAAGCAGAAGTTTGACGAAGAAGCAGAAGAGGTTCTTGCCTCCAGTAAGTTTAAAGCTTTCTTTGCTGACAATGAGTCGTGGTTGATGCCCTATGCCGCTTTTTCTTATCTGCGCGATAAGTTCGGTACGGCTGATTTCCACCTTTGGGGTGATTACCAAAACTTTGATCGGCAGAAGATTGCTCAACTTTGTTCGCCCGAGACTACGATATATAAGGAGATAGCATTTTGTTACTATATTCAATACAATCTTCATCTTCAGCTTTCCGACGTTAGTACTTATGCCCGTTGCCATCACGTTATTTTGAAGGGCGATATTCCGATAGGCATCAGTCGCAATAGTGTTGAAGCTTGGACCGAACCTCATTACTTCAACCTTGACGGACAAGCAGGTGCTCCACCCGACGATTTTTCGGTGAAGGGACAAAATTGGGGATCTCCTACCTACAATTGGGACGAAATGGCTAAAGATGGCTATGCTTGGTGGAAACATCGTTTCAAACAAATGGCACAGTACTTCGATGCTTATCGTATAGATCATATTTTGGGGTTTTTCCGTATTTGGGAAATTCCTATAGATGCCGTTCACGGATTATTGGGACAATTCTCACCGGCATTGCCTATGTCTGTTGGCGAAATACAACGTTACGGTTTGTGGTTCCGTTCCGATTTCTTCACTAAACCATTTATTAATGATCATGTTTTGGATAAAATCTTTGGTGAACATGCCCAAGAAGTCAGACTCAACTATTTGCAGCCCATTCACGACGGGCTCTATGAGATGTTGTCCCAGTATGATACTCAACGTAAAGTAGAAAAAGCTTTTGCGGGGAAGACAGACGAAAAGAGCAATTGGCTTCGAGAAGGCTTATATTCACTTATCAGTGATGTGCTTTTTATTCCAGATCGGAAGAATCCCAATATGTATCATCCTCGTATTGCTGTTCAATTCGATTTCGTCTACGAAGCGCTGAAATGGGGCGAAAAAGAGGCTTTCAATCGGTTGTATAACGATTATTATTACCGTAGACACAACGATTTCTGGTATCATGAGGCTATGAAGAAACTACCTTGCCTTATCGGTGCCACTCGTATGCTGGTGTGTGGAGAAGATCTCGGAATGGTTCCCGGTTGTGTAGAAGCTGTAATGAAACAACTTCAGATATTGAGTCTGGAGTTGCAACGTATGCCCAAAAGCCAAAATGCCGAATTCGGTCATGTTACCGATTACCCTTATTTGTCGGTTTGCACTTTCTCCTCGCACGATACTTCTACTATTCGTGAGTGGTGGGAAGAAGATTATGGTAAGACCGCACGTTATTTTCAAAACGAATTGCATAGACAAGATGATATACCCCCATTTGCTCCCGCGTGGATTTGCAAATTAATAGTCGACCTGCAACTCAATAGCAACTCGATGCTTACGATTCTTTCATTTCAAGATTGGTTGTCTATTGATGAGTCTGTTCGTCTTCCCGATGCTTCGGCCGAACGTATCAATGTTCCTGCTGATCCGCAGCACTATTGGCGTTATCGTATGCATCTTACTCTTGAAGAGTTAATGAATAGTGATGAATTGAATGAGGAAATAAGAAACCTGATAAGTAATAGCGGTAGAAATAAACAGTAGATAGAAAAAAGTATGTACTTATGTATCTTGCGACTCACGCCCGTGAGTCGCAAGTTTCGTCCTTACGTTTTTTCCGACTCACGGGCGTGAGTCGCAGGCGTCATAAGGACGAAAACTTTTTCTTCTCTTTTAGTAATTTTAGAAATGATCAGTTCCGAACAAAAGTATTAAAAAACATTGCTTCGGAATGTCTATGGAATACTGGTAAAAGTACGGTTCCTGGGTATAAAAAACGTCAGAAGTCCCGCCATATCACATGGGGAGACTTCTTTATTTAAAACCTTAACACTAACACAAAAATTGATAATATGTATATTCTTGTCCGCTTTTTGTATGTTGCAAACCTACTTATCGTGTAACGAATGCCAATGATGAAATCATCGCTTTATTTATTCTCGAAAATACTCATCGCAAATCCACCACTTCGTGCAAGCTTTACGTTGATCTTTGTTTTGCTTGTCACTGTCATTTTCTTTATCTGATACGATTCGGGGTTGGTTAAATAGTCGGCATCCTTTCCATCACAGTAGAGTGTAGCGGTATACTTTTTGCCGGGCTCTAAGAAATCTAGTGTAAAAGAAGAAGTGCGGATGTTGTCGCCTGTTATTCCTCCTACAAACCAATTGCTGGTTCCTTTGGCTTTGCGGGCAACTGTAATGTAACGTCCCGGTTCGGCCTCAAGATATTTACTATCGTCCCAATCTATTGCAACGTCTTTGATGAATTGAAAAGCGTCCATGTGCTTCTCGTAATTTTCGGGCATATCGGCAGCCATTTGCAGTGGACTATACATGGTGCAGTATAGAGCAAGCTGTTTGCACAATGTGGTATGAACGAAAGAATGGTCTCCTTTGAGGAATGTTAATTTTAGATTGAATATTCCTGGTGTATAATCCATAGGTCCACCCATAAGGCGGGTAAATGGAAGGATGGTCAAATGAAAAGGTTTGTTACCTCCAAAAGCTTCGTATTCTGTACCACGTGCCGATTCGTTGCCTATTAAGTTGGGATATGTACGGCATAGGCCCGTGGGGCGTACGGCTTCATGCCCATTGACGCAAATATGATATTCGGCTGCTTTTTTCACTGCATATAGATAATGATTGTTCATCCATTGGCCGTAGTGATGTTCGCCGCGTGGGATAATATTTCCTACATAACCACTTTTTACGGCATTGTATCCATTGTCGCTCATAAATTTGTAAGCTGCGTCAAGATGCCGTTCGTAGTTTCTCACAGAGGCAGAAGTTTCGTGATGCATCATCAGTCGCATGCCTCGTGCATTGGCATAGGCCTGCAATTCTTTGACGTTGAAGTCGGGGTAGGGGGTTAAGAAGTCAAATACTTCGTCTTTTGATTTGCCGAACCAGTCTTCCCAACCAATATTCCAACCTTCGACCAGTAATTGACTGAATCCATTCTTCGAAGCGAAATCTATATAGCGTTTTACGTTTTCATTATTTGCTCCATGGCGCCCATTTGGTCTTACTTTGGTGTAATCCGTCTCGCCCAGTTTCACCGACAACAGATCGTCTGTATATGCCCATGTACTCTTTCCGGTAATCATTTCCCACCATACACCCATATATTTTACGGGCTTAATCCACGAAACATCTTTGTAAGCACACGGTTCGTTCAAATTAAGTGTAAGGTGAGATGCCAATATGTTGCGCGCATCGTCACTGACCATTATTGTTCGCCAAGGAGATTTGCAAGGAGCTTGCATGTATCCTTTGTCCCCTTGTGCATCTGGGGTTAGCCATGATTCGAACACGAAGTTCTTGTCGTCCAGGTTGAGGCTCATGCACGAATAGTCCACCAATGCAGCTTCGTGCAGATTAATATATAAGCCATCGGCCGTTTTCAGTTGTAATGCTGTCTGAACTCCGGTCGGAGAGAATGGAGTTTGCGAAGCATTTGGGGTAATGGCGCCTTTCATCAGACCGCGAATCTCCGAGAGCTTTGATTCTGTATAATCGTATTCTTGGGTATCGTAATCTCCCGGAATCCAGAAAGCCGTGTGGTCACCGGTCATGGCAAATTGGGTATGCTCTTCTTTTATTACGAAGTAATTTAGATTCTTTTGCAGCGGAAATTCATAACGTAATCCTAATCCATCGTCAAAAAGACGAAAACGAATGATGATATTTCTATCTTCTTTTTCTTGTTTTAAGGTAACGGCTAATTCATTATAATGATTGCGTATCTGTTTCACCTCACCCCAAACAGGTGTCCATGTATCATCGAAACTCGATGTTTGTACATCCTCAATCGAGAAACCTCTCATCAGATCGGGAGCATCTTTCAGTTCGAGTCCCAAATGAGAAGGTTTGATCACTTGTTTGTTCTTATAAGACAATTCGTATGTCGGAGTTCCTGTGTTGCTCAAGGAGAAAATCATTTTTAGCTGTCCATTGGGCGAGCGTAACTCTTGTCCTGTTGCCGGAATACTCGAGAATGTAGCTATTAGTGATATACAAATGATATAAAAAAAATGTTTTTGTGGAATAAAACTTTTCATGCTTCTCTAATTATGTTAACAATATGCGTCATTGTAGAATATTAATTCTAGGGAATCTTTTATTCTATATTGCACCAAAATTACTATTAATATGGTAGAGAGGTCGGCAATGTTAGTGAAAAAGTAGCAACTCGTATGATTTAATATTGTTGACAATCAGTTTATTGTGAATGTTTGTAACGCGGAAAAAAGTAGTGGCTATATGCTATTTGCTATCCTAAATCGTTGAGTTGTGCTATTTTCATAATTTCTTTTTCGAGTGCATTACGGTCACCTTTTGCTGCATTTCTTATTTTTACTCTATAATTATAGATAGTGGTGACCGAGTATCTCAAGAACTTTGCAATCTTGGCGCTATCAGAGATACCCAATCGAATTAATGCAAATATACGTAGCTCTACATTGAGTTGTCCTTTCTCCTTGGGATAGATTCTGCCTTCTGGGATTAACATATTGTTGAACTCTTCGACAAAAGTGGGGAAAAGCTCAAGAAAAGTTTTGTCGAAGTTCAAGTAGAAGTCTTTTAATTCGTTTTCGATGAACTCAGACGAACGTAATGCTCTATACAGCGCTTCTACTTTCTCGTTAGAGGCGATCTTTATAAGGGAGTGCTGGTATTCATTCATCTTCTCGATATAGAAAGAACACAATTCCATGTATCGACTTAGGCTTGCTTCTTTTATATTATTTGCTTCGACAAGCGATACATTGGTTGTTATTAGCTTTCTATTCGAATGTTTGAGTGCTTCATTCAAGTCTATTAGGTTTTGTTTGAATAGAGAGAGCTTATTCTTTTGTTTGTTCAAATAGAATAGCACGATAGCCAATACGATAGCCAATATTGTAATGCATGCAAAGGCAATGGTGCGTTGTTGCTCTTTTTTCTGTAGCTTTAGTTGATAGCTCTTCTCCACAATGGGGTATATCTGAGAAATCTCGACGGTGCGAAGCCGTGCATTGCAATAAGAAGCATCTTCCATTGCACATTTCATATAGTTGTATGCCCTATTCAAATCTCCTTCCTTATATAAAAGTTTGGATAGCTCTAATAGCGAAAGATATTCTTTTGTTGCCGACTGAAGGTCTGCAATGGCTGATGTAGCTAGATAATACTCTTCTCTTTCAGTATCTCCCGCTTGGCGATAGGCCATTGCTATGGTATAGCCTAAATATCTCATCATATCCATATCCGATTTCTTCACCCAGGGGAGCATCAGGTTGAGCGCTTCTTTATAATTTCCATTGTCCAAAAGCTTTTCTGATTTTGAGATCGCATAAGAAGAGGTGTTCTTTCCTTGATAGAGCATTAAGGAGTCTCTGTAAAGGCTTACTTGGCGAACATATTCGTTATGGAATGATTTCTTGGAAGAATAATCGGCCATGAAACCATACATCATACGATAGACGTGGTAACAATATTTTAGATTGCTGGCATTGAGAGAATGTCTATTAACCGAGTTCGCTAAGTTTAGGGCTTCCAGATACAATCCTTCTGTAGCATAGACTTCGGCCAATGTTAGTATCGAGTGATTAATATATTCCGTATTATTTAAGTCTTTTGCCAATGTTAGTCGTTTGGAAGCAAACACTTCAGCCGAGTCGAGATTAAACACTCGATACTCTTCGTAAATCTCATCAATCAATTTGTATTGACGTTCTTTACTTTTTGCCATATTGAATTGCTCCTTTGTCTTTGCAATCAAATCCAATTTCGTTTGAGTGATCTGTTGTTTTTCTTTTACAACTTTATCGAGTATGGCTAATGCTTCTGGTGCGGTCGATTGGGCAGAGCAAACGGCTGGCAAAAATATTAGAACAATAAGGCGTAATAAATTTTTCATGTAAGTGTTAGTGCTATTTCTGATAGGTTTCTCTCTTCTCTATTTATAATCTCAAAAATAAACTTTTTTTTTGACTTAAGAAACATAATCAAGAGAAAAAGAATGAATTTTAATGTGCAACCGTTTTACTTGTTCTAAAAGGTCCTTGATCTTTTGTGAATCGTGGGTGTCAATAGTAGGTTTGAGTATTGTTGGTGGATTGATAATATAGTTGTCTCAAGTTGTATAGTGTTGTTCAACATCTTTTTATATGTATAATATCTTTTATTTTTATTAATTTTCATCGTTGCTTTTAATAAAGAAACGGAGATATGCTAACCAATTAATAAATATTATTTATATTTACGTCGTTCTAATTAACCTTTTTATTATCTAGTGTATGTCGAATAGAAGAAATTTCTTTAAAACTCTTATCGCAGGGTCTTCGTTATTGATAAGCCATAAAGTAATGGCTTCGAGTCAGAATTTTGAAAGCGTAATCGCTTCGAATACTAAACCTACCGGAAGCCGGTTGAATAACTTCTCTACTCCCGGTGCATTTAAAGGAATGCCAATAAAAGCAACTTTTCTAGACGAGATTAGTTGGGATATTCCTCATCAGAATTGGGGAGTTCGCGAGTGGGATAATGATTTTAAGGCGATGGTTAAAATGGGTATCAATACCGTGGTGATGATTCGTGCAGGTTTGGGACGCTGGATTGTTGCTCCTTTTCAATCATTATTGAAACAAGAAGAAGTCTATTATCCTCCAGTTGACTTGGTAGAGATGTTTTTAACCTTGTCAGATAAGTATGGGTTGAATTTCTTTTTTGGGATGTATGATTCAGGTAAGTATTGGCAAGAAGGTCTTTTTCAAAAGGAAATAGATTTGAATCTGCAGCTAATTGACGAAGTATGGACCAAATATGGCCATCATAAGTCGTTTAAGGGTTGGTACTTGTCTCAAGAGATAAGCCGCAGGACTAAGAATATGTCCAAAATATATGCTTCAGTAGGTAAGCATGCAAAAGATATATCAGGCAATCTAACCACGATGATTTCTCCCTATATACATGGAGTGAAGACTGATCAGGTAATGGCTGGAGACAAGCCTCTTTCGGTGAAAGAACATGAGGAAGAGTGGAATGAGATATTAGATAACATACATGGTGCTGTTGATATACTAGCTTTTCAAGATGGGCAAGTAGACTACCAAGAGCTTTATGATTATCTTGTAGTAAATAAGAAATTGGCCGACAGATATGGAATGAAGTGTTGGACAAATATCGAATCTTTCGATCGGGATATGCCTATTCGTTTTCTTCCGATAAAGTGGGAGAAACTTTTGTTGAAGCTTGAGGCTGCTCGTAAAGCTGGTATGGAAAATGCCATTACTTTTGAGTTCTCTCATTTCATGAGCCCCAATTCAAGTTATTCACAAGCAGGGCATTTGTATAATCGCTATCTTGAGCATTTCAATATTAAAAGAGGATAAAATAAATATCAGTATTTTCCTACTTGCCTGGTATTGACTAGGCACATAGGTTTCTTATGGGCATGCAATTAATTGATTCATTTCTTACGGAATGCAATTAATTGTATGCCTCATTTAATTTTATGTGTATTTTTTTTAGAGAATAAGTATTGCAATTTATTTATTTCTGTAACTTTGTTTATCAGAAATGCTTTAAGATTGTTTATTGTATTTTGTAGCATTTGGCGAATTGTTCGGTGTTGGCATCATGTCTTATTGTTTTGTGAGAAGAATCACTTTCCTTTATGATCACATGATATTGAATTGATGTTGAATTGTTATTATTAATTGCTTATGGATTATATGAAAAAGTATTTGTGCTTTGCGCTTTTCTTATGCTTGCCCTCTTTTTGCTTTTCTCAACTAAATCTTTCGCAAGTATTGAATCAGCTAGATAAAGTTATTCTTGATAGACAGCAAATAACAAGTCTGAAACTTGATAGTATTCAGAAATTGAAAGAACAGTTTAGATACACTCGAAGTGCCTTACAAAAGTATCAATTGTCAGATAAAATATATAAGGCTTATAGCAAATTTGAAACAGATTCGGCGGGAGCTTATGCTCGATATAAACTGGCATTAGCTTATGAAATGAATAATTTGCCATGTATTGAATATGCTAAACTGAATATTGCAGAAGTATATCATATTCAGGGCATGTATATAGAGGCTTTGAAAACTGTAGGTGATGTGAAAAAAAAGTTCTTGGATAAAGCCGGTCTGAAATACTATTTTAATATATATCGTACTCTCTATGGATATATGGCAGACTATGCATCCGATAAAACTTGTAAACGTCTTTATACTGATAAAACAGATGTTTATAGAGATTCTTTATTGGCTGTCCAAAATAGAGGATCGTTTAATGAAGTTATTGTTAAAACAGACGGTCTCTTGCGTAGAGGATATTATAGGGAAACACTTGCTTTATTATCTCCCTGGTTCCATAAGAGTGATCTTGATATGATGCGTTCGCTTTGTTATACATTTGCAATGGCCTATCGCCAAGCGGGAGATACGGAGAAAGAAGAATATTATTTTGCTCTTTCGGCAATCGCCGATTTGAAAACAGGTACCAAGGAATATTTATCTTTATTGGAATTATCGAAGATCTTATTCAAAAAGGGAGATTTGGATAGAGCTTATGCTTATATGAAAACGACAATGGAGGATGCTGCTTTTTGTAATGCCCGACTTCGTACTATTGAAGCTTCTGAGATTTATCCAATAGTAGTAAAAGCATATCAGCATAAACTAAAGAAGAAAGAGCTGCAGCGCACTTTAGCTCTTTCGTGTGTAAGTCTTTTAGCTGTTCTTTTATCTGTATTGTTATTTTTCTTGAATAAGCAGAAGAATAAACTGAACATATCCCGAAAGGATCTTATAAATCTTAACGAGGCTTTAAAATCATCTAACGTCGCATTGAAGGAGTCCAATGACGCTTTGATGATATCTAATTCTTCGCTTGTTGAAGCGAATTATATAAAGGAGGCAAGCGTCAGCCAATATATGGAACTATGTTCTCTCTATATTCAGAAGATGGGAGAATATCAGCATTCGTTAATTCGGATTGCTTCTAATGAAAAAATAGAGGCTCTTTATCAAGCATTGAAGTCTTCTTCTTTTATTGATAAAGAACTGAAAGACTTTTATTCTCATTTTGACAGAACATTCTTGCAATTGTTTCCTACTTTCGTCGATGATTTCAATAATCTTCTTGTTCCCGAAGGGAAAGTTCATCCCAAAGTAAAAGGACAACTCAACGTTGAATTACGCATCTTTGCATTAATTCGGTTAGGTATCTCTGACAGTGCAAAGATTGCAAGCTTTCTTAGATATTCTATTATTACGATTTATAATTATAGAGTAAAAATAAGGAATGCGGCAAAAGGCGATCGTAATTTGCTTGAAAAAGAAGTAATGAACATTGGCTGTTTTAAGAATACCACAGATTAGTTCTTATTTGTTTACTACTTATTTATTAATTACAATTAAGCTTAATAGCCTGTCTAATAGGTTGATTGTAATGGATATTTTACTACTTATTTAATACATGTCTTATTTTCTTATCTTATTTAAGACTACATTTGAATTGAAAAACGGGCAATACCTTGACACTCGTTTTTATGAAAACATTTTGTTAACGATTAATATTATTGAAAAATGGAACAAAAAAAATTGTTACGACGAATTCTATTTGTTTGTATAGGATTTTTGTTTTCCGTCTGTGCTTTTGCACAGCAAATCACGGTTACCGGTCATGTGAAAGATAATACTGGCGAACCGATTATTGGAGTAAATATTTCGATTCAGGGAACAAAAGTAGGAACAGTTACCGATATCAATGGTAATTATGTTTTGAAGAATGTGGATCCGAATGCTAATTTACTGTTTACTTTTGTGGGCTATTCTACTAAGAATGTTGCTGTAGGAAATAAGAAAATAATAAATGTTGTTCTGTCAGAAGATTCGAAGGTCCTCAACGAAGTAATGGTCGTTGGTTATGCAATTGGCAGCAAACATACTGTATCTGGTTCTGTTGAGAACCTTAAACATGAGGATATGAATAAAGGCGTTGTTACGAGTCCTCTTGAAGCATTGAAAGGTAAAATAGCAGGAGTCATTATAAGCCAGTCGGGCGGTGATCCAATGGGAACAGTAAATATTCGTATCCGCGGTACATCTTCTCTTTCTGGAGGAAACGAGCCATTGGTTATTATAGATGGTGTATTCGGTGATATGTCTATGTTGAATGCGATAGCTCCAAATGATATTGCTTCTATGACCATATTGAAAGATGCATCAGAAACGGCTCAATATGGCTCTCGTGGTGCCGCAGGCGTTATAGTAGTTACTACTGCCAAAGGCCATTCCAGTCAGAATTATACAAATATAGAATATAGTGGCCAATTTGGCGTAAATAGTGTATTCAAGAATTTAAAGATGCTTTCTGCCGATCAATATCGTTCTACAGCAAAATCGTTAGGTCTTTCTTTTACGGATATGAATGGCAATACTAATTGGCTGGACGAGATTGAACGTAGCAATGGCTTGACTCAGAATCATAACTTTTCTTTTACATCGGGTAGTGAATACTCAAACATGAGAGCATCTATTGGAGTTATAGAACGTCAAGGGGCTTTGAAGAATTCCGATATGACGAATTATACAGCCAAGTTCGATGCTACTCAATATGCATTCAATAAGAAATTAAAACTGGAACTTGGAGTCTTTGGCTCTCAGCGTGATGGTAATATTCAGTATGATATGCAAAAGATGTTTTATTCGGCTGCAGCTTTTAATCCTACTTATCCGAACGTAAGAAACAGTAGTGGAACTTATGATGAGGACTTGTTAGCTAACGAAATCTATAATCCATTGGGACAATTGGAAATAACAAATAAGTATAGCGTAGCTTCGGTTAATGTTCACGGGCGTTTGACATATACAATTCTTCCTGGCTTGAATTTGAGCGGATTCGGATCTTATTCTTATAGAGATGCTCAAAACAAACGGTATATTCCAAACGATATCCGTCAAGGCAAATTGAATGGTAATGGATGGGCTTATATAGCCGATGATAATCATAAAGATTTGATGGGCAATATAGAGTTGAATTATACAAAAGATTTTGGTAAGCATCATATTGATGCATTGGCTTTGATAGAAGGACAAGATTATAAAACGTTTACGTGGAGTACTCAAGCTAAAGGATTTGAAACAAATTACTTTAAATATAATAATTTGAAGGCTGGAGCCAATATTGCATGGGGTGACAACACTTCTTATTCTTCGGAATATAAGCTGATGTCATACATGGGTCGTATCAACTATATGTTTAACGATCGGTATATTGTTACCGGTAATCTTCGTGCTGATGGATCTTCAAAATTAGGACAAGGTAACAAATGGGGGTACTTTCCATCAGCTTCGGCCGCATGGATTGTAAGTAGTGAATCCTTCTTTAAAGGGCTACTCCCTATTGTCAACAACTTTAAATTCCGTGTAGGCTATGGTGTTACCGGTAATCAGGATGCGATAGATCCTTATAATTCATTGTCTTTAATGGAACCTAATGGAACAACGTTGGTCAACGGTAGTAAAACGACGACTTTTGCTGTTACTTCTAATAGTAATTCTGATTTGAAATGGGAAACTAAATATACGTTTGATGTCGGCGCCGATTTGTCTTTCTGGTCTAATAGGTATAATTTGACTGTAGATTACTATCGTTCAAAGACAAAGAATCTATTATATAATTATACCGTACCTGTTCCTCCTTTTACTTATACTAGCCTATTGGCGAATGTTGGAGAAATGACTAATAATGGATTGGAGTTTGCTTTTAGTGGTGATATTGTTAAGGTGAAAGACTTTTCATTCAATGCTTCGATCAATTTTTCATATCAGAAGAATAAGTTAGTGTCTTTGCATGGCACATACAACGGGCAAGATTTAACGACGAGCCAACATATTGCTGTTGCAAATATAAATGCAGCTGGCTTAACTCAGAACACCGGCGTAACATATTTGATGGAGGGGCAGCCCATAGGAGTCTTTTATTTGCCTCATTTCATTGGATTCAGTGATAAAAATCAGTACGAATTTCAAGACTTGAATGGTGATAAAACAATTGATACGGGCGATAGTGGTGACCGTCAGGTCTGCGGACAGTCATTACCTAAATATTATTTGTCCATGAATTATACCTTTAAGTATAAAAACTGGGACTTGACTACTCAGTTCAATGGTGCTTTTGGTCATAAGATTTATAATGGTACTTCTATGACATATAGTAATATGAGCTCTTTCCCTACTTATAATGTTCTGAAGAAAGCACTGAATGAGAATAGCGGTAAAGGTATTTATGATATACAAATCTCAGATTACTGGTTGCAAAAGGGAGATTATCTGAACTTTGAATATTTGCAATTGGGCTATACTTTTACACCTAAGCAACTTAAGGCACTTCATATTATAAATAATCTCCACGTAGGCTTCTCTGTCAATAATATTTGTACGTTTACCAGTTACAAGGGCTTGACTCCTATGATAAATTCTGCCAGTTTGAGCCGGCAGAATGAAGGTACTACGACTTATGGTACAATGGGTGTGGATGATAAGCGTATTTATCCGTTGACGCGTACTTATATGTTGTCATTATCCGTTAAATTCTAATATCACACAATTATTAAAAGGAAGCAACAATGAAAAAAATTATATTTGGCTGTTTATGTTTGATGAGTATGCTTATTACGTCATGCTCGTTGGATGAAAATCCTGAAAGTAAGTTCAGTGAAGAAGAGGCTTATAAAACTTCTACATTGATTTATGTGAATACGGTAGCGAATATCTATTCGGCTATTGGTAGTGGCATATATGGTGGTACAGACTGTATACATACACTTCAGGAGTTTACCTCTGATGCAACATTTCTTCCTGGTCGTCAAGGTGACTGGGTAGATGGTGGTAAGTGGCAGAATATGTTCCTGCATAACTTCAAATCGTCTGTTGACTTATATGCTACTGTTTGGAATCACTTGTATCAAATCATAGGGCTATGCAATTCGTCAATTGATAAACTAACGGCATTGTCGGCTACCAATGAAGAGGCCAAACCTTATATTTACGAAGTCCGTACTCTCCGGGCTATCTATTATTATTATGCAATGGATTTGTTTGCCGAAGTACCTCTTGTTACTTCAAGTACCGCTTCTATTTCGAGTGTCGCCCAATCTAAACGTCCCGAGGTCTTTGCCTTTGTGACAAAAGAATTGGCAGAATGTATTCCTAATCTTTCTGAAAGTGCTTCTCAGAAATCAGGTCTATATTATGGTAGAATAACAAAAGCTATTGCTTATATGTGCATGGCTAAGTGTGCTCTTAATGCTGCCGTTTATAATATCGATGATGCGTCGGCAACTAGCTACCAATCGTTTGTTGGTGATGATCTGTCAGGAGCTTGTACTGCCAGCGAAACGTTGGGCGCAGCAGTTACTACTAAGGGGAGCGCTGTTAATATATCGCTTGACGGAACTACAAGAAATGCGTGGGAAACCGTTATTTATTGCGTGGATAAGTTAGCTTCGTTGGGTTATTCGCTGCAAGCCAAGTATGCTGATAACTTTGTTACTTCAAACAATTCTTCTGTAGAGAATATATTTACTCGTCCCAATGATGATGTGACTTACAAAATTGTAGATTACAATTTGATGCGTTCAATACACTACAATCATGCAGGAGCTATGGGATACTCCGGTTGGAACGGTGCATGTTCTACTGTTCATCAAATGATCGTTTTGGGATATGGTACAGCAAACCAAGATCCTCGTGTTGCTATCAATTTCTATACGGGTACCGATTATACTGCCGATACCAATGGCAAATTAGTGAAAGACGGAGCTACGGATCAAGATCTTTCTTATGAACCGATGAAAGCGATTATTGATTTTAAAACCGGCTCGGATGCTCATGATGTTAAGTGTGCAGGGGCACGTTTTAAGAAATATCAATATGATACATCCAGCAGTATACAAGGTTGTATGAACAATGATTTAGTTATCTGGCGTTATGGAGATGCACTCTTGATGAAGGCCGAAGCTGAATATCGGCTGGGCAATACAGCAGAGGCGCTGGACGAAATAAATCAGATTCGTAATCGTGTTGGCGCCATTCCTGCAACATCTGTTTCGCTCAATAGTATTTTAAATGAACGTATGGCAGAACTTTCATGGGAAGGTGTCAGACGGCAAGACCAAATCCGCTTTTGTACCTTTACACAACCTACCGAAGATCGGTATGTCGGTGTATGGCACAATGCTTCGGCAGGCGATTATAATAACGATACGCAAGGATATACTTGTGTTTATCCTATTCCTTATTCCGTTATTAATTTGAATAAAAACCTGAAGCAAAATCCCGGCTATAGTAATTGATATTAGATAGCAAATCGTTTAGAAGGAGAGACTGCGTGAATTTAATTTATTCAGTCTCTTTTTCTTAAAAGATGATAAAGCTATTGTGCTTCATCAATAAAATATAGATTTTTGTACAATAAATTATTAGTATGTATGTTTAGTAAAAGTTCTTTTCGAAAAGTTTTATTCGCTCTGTCGGTTGCATGTCTTATACCCGCATCGACTATGGCACAAAAGGGGCCTCAGTGGCTCAACAAAGCAGTGTTTTATCAAATATATCCATCTTCGTATATGGATACCGATGGCAATGGTATTGGCGATTTGCCCGGTATTATTTCTCGGTTGGATTATATTAAGTCTGTTGGCGTCAATGCTATCTGGCTGAATCCGATCTTTGAGTCGGGGTGGTTTGATGGAGGATACGATGTGATAGATTTCTACAAGGTAGATCCCCGCTTTGGTACGAATACGGATTTGGTGCAGTTGGTCAACGAAGCGCATAAACGTGGCATTAAAGTTTGTCTTGATTTAGTTGCAGGGCATACCAGTGATAAGTGCTCATGGTTTAAAGAATCGAGCGAAGCCGATCCCAACCAACGTTATAGCGATTATTATATATGGACCAATGAAATATCGCAGGCCGATAAGAATGAGATTGAAAAGCGGCATCAACAGCCCAATCCTCAGTCGAGCACTATTGGACGATATGTTGAAGCCGATGCTCCTCGTGCCAAATATTATGAAAAGAATTTTTTCGAATGCCAACCGGCATTGAACTACGGTTTTGCAACTCCAGATCCTGCTCATCCGTGGGAACAACCGGTCAATGCGCCCGGACCTAGAGCTACTCGGCAAGAGTTGAAGAATATCATGTCGTTTTGGATGGATAAAGGTGTAGACGGTTTTAGGGTTGATATGGCTGCCAGTTTAGTCAAAAATGATCCGGATAAAAAAGAAACTATAAAATTGTGGAACGAAATGCGTAGCTGGATGAATAATAACTATCCGCAGTGCATATTGATTTCTGAGTGGTCTAATCCTGCTCAGGCTATTCCCGCTGGATTTAATATCGATTTCTTCATACAGTTTGGCATTAAAGGTTATCCTTCGTTGTTCTTTGCAAAGAATACGCCGTGGGGAAAACGCAACAGTCATCCTTATTGCTATTTTGACAGATCGGGGAAAGGGGAACTCAAAGAATTTGTAGACAATTTCTCCGATGCTTATGGGCGGACTAAAGACTTGGGGTATATTGCTCTTCCATCGGCGAATCATGATTTCCAACGCCCCAACATTGGTACACGCAATTCTATCGACCAGCTCAAGGTGGCAATGACTTTCTTCCTGTCTATGCCGGGCGTTCCTTTTATTTACTATGGCGACGAAATCGGGATGAAATACGAGATGGATCTTGCGAGTAAAGAGGGTAGTAATGAACGTGCCGGTACGCGTACACCGATGCAATGGGACAATAATGCTACGGCAGGATTCTCGACATGCACTCCCGATAAACTTTACTTTCCGGTAGATACAGATAATGGCAAGCTTACTGTTGCCACACAAGAGAAAGATAAAAATTCGTTGCTCAATTATGTTAGAAGTCTGATTCGCTTACGCCAATCATCTGAAGCATTGGGCAATGAGGGCGATTGGACTTTGGTGAGCGATGTAAATAAGCCTTACCCAATGGTTTATAAACGTAGTAAAGGCAATGAAACGTACATTGTAGCGTTAAACCCGAGTGAAAAGAAAGTGGAGGCAGATATTGCATATCAAGGATCCAAATCGGCAAAAATCGTTTCTGTCACAGGTAAGGGGCATTATAATGTCAATAAGAACGGCAAGGATAAAGTGCTATTGAATGCTTTTTCGGCTATCATTGTCAGAGTAAATTAATAGGAAAACACTGTGATAAGGTTGTATACTCGTAAAAGTTGCTGAAAAAGAAACTTATGTTTGGATATGTGTCTAATTAGAATAACTACATTGGCGGTGTAGGCTTAGATATGGATTTTCAATCTTTTTCGCCCTTTACGATCAACCTTTTTATTCAATCGTTTCAATGTTTTTCTACTTATCATTCATACGTTTGGTGGGCAGCAGACAATTGTATGCTGCCCACCAAATGATTGTCTGCTGCGCAGCAAACATTCGTTTGGTGCCCAGCAAACGAATGGCGGCAATAGACGAAAATAATGATTGCTCTTTGCGCAGATGATGAAACGAACTGACTGCGAGGTCGTTGCTTACTTATCTACAGTCTGTTTCTTCGTTTTTTTATTATCTCTTGTGGCATGCGTTTAGATAGCGCCCCCTTTTTGCTCTATGAACAAAAAGGGGGCGCTATCTATTTTTGTTTTAATCTTTATCGGATGACGTTAAGATCGGCATCGAGGTTGTATGTCTTTCCTTTCACTGTTCTAAACGATTGCGTTTTATTCTTATATCTGATGTGGCACATTCCGCCCGATTTTGATGTTATCGTAGCTCTCTTTAGTTTGTTGCCGGTCCACTTCATGCTGACCTCGAAGTTCCCTCTTGCGCAAAGTCCTTTTACCGAACCGCTTTTCCATGCGTCAGGCAGTGCCGGTAGCAATTGTATGAAACCCAAATGACTTTGCATCAGCATCTCTGTCATACCGGCAGTGCCACCGAAGTTACCGTCAATCTGAAATGGCGGGTGTGTATCCCATAAGTTATCCATCGTACCGTTCTTTAGCAGATTGCCCAATAGCATATAGGCGTGATTTCCGTCTTCAAGTCTTGCCCATTGATTGAGCTTCCATCCCATGCTCCATCCTGTAGCGCCATCTCCGCGATGTTCTAAAACTACTTTGGCAGCTTGAGCCAGCGCAGGTGTAGTGATAGGAGAAATTGTATGTCCGGGATGTAGTCCGAACAGATGGTTTACGTGGCGGTGATGGTCGTTGGGGTCATCAATATCTTTTGACCATTCCATCAGTTGTCCATATCGTCCTATTTCGTATGGTGCCAAGTGCTTGAGCACATCTTCCCAGCCTTTTCTTTCGCTGCTGTCTATTCCTAGTGTCTTGGACGCAGATATGGCATCCAAAAGTATCTCGCGAATCACTGCGTGAACAAATGTTGCTCCTTCGTCTATTGGTCCATGTTCGGGAGAAGTAGATGGGGCGGCAGTATAAGTTCCGTCGGGTTTATGCCAGAGATAGTCGGTGGCAAAGTCGGCAGCTCCTTTGATGATTGGGTAGCCGGTCTCTCTTAGAAATCTCATGTCGCGAGTGTAGTCGTAGCAATCCCAAATGTGTGTTGCCAGCCATGGTCCGGCCATAGGAGAAAAGTTCCACGACATGTCTTCACTTATCAATGGGGTAGTGAATCCAAAAATATTGGCCGAGATAGATGCCGTCCAGCCGCGTGTACCAAAATAAGCTTTTGCAGTCCTTTCACCCGGTTTGATCAGTGTTCGTATGAAGTCTACAAGCGGTTTGTTGCATTCGCCGAGATTGGTGGAAAAGGCCGGCCAATAGTTCATCTGAATGTTGATGTTGTTGTGGTAGTCTACATTCCAAGGGCCTTCTACACCGTTGTGCCATATTCCTTGCAGGTTGGCAGGCATATTGCCTGGTCGCGAACTGGCGATGAGCAGATAGCGGCCGTATTGATAATATAGAGATTCTAAGTAAGAGTCTGCTGTGCCTTTGCGATAATTTTCCAATCGTCTATCAGTAGGTTCGTCTACGGTGCCTTTATCCGGGTTCAGGTTGAGGCTGACTCTGTCGAACAAGTTGGAGTAGTCTTTGTAATGTTCGGCAAATAGTGCGCCGTAACTTTTGCTTTCGGCCGATTGTATCCATTTGTTTGTTGTCTCCGTAGGATCAGTGCCAACGTATGTTTTCGGATCTTTGAAATCAGGGTCGAAATTCATCTTATAATCTGTATCGGCAGTTACATAGAACACGACTTCATCAGCGTTTTCGGCAGTTAGTTTAGTACCGTCGTTAGACAGATGCCCCCCTTTTACTTCTGCTCTGATGCGAACCACGAATTGCATATTATTGTTTTCTAAGTGCGAAACGAATATTAGTCCGTTGTTTCCGTCGGCTCTGATCTTTCCTATCAGCAAAGGATTTGGCGCATAGCTGAATGTTAGATTCTGCATACCTCGCTGGGTAGCCTTGAAACGAATGACCATTACATTGGCGGGATAAGAAATAAAATAGTCGCGCAGGTATCCAATTCCTTCTTTCTGAAAAGAAACTTTTACCAATGCCGAATCGAGTGATAGCGAACGGCGGTAATTGCTTATACCGGTATCGGTAAGTCCTGTTGCGATATAAAACTCTCCGGCAGTGGTGAAATTGCCGAAACGGAAAGGGTTTTCCTCGTTCGAAGCGTAGGCCACATCACTATTGAAATTTTTTCGTGTCAGCGAATCAGCTCGTCTATCATCTTTCTGGGCAAATGCTTGTCTGATATCTGTCAGTACGTGCGCAGAATTCTTGTTGACATCCCAATAATAAGCAGGCCCTTTAATCGTATTGGGTCCGCCTCGCCACAATGTCTTTTCATTGAATGTGATTCGTTCGGATTCAATGGAACCTAATATATTTGCCCCAAGACTTCCGTTTCCAATAGGTAGCGAGCGCATCTCCCAGCTCTTGTCCGTATTTTGATTATCCCATGGTGCTTTGCCTTGAAGATTATTGGGAGTGTCGAACCATATCGTTAATCCATGGTTGCTTTTGTGTGCCGATTGTGCTTTTAAAGGTTGCCAGACAGAAACAACCAACAGAATGTGCAATATAACTAAACATAGACATGTCGAAGTGAGTGGTTTTCTCATATAAGTAGCATTTATTTGAAAGAAGATTCTAAAGATAATGGATATTACGGAATGATCAAAATTTATTTTCTATTTCTAAATCGCATGTTATTAATTCAGAGATAGCGTGATGAGTTTCATAGATGGAAATAGGGTGGTATATAAATAAAGGAGGAAGCACAACGGCCTCCTCCTTCTGGTCTATTTGGTTATCAATTCAATTCGTCCGTTCAATTTATATCCCATATCCCGGCGCTCTTCTCCAAGTTTATTAACGCGGAATCATAATCGAATACCGCTTCGTAATATTGCCCTTGCACTTCGTTGTAGGTGCGTTGGGCGTTGAGAACCTCCAGTAGGGAAGTGTCGCCTCTATTGTAACTATAGATTTTGCCTTTCAATACCTCATAAGCTTGTCTAAGTAGCCCATTTTCGAAGTGAAGCACTTGCTTTGCAGCCGATTCGTAATCGTAGTAAGCTTTCATTATCTCGTTCTGAACCTGTAGCGCTGCTTGGTCGTACTCCAATGAAGCTTGCCTTACTCGTTGCTTGGCGGCATTAATACTACCTCTGTTCATTTTTGAAAATGGAATAGGAAGTGATATTCCTGCTGTCAGGCTATTGTATGACGGAGCCGGTGCAATCTCGTTCTTTACTTCTGCATTGTGTCCCAACTCCAGTGAAACCGTAACGTCACTGTTTTTCTCTCGTTGTGCTACTTTCAAGGCTTTGTTGGCAACATCTATGTTTTGCATGGCTGCAACCAAGTCCGTTCTTTGGGTTTTGCCTTGTTCTATCAAATCTGCCAATCTGTACGAACGGTACGTCAGCTTTATTGCCGATTCGGGTTGATACAGCAGGTTTGATTTCGTGGTTCCTGTGTAGAGAGACAATTCGGTGAGCGCTTTATTCTTTTCGGTCTCGGCTTGAAGCAGTTCGTTATACATCAATCCCGCTTCAACCTTGCTTTGTATGGCATCTATCTCCATTATTTTACCTTTCGCGAAACGTATGCTATCCGATTTAGCTAAATCGGATATGTTTTGATAGGCCTCTTTTTTTGTCTCATATAGTTTCTTCTGCCTCAACGATTCGAAGAAAGAAACCGTAGCATCTGCATGGAGATTTCTCAGATAGTCGGCAAGTAATGATTTAGAAAGTTCTGTTTCGCTTTTGGCTAAACCGATGGCTGCCGAACGTTTGCCAAAGGTGAAGGTCTGCGAAATGGAGATCGAACCACCATATCCCATTTTTTTCTTTACTTGTTCGTTATTGAAGTAATTGAATCCGAGTTGTGGATCATTCCTTACTTTTGCTGCGATAACTTGTGCCTCGGCTATGCTGACATTAAGTTTTTGTGCCGCATATTCCAAGTTTCCCGAGTCTACCTTTTGCAGATAAGTAGAAAATGTGATAGGCTTTATGGTCGTCTGAGAATACCCCAACGACCAAAGGGCAATGCTGATGATAGTCAGCATTAGCCGTTTATTACTGAATGTTTTCATTGTCTGCAATTTCCAATTTATTCTTTTTCTGTTCTTTATCTTCATGCCTTTTCTCGATCATGAAGTAAAGGGCCGGAAGTATATATAATGTAATGACTGTAGAGAACAACAGTCCATAGACAATAACCGTAGCGAGCGGGCGTTGCACATCCGACCCAATTCCTGTTGTAATAGATGCCGGGAACAAACCGAGGATAGCTACTGTTGCCGTCATGATAATGGGGCGGAACCGATGCGTGCTGCCTTCTGTAACAGCATCGTATAAACTCTTTCCTTTTTTGCGAAGATTGTTGATATGAGATACCATAATGACACCATTCTGAATGGCTACTCCGACTAAAGCGATGAATCCTACGGCAGACGATACATTGAGCGTCATTCCTCTTAGGTTGAGTGCGAGCATTCCTCCAAAGAGAGCCAACGGTATGATGCACATCTGTAGAACGGCTTGCCTGAACTTACCGAATGCGGCAAATAGTAAAAGTAGCATAATACCCAATGTCAAGGGAATGACAACCCCCAATTTGGCATAGGCCCGCTGTTGATTCTCAAATTGACCTCCCCATCGCAGTTGAATGTTTTGCTTGTTGAAGTGAACGTTTTTATTTATTTGTCGGTTCGCTTCTTGCAAGAAAGAGGTCAAGTCGTTGCCTCGAAGATTTACTCTAACAGTCAAGTGACGTTTGTTCATCTCGCGTGATATGCAACTAGCTCCAGTTGTCAGCTTGATAGTAGCGACCTGCGAAAGAGGAATTTTCACGCCGGAATTGGTTGTCAACATTAAATTGCCAATCTTCTCTGGAGTATCCCTGCTGTCTTGATTCAACTTACAGGTTACGTCATACGATTTGCTACCTACAAATATCTCTGAGATAGGCGTACCACCAATTGCCATTTCGATAACATCTGCCACATCTGATATGTTCAGTCCGTATAATGCGATTTTGTCTCGGTCGGCAATGATCTGCAGCTGTGGTAACGGAGGCTCTTCATCAATTGTTACGTCGGCAGCCCCCTTTATTTTATTCAGGGTGTTCACTATTTGTTCGCCAACGTTTCGTATCTCTTTCAAATCATCTCCATATATCTTGACCGCAAGATCGCTATGTGCTCCTGCTATCTGATCCATTACCATATCTAGTATGGGCTGCGAAAATCCGACAGTGTATCCCGGCATTTTGCTTAGTGTATCAGACATCTTTTCTATTAGTTGGGCCTTGGTTAGCCCACTTTTCCATGTATTGTAGGGCTTTAATCCGATGCAGCATTCTACGTGAGAAAGAGAGAACGCATCAGTTCCCTCGTCGTCTCGCCCAACTTGTGTCATAACGTAAGATACCTCATCAAAGCCCTTAATTACTTTTCTGAAGTCGGCAGCCATTTGCTTTGATTTCTCTTGAGAAATGCCCGGAGGCAACTGCATCTGTACCCAGATGGAACCTTCATCAAGCGGAGGAAGAAAATCTTTTCCTACCATCCAGCTTAGCCCGATGGCGAGTATCAATATGACAGCCAGCGGTCTCAGAACTTTTTTAGGATGTTGGAGTATCTTTATAGTCTGCTTGTGGTAACCGTTGGAGAGCTTTTCGAGCCATTTGTTCTGGCGCATTTTAGTCGGCTTATGATAGATGATGTACGATAAGGCCGGAGTGAGTAAAAAAGAAACACACATCGCACCGATTAATGCATATCCTACGGTATAGGCCATTGGGGTGAAAAGCTTTTTCTCAATATGCTCGAAAGTAAAGAGAGGCAGATAGGCGGTAATAATAATTAGGGTAGAGAATAGAATAGGACGTGCTACTTCTAGCGTTCGTTTCAACGTCGATTCTTCTTCTAAAGGTGCAAGAGGATGGCTCTCTCTCTTCTTCAATATGGTTTCCATCATTACAATCGAACCGTCCACGAGTATACCGAAGTCGATGGCTCCCAATGAAAGTAAATTGGCGGGAATACCTGTGAGGTGCATCAAGATGAAGGCTATAAGTAAAGACAGAGGAATAGTCAATGCAACGACTGCCGCACCTCTCCAATTGCCCAAGAAGATGAATAAGACAAGTAGTACCAATATCATACCTTCTAGAAGAGTATGAGATACGGTATGTAATGTGGTATTCACTAAATTGGTGCGATCTACAAAAGGATGGATAGAAACTCCCTTTGGTAATCCGCCGTGGTTGAGTTCTTCGACGGACTGATGTATTCCATCCAATACTTTTGAGGGGTTCTGAAAGCGAAGCATCTGTACGATACCTTCTACTCCGTCTGAAAGATTGGTTGAGTCGGAAGAAAAGCCTAAAACACCTTTTCGTTCGAGATTACCGTATTTGAGTGTTCCTATGTCATTGATGTATATAGGTACTCCATCCTTTGAGCTAATAACTATTTTACCTATATCATCGAGGTTCTTTACCAAGCCTATGCCTCGAATGACATAACTTAAGTCTCCTTGTTGTAGAATGCTTCCGCCGGCGTTTACATTATTTTTCTCTATCTTGTCTTTGATATCGGACAGAGTAATGTCGTACTGCTCCATCTTATGCGGATCTATTTCTATCTGATACTGTGTAGTGATTCCTCCAAAATTACTTACGTCGGCAACTCCTATCACTTGTTTCAGACGTGGAATGACAACCCATTTGTTTATATCGGTAAGTTCTCTTAGATCATGATTTTTGCTTTCGAGCACATAACGATAAATCTCTCCGATAGGAGATGTTAATGGATTAAGCGAAGGAGTGGCACTATAGGGTAGCTCTACATCGGTGAGTCGCTCTTGTACTCGCTGCCTTGCCCAGTAATCGTCTACTCCGTCTTGAAACACCAAGATAATTGTCGAGATACCAAACGAACTGCGACTACGCATTACGGTGGTTCCCGGCAATCCGTTCAGTGCACGTTCTATCGGAATAGTGATCTGCTGTTCTATTTCTTCGGCTGCAAGGCCCGGAACTTGGGTTATCACCTGAACGGTAACGTCAGCAATATCGGGATATGCATCGATAGCTAATTGTTTCCATGAATAATATCCGATGGCGGCGACAAAACAAAAAGCAACAATCATCAGTCCTCGCCGATGAAAGGCTAAAGATATTAATTTTTTCATCACCTTTAGAATACGTTATTGAGATAGAATGCTCCTTCGTAAATGATTTCTTCGCCTTGATTCAGTCCGTCAGTGATAGCTGCTTGTCCGGCAGAAGCTGTGGTAGTGTGCACTGCTCGTTTTAAGTATTTGTTTTTTCCGACTTTCACAAACACATAGGTCGAATTCTCTTCCTGTAAGATGGCAGAAGATGGTACCATTATCTTTTGGGTGGGTCTATCAATCAATTTCACATAGCCATACATTCCGGGTTTCATTAATCGGTTGGTATTGTTGCATTCGATGATGACCTCTACCGAGTGAGTATCTTGGTCCATTATCTGGCTGATATGGTATATTTTTCCTTCTATCTCTTTGTTGGGCATGGAAACCAATGCAATCTTGACAGTCGATAAACTCCTGATTAAACTGATATCCTTCTCTTTGACGTGAGCTACAACCCATACCTTGTTCAGATTGGCTACTGTAGCTACCGGCTCAGCATCTTCTTTCAAATATTGGCCTATGACGATGTCGCTTTTTATAACTTCTCCCGATAGAGGAGAACGAACGACAAGCGGTTGCCCTAGTTTCATTTGTTTGGGTGATATGTGATAGATGGATAGAGCAGCTCTAGCATTTTCTACTTCTTTTTTCTTCAGTGTGTAGTTAAGCTCGGCATCTTCTTCTTCTTTTTTCACGCCGACTTTATTTTTTACTAGGTCTTTTTCTCTCCTCATATTAATATAGGCGACTTTTAGCTCTTGCATTGACTGATAGTAGTCTTTTATCGATTCGTAGAAATCTGCCGAGCTAATCTCGAATAACGGACTTCCAACTCTAACTTTTTGTCCTAAGCGAACAAAAGATCTTGTGATACGTCCTGCAAATGGAGAAGCTATTTTTGCAAAATTATTAGGGATGGCTTCAACAACTCCAGAAGCCGTGAATGTTTCGTTATATGACTGTAGAGTTGCTGATTCTGTCTTAATCTTTTTTTGTAATGAAGATTGCGACGGAATACATATAGTATCACCATGAGTGAAATAGTCTTGCTGATTATTGGATTCTTTTCCACTTTTGCAAGACGACATAGCAATAACTAGTACAAGAAAGTAATAGTAAATTCTCATATTTCTTACGTTAATAGTTTATGTTATTGGTGGGTGTTGTTTCTTTGTCTTTAGAATGTGTCAATAGCCAAAGGAGGTCCCCGTAAGAAAATATGTTGTAAATGTTTGAGTGTATGTAATAAATGAAATGTAGAAGTGAGTCTTCCTATGAGGCATAAGAAAATGGCAATGAAAGCCGCAAATGTAGTAAAAAAGAGAGCTTTAGAAAGAAGAGATATTGTAATATAGGCAGAAGTGGTGTGGGAATGAGGTCCTTTGAATGGGTGAGAGTGAGTAACCGGACCGAAAGGGGTCTGGTGAGTATGCATAAAAAAGGTAGAACATCCATAATAGTTCATGAAAAGAACTATTAGGAATAATCCTGATAATAATCGTAACCTTTTGGCTCTCATACTGAAATTCTCAAAACTTCTTTGTATGTTCTTTTTCTGTTTGCAAACTTACGTAAAATAAATGAATAACATGATGCAGTTTAATGACAAAAAGCATTTTTCTCATTATGAATAAGGAAAATGCCTTTGTTTTTATTGGAGTTATATGGTAACTTTAAAGATTTGCCAACTCTATTATTCTATTTACAGCATCACGAAGCCCATCTTTGTTTTTACCTCCAGCTTGTGCAAAATGTGGTTGTCCGCCACCGCCACCTTGAATAAGTTTGGCAGCCTCTTTTACCATCATACCTGCTTTCAATCCTTTGGCAACTAATTCATCGCTAATAGCGACAGTCAACATTGGTCTTCCATTGTCGTCTGTACCTGCAACGAAGAATGAGTTCGGAACTTCACTACGAATCTGGAAAGCTAAGTTTTTCACCATTTCGGCTGGCATTGTGCTGCAGATGCTAACAAGCTTCACTCCATTTATATTTGTAGCATTTTCTATCAATTTAGTTTTTAAGGAAGCTTCTTTCTCATGCATAAATTCTTCGATCTGTTTCTTTAGGGCTGCATTCTCTTCAATGGATTTTGAGATGGCTCCTCTTAGATCTGGAACATTATTGAATAACTCTTTCATTCCTTTGATCAGATCTTCGTATTGTTCCATTAGCTCTTCTGCTTTCGTTCCAGTAACAGCCTCTATACGTCTTACTCCAGCTGCAACGCTGCTTTCAGAAAGAATCTTAAACATGCCAATTTTACCAGTTGCACTAACATGTGTACCTCCACAGAATTCAATTGATTGCCCGAATTGAACAACACGAACTTTGTCTCCATATTTTTCGCCAAACAGTGCAATGGCTCCTAATTCTTTGGCTTTTTCTATAGGGTAATCACGTTTCTCTTGTAGAGGAATGTCTTCGCGAACATGTTCATTAACGATATGTTCTACTTGGCGTAGTTCTTCGTCAGTCACTTTCTGAAAGTGAGAAAAGTCAAAACGTAAACCTTCTGAATTCACAAGCGAACCTTTTTGCTCTACATGATTGCCTAATACTTGCCGTAATGCCTGATCGAGCAAGTGGGTAGCAGAGTGGTTGGCAGCAGAGGCATTGCGTTTTTCAATATCAACACATGCCATAAATTCTGCTGATGGGTCGTTTGGACATTTGGGAGAGAGGTGTATCGTAAGATTGTTTTCTTTCTTGGTGTTAATGATGTCAATGGTCTCACCTTCGCAAACCAATACACCCGTATCACCTACTTGTCCGCCCGATTCAGCATAGAATGGAGTATTGTCGAGAACAATTTCGTAAAAAGTATTTTTCTTTTGAGATACTTCACGATAACGAAGAATGTGTACGTTGTATTCGGTATAATCATAGCCTACAAAGTTCGATACACCAGGCTTTAGCTCAACCCAGTCTCCTGTTTCTACAGCTGCCGCATTACGTGCTCGTTGTTTCTGCTTGTCCATTTCCGCTTTGAACTCATCTTCGTTGAGAGATAAGTTGTTCTCTCGAAGAATCAACTCTGTTAAGTCGAGAGGAAAGCCGAAAGTATCATATAAAGTAAAAGCGTTTTTCCCGCTGATCTCCTTTATTCCTTCCTCTTTAGCACGTTCCATTACATTGTCGAGTAATCGGATACCGTTATCGAGAGTACGTAAAAATGCCTCTTCTTCGTCTTTCGTGACTTTCATGATGAGCTCTTTCTGTGCTACGAGTTCCGGATAAGCTTCGCCCATCTCAGCGTTTAGTACTGGAACTAACTTATACATGAAAGGAGCTTTTTGATCGAGGAAAGTGTAACCATAGCGAACTGCTCGGCGCAGGATGCGGCGAATGACATAGCCGGCTTTTGCGTTTGATGGCAGTTGACCGTCAGCTATTGAGAAAGCGATAGTACGAATATGATCTGCAATAACTCGCATAGCTACGTCTTTTTGTTCGTTTTTACCATATTCAATCTTTGAAAGACTCGAGATTTCTTTAATGAGCGGTTGAAATACGTCGGTGTCGTAATTGGATGTCTTGTCTTGCAAAGCCATGCATAGGCGTTCAAATCCCATACCGGTATCGATTACTTTGTTGGGAAGTGGCTCGAGCGATCCATCTGCTTTACGATTATATTGCATAAATACTAAATTCCAGATCTCAATAACTTGGGGATGGTCTTTATTTACAAGTGTTTTGCCGTTTATTAGTTTACGCTCTTCTTCAGTTCGTAAGTCAATATGAATTTCTGAACAGGGGCCACAAGGACCTGTATCGCCCATCTCCCAAAAATTATCGTGCTTATTGCCATTGATTATACGATCGGGTGAAATGAATTGTGCCCAATATTCAGCGGCTTCATTGTCACGTTCCAATTTATCGGTTGGTGAACCTTCAAATACTGTTACGTATAGTAAGTCAGGATTAATCTTTACGACATCTATTAGAAATTCCCACGCGTATTCAATCGCTTCTTTCTTAAAGTAATCACCAAACGACCAGTTTCCTAACATCTCGAACATCGTTTGATGATATGTGTCGTGGCCTACTTCTTCAAGATCATTATGCTTTCCGCTAACGCGTAAACATTTCTGAGAGTCTGTCGCTCGTTTGAATTTGGCTGGCTGGTTACCTAAAATAATATCCTTAAATTGATTCATTCCGGCATTAGTAAACATCAATGTCGGGTCATCTTTTATTACCATTGGTGCCGAAGGAACAATCTGATGTCCTTTCGATTGAAAGAAATTTTTAAACGAATCTCTAATTTGATTAGCAGTCAACATACCTAATTATTAACTTATTTTGAAATTTATCTTCACGAAACATTGTGCAAAGATACTTTCTTTTTAGTATTTTTGCTCCACAAAGCTCTAATTAATTTTCAATAAACTCTTAAAAAAGAATGAATCAGGTGGTAGAAAAAGGGGACAAGATGTTTTATCGTATTAGCGAACTGGCTGAGATGTTCGATGTAAACGAGTCATTGCTTCGTTATTGGGAGAAAGAGTTTCCTCAAATTTCACCTAAAACGAATAATCGTGGTGTACGCTTGTATCGGAAAGAAGATATTGAGGTAATAGGATTAATTTATCATTTGGTCAAAGAAAGAGGAATGACTTTGCAGGGAGCTCGCCAGAAATTGAAGGAAAACAAAGAAGATACTGCTCGTAATTATGAGGTGGTTCGTCGGTTAAAAGGTATTAAAGAACAACTTATTGCTTTGAGTAAAGAATTGGAAGGATAGGTCAAGTCAATTCTCTGGTCAGTCTTTAATACCATGAAAGAAAAGAAAACAATGACAATTGTTGGAGTGGATTGGTAATTAACTTTCTACCCGGGTTGCTGCTTTTATGTTCGGCAGCCTTAAAAGCTCATTACAAATGAGGCGTACATCATCTACGTCGTGTACATACAATTGTACTTTACTAGTGAAGATGCCGGCTTCTGATTCTATCGTTAGCTTGTGAATATTGACATTAAGACGACGCGAGAGAACTTGAGTAATATCATTCAGTACACCTACGCCATCTATTCCGTTTATTTGTACATAAACTAAGAATGTTAAGGTCTTTCCGGTATCCCATGTTGTTGCAAGAATTCGATTTCCATAACTACTTTTTAATTTGGCTGCAACGGGGCACTCTTGTTGGTGAATAATGACTCTGCCATTTTCATCAATATATCCTAAAACATCGTCGCCAGGGATCGGATGGCAGCAAGTAGCCATGATATATTTCTTTTGTATGGCATCTTCCGTTAATTTTAAAACATCTTTTGTGTCGATGAGTTCCTTTCCTTCAGACTTTTCTGTCTCTTCTGGTTTCTTTTCTTTGCTACTTCCAAAAGAGAGTGTCAATAACTTTTTCCACGATTTGTTTTGTTTACCTTTTATCGCATCCTTGTCTGCCTCTCCTAATACAATTTCTTTTTTGCCAATGGCTAAGTAAAGTTCATTCTCATTAACTAAATGGTGAAAATGTAGAAGCTTGTCAATAATGCTGGTTGAAAAAGTAAATCCTTCTTTATTGAGAAAACCATTAAAAAGGGTTTTGCCGATATCTTCGTATATTTTATTTTCTTTGCGAATGACAGATGCTATTTTTGCACGGGCCTTGGCAGTTGTGGCGTAAGCTTCCCATTCGGGTTGTATGCGTTGTGATTTCGATGTTAGTATTTCTACCTGATCACCACTTTGTAGCTTGTAGCTGAGCGGCACTAATTTGTGATTTACTTTAGCTCCTATGCAGTGCACCCCAATATCGGTATGCAACATGAAAGCAAAATCCAAAGCGGTAGAGTTTTGAGGCATAGTCTTGAGTTCCCCTTTTGGAGTAAAGGCAAAGATTTCTGAGGCGAAAAGGTTTAATTTGATAGCATCAAGAAAATCAATAGCATCGGGCACCGGATCATCTAGAATCTCTTTCACCGTATGTAGCCATTTTTCTAGTTCGCCCTCGTCTTCACTACCATCTCCACCTTCTTTATATTTCCAGTGTGCTGCAAACCCTTGTTCGGCTATGTCGTCCATACGTTGACTACGAATCTGTACTTCTATCCATTCGCCGTTGTTGCCCATCAATGTGACATGTAAGGCCTGATAACCATTCGCTTTAGGATGGCTTACCCAATCGCGTAATCGATCGGGGTGGGGTTTGTATATTTTTGATATAGCAACATAAATATCGAAGCAGTCATTCAATTCTTCGTCCATACTCTTGGGCTCAAACACGATACGTACTGCCAGTATATCATAGATCTCTTCAAAAGGAACATGCTTGTTTTGCATTTTGTTCCATATAGAATAGACTGACTTTACCCGTGCGATAATATGGTATTTAAGTCCCATCTTGTCGAGCTGGGTACGGATAGGAGTAGTAAATTCTCGAAAGACCTTTTCGCGGGCTGCTGCTGTCGCACTTAACTTTTCTTCAAGCTCTTTATATTCTTTAGGATGCTCGTATTTGAAACTGAGATTCTCAAGCTCTGTTTTAATTTTGTTTAGCCCTAAACGATTAGCAAGTGGAGCATATATGTATAATGTTTCTCCTGCTATTTTATATTGTTTATTAAGCGGCATAGAATTGAGTGTCCTCATATTGTGTAGCCTGTCTGCTATCTTGATGAGAATAACACGTATATCATCAGACATGGTCAGAAGTAACTTCCTAAAGTTTTCTGCTTGAGCTGATGCTTTATCTCCAAAGATACCACCTGCTATCTTTGTCAGTCCATCTACAATAGTGGCAATTTTATGTCCAAAGATGTTTTCAATATCTTCGATCGTGTAATCTGTATCCTCAACTACGTCGTGTAGCAATGCCGAACAGATAGATGTGGAACCAAGACCAATTTCATTGCACACAATATTGGCTACAGCAATAGGATGTAGTATATATGGTTCACCCGAACGTCGTTTGATTCCTTTGTGAGCCTGGTTTGCAAAATTAAATGCCTTAGTAATGATTTCAACGCGTTTCCGATGCTTCGTTTGTAAATAGTTATGAAGCAACTCCTGAAAAGCGTCATTTATCATCTTCTCTTCAGCAATTTCTTTCTGATTTATTTCATCTGCAGTATCCATGGCTACACTATGTTTCTATAGCGCAAAGATAATTAATAATTCTTGTTTCACAACAATTAATCTTATTATCTATGAATTTTTATTTTTTTACCAGCTCTTATGGTATTGCCTTTGATATGGTTTGCCTTCCTTAATTGCTTGACGGATACATGGTAGCGTTCTGCGATATCCGATAATGTTTCTCCATTCTTAATGGTGTGAGATTTAGATTTTCGAGAATGCTTTTTCTTTCCATGATGACTATAAGTAGAATGATGATGTGAATGCCTGCCGTAGGAATGGCGAGAAAGAGAAGGCTCTGCTGATTTATCGACTTCAACTGTACGGCGATTGGGCAATAGCTGATCTGTTTTGTATGAGTAAATAGAATCTTTGTTATCTATAAATCGGCTAATATCACTTTGTGGTAATTTTAATGTGTATGGATGGCTATTTCCAGGTATAATGTCTAGTTTGTATTGAGGATTCAGACTTCTGATTTCCTTTTTGTCTATATTGAGTACTGCAGCAATTTGATCGAAATGAACTTCTTTATCAATTTGAATCGTATCTGTACTGATTGGAATATTGGTTTCCATCGGGCAGATATTATGATTGCAATAATAGGTCATTACATAATTGGCCGCGATGAAAGCTGGTACATAGCCTCGTGTTTCACGGGGAAGATAATTGTATATGGCCCAATAGTCCGTTTTACCTCCACTGCGACGTACCGCTTTGTTGATATTGTTAGGGCCGCAATTGTAGGCGGCGATAACCAAGTTCCAATCGTGATAAATGTTATATAGATCTTTTAGATAACGTGCTGCCGCCCATGTAGCCTTTATTGGATCCCGGCGCTCATCTACCAAGCTGTTTATTTCTAGTCCATATTGTTTGCCAGTGAAAACCATGAATTGCCATAAACCTGCGGCCCCTACTCTGGATATAGCTTTCGGATTAAGAGATGATTCTATAACTGGAAGATATTTTAATTCTAAGGGTAAATCGTATGCATCAAGAGCCTCTTCGAATATAGGAATGTAGAAGTTGGCAGCGCTTAGCATGAAAGATACCTGATTGCGCATTCTGCACGTATATAGATCAATGAACTTTCTAACAATATCGTTATAAGGCAGTTCCATTACTGCAGGTATCCTTTGAAGTCGATTGATATAGATAGAATCTGGGAATGAAGGATTTAGTGGTGAAGTACTACATTCCTTTTGTTGATCAATGAAGTTTTTGACCTGCCAATCGTTTAGTAAACTATCCAACGGATAAGTCAAACTTTTGGGAATATCAATTTGTTCTGATTTTGTCTTCCCGTCTTTGTTGATAGTGACATCGACAGTTTGTGCTTCAATATGTGATACTGTTACTAGGATAAACAGTAAAAAAGGTAGAAAATAAGAAAATCTTTTCATGCTTTGTATTACTCTATATTTTTACTCATTTCTTAAAACCGAAGGCTGCATTGAATGCCATAAGCTCTTTTGTCTTGCGAAATGATATGGTTATTATTCATTATTACAGGTTCTACTTTCATACTTAAATCTGGCGAAATATCAAAATTAGACAGCTCTGCGTCAACATACGCATCTACTATAGATAGCAGATATACGCCTATAAGAGAGAAAATACTCAGATCGCGGTATCTACGATATAAATCTTTTCTATTCTTTAGTATTGTTGTTAATTGAGTCGTCGAATAGTTCGCGAAACTCGGTATTAAAGTTTTAAAACTATTGGTATTTGGATTCTTGTCTGAGTAGTCACGATAAGCTTGTGCGTAGTCTTTGTACATTTTGTTATTCCAGCTTAGAGCATAAGCACAACCAGCCAAGCCTCCATAAACAATAGGCAATTTCCAGTACTTTCGATTGTATATTTGTCCACCTCCGGGGAATATCATGGCTAACCACGTAGCCCTTAGTGGATTTGGGTTGAAGATGGGCTTCTTTAATTTTAGCGAATCAAATTTTATAGAATCGTTAGCCATTAAAGGTCTCTTCTTATTTTTCTTCTCTACCTTTTTGTTCTCTCCAAGTTCCAAAGTAGAGTCGGCAGGCATCGTGAAACGAACCCTTTGCCGTTGTTGAGGTTGTTTTTTTGTCTTTACAGTATCCGAAGGCAATGAAGAATATGGATGGGCATAAGTGTTCCCCGCCGCCATTAGAATAAAGCAGGTAAACAACATTGAACTAATAATATACCATCTATATTTTGGTAACCTTTTTGTCATTTATTATTTGTTGAGGCTGTCGAATATTTCCATAATATGTTCCAACTCTTCTTCATTGGCAAAAGAAATACTTATTTTCCCCTTTCCCCTATCCGAACATGTGAGTTGCACTTTTGTTTTAAAGAAGTTCGACAGTTTGCTTTTTAGCATGTTGTACTCTTCTGGAAGTTTGCTTTCTCCAGATGGTTTTATCTTTTTAGAGCCGCTTTTCACAGTCTCTCCTTCAGCTAGAGATTTGACGATCTCTTCGACTTTACGCACCGAGTAACCATGCTCTTGAATTTCTTTGAAAACCTTGACTTGCAATTTAGGATCGTTTAAAGCAAGTAAGGTGCGAGCATGTCCCATATCTATCTCTTTCTTCTGTAGAGCTACTTGAATAGGTGCGGGAAGTTTGAGTAGGCGTAGATAATTGGCTATCGTTGCTCTGTTTTTCCCAACTCTTTCGCTTAACTTCTCTTGGGTTAATCCATACTGGTCGAGAAGATGTTCATAAGCCAAAGCTATTTCTACTGAATTTAAATCTTCGCGCTGAATATTTTCTATCAATGCCATTTCCATGACATTCTCATCGTCGGCAGTTCTGATATAAGCAGGTACTGCTTTGAGCCCTGCTTTTTGTGAAGCGCGAAAGCGACGTTCTCCTGCTATAATTTGATATTCTTCATCCGATATTTTACGCAGTGTGATGGGCTGGATAATCCCTATTTCGGCAATGGAATTTGCCAGTTCTTGTAGTGCATCCTCATCGAATTCTCTACGTGGTTGATTGGGGTTGACTTTAATTTTTGTCAGCTCAATTTCATTGATAGAAGATGAACCTTCTGTTTTGATGTCGTCCATTGAAAGCAGAGCATCCAATCCGCGTCCTAATGCTTGTCTTTTTGGCATAACTATTACTATTTGTTGTCGTTATGATTAATAAGTTCTTTTGCAAGAGCCATGTAATTTCTGGCTCCACTAGAGTCGGCGTCATATAATATGGCGGGAATACCATAACTAGGAGCCTCGCTTAGGCGAACATTCCTCTGAATAACAGTATTGAACACCAATTCTTGAAAATGGCGCTTTATTTCGTCGTATATTTGATTGGCCTGTCGTTGTCGAGAGTCGAACATGGTGAGCAAGAATCCTTCAATCTCGAGTGATGGATTGAGGCGCTTTTTTATGATTTTAATTGTATTAAGTAGCTTGCTAATGCCTTCAAGAGCAAAATACTCTGATTGCACTGGAATAATAACAGAATTTGCAGCGGTCAGCGAGTTCACCGTTATTAATCCTAATGACGGCGAACAGTCTATTAAGATAAAGTCATACTCATCTTTGACAGGAGCAATTACTTTTTTCATAATGTTTTCTCTGTCGGTTATATTGAGCATCTCTATTTCCGCACCAACCAAATCAATGTGTGAAGGAATAATTTTCAGTGTTTCAATACTAGTGTCGTGAATTGCTTCTCTTACATCAGTATCGTTTATCATACATTCATAAATGGTATATTCGGCTTTTTTTATATCAACCCCTAGTCCGGAAGAAGCATTTGCTTGCGGATCAGCGTCAACAATGAGCACTCTCTTCTCTAAGGTAGCCAAAGACGCAGCTAAATTAATAGTCGTTGTGGTCTTTCCGACTCCTCCCTTTTGATTGGCTAAAGCAATAATTTTTCCCATATATCTTGGTTTTATTGAAGCAATATTCCTATTGTAAAATGCAAATGTAGACATTTTTATTGAAATATGTACGCTTTTTACTCACACTTGATTAAGATTAAGATTTGTAAACGCTAACCGATTACTTTATTTTTGTTACTTTTGCAACATATTAAATATCAGTTATTGCTTTATGGAAATTAGTAAGCCTCTTATATTGGTGACCAACGACGATGGCATAATGTCAAAGGGTCTTAGTTCTTTGATTAAATTTATCAGACCGTTGGGGGAAATTGTAGTCATGGCACCCGATTCGGCTCGTTCTGGTTCTAGTGGTGCTATTACGTCTTGCGAACCGATTCATTATAGTCTGGTGCGTCAAGATGTAGGCCTTTCTGTCTATAAATGTTCAGGTACTCCTGTGGATTGTATAAAGATGGCGTTGAATAAAGTTTGTTCTCGTAAGCCCGATTTGGTACTTGCTGGAATCAATCATGGTGATAATTCGGCTACAAATGTATATAACTCAGGTACAATGGGTGCAGTTATTGAAGGATGTTTGGATGGAATAAAATCGATAGCATTCTCTCTTTGCAATCATGAGATGAATGCCGATTTTGAGCCACAGGCTATTATTGTACGACAGATAACTATTTGGGCATTGCAACGTGAATTGCCTGAGCTTACTTGCCTGAATGTGAACTTTCCGGATCTTTCTGAGTACAGAGGTATTAAAGTTTGCAAAATGGCTCGTGGGTATTGGAGTCGTGAACTCGACCCTTGTCCTCGTCGTGGCGATGATCATTACTTTTGGCTTGGCGGTGAGTATGTTGAACTTGATATTAATGATGGCGAAAGTGATCGTCGAGCTTTGTCTGAAGGGTATGTCGCTATTACTCCTACAAAGCTTGATGTAACGGACTATCAATATATGGGGAAATTACAGCAAGAAATGGATTTATTATCTTAATGCGATGAAATATTATTTGGTCGTTGGTGAGGCTTCGGGTGATTTACATGCTTCGAAGTTAATGGAGGCTCTATCGCGTGAAGATAGAGAAGCGGAGTTTCGCTTTTTTGGTGGAGATGGTATGCGGCAGGTCGGTGGTGTATTAGTGAAACACTATCGCGAAATGGCTTTTATGGGTTTTGTACCTGTATTACTTCATTTACGGACTATTTTTTGCAACATGCGCCAATGCAAGGAAGATATTCTTTCGTGGAATCCAGATGTCGTAATATTGGTCGATTATCCTGGATTTAATCTCGCTATTGCCAAGTATGTTCGCACTCATACCAATGTGCCTGTCTTCTATTATATTTCGCCTAAAATCTGGGCGTGGAAAGAGTACCGTATTAAAGACATTAAGCGATATGTCAATGAAATGTTTTCCATTTTGCCTTTTGAGGTCCCTTTTTATAATAAGCATCAATATCCAATTCATTATATTGGTAATCCCTCAGTTGAAGAAGTCTTTAATTATAAGTCAGCTCATCAGGAATCATTTGAAGATTTCGTCTCCTCGAATCAATTGTCGGGACGTCCTGTTATAGCCCTGCTGGCGGGAAGTCGTCGTCAAGAAATAAAGGACAATCTTCCTGATATGCTCCGAGCTGCGCAAAGTTTCTCCGAATATGAAATCATATTGGCTGGTGCACCAGGTATTGATTCACAATATTATGATCAATATGTTAAGGAAAGAGGAGTAAAAATCGTGTATGGACAGACTTATCGTGTTTTAAGTCATTCTTCAGCTGCGTTAGTTACATCGGGTACGGCGACTCTCGAAGCTGCTTTATTCCGTGTCCCACAAGCAGTGTGTTATCATACTCCTCTTGTCAAACTTATCTCTTTTCTTCGTCGGCACCTCCTGAAAGTAAAGTATATTTCTCTTGTCAATCTTATTGTTGAAAGGGAGCTTGTTCGAGAGCTCGTTGCCGATACAATGACTGTTAACAATATGCAAACAGAATTGGATCGCCTTCTGAATGACAAAGATTATCGTTTGCAGATATTGGAGGGATATGACCAGATGATGGAACGCTTGGGAGATGCCCATGCATCTGAAAATGCTGCCCGAGAAATGATGAAATGCCTTGCCTTATGCCGAGATGAGGTATAAATAGCAAACGGCTGCTGGTATAGCTAGTAGTGCACTGTCAAATCTATCCAAAAATCCGCCATGACCAGGCAATATATTGCCAGAGTCTTTTACGCCTAACTTTCTCTTGAACAACGATTCTATCAAATCTCCCCAAGTGCCGAACACCACGATGATAGTTGCCAGTCCTATCCATTGAAGAATATTCATAAAAGGAAAGAAGTGAGAGAGAATAGTAGCTGCTATAATGGCTAATAGCCCACCGCCTATTGATCCCTCCCATGATTTTTTAGGAGAAATTCTTTCAAATAATCGGTGCTTACCTATCATAGAACCAATACAGTAAGCTCCCGTATCGCTGGCCCACAAGAAAATAAATACCGAGAGTGGTAGTATGCTATTTATGGTAGTAGTGCCTTGCGCTGTTTGATAGTATAAAACATTCAGTAAGGAGAAAGGCAGTGCTATGTAGATTTGAGTGAATATAGAATAAGTCCAATTGTTAATTGGATTTTTCTGATTTAAATACAGTTCACTTATTAAAAGGTACATCAATATTAATAGATATGGCAGAAAAATACGTGATCCGATCATGTTAGAACAATATCCAGCAAAGGCAAAAAAGAGGTAAATACCACCGGCCATTGTAATCAGCTTATTGATATGAACTTTTTCTGTCTCATTTATCAATCCTGCAAATTCGTGGATTGTAAGTGCTGTTACTGCTGCAAATATTGAACTGAACGACACGGGGTTATATAGAATACTGACTACAATTGCAGCCACAAATAGAACTCCCGTTATAGTACGTGGTATAAATGAACTTTTCACGATAATTAATTCTTTTATTGGTTTTGTTCTTCTTTTTGTTCAGCTCCTTCTTGATCTTTTTTTGGTTGAATATCTTTATTTTCTTCTTTCTGCTCAATGGCCTTTCCTGTATCTTGGCGTTTGTCATCCATGATAATTTCAAGCGAACGAGATTTCCATTTACGTTTTCCAAATATGTGTTCTACATCTTCTGCGAAGATAACCTCTTTAGATCTCAGAAGCTCAGCTAATTCTTTATGTTTATCTTTGTATTCTGACAAAATTTCTTTAGCACGATCGTATTGCTCATTGACCATCTTCTTTACTTCTTCATCGATTATTTCAGCTGTACGTTCGCTATATGGCTTACTAAAGGAATATTCCTCATTGGTGTAGTAGCATAGGTTAGGTAACCTTTCGCTCATACCCATATATACTATCATACCGAATGCCTGTTTTGTTACTCTTTCCAAATCGTTCATCGCACCAGATGAAATCTTACCGATGAAAAGGTCTTCAGCAGCACGGCCGCCCAATGTCGCACACATTTCATCCAACATCTGTTCTTTAGTTGTGATTTGTCTCTCTTCCGGCAGATACCATGCCGCACCTAAAGCTCTTCCACGAGGTACAATCGTTACTTTGATCAATGGATTAGCATATTCCAATAACCATGACAATGTAGCATGACCGGCTTCATGAACCGCTATTGATTGTCTTTCTTCTTCTGTCGTTATTTTATTTTTCTTCTCTAACCCACCTACAATACGGTCTACGGCATTTGAGAAATCTTGCTTGTGAACATTGTCTTTGCCATATCTGGCTGCTATAAGAGCAGCTTCGTTGCATACATTTGCAATGTCGGCTCCTGAAAATCCAGGAGTTTGACGTGCTAATAAATCAATATCGACATCTTCAGCTATTTTAATGGGCCGAAGATGTACTCCAAAAATTTCTTTTCTTTCGTTCAAATCAGGTAAATCTACATGGATTTGTCTATCGAAACGTCCTGCACGGAGCAATGCTTTATCAAGTACATCTACTCTATTTGTCGCCGCTAGAATAATGACGCCACTATTAGAGCCGAAACCATCCATCTCCGTCAGTAATTGGTTTAATGTGTTTTCTCTTTCGTCATTTCCTCCAAAAGCCGGATTCTTTCCACGTGCTCGTCCTACGGCATCAATCTCATCTATGAACACGATACAGGGGGCTTTTTCTTTGGCTTGCTTGAAGAGATCACGAACACGAGATGCGCCTACACCAACAAACATTTCAACAAAATCAGAACCTGCTAAAGAGAAGAACGGTACATCGGCTTCACCTGCAACAGCTTTGGCAAGCAATGTCTTACCAGTTCCCGGAGGGCCTACAAGGAGAGCTCCTTTGGGAATCTTACCTCCTAAGTTCGTGTATTTCTGAGGCTCTCTCAAAAACTCAACAATTTCTTCTACTTCTTGTTTTGCTTCGGCAAGTCCTGCCACATCTTTAAAAGTAACTCGCTGGCGATTGTTTTTGTCAAACAATTGCGCTTTTGATTTACCAACATTAAAGATGCCTCCACCTCCTCCGCCAGAAGCATTGCTGCCCATTCTGCGCATTATGTAGAACCACATTCCTATTAAGAATATGATGGGAAGTACATTCCATAAGATTAACCCTATGTAATTTTTCTTTTTTTCGTAGCTGACTGTTCCATCAAAGTGCTTATCCAAATTATAATACTTTTGCTTTAGCTCTTTTTCTTTTTGCAGATAAGAATCTAAGCTCTCTCTGGAAGGAGCTTCTGTTGTAATCATTGGGTTACGTCCCACTTTGGTGGAATCTTTTCCAAAGATCAATCCTATATACTTGGATTTTAGGTAAAACTCTACCGAGTTATCATCATAACCTACTACTTTGCTCACATATCCACTATCTACATAAGCTTGAAATTTATTATAATCAACTTCTTTGCTCATTGTAGACGAATCATTGGCAAAGTAAAGTCCTGCCAATACTGCGAGGATTATAAAATACAGCCAGTTTAAGTTAAACTTAGGCATATTCATTTTATTATTGTTGTTGCCGTTTGGCATTTTGTTGTTCGGTTCCATATTTTTATTTAATCAATGTCTGGAATGTTTGTTAATTTGGCATCAGCCCATAGATGTTCTAGATTATAAAAGTCTCTCTTCTCGGGCAAAAAAATATGTACAATGACATCTGCATAATCCATTGCTATCCATTCGGCATTGTTTTCACCATCAATGGATAAAGGGCGGAACTGAGCGTTTTTTATTGTGAAATCTTTGATTGAACTAGCGATGGCATTGACTTGTAATGTAGAATCGCCTTCGCAAATCACAAAATAATTGCAAATTGAATCGTTAATATGTGTCAGATCGCCAACGACAATGTGCTTCCCTTTTTTCTCTTGAATACCTTCTGTTATGTTTTTTATTAGCGCTTTTGTTTCGTTCATCTATTGTTATTAATAGTTTATAATGAAAGATGTGGCAAATATACAACGAATTCCACGATTAGGATACATTAGAGGGCAAAACTTTTGAATATTAATTTTTTTTGAGAAAATTGTACACTGGAAATAACATATTGAAGAGTCTTACTTGAGGCAATTACACTGCATTTAATGAAACGTCTAAAAAAAACAGTATTTTTTATTTGTGTTTCCCGAATTATTCGTAAATTTGCACCGCATTTAGCGATTGGGCTATGGTGTAATGGTAACACTACAGATTCTGGTCCTGTCATTCCAAGTTCGAATCTTGGTAGCCCAACCAAAATAAAAGCGCATCGGATTTTTCTCTGATACGCTTTTTTTGTTTCTACTTTTTCTTTTTTTTGCCCGTACCGATATCGAAGCCATTCATTGTTTCTTCTTTTTCGTAGGCAGGAACATGGTTCTTGTCTTTTGGTTTCTTTGGCTTTTTATTTCCAGCAGCTCCCATTTTTTAAGACCTCCTTGTATTTTAGATGTTGATATATGTTTTGGTTGTCGGACAGAAAGCCACAATTGCTTCCTGCTACTAATCGTTTCTTATACTACAAAGAATGTGCCGTAAGCCACCATATAAACATTTAAAATTTGTCTTGCTAAATCAGAACAGATTTGATTTATGTAGCCATACCATTTTTATCTGTCCTGATCTTATTGCTATTGTTCGCACGGAAACATTGAGACTCTGTAATGTGCAAATCCATAAGGTACTAATTTAAGCTGGACATTGTGTTGTACAGGGATGCATTTTTCTGGAAGTTTGGGATTTCCTTTATCCGGTTCCCAAGAGATAATATCTGCTTTTGCCGAAATACTGATCGGCGCACCTGTCAGTTCCCAATAGAAAGGTTGGTAAATATCATTCAATATCACTTTCGTATCCGTAAGAGATGATTTTGTCAATGCATAACGGAATTCTCTCCAATAGCCTTCGTTTAGATCAAAACTCCATGCTGAATTATCCATCAGTGGGAGTGCAAATACCAAGGGACCATAGTTGACTGTAGCAAAATGGGCTCCCTTATTGAATCCATCTATCGTATATTCGGCCTTTGGTTCCATATCATGTGGCCAATAGGGCTCTTTATCTTTATATCTGGCAAATTGTTCGTCGTCTTCTTTCAGTTCTGCTTTCATCGGAAAGGTCAGACATATTCGATCTCCGCTTTTCCATTTGTGCGCGACTATGATAAAATTATCTTTAATCCATTTTGTAGAATATGTTTTGCCGTTTACCGTACATTGAGGATTTGAACACCATGAAGGGATGCGCAGTAGTAGTTTCTCTTTTTGCGGTATGTTGTTTATGGTCATATTTATTTGATCCCGAAATGGATACTGAGTTTCCATTTTAATGTCATAACTCCCATCTTTTGTTTGCAGATGAGCAGGACCATACGTAAGAATCATCAACTCATTTTCCGAATTCTTCATGAACATATTGATGATATAATTCGGGATCACCCGATTGAGGTTTCCCGTGCAACAAGTGGGCCAGTGAAGTTCTTTAAAAAATGTTCCATCATCGCGGACTTTTAGGTGCAACCCGGGAATCCTATTCATGGCGTTCTCGTAAAGATGCAGACTGAAACCGGGCGACATGACAGCCGGAAAAGCGTTGAAGAATGCTTTTTCAATGTGATCTCCATATTGAGCTTTTCCTGTGGCTCTTGCCAGCCATATGTTAGACCAGATGAAATCAGAGATGTCACACGTTTCCGAACCTTCAAAAGCTCCGATACCGTGCAGATATTCATTGGAAGATGGTGCCCCATTGGGTAGCACATAGTGTTGTTGCAAGAAATCGAAGGCTCCCACGGAAGCATCCAAATAGTCTTTACGTCCTGTCCATGGATAGGCAATAGCATATAGCTTGCCTACTTCATTGTAAGTCACACCGTGGCAAATAGCCGTGCGTAGAAAATCCTTATTTTTTGCCCACGATTCTACAAATCCGCTTTCGTTTGCTTGGTATATTTTAACGGCTTTATCAAGCAACTCTTTATTGCCAGAATAGCGAACCAATTCGAGCATGATTTCTAGTCCCACCAATTTGCGGTCTTGATCCATCTCTACTCCGCTCAAAGGGTATTTTTCAGCATCTCGATTAAAGATTGGAGTGCCTGCGTAACATTTCTCGAGCATTTTCAATATACGTTCGTCTTTTGTTGCCGAATAATAGGCTAATGCTGCTCGCGCAAAGACCGCTTGCGACCAATAGACGCCATAATCTTCTTTGGTTGTATTCCAATCTTTCTTAAATTTATCACAGGTCGAATAGATGTATCCATTTTCTGCTTGCCTATTGGCAACTGTATACATCAGTTGTGTCGCTCTTTGTATGAGAGTCGAGTCGTTCAGTACGAAAGCCAGCCTTACCAATCCGTCAGCATAATAGCCTGATTGTTCGTATGGCCACCAATCGTCGTATGTGTCATTTGCCCAACCTGTCGTGAATGGAAAATATTTTTCGCCAAGAGATTTGGTTAATCCTTTGGCTGCTGTTTTTGCCCAATCAAGCAACCAACCTTCAGGGCGAATTTCTCCAACATCGAATGGTATATAGCTGCTTTTTACAATCGGTTGCAGTTGCTGCGCATGAATGAGAAGCGAGAAGCAGGATAAGCAAATAGTAATTAAAACTTTTCTTGATTTCATGATTCTATGATATTTAATTTGGCTTTCACGTAAATGTGTTTTCAATAAGTAGTCTTTAAGTGTCTCTCTTTTCTACAAAAATGTACGAAAGATGCTAATATCTTCGTTGCATAACAATTACAACGACCTTTGTTTTTGTCAACAAAAACATTCTTCTCACCTTTATGCTTTTTGCATCTCAATAGGTCAAAGAATATTATGCATATATTCCCTCTTTAATTAAGAATGATTCTCTATTTCTTTTTCTTCTTTTTTCGGCTTTATCATGAGAATACTCATCTCGTAAAGCATGTAGAGAGGAAGCGCAACAATTGTTAGTGTAAATGGGTCGCCTGTGGGAGTAATAACCGCTGCAGCAATTACAATAATAACAATTGCGTGTCTTCGATATTTGCGTAAAAAAGCTCGATCTATCAATCCCAGTAGCGAAAGAAACCAAGTAATAAGTGGCAATTCAAAAGCAACTCCCATGCAAAGAGTCAACATCATCAGATTGTCAATGTAAGAATCTAACGATAGCATTGTCGTGATGTCTTTGCTTATATTGTAGGTCGAAAGGAAACGTACGGTAAGCGGGTAAATCATGAAGTAGCTCACTGCCATGCCCAAATAGAACATAATAGTGCCTACAAGAAAAGCTTTTTTTACTCCTCTTTGCTCGTTTTTATAGAGTGCCGGTTTTATAAATCTCCATATTTCAATAAAGAGATAGGGCATAGCCGTCACCACAGACAGCCAGAAAGAAGTTGATACTTGTACAAAGAAAGGTGTTGCAAGATTGATATTGATGAGGCGTAAATTGAAAGAACCGGTAAAGAAACTGTCGGTTGATTTAATAGCCTTGCCCAACATTCGGAACCATTGGTAAGAAATGAAATCATTATGACATGCACCAAGTATCACGCTGTCGAATATCGACGGCATGATACAGAAGTATATAATCGCAAGTGCAAGCCATACGAGGAGAACTCGAATGATGACTGCCCGCAACGCATCTAAATGATCCCAAAAGGTCATTTCTCTATTGCCCACAATACTAAAGATTTAAAGTGGATATTAATTATTTCTTCTCTTCAGTTTCCTCTTTCTTAGTACTGTCGTCAACAGATTTTTCGACCTCATCTTTTGCCTTGTTTATTTCTTCTTTTGCTTCGTTAATTCCTTCTTTGAAGCTCTTTACTCCTTTGCCGAGGCCTCTTGCCAATTCGGGAATCTTCTTTCCACCAAAAACCAACAATACGATTAGTAGGATGTATATCCATTCAGATCCACTCGGCATAAACAATAACAATTGTGTCATAATTTTCTTTTGTTTGTATTATAGGCCTATACTCCAATCGATAGATCCTATAATAGGGTTAGGCTATTCTTGATAATAAACTCGTTTCACTCGTTTAGAGATACCTGTCAATACCTCATAAGGAATCGTGTCGAGAATGTCGCTCAACACTGTAATAGGCAGATGGTCACCAAATATTTCGGCTTTGTCGCCTTCTTTGCAATCTATATCCGTTACGTCAATCATGCATACATCCATGCATATATTGCCTACATAAGGAGCTTTTTTGCCATTCACCAGGCAGTAGGCATGTCCATTACCCAAGTGGCGATTCAATCCGTCGGCATAGCCGATGGGAATGGCTGCAATGCGCGATGGACGTGTCAAATGTCCTTTCCTGCTGTAACCTACTGTGTCTTCTTCGGCAACCGAACGAATCTGGAGGATGGTTGTCTTTAGCGTGCTTACATTATGGATAATAGAATTGTCTATCGGATTGATGCCATAAAGTCCGAGTCCTAAGCGCACCATGTCGAACTGTGCTTCCGGAAAACGTTCAATTCCTGCTGTATTGCAAAGGTGACGTAATATCTTGTGCGAGAATGCTTCCTGGAATTTAGTACTCATTCGGGTATAAAGTTCTATTTGTTGGCGTGTGAAGTCGTCCAGAAGAGGCGAATCGCTACCTACAAAATGAGAGAATACCGAGCGAGGTATAACGGCATTCTGAGATTTAAGAACTTCAATCAGATTGTCGATATCTTTTTCTTCAAATCCCAAGCGATGCATGCCGGTATCAAATTTTATATGTATTGGAAAGCGGGTGATGCCTTCTTTCTCAGCAGCTTTGATCAAGGCATCGAGCATATAGAAATTGTAAACTTCTGGCTCCAGCTTATAGTCGAACATGGTTTTGAAAGCCGTTAGCTCCGGATCCATAATAATAATGGAAGCTGTAATATCTGCTTTGCGTAGTTCTGCTCCTTCGTCGGCTACAGCGACAGCGAGGTAGTCTACGTGATGTTCTTGTAAAGTCTTGGCTATTTCTTTCGAGCCTGCACCGTAACCCGAAGCTTTTATCATACAAACCATTTTGGTTTCCGGTTTGAGCATGTTTCGGTAACGGTTGAGGTTGGCTGTCATATTGGCAAGGTTTACCTCTAATATCGTTTCGTGGACTTTTAATTCCAATGCATCACTTATCTGATCGAAATTGAACTTACGGCATCCTTTTATTAAAATAACCTCATTTTTCAATTGGTTGAAACAACGAGAATCGAGTAGTTCTTCAGATGTATTGAAGAAATATTTCTCAATGTCGAATTCACCGGCACAAGAAGATATTTCAGGCCCTACACCAATGATTTTATTCACACCACGGCTCTGTACCAGTTGTGCTACTCTTCGATAGAGTGTTTTCGGATTTTGTCCTGTCTCAAGGATGTCCGAAATAATAAGTGTGCGTTTTTTATTTGTAGATTCGGAACGTCGCGACATGAAGTCTAGCGCAATATCGATCGACGCTAAGTCCGAATTATAACTATCGTTAATGAGCATACAACTGTTTTTGCCTTCCTTTACTTCCAGTCGCATAGCTACTGGTTCAAGGTGTGCCATGCGTTCCGTGATTTCTTCGGACGAGAGCATTAGATAGAGGCAAGCTGCTAGGCAGTTGAGCGAATTTTCTATGGAAGCGTTATCGATAAATGGAATGGTAAAGGAGTTCTCCATTCCAATGTAGCGGTAGGTGATAATCGTACAGTCTTTCTTTTTATTGATATTATTGATAAAAAGAGGGCGCTCGGCATCTTTGCGGCTCCATGCTATTTCACGAGCTGTGAACATGGATTTCTGTACGCAGGTAGTTATCAGTTCGTCGTCTCCGTTGTATATAATCACGTCGCAGTCTTTAAAGAGCGTGAGCTTTTCCATGCACTTTTCTTGCAGGGAGAAGAAATTCTCTTGATGGGCACCACCGATATTTGTCAGAATGCCAATAGTCGGTTTGATTATATTTTGTAGTGCCCGCATCTCACCCGGTTGCGATATTCCTGCTTCAAAAAGGCCCAATTGGGTTTTCTCGTCCATTTGCCATACGGAAAGCGGAACGCCTATTTGCGAATTGTAACTTCTTGGCGAGCGGCACACAATGCGCTCCGGACTGAGCAGTTGGTGGAGCCATTCTTTTACAATGGTTTTACCATTGCTCCCTGTTATTCCTATTACAGGTATCTGAAAGTTCTTGCGGTGCAATTCTGCTAGTGTCTGCAATGCTTTTAGTACATCTGGGACAATAAGAAAGTTTGTCTCTTTCAAGTCTTTATCTTGGAGCATTGTTTGGGTATAGTCCCAATCTTTGTCTTGTTTGGAAATCACAAAATTGCGTACGCCCCTCTGGTACAGATCCGGAATATACTCCGAACCTCTATTGCGTTTCGAAGAAAGCGCAAAAAATAAAGTCTCTTCGGGGAAACAAAGAGAACGGCTATCTGTTAATAACCAGTCGATGTTGGTAGGGAAGTTTCCCTTTCGGATAGCACCGATTTTTTCTGCAATAAATTCTATTGAATACGACATATATTATTCTATTTTGAACTCTAAGTAAGGGTATTTTTCTTTAAGTCGATTTATCTTTAACACTATTTGTTTTAAAAACTCTTTATGCGTCTCTTCGTTTTCATGTAGAGGCCGATGGTGTAAAGCTTTGTATATCTTTTGGCATTTTTCGGCTATTTGTTGCGTTTCACTTATAAAACTGCAACTTGCAAATTTCTCCCAAAGATATTCTATAGCCATTGTCGATGGGTGCATAAGGTCGTCTGCATAAAAGCGGTAATCTCTTAATTCGTCCAGCATTATTTCGTAAGCCGGAAAATAGTAGATGTTACACGGGAACAACGATTTTAGTTTATCGATGGCAAGCAATAATGTCGATTTGCTGAGCTGATTTTGGTGTAAACCATCGCGCAAATGTCTTATAGGACTAACTGTCATGATAATGTTCAACTCTTTGTTCAGCTTTATAAGCGAACGGAATAGTGGTTCGTAGATGCTAATAATGTCTTCTACGGTAAGCTGCTGACGGTCGAATTCACTTTCGGGGCGCTTATGGCAGTTGCTTACTACTTCACCTGTTTTGTTGTAGTACACAAAGGCCGACCCGAAAGTCAGTAGTATCAAATTCGTACTAGCCCAATTGCCGTGTGCTTTCGATATTCTATTGTTGATATGATCAAGTACTGTCCTTTTATTGGGGTCCGAAAAGGAACCATGATGCATATCGCTTTGCCACAATCCTTGATAGTAGAATATATTGCTCTCATCGTATTTTTTCCCTTCTCCGATTTCGCGGATGGCTTGTGCTATGGATACCGGATTGTAGAGCGTACCAAACGGATTGATATCTGTTTGGAATCCCGATGTCTGAAGCTTTTCGCCGATGTTGTCCGAAAAGCAAGAACCTAATACCAGCACGTTGTCTCTGTGAGATATGTGTGGAAAATCTTTTTCTATTTCAACCGGAGTTGTCAGTTTCATCCTATCGTCTACAGTTCTCTGTACTTTTAATTTGACCACAAAATTACAATACTCTTTGAAGTTTACCTAATCAAAATGAAAACAATTACGCTATTTAAGTTAAATATTTCTATAGGTCTAATAAAGGGTGCCTATTGCCCGGTATTAGGTGGGATAATAACTCAGTCGCGAAATACTCGTATTATTGCAGATTATTTTATAACTTCGCATCAGTAAAAGTAATGATTAAAGCAGATGGAATTGATTTATTTGATATTCGGATTATTGGTTGGTGGAGTCTTGGGCTATTTGTATGCCTCTCGACAGGTTGCTGTGCTTAAATCGAATATGGCATTGCAATCAAGACATGCCGATGAACTGCGTACTGAAGATCTTCGAAACTTTCAGCAGCGTATCAAAGAACTGGAAGCGGAGCAAGAAAAGAATAAGGCGGCTGAACAGAAATTGTTGACTGCGCAGTTTGAAAATCTGGCGAATCAGATCCTTAAATCCAATTCTTCGGAATTCAAAGAAATGAGTGCCAATAGCCTGAAAGTGCTTCTCGATCCTCTAAACGATAAAATTAAAGATTTCAAGGACAGGGTCGAGAAGTGTTACGGTGACGAAGCGAAAGAGCGGTATTCCTTACAGCAAGAGATCAATAAGTTGATACAAGAGAATCAGAAAATAAGTGTCGATGCCAACAATCTGGCAAATGCTCTGAAGGGAGAGTCCAAGACACAAGGGGATTGGGGAGAAATGATTTTGGCAGATATCTTGCAAAAGTCGGGATTAAAAGAAGGAGAGCAATATTTCCCTCAGAATACGATTCGTGATGAAAACGGTGAACTTCTCAAATCGGATGCGGAGCAATTGATGCGTCCGGATATGGTAGTTGTGTATCCCGGTGAACGCAAAATTATTATAGACTCTAAAGTATCGCTCACCGCCTATGTGGATTATGTCAATACGGAGGACAAGAATACGGAGAAACAAAAGCTTAAAGAACATTTGGCTTCTATCAAAAAACATATCGATGAACTTAGTGCCAAAGATTACTCCAAGTACGATGTGAAAACGCCGGAGTTTGTTATGATGTTTATTCCCAACGAATCGGCTTATTATGTCGCGGTCAAGTCCGATCCTAATTTATGGAATTATGCCTATCAGAAAAAAGTTGTGTTGATGAATCAAACGAATTTGATTACGGCTCTTCGTTTGGCGCTCGATCTGTGGCGCCGTGATGCACAAGAAAAGAATATTATGGAAATTGTAAAGGTGGGATCCGATTTGTATGATAAGTTTGTGCTTTTTACCGAAAACTTTTCAAAAGTAGGAGACTCTCTCGATAAGGCCCGTCAATGCTACGATGATGCCTTGGGACAACTTTCTATCGGTAAAGGCAATCTTATTGGGCGAGCCGAACGGTTGCGCGGACTGGGAATATCGCCCAAGAAAGCTCTTCCTAAAACCGAAAGTGGGGATTAGTTCAATTCAAATAGTATAATATATAATGAAAAAAGAAATTATAATTCAGTATTACAACAGTTTTGAAAAAGCTGCATTGGAATTGGAAGGTGTAGAATGTTGGAGTGCCAGAGATTTGCAACAACTGTTAGGTTATAGTAAATGGGAAAATTTTTCGAAAGTAATTGATAAAGCCAAGGAATCTTGCAAAAATGCCGAACAACTTGTAGCTGATCATTTTCCTGACGTCAAGAAAACGATCGCAATGCCTAAAGGAGCTGAAAAACAAATAGATGACATTATGCTTACTCGTTATGCTTGCTATCTCATAGCCCAAAATGGCGACCCACGCAAAGTACAGATTGCGTTTGCACAGACCTATTTTGCCGTGCAAACTCGTAAAGCAGAGTTGATAGAAAAACGGTTGTTAGAAATTGAACGTATCAAGGCTCGTACGAAATTGCAGGAGACAGAGAAAAGACTTTCAGGGGTGTTATACGAGCATGGTATTGACAATAATGGCTTTGCATTGATCCGCTCAAAGGGCGATTTAGCTTTGTTTCATCTGAACACTTTGCAAATGAAACGAAAAATGGGAGTACCGGTCAGTCGTGCTGTTGCCGATTTCTTACCTACGATTAGTATAAAAGCAAAAGATTTTGCGGCCGAGATGACAAACGTTAATGTACAACAAAAAGATCTTTATGGTGAAGCCAACATTAGCAAAGAACATGTCGATAATAATAAAGCTGTGCGCCAAATGATGATAGATCGCGGCATTATACCGGAAGAACTCCCTGCGGCAGAAGACGTGAAAAAAGTGGAGAGGCGATTAGTCAGCGAAGAGAAGAAAGCTTTGACAAATAGGAATAAGAAAAAATAAACTGCATATAGAGCTTTCTGGAAGTTATGACACTTTTACTCTGATGTATGTTCTATCATAGAAAGAGCAGGATATGGCAAGCAGTTAATGAACAATCTGGTTAAGGAACTTACTGATAGTTATGGTAAAGGGTTTGACCGCATATCATTGTATAATTATTTGAAGTTTTATCGCTATTTTCCAAAGATTGTTGGCGCAGTGAGTCAACAATCAGAAAAAGTAGGCGTAGCGAGTCAATAATTCAAAGTTGGAGAAACACTGAGCACCAAATTGCTGCCGTGGACACATTATAGGGAGTTAATCAGAGTCGATAATGCGCAGGCAAGAAAATGGTATGAGCAAGAAGCACTACATGAAATGTGGAGTACAAGAACTCTTCATCGAAATATTGCATCGCAGTATTACAGTCGCTTGTTGCAATCAGTACATAAAGAAAAGGTAACCGAGGAAATGCACAAGTTGACGGCATCCATGCAACAAGACAGGTTAGAGTTTCTTAAAAATCCTGTAGTTGCAGAATTTCTTGGCTTACAGTCTAATTCCGATTTCACTGAATCAGAGTTAGAGGGTAGCATAATCAGTCATTTACAGAAATTCATCATGGAGATGGGCAAAGGATTTGCCTTTGTGGGCAGACAGCAACATATACGCACTGATATGGGAGATTTTTATATTATTGGTTTAACGTGACCTTTATACCCAGCTGAAGCGCAGCTGAGATCTTTTCGATGAATGCCTTTTTCATCGGGTTATTGCTATGAGTTATTAGAAGCCAGCCATCGCCTAATTCTTTTTGACTTTTCCCGTATTTAGCATCTCTGCGATTGGAAATTACGGGCACTTTGCAGAATTTTAGATGATGTTCTTCTACTACCTTTCGAACCCTAGTCACACCAATTCTTTTCACTACCTTAACAAAAGTGTCTACTGCCTTTCTCTCGGCTATTATTGTTCCATCAGGAAAGAATACTGCCATATCCCTTGCCGGTCCACGTTTAATCTTGTCATCGTTATGATTTTCATGCTTACCATGTTCCACTTCCGGATCAACAACTATTTCTTTTGCATCTGGCATATCAGCGGTAAAATTGCGCTTACGACTTAAGTGTACACTCAGTGGTTGCCCCGGCATATAGTCTACTACCAGTACCAATTCACGTTGTACCGGTTGGAGTGCAGGTTCAATACTTTTTGTCAATATGGGGAGAATCTCTTTTTTGATAATTTCTTCCTCTAGTTCGTTTGCTTTCTTTTCAAGGTTCTCATCAACAGGAAGACCTTCTTTGCGAAGGGTTTCCATAGCTTTATATAGGTTGTCTAATCTGCTCATAATTTAATGTTCTAATATTGATATGTACATGAAATAGCGGTTTTATGTACACGTCCTATGTGATGTGTACGCGAAAGTCCAGCTTTATGTACATGAGTAATCTGCCATGTACATGAATATTTGGTTTTATGTATGAATTGTACCACTTACCGATTCTATCATAGGAACAGTATCTTTAGACAATTCAGCATGATTCAAAAATAGATTTATCAGCTCTGTATTTATATAGTAATTCACTTGGCCGATTTTTTCTTTATGTAGCAAACCTGCATCTACAATCATATTCAGGTACTTGGAGGCAGTTCTTCGTTCTACCATCATATCCCTTACCATGAATTCTATCTTTGTATATGGATGAAAGAACAAATTATTCAATAGTTCATGTTTATATTGCTTATCGAATAGGGGGCGTAAGACACTTTTATAGTAATTCATCAAACCAGATATACCTTTTACTAAGCTGATAGTTTCAGTAGCTGTTTCTTCTATACCTTTTAAGATAAATAGAATCCATTCAATCCATTCTTTAGCATTGTCTGTGCCTTTATCACGAATGGTTTGAATTAATCTATAATACTCACCTTTATTATGGGTGATATATCGGCTAAGATATAATATGGGTAAATCCAATAAACCGGTTGTTACCAAATACAGAACGTTCACAATACGTCCAGTACGTCCGTTTCCATCATAGAATGGATGTATGCTTTCAAATTGATGATGGATGATTGCCATCTTTATCAAGGGATCCAATTCAGACATTGCTTCATCATTGATGAAAGTTTCAAGATTTTGCATATACTCAATAATTTGTGCCCCATCTTGGGGAGGAGTATATACGACTTTTCCATCACTGCGTTCAAGTTTGGTACCTGGCGCAGTTCTGAATCCTGCCCTGTTGTGTTCCAACTCAGTTTGAATCTGTTTGATGATATTATTTGTAAGCAGCTTTTTCTTTCTAACTTGTTGGAATCCTTTTTCAATCGCTTCACGATATGCAAGCACTTCTTTTGTGGAAGCATTAATAATACTTTGCTTCACATTTAAATCAGCTTTATAGAGGTCATCCTGGGTGGTAACGATATTCTCAACTTCAGAGCTGTCCTTTGCTTCTTGTAAGGTAAGCGTACTGATAAGTATGCGCTCATTGGGTATTGTTAGGGCAACACCCTTCAATTCAGCCAACTTTCGGTGCGAACGAGTTAGTTGTTTTAAGACCTCCTTTGTTTCCAAATCATAAGGAAGAGGGAGAGTTGGAATATTGTATTGCTTATTCATAATCATTATTTTACTCTGTTGATTATTACTTGATTTTATTACGCGAAAGACTTCCTCTACGAAGGGTTTCCATGGCTTTATATATATAGTCTAATCTACTTACCTTTTTTATTTTTTAATTCTTCTATACCCTGTTTTATCAATTTACTTTTATCATCACTAGAGCAACAGTATACTTGAATATAGCCACATAAAAAAAAGCATATAAAACTAATGAGAAGAGCTAAAGGTCTTAACTGTTCTACATCTAAAAGAAATGGCTTTGAACGATTAGAAGCATGAGATAATAAGCCTCTATACTCTATTAAGATATAGACAATTCCATCAAAGTCTAGTTCCTTTTGCTTTTTCTTACATTCTTGTAATATCCATGAATAATTCGAGCCTTTTTTATCTTCATTTTCAAGCATCTGTAACGCACTTAGAACGCATAATTCTAGCAATTCAGAATTCTTGAAGTTTTGGGTCACCTTATCCCGATGAAACTGTCCATCGGCAAACATAAACTCTAACATCATGAAATAGTTTATGAATGCAAAATAGTAGTCATTATCGTTGAAAAAATTACGTGCTTGTCTATAATAGCTGAATGGTATATGAGCCTCTGGTAACATTTTTCTAAATATTACTAAATTTGATAAGTTAGAATTACTTACATATTCTGTTGAAGTTTTTGGGATTCTATTTCGTTTTAATGAAGTCATAGGAATGCTTCCTTTTTCTTCTTCTGTTTCATAAATCCATTTAACTTCCAACTCGTCAATATGTATTTTTTTTACTTCAAAATTAAATGCTCCCATTGCCTCTATATAGTACAACCATTGTTCCATATCTTTATAAGCTTCAGGCTTTGTTGCTTCTATATTTGGAGTATTATTTTTAACATAAATTTTTGGTGCGACATCCTTATAATCAATAATAGGTTTAGTGATACTTATATATTTTTTACCATTATCTTCAAATATCCTAAATTCATAAGGATAAAGTTTTGCCGAAACGGAATCATTTAGCAAAAAGTTACCTTCTATTTCTGCTATTATTTGTATTTTCATAAATTTTCCTCCATATATTCTTTTTCCGTAATTGATGTTTCTGGGTCTACAATTTTTACCTCATCGTAAGTGAGGCCATAAAGATGGTATACTAAACGGTCAATTTCTTGCTCTTCCGCTGTTGTATCAGTTTCAGGATTGTTTTGATATGCTTTTATAATCGTATCAATCAACAAATATATTCGGCTCTTATCATTAGGTATTACTATTGGTAACTTTTTTGTATTGGCAATTAATACTTTTTGAAATAGTACTTTTTGAACATCCAAATATTTATTTTTATGATAGAAACTCATCAATCTAGAATTAAGTATTGCCAAAATAATCATTAATTGATTAGAATCGTTTGTCCTTGATAATAAAGAAAAACCAATTTGAGTAAAATAATGGGGTTTATTAGAATAGCCAGCAATAATTCTTAGCCCATCACCAACAATTTGGCGCACAATTATTTTCTCATTTGTAAAAAACCTTCTTTCTCTAGGAGCACCTAACCATTCACCATAATGCAAATACTCCTCAACTTCATTACTAACAAAATATGGATGTATATTTTTACCAGAGATAAGAGGCACATAGCTGTTATCAATCTTTGCAGTAGAATGGAAAATGCGATTTTTTATTGTATTTGTATCATGACCTTTATATTTGTCATAAGGCGTAATACCTAATGATGTGATTACGTAATCTTCTAATGGGTGACCTCTCTTTTTTATCTTTGACAATAAACTAAGAGTTTCTTTATTTGCAAAAATATTAAATCGTAAATCTTTATCTTTTTCCCAATTTTGTTTATCAAATGATTCCAACTGAATTTTTTGAAGAGATACTTTTTCATCATTGCTAAAACAATACGCATAAACATCTTCAGTAATTAAATGTTTACTCAATAATAATATTATTGTTTCTACACTTGCTGATTGAAACACATGATCTGGTAGTTTTATTATTTGAATAACGCTATCAATTATTAGCTTCCTAATTTTAAAATATGATTCATTCATAAGAATGGAGTTAGGATTAATATAACATAAGACCCCTTGGTTAGAACATAAATTGTAACCTTTTTCTATAAAGATAGAATATAAATTTATTCGATTCTCAGTTGTCTTAAATATATTAAAATACATTTTGACATCTTCACTTGATAATCCTTTTATATCAATATATGGTGGATTTCCAATTACAATATCAAACCCGTCATTAACTCCAAACATCCATTCTGGGTCGAAAAATGGCGAAAAAGCATTTTGATCAAACATATCCCAAGATGCAAGTTGCTGTGCTTCTTCGTTACCTACAGCTCCACACTCTTTAAGCATTTCTGCAATTTCCAAACGTAAGTCATTTACTATTTGGCGATATTTACGTTTGGTTTTATACTTAGAAGCAAAGATTTTATGTTTGGCTACTTTAAGTTCGTTTTCCTTTGTTCTTATCGCATCTGAATCAAATAATGAAGCATCCTTTTTGTCTAATCCGATAAGCGTATTAGCAGCAACAAACTTGGCTTCTAGGTTTGGTAATGGACGAATTCCGAAGTTGTCGGCTGGACTGGTATTAGTGTTTTGGTCAACAACCAATGAAATGAAGAAACGGAGTTTGCTTATTTGGATGGCAATAGGCTGAATATCTACACCATAAATACAGTTCTCTATCAGATATAGTTTGCGGGCATAGTCGGGGCGATTAACGTTCTCATCAAAGCTGCGTTCAATATCTGCGATCATTTCACTACGCTCTTCTTTTGACGCATTGCGATAAGCGTCTGACGTCTCATCTATAGCTTGATCCATCATCATATCCTTCCACTGCACATTGTCAGGATCTATGCGTCCCTGTATATGTACCATTTGTTGGAGTATTCCCATAGGGAATGCACCCGAACCACATGCGGGGTCAAGAATTTTGCAATCGTAAAGTGATTGCATAATGCTAAGCCGTTGTTCATCCGTGAAATTCACTGGTTCATCAGAGTATTGCAACAGTTGCCGAAATTGTGGTTCCAAGTCTTCACCAACTGTTCGTTTTAGATGAGCAATCAAACTTTCATCTACCATATATTGAACAATTTCTCTTGGTGTGTAGAAAGAACCGGTCTGCTTACGGGCTGTAGTTTGTGTTTCCGGATTAAACGAAGCAAGTAAGTTCTCAAATACTTTTCCTAGTAGTTCCGGATCGAGTGAAACTTCTTTGTCAAAAGGTGTATTCTCTTCTACAGTAAAGTTATATCGTTTCAGGATGTCAATAATACCACGCGCAGAAACTTTCTTTTTCTTCCTATCTCCATACCATATCGAAAGGTCAATGTTCTTACCAGCTTCATCGCCAAAGAATAAAAAATCGGGAACGACAAGTGACTTGCGGATAGCTTCACGGTCACTGAATCCATCATAATACATACCTTTGTCTTTTTCATCCAGGCAATCGAATAAACCACCATTCAAAAATGGCACAGTACGATTGGCTATATCAACAAACAACTGCGGGTTACTGAAGTAATATTCATAGCGCATCAACTTATTATTGTCATAGTCACCACGGCCATTACGAAAATGCCGTTCAGAAATTTCCGTGCTGTCTTCTGCCGTAATAGGACTGTTTAGCATCGCAAAGAAAAGATTCTGTAGAATGGCTTTGTAGTATTTACTTTCAACTGATTTTTCTTTGAATAGGCCTTCTGTCTTATGGGGGTCAAATCCTTCGATTAAATTATCTGCTATATATTTCTCGTCAAAGAATTCATCGGGTATAAGATGGCGTTGCTTTAGGAACCACACAAAGATGAGACGAGTGATAAGGCGAATGGCACTTTCGTTATTGAATTTATCATCATCTGTATTGTCATTGATATCATTTGGAAATCGGATAATCTGAATCGCCCAGGCATACCAATCACTAAGCTCGCTATAAAATTCTTTAGTAAGCACTTCCACAGAGAAGCGACTGTGCAGGTCTTCATCATTAACTACACGCCCCTTTTCATTGAGATATTTATTGGGGGTGTAATAGGCAATGCCCTTACCAAGAAAATAGCTATACCTACGTGGATTGCTATAATTGCGTGATATGCGGGACGCTCCTTCAGCCACATCGAGCGTTATCTCGATGAAAGAAAAACGGTAATTGTCATTACTGTCTTCGGGTACAAAGACAACTAAAGCGCGGTCTTCCGTTTCATCGGCCAACATACGAAAAGCCTCCTTTGACAAGGCTACCCTTGCATCATGAGTTGATGTATGCTTCATTTCATATATCACCAAGTCTAATGAAGTAGAAGAACCCAATTTCACTGCTTCTGTCGTATATTTCATTTGGGTGGAGAGAGTTACCTCTTCCGTGACGGGAACAAAATCCTCCGGCAAAAAACTGTTTTGTAGGAAACTAACGAACTCCTGACGGTTATATGCTTTATTAAATTCCATATTATTTCTATTTTTGTAGTTCTTCACTTAAAATTAAGGTCTCTTCGCTATCATCCACTCTATTTTGAGTGAGGATGATGCGAGCCAAATATTCCGTTTTTATTTTTTTCGGAAGCTTGGTTGCGTCTTTTAATGCCAATTGATTGATAAAACGTATTTCAAAACCTGATAAGGCGTCTGCTTTGACAACCGACATTAAATCAAACAAATAGTCGGCTGGCAATAGTTCGTTTTTTTGAAGAACCTTTATTTTTGATACAGCATTCAGAATATCTTTCTCATTGCGGTCTTTTACATCACTGCTGAATAGGGCTGATTTGACTTTTTGGTAAACGTCATCAAAGTCTTTACTAAAATCTACAGGCTCTTCTTCTCGTTTAGCAGCGAATAGAGATAAAGCTGTTTCGGCAGAAATCATAACAGGAACAATGGATTTGCTTCCTATTTTAAAGACGAAATCATTTCCTTTCTTTCCAAACAGAAGCACACCTTGTTGAGGTTTTTTAATATCACGAGCAGTGCGGGCACGATGTGGCATCAGCAATGCCTTTTCGTAAGCTTCCGTTCCTTTCAGTTCGTTCAAAAGTTTCCGATAAGGTGTATCCCAAGAAGATTCTTCATTGCGTGTAAATTCTTTGCGGTAACGTTCCTTGAAGTATGCTTGGACTTCTTCATCTTTGGTCAATGCTCTGGTATCTTCTCCCATGATGGCATGAATCATAGCCATTTTTAGTGTGGAGATTTCTTTGGTGCGGGTTTCTGCTTCACCAACGTCCGTTGGGAAGTAATTGTAAATATAGAGTTCTTCGAATACTTTTTTGTTAATACGGTTGATTCGTCCAATGCGTTGAATGACACGAGTTGGATTATAAGGAATGTCATAATTGAATATAGCACCGGCACGATGGAGATTGTAACCTTCAGAAATCGCATCGGTTGCTATTAATATGTGATAATCATTTTGCTGCAACGAAGATTTCAGACCTGCATCAAAATTGGCTCTTATACGGTCTTTGTTGATTTGTGTAGCATCTGCCGATGTATATTTCATAACGGGAAGACCGGCTTTCTGAAGTGCTTTTCCTAAATAATTAACAGTATCGGCATATTCTGAAAATACAATCAATTTTCGATTGGGGTCACTCTTCATCATTTTCCGAATTATCTTGATGAATGAGTCAAGTTTCGGGTCAAAATGAATGGTATTATCCGTCCCAAACCATTGTTCGCGCAAGTTATTAAGAAGTTGAAGGTCTGATTTCACATTTTCAATGAAGTCATCCTTCACATATTTCATGTCGATCTCGAAGAAGCCTTTAGTCTCGTATTTATCAAAAATGTCTTCGATTTCTTCTATTCCGTCTTCTGTGGATTCATAGAAATCGTTTACATCAGGAAGATTACCTTTCTTGTATACAGGTATTTTATGGCGTGTCTCCACCCATTTTAAGATATGTTCCGAAGATTGAATCATATAGCCCAATGAGGATTGGAATGCGGCGACAGAACTTTCAAATCGACCAACTAACAAGTGGCGCATGAAACTTGCCACATTAGCTTGTCGTCCAATCAACAAATTGAAATTGATTCCGGTTTTTTCTTCCAGTTCCTTGGCCAGTTTCTCTTTCATCTCCTCGTAAACGTATAGAACAGGAGAATAACGAGCAGCCTTGAATCTATAAATATCGGTATTGGTGTTTTCGGATTTGCTAATACGGTCTAATGTCGTTAAATATAAATCTTTTAATTCACTTAGGTCGTAAGTAAGCTCTGCAGGATCATTCGGGATGACAAGCTTAATACCCTGCTGCTTTAGATCGGCTGCATATTCATCAATCTCTTGCAAATCCAGGCGTGAGCGACGCACCACCAATGGGATGATAATGGAACGAATATTCTTTGAAATATTTTTCACCTCGGCTTTAACTTCTTCCTCCGAGCTTTTCCCTTTTCGTTGAGCTTCACGCAAATCACGATATTTGTCTATAAGATTTTTGAACGCTGCTCCTAGATTTTCCACAGTCTTAAGTGTAGAGCGTGAAGGTATTTGGAAGAGCTTTATTAATGAGTATATATCAGCTGGCTGATTATTGAATGGTGTTGCGGTTAACAATAATACTTTATTGCCCGAACAAAGATTATGAAGCAGAGCGTAATCTTGCGTATATTCATTGCGGAAGCGATGGGCTTCATCAATGATAATCAGAAATTGTTCATTCTCTTTTACCAGTTCCTCATAATGGAGTAACGCATTTTCAATTTTACCGGCACTAAACACGGAAGCGGTGAAGCCAAATTCATCTCGATAATCTTCCCATTGTTTATATAAGTGAGGTGGACAGACAACTATTGTTCTTAATTTTAGATTACGTGCAATGGTTGAAGCAATAATACTTTTTCCAAGACCTACCACATCGGCCACAATAGCGCCATTATGATTTTCCAGTGCATTTAATGCCATTTGAACTGCGTCTGTCTGATATCTTAAATTGGAATATTTACCATCAGTAATATCATAGGGGGTAAGCAGGTTCTCTTTAGTAGGGATGGCAAAGAATTCATGAAGCACACGGATATATATTAAGAATGGGGAATAAATGTGATCGTACCAAATGCGAGTCATTACTTTATTATTCCATTCATCTACATTGTCTTTGTTTGCAACTACAACAGAGTCTTTCCAAAGTTCTTCAAATATTTTTTGACCTTCCTCATAATCTGTTTTATCGTTAAAACGAGCATTTAGTTCCAATCGTCCGGTTAAACCTTGATAAGAAAGGTTGCTTGAACCTGTAATTACCACTCCTGGCAATTCGCCATTTTCGTTCATTTGGTCATTATAAGCGAACAGATACATTTTGGAGTGGCATGGCTCAAGAGTCTTTCTTATTTCCAGTGACCCATCTACAATTTTTCCATAGAACATCTTGAATTGTTCCAATTTCTCGACCGTATCCAAGAAGTCTGTATCGTTGAATATTTTTACAAACTGTTTGTAATATTCTTCTTTAATGTTACTTCGTGAGGGTAAGGTTTGTCTGAAGTTTTCTACTTCACAGATATGTTTAGTTATTTGCAAATCTACATCAAGTCCGACGAGAATACGAATATTTTTATCTTTTAGGTTATTGGATAATTCAATATAACCGGAATAGTAGAAATATCCCACAAGTATATCAACAGTATCTGTCTTTGGAAGAATGCCATTAATAATATCTGAAAGAAATTTTTCTTTATTTGTAATGAAATTGCTACTCATACCTTTTAATTTATTTAAGCGACAGCTGTATTTTGTTTTTCATCCGCTTACGGACTGTAATCTCAGTTCTACTTAATTGCTCTGCCAACCATTTTATTGGTTTGTCGTTTTCAGCCTAAGCCATCTTAATCCTATTTTTAGCTATTGTTCGCATATCGTTTGATAATAACTTATCTATTTACGATACAAAATTAGCAGAATATGTTTATAAATAAGTGTAATTCTAAAAAAAGTGACGGCTAAAAGCAATATTAAAATGGGTAATAGTTGGTATTCTACTATATATTACTTGAGCTCGGGATAAAAAAGTAGTAATAACTATTCGCTGATTAGTTATTTCTTGCATTCATCATTCCCTATTAAAATACACATCGATTATGTATTTTCAGATGCATTTCAAGACAATAAATTATCTGCATTTCAACCTTTGTCACTTCGGTATGACACCATTACGCGCTGCCACACAGTAGGTTAACGATGTACCGTATACAACGCCAGCGGAAATAGGTCCCAAAATCGGCTCTAGAGCATATCGTGGGAACGTTATTTCCGGTAGGGGTCTATTTAGACTGAGTCTAAATGCTAGTCTACAGATAGCTGTGGACCCGCTTTGTATATGGAAGAGTGCGCTCCGCCCATTTTGATAAGTACCGGACGAGGTCCTTTACATAGCTCACGCAATCGGCGGTAGGCAGTGGCACGAGTTTGGTTCAGTAAGAAGCGAAATTCCATGGCCGAAATACAGTCGTGTATCTCGAGATAATCTCTCAGTAGTCGCCGCACGGATTTGTCGTTCAAGGTAACGGAACGCTCACATGCCGTCGATTTCTGAAAGGATGTTTCTTGAGCAATCTCGTCGATCAGTTTCTTCTCGGGGCGGAAATCTACAGTGCGGACTTTTATCTGTCGGGCGTTGATCTCCGAAGGATCGTTGAAAGTCGGAGCTGTAATGCCCACCGAGAAATAGCCGAGACCCTCGAGATGTACACTCATCCCCGACGAAAGTCGGCTGACGAGCAAATGCGACAACCCTTCGACGACGGCTTTTATATCTGCCTTTGTCGGTATGGATGCCTTCTCGAGTTCTTCGCATACTTCTTCGAATTCCATCGTTATAACGTTCGATACTCGCACATGATACGGTTTCTGTCCTTCTTTCAAACTGGGGGTGTCGTACCAGCTGTAATTGATTGTTCCCATAAAGTTAGTTGTTTAAGATTAAGTTTGTAATTAGGGTATGGAAGTATCACACGTGTGCGACATCCGTCTCACAGCTGTGCGACAGTTGTATCACACGTGTGAGACAAATGTCGCACACGTGTGATACTTCCACCATGTACAGACAAAGATACTAAAATAAAACGACATAACCGACCCTTTATAAGGACATAATCGGCGTTATTCTGTTCTAGTGGGCAAATGCTTGTCGATAGCGATGATACGCTTATATTTGCGGCGTGATTAAACAAAATAAATAAGAACAATATGTACAATTTAAAACACTCGGAAGGATCGGAGAACGGGCATAAGCTCAAACAAATCATGCAACAGCTGGATGACTATTTTAAAACTCATTACGACTATCATTTCAATGTAATTACTGAGGGCGTCGAGATACGGAAGCGGGGAGGCCTCAATCTCGATTTCGTACCACTGCGCGAACGTCAGTTAAACGGGCTTGCCATCGAAGCCATGTATGTAGATATCGATTGCCTCGACAGGGATGTGCGACGTTATTTTCATTCGCCCATGGTCGAAGAATATCATCCGTTGAAACACTACATCGATCACTTACCCAAGTGGGACAAGCGCGACAGAGTGACTGCGCTGGCGCGCCACATCAGCAAGAATATCACTTGGCTGTCTCTATTTCATCGCTGGCTGCTCGGTATGGTGGTGCAGTGGATAACGCCTCATCCTATTCACGGCAATGCTTTGATGCCAATACTGATCAGTAGTCGGCAAGGAATGAAGAAATCGACCTTCTGCCGCCTTCTGTTACCTCAACAGTTGCGTCGGTACTACACCGACGAATTCGACCTGGCTGCCCGAAGCAATGCGGTGCCCAAGTTGTCGAAATATGCGCTTATCAATATTGACGAGTTCAACCGGATGGGAGAAGTCAAGTGCGCCCGATTGAAAAATATTCTTCAGATGGCGGATACGAGTACCAAATGTTATGGCAACGATGAGTATGAGCAGAAGCAACGCACTGCCTCTTTTATCGGAACCGCCAACTATCGTGAGCTTTTGACCGATCCTACCGGTTCGCGCCGATTCATACCAATCGAGCTGAAAGACAGAATCGCCAACTTGAGGGTGAATTATGACCAACTCTATGCTCAACTCAAATACGAGATTGGGCGGCAAAAGCGATATTGGCTGAAGCCATGCGAGGAAACTCGCCTCATCGAACGCAATGCCGCCTACACCAAACGTCCGATAGAAGAACCTATTTTCAACGCTTGCTTTCAGATACCGGATGAAGAAGATAGCGATGAACGTATCAAGAGTCTTTCTATCTCACAAATATACGAGACGTTGCGCAAATACAGTCCTTCTACCATGCGCGATATATCCATCAACGGCTTTAGCATACACCTGGCGATGATGGGGATAAAAAAATGCCGTAGCAAGGTAGGCTATTTGTATCGGCTCAAAAAGATGCTTTAGCTTGTACCTTTGCTATAAATCTGTTTCTTAATTGGGCTTTTCTTGTTGCTTTTTAGTGATCTCGTTCATGAAGTCTGTCAGATCTTCACGAAGCCACTGATAGAGATAAAGTGTTTGATAAGAAGTGCTCTTGCGAAGAATCAATTCTATTGAAGCCTGACTATTGTCATAGCTGGTTATCTCGTTGTGATATTGCTCTTCGTGTTCGGCAAGTTTCTTTATTTCGGTTTCTCTTTCCCTACGAAGAACGGTACAAATGGGGTTGAGAAGTTTCATAATCACATTGTCTTTGATGTGATGTCCCTGAATATAAAGGTAGGTCGTCTTGGGGTTCAATCCCAATCGTTTGAGGCTTTCGCCCAGAGCGTCTACTTTGGCTTGAGTCGCACCAAATTTGTTGCGCAATCTGTGTAGCGAAGATCGAACATGGTGTTCGGTTTCGTATAGGCTTTGTTGTGGATTGTTGACGTCTACATCGCCGAAAATTCGTGCGGCGTCATTGAATTCGTGCATGGGGAATGTATAGGTGTCGTGATTGCGATAAAACCATATACACCACAAAAAGAGCGGGTAGACGATTTCCGAATATTGTTCCATGAAAGCTACGAAATCGATGATTTGTCTATCGTTCAATGTGCTCTGTACGCATACATCGTGCAGCCCTTCGGCATAGCATTGATAGTTTTCTATTGCATACGCATAGGTCTGGAAAATGTAACGATTGGAATTGATATCGTCCGATACTTTTGTTGCCCCTTGCAGTAGAAAGTCGTAATCGCTATCTACGCAGGCAATAAGATTGGGCCCCAATTGATTTGCCTGCAACGAATTGGTCAATACCATCTTTTTGCCTTTTGCCAGGGTGGTTTGTGAAGGGAGCATCACTTCGAAATAGTGGTCTTTGTCTTCAAACTCCGACAGAATGTTACGCCAGAAAGCTACATCATCGTAGCTTTCTACGTATGCCACAATACGTTGTCGCTGGCGTTTGGGATATAGATTGTGTGCCGCTCCAAAGTAATTCGATGAAAGATTATCGATTAATCTGCGCGACATGGTTTGATACTCTTGAAATTGGTGGTTATATCTTCGACTTCTGTCACTTTGTCTACCCAGCCTTCCATGATGACAGCCGGAGAATGCGTTGTCAATATGATTTGGGCGTTAGAATTGAGTTCTCTGATTTTCCCTATCAACTTTTGTTGCCATTCGATGTGTAGAGAAGCCTCCGGCTCGTCCATAAACAATACGCAGTGTTGGTTGTCCTCAACAAGTGCGGTGAGCAGGATGAGCAACATTTGTTTTTCGCCGGACGAAAGTTTGAACGGTAGCAAGAGTTCGTCGTTCTGATAAAAAGCGATATCGTTGCGCTTGCGTGCTATTTTCTTATTGGTATAGCTGAATAGTTCGTCAATGCTATCTTGGAATATCTGTTTTGGTTTTGATATCGCGGCGGCTTTTATATGATCTTCTTCATTCTTGCCTGCCAAGAGTTCTATCATACGATTGCCAATGTTTACCTGATAGTCCAAATATCGTCTTTGCATGAGGTATATTTGCCAATCGAGCTCCGATTTTACATTCTTATCTGCCATTCGAGCTGTAAAATCTCCTTGTATCAAGGGGCGGTCGTAGCTTCTGATAAAGTCGTAAACGACGTATGTAGCATCTACCGGATCAAAATCGAGGTGTACGCCATCGATCACTCCATTGGTCGCTTCTCCCGATATGTTATCGAGAAAAGTGACAGAGCGGTTTAGGATTGTTGTTTTGCCTACACCGTTCACTCCCGACAGAATATTTACATCGGGCCTTAGGTTCCAAGCAATGTTATATTTGTTCCAAAGACCTTCTATTTCTATCCGTCGAATGTAATTAGCTCTTGTCCTCATCGTCGTAATGATTAGTATTTCTTTCTTCAAAGTTAATCATTCTTCTGATTTTATTGTTACTTTTGTGAGAAAATTATTAATAAATACGAAAGAAATGCCAAACGATAGAAATATGAGAGGGCATGCTGCCGTATTGGTAGCCAATGCTTTATGGGGACTGAATGCATCGATAGGCAAAACGATATTGGGAGAGCTTTCGGCTCTCACCGTGACTACGATTCGCATGGTCGTAGCGGCTTTAGTGTTTTGGAGCTTCTCTTTGTTTCTTCCCAAAGAACATGTGCATCATCAAGATATGCTCAAATTGTTTTTTGCAGCCCTGCTGGGGGTTGTTCTCAATCAGGGTATGTTCCTTTTCGGACTTTCGTATACCACTGCTCTTGATGCCTCGATTGTAACGACTGCCATGCCTATTATAACAATGATAATTGCTGCCATCTATCTCAAGGAACCGATAACCGGCATGAAAGTGATGGGCGTTTTTGTCGGTGCCATGGGTGTTTTCATTTTGATGCTGAATAGCCAGACAACCGGACGCCATCCGGGCAATCTGGTGGGGGATGTGCTATGTCTCGTTTCTCAGATCAGTTTTGCGTTCTATTTGGTACTGTTTAGAGATCTTATTGTGAAATATTCGCCTATTACCATTTGTAAGTGGCTGTTTATATATGCTTCTGTTTGTTTCATCCCTTTCTCTTATGCGGACGTCGTTTCAATCGATTTTTCGAGTTTCTCGCTAGCTCTTTGGCTTCGTCTGGGATATGTGGTAATAGGAAGTACTTTCTTGGCCTATATCTGCCTGATGAGCAGCCAGCGTTTGCTTCGCCCCACTATTGTAAGTATGTACAATTATATTCAGCCCATTATTGTAGCATTGGTGATGGTGATGATGGGCATTGACGACCTCAATTGGATGAAAGCCGTTGCCATCATCCTTATCATACTGGGTGTGTCTTATGTCACGTTGAGCAAATCGCGTACCGATTTTGAGCAAGTGGGGAAAGAATTGTAAACTCTCTTTTCGTTTGTCAGAGAAGAATATGGACTATTATTTCAGCAGTTTGAAATATTCGTCCAATAGTTGTTTGGCTGCGACAAACGACGTGAGCTTGCCGTCCAAAACATCGCTTTCCTTTTGCTGAAGCATTTCGGCAATCGTATTGTTGTGGTAGAAACTGCCTCGGAGATGCTCGTTGATGGTCTCGTACATCCAATACTTACTTTGTTCATTGCGGCGATAATCGAAGTATCCGTTTTCTTTAACAAAAGCGATATATTCGTCTACCATATCCCATATTTCCTTGATTCCGATGCCATAAAATCCTGAATAAGTCAGCACTTTAGGAGTCCAACCCGATTCTGGAGTAGGAAACAAGTGCAGCGCATTGCGGAATTGAGTTGCTGCCAGGTTGGCCTTGTCTATATTGTTTCCGTCGGCCTTATTGATGATGATACCGTCGGCCATTTCCATGATACCTCTCTTTATGCCTTGAAGCTCATCACCGGTTCCAGCCAGTTGTATGAGCAAGAAGAAGTCTACCATCGAATGAACAGCCGTTTCGCTTTGACCAACTCCTACCGTCTCGATAAATATCTTATCAAATCCGGCGGCTTCGCAAAGTACGATGGTTTCGCGCGTCTTGCGCGCTACACCGCCCAATGAACCAGCCGTTGGGCTAGGGCGTATGAAAGAGTTGGGATGAACGGCAAGTTTCTCCATGCGGGTTTTGTCGCCCAATATGCTGCCTTTGCTTCGCTCGCTGCTGGGGTCGATGGCAAGTACTGCAAGTTTGCCACCCCTTTCTAATACATGAATGCCGAAAACATCTATGGATGTGCTTTTACCGGCACCCGGTACACCGCTGATTCCTATACGTACAGAACGTCCTGAGTAAGGGAGACATTTTTCGATTACCTCTTGCGCAATGGCCTCGTGTTCGGGGCGTACCGATTCGATGAGTGTGACAGCCTGACTAAGTACGGTAATATTTCCTTTTACGATACCTTCTACATATTCGCCGGAAGTCATCAAGTGACGTTTGGGGCGTGGCTTCAAATAGGGATTGATGGTCGCCGGTTGTTCTACGCCGGCATTTACTGCCAATCCTTTGTATTCTGCATCATTTTCGGGATGTTCCATAGTTCTTTATAGAAATTTTGATTTATTGTTTCGATGTAATCAGATTAATATCAACTTTGGGATGAATAGGATCGTCACTTATAATCAGAATATGCGTTTTGTTCTTGTCGTTCTTTAGCGTATGAGACCTTACATCTATTTTAAGAGTTGTCGTTTCATTGGGCTGTAGAATACGTTTCTTGAGAGATACGCTGATAGCCGCATTGAATACTTGAACCTTGGTGATGACCAATGGAGAGAGCCCTTTGTTGGTAATTGTTATTTCTTTGGTTATTTTGCTTTTTTCAACAACGTCTTTGGCTATGTTGAATATCGTATCGGTGAGGTTTATAACCGGCGCTTTTTGTCTGTCGGCCTCTGTCATCTTTGAGAAATCGGGCAATAGCACGATCGAGATAGGAATCTCATTTTCGGGAGAGATCTTATCGCCGTTGAAGCGCGACAGATAAATGGAATTCTGGATTTCGCCTACATCATTCAGTTGCTTCGTATCGAGTGTGAGTTTGATGATACCCCGTTGTCCCTTGAGCAACATATTCGAGTTGCTTTTCATCGTTATATAACTTGGCAGGTGCATTAATATAGGCTCGTATGGTCTGTCCGACTGGTTAACAATATCGAGAGCTGCCGTGAGCTGGTCGCCACGGTGCGCGTTGGGGAAATTGATAGAGGTGCGGTCTATAGCTATATTGCCTATCTTGTAAGGATGGGTGCTCGATACGTCATTCACTTGATTTACCACTTCGCCACCAAAGGTGAGATAGACCAGATGAGGCGTAGCATTGCTGTAGATGCACACGTCTTTTTCGAAATGCCCCAATAACTGAGCATCGAATGTAGCAACTACTTTTCCTTTATCGCCAGGAGTTATAGGCGTTTTGGTCCAATCGGCAACAGTGCAGGCACAAGAGGTAATCACTTTATTAATAACCAATGGCTTGTCGCCCGAGTTGGTTATGATATATTCTACCTTAACCGGTTTCTTCCACTCTATCCGATTCAAGTTAACTCTTTCGGTATTTGAAGAGATACGCGGTTGGGCAAAAACCGATGACGTAGCAAATAAAATGCTATATAGTAAAATCTTTTTCAATTTCATTAATCCATTTGTTTGTCTTGCAAAAATAGGAAAAACTATTCAGCTGAGGGAACTAAACTGGTTAATAGGCGTTAATTCACTATTTATTGACTGTTATTCGCATAGACTCCGAGTGGGTGGCAAACTCCGGAGCATAGGCACATTGCAAGGTCGATAGGCCTGCCTCGTAACTCCCTGCTCGGCTTACTCTATAGTTTATTTCCAACACGTAAGTACCTTTCTGCAACGAATCGAAGAAGAAATTGGTCGAAGCATCTTTTATTTCTTCGTAGTATCCGGTTCCGGCCTCGTAACGGTATCCCGACAATTGCGTGATCGGTTCGAAGCAAGCTCCGCGTTGTTCTTTGAGTTGTACGAAATCCATCTTTCGGTTTAGTTTAATGACCAAACGAGCCGTGACAATATCGCCTACCTTCAGTTCGTTCTGATCGGTAATGGGCTGGAGCTCTTCCACGTTGTTGACAATGCGCTTAACCAATAAAGACTTCTTGACGCTGAATGCTTCGCTGCCTTGTTGTTTGACGTTGCTGATATCTTCTGTAAATTGAGCATAAACGGCTCCCCAAGCGATACCTTCATCTTTCTTCTCGACTTTAATGGTGCGGGCATTTATTGTAGGTTGGTCTGTGAAATTCTCTTTAAGATAACTGAGACCGGTAGTCGTATTGCTGTCAGCTGTACTGAGCTTGCGATTTGCGATGCTAATAGTGACAATGCCTTTGTTTGATAGGATGTCTGAACTCTTTCCGATTAATGCATAAATGGCGTCTACAGTCGAAACAGGAGTGTCCCATTGCTGAGTTTGCTTTTGCTTGAGTAACCAAAGTTTCATCTCTTGTGCCGTCTCGTTGTCGTTGCTTACATTTTCGAAAGCTTCGATGGCGGCTGTATGTGCATTGAGGTGCATGCAACTCCATGAGAAAGGATCGTCGTTGAAATCGAAGTACTCGCCGAGTTCATCACTTTTTGTGAGATGCTCTTTGATTGATGCCATGTATTCGTCGGCAACTTTTGTTTTTCCTGCTTGTTTTAAGATAATAGCAGCCAACGCTTTCTCTTGCATATCTTGTGAAGAGGGCACTTCGTCTATTTTGTTCAGAAAATAGTTGTATTGCGTTTTGTATTGATTGGGAATTTGAGAATCGGTGATACTCAATAGGTACAAATAACGGAGAGTGCTGTATGATATCCCCTTTATCTTTTGACCTTCTTTCTCTGCTTTTTTGATCCATTCGTAGTGGCGCTGACTTTCGCCGTGAAGGAAACCGATTCCTTTTTGTTGCATGGCTTTTACCTCTTCAGACAGCGGCTGTCCTGTAAGTAGATGGATGCGAGCTATCAGTCTCACTACATACTCTGTGATATATTCGCTGCCGTGCATTCCCTTGAACCAACTCCAGCTGCCATCTTCGTTTTGTAGTTGCTGTAGCTTTTTGATAGTCGTAAGATTATTGTTCTGAATGTTGTTCAAATCGAAGAGGGTAGAGAGCCGTTCCTTTTGTTCTTGTTCACTTTTGGCTTCGAGTACCCAGGGCGACTCGTTGAGCAGAATATTCTTTAGTTCTTGATTCTTTTGTAAATTACTTAATAGGCTCTCTTTCGATTGGCCCGTTGCCTTCCAACTGTCGAATACATTTTTGATGCGCGGAGTAGAGTTTGCAATATGCGAAGCCAGTGAGTTGGCATATAGCGCTATTGCCCAACAAATGGCGTTGTCGCTTTGGGGTAAAGCCAGCGAAGGTAGTGCCTGAATGACATACCAGGATGGATTGCCTGTGTATTCGATTGTCAAGCTTCGTTTTGTAGCACTCTTACTGTGATTATTGAATAGCTTGTCGAGCGAAAATTCTCTACTCTGATTGCCGCGGATAGGTAGAGGGACAGATTCGGTCAACATTATTTTATCGCTTAATACCGGTAGAAGATGTTGCTCGCCATCGCTAAAAGTCCCTCCATCGGCAACGATTCTTACGCCCAGAATATCGTAACGTTCGCTGACGGTGAAGTCGAACGAAGTGCCTTCGCTTTTCTGAGCATCCAATGAAAGTGGTTTGCTTTGGCTAAGTATAATTTGTTCGGTTTGGGGGTCGAATAACTCGAATTTCACATTGGCTTTAATCGCTTTATCTGTCATATTCGATACCGTTGCAGCAATAACCGCATGGTCTCCCGTGCGTACAAATCGGGGCATATTGGGCGTAACCATTAATTCTTTAGAAGCAACGGTTTCTCCGTCGAGCATACCATTGAGCATCTCTTTGGTATGGACATACCCCATGAACTTCCAGCGAGTAAGGCTTTCGGGCAAGGTGAATACAATGGATACATTTCCCTTGGAATCGGTGCGGAGGCTGGGATAGAAGAAAGCTGTCTCGGCAAAGTTCGAGCGCATAGGCTGTTGGTTCGACGTTGCTTCGTCTTTCTTTTTTGTGCCATATCCAGCTACTACAACCTCGTTCAATTCGGCTATGTCTTTACCACCTTTTTCGTCATTTCCTCTCACTTCTCCAGCTTTTTCTAAAACGCTATACTCCATTGCTTTAGAAGAATTTTTTGCTAACATTGGCCCTCTGCCTCTAATTCTTAAATTTCTAGTTGTTTTCTGTTCATTCACAATGTTCATGAACTCGTTTACATCGAAGAAATGGTCGAAATCCAGTTGGCTTATCTTATAAGAATTAATGCTGCCGAAGTATGTTTCATCGTAGCTGTTTTCATAGGAGATATTCCAATTCTGATTTTGTATATAACGCGGATAAAATACTTCTCCGTAGATGTGGTGAGGCATCAATTTGTCTAGCGAAGCATCGTACATGAAAGCTAGCATTTCTGCATTGGCGGGCTTACCTTGGGGAGTCTGTATATTGAGTTTCCATTCTTCTTTCTGTCCCGGATGTACTTTGTCGCGAAAGACACTCCACTTCAGGTGCAATTGTTGCTTTGGAAGAGATAGAGTGAAGGTTGCTTCCTTTTGGAATAGCAAGTTATCTTTCACAAAGCAGAAGTTGAATGAAAGACCGTCTTTGTAGGATGGATTGTAGGGATACTCGAATGATTTTATTTCGTTAGACAGTTTCAATACTTTACTCTCTATGCGTTTCCCGTTGGCGAAGACGTCCATCAAAACCGTTGCATCCTTTTGTGCGGTGCCAAAATAAAATTGTGCAGGATGCTTGAGATCCGTATAGCATTTGCCATTTTTCTGTTTATTGGGAATATAAAGCCAGATATTGCTTTCGTCGGCCGGTTGCTTATCGGTAGCTGAGAATAAAACGAGGCTTTCTGTTCGTTTTACTTCTCTGCCCTGTGAATCTGTTGCTGTCATGCGGAGTTCGTATTTGCCTGATGGCAATTTGCGCCATTCTTCTTTGTCGAAAGAATTATTGGCTGTAATGCTACCCTTATCAACAAGATTGTTTTGTTCTCCTTCCTTTACCGAATACAGTGCGTAATTGATAGTGATATCAACGGGCTTTTGCAGCAAGTTGGTTGCTCCAAGGCATACTTTAATCGCTTTGTCTTTACAAATATTTTCTTCCGAAGCACGATTCAATAGGAGTGATTGGGAACCTACTGCTAATGCTACGTTTCCATTCTGCGTTTCTCCTGCCAGATTGGTGACTTCGATATTTACATTGAAAGTATAATAAGTGAGTCCATTCTCTCCGTCCTCCTCTGTAGTTTCATCCGATTGTATATCGTCGTCGCCTTCTACAGCCTCGATGGTTTGTGCATCTTCTTCCTTGTTATCATTGTCTATGTTTCGAGATTCGGAGGTTAGTGCAACAGGTAAATCGAAATTACCGTTGGCATCTATTTTTACACTATCGGTAGCTATAATTTGCTGATCCAAAGTGCGCCATTCCATATATTTGTTTCTGTTGACCGTATATTTGGCGTAGCAGTTTGTGATAGGAATACCCGAGAACGATTGTGCATGGCCCGTTATATGTATGGTGTCACCAAGTTTATACGTAGATTTTATTTCGTTGGTTGTTACTTCGAAAGTCGGCCGTTTATATTCTTCAACTTTGAAAGAGGTTTGTCCCATTTCAGTCTGGATAGTGAATCTGCCATTGAGGCATGTCGTAGGTAATATAAATTGTAGATCGAAAGAACCGAACTCGTTTGTCGTGGCTTTCTTGTTTGCTATTTCTTGATCATTGGTATCGCGTAAAAAGACAGAGAGTGTTTTGTCTGGATAGACTTTGATGCTATCACCTTTCTGATTGTATATGATACCTTTTAAATACACCGTTTGTCCCGGTCTGTAAATGCTACGGTCAGTCATTAGTTTGATATTGTTTGCTGTAGCTTTTTCGCTCGAGTATAGATGATACCAGCTATTGGTAAACTGATATTCCATGTATTTATCATTGTCTCTTGTTGCTCTTATTTTGAGATTGTTATCATCTATAAGGAAAGTAGTTCTACCTTGAATATCGGTTGTCTGTCTTGTAATGAGCTTATCATTTCCATTTGCCAATTCGACCGTGGCTCCGCTAACGAGTTCTCCAGTATTGGGATCTACAACGACGGCATCTATTTTCTTTTTGTCGGTTCTCATGACTAGAACTTTTAACTTAGTCGCGCGAATGATTCTTTCCGGAGTCTTTTTTAAATAGCTTTCATCGTTTCCTACCTTTACTATAACAGCGTATGTGCCAAATCCCGGCGTATTTATCTGAAATAAGTCCTCTTTGTCTCGATAGTCTGAAGACTTCTTCAGTATAAAATGTTGACTGCTTTCTAACTTACAGTTCGAGATCTTAATATCTTTGGCAGGCAAGCTCTCGGGAAGACGATAGTATAGTACATCAAAACTATCAGCATTGCGATGATCTACTAGTATTCTTATTTTGCTGTTCGGATATACTACGTTTGCCAAATTCTTCAATGTTACTACAGGTCGAGTAATATATGCTTTCTCTTGTTTGGGAACATTTATGCGGGCATAGTTAGGGTAAAGAGTGATTGCCTCTTCGTAGATTGCAAGTGCTTTCTTAAGATATTGTTTCTTCTGTTGTGAATAATAGAGGGCTTTTGCGGTTAGAATCTCAGCACGCACTTCGTTCGAAGGATTTGTTTGCGATAACAGTTGCTCCAACCCCGAAAGATATTTCTCGTTGTTGCCTGAAAGGTTATGTTCAAATTTGAGTTTGTTGAGTGTGGTGAGGATAACGGCACTTTCTTCATTCGCTTCTTTGTAGATTGTTATCAGATCGTTGTATATTTGAATGATTCGTTGAGAAACCTCTACTTTTTGATTTTTGTCTGCGACATATTTGAATGTTTCCAATGATTTTATCGCTTTATTGGCAATTATGTGGAGTAGGTCGTGGTTGTAATAAATACTTGCCCATTCTTGTTTTGCAAAAGGAACATATTTTTCGCTGTTGGTAGAGTGAAGCAATTTTTCATCTTCGAGAGAAGCGTTCAGATGCTTGATTGTTGCATCCCAAAATTGTACTCTAGTCCATTCTCGAATGTCTTCTACCGGCTTTGTCCCTGTAACATTGGTAGGCATTTCGTAAGAGTTGTCTGAAGCATACTGGGCGTAAAAGTTTGCCAGAATAGAATGAAGTATCATTCGTTCTGTAGGTTGATTGGATGTTGCAGCCCATTGCTCCAATTCTTTTAGTTGGCTGTAGGTGCTGTCATTCGAAATGCCTTCTTTGTTAACCATCCGTACAAAATAGGCTGGAAGCAATTGTCCATGGTTGTTTTCTTTCTTAGCTTTTGCAATAATCTTATCGCATAGGCCGATGACAGTCTTAGGTAACTCTTTCTTTTGTGTTTCAAAAATTTGTTTCCACAAATTATCGTAAGATTGTGCTGAAATATTTACAGCAAAGAGAATGAGTAAAAACGATGTGGCAACGGCAAACTTTATTTTCATATTTAGTAATGTTTGGTAGTTTTTGATTTCCTATCTTTAAAGGTAATCCCTTTCATTACAAAAATACAAATTAATATTCGTTATTGCATGACAAAATGAAATAATTTGGTAATAAAAGTTAACTGACACTGTTCTGTTGCTCTTTTGATGTTCAAACTAGAGACATCAGCAAAAAGAAGCCCCGAAAGTTTTATATTAAACTTTCGGGGCTTTAGCTATTTTAAAATGCCTTCCTAAATCATTATTTTACTCGTTTGAAGTAAACACGTATTGGAGCACTTAACATGAGAGGATCGCTGGGATCGTACTTCATCAGTTCATAGATGTCTTTCCATGTATCGGCTGTAGGCTCATAATCGTAGATGGTGCATTCCAATATATCTTCCGAATTGTCGTTTTTGAATATACGGAAGCCTACTACAGCTGCTTGAACTTTTGAATCTGTTGCCGAAATGTTGGTGTTGATTTTATCAAACTTTAAAACAGAAAGAGTTACTTCACGTGGATGTAGTCCTCCTTCTTCCTGCATTTTTTCTTGACGCTCGTTCATAAAGGTTGCAGTGCAAGCAGATACAAAATAATTTTTTAATTTGCCGGAAATAGTCGGGGTGAAGGTATATGATTGATATGAACTTCCTTCAAACTTAATTTGGTCGGCGCTTGTTCCTGTTATGAGGTCATCTGTATTTGCACCCCAACTGGTGTTCCACCATGTTTTGCTGGCTGGAGATACTTCACTGAAAGCCCATGTGCCGTTGAATGTTGTAGGACCAACAATCGTAATAGTCAATTTGTCATTGTTTCCGTAGTTGAAACTAGTTTTCTCTTTTAACTTTAAGACAATCGTATTTTTGCCGGTTTCTAATTTTAAGAAATCCAATGATATAGTTCCTGACGATTTGCCTGCATTTACAGTGATGGTTTTTACATTGTTTGTAAATTTGAAATGTGTTCCTTCTACAGCTGTAGACGAAGGATCTACTTCTACTTCAAATTCTGTTGCAGTTTCGGGCTTGTAAATAGAACCGTCTGCTTTTTGGAGGACGATAGTATACTCCTTTGACAGGGTTAACTGGTCAGCATAGTTCTCGAAGGAAAATACAGCAGCATCCTTTCCTAGTAAATTCACCGTCGTATAATTCATTGTGCCATTTTCAAAACCTTGAGGAGCTGCTCCCAGCGTAACGGTAAGTTTCTTACTGTCATTAACTGTGATACGTGTCAATGTAATGAATGCTTCTTTCTCGCCTGCCTTTAGTTCGAAAGACTTGCCTGAAATGGTATAATCTGTTCCTTCGACAGCCGTTCCGCTTATCGTGACAGGAACGCTTATTGTTGTCGTAGGAGCGACATCAGCTTCCAACTTTATTTTCATTGTACCGTTGGCCAAAGTGTATGCCGCTTGTTCCAGATTTAATTGAGGAACTACCGTGTTATCGCTTGTTGAACACGATGTTGTTATAGCAACTAACGTTACTAATAATGCGTAAATAAATTTTCTCATAATTATATAATTTGGGGTTTATAATTTAATTTGTATTGTTTCGATATTCATTTTTAATTGAGTTGATAGAGTCGCTTTCATTAACAGATAGCGGAGTAGGGTCTGGCATCTTATAATGTTTAGAGCTCGCATTCTGTTGTTGACGAGGAGGTACTTCGTCTATTTTTGAGCATGAAGTAAAACATGCTATACTACATATTAATATAATTAATAAATAGATACGATGAATAGTCATTTTCATATTGTATTCTCCTTTATTTAATTAGTTACGAGTTCGGTATATCCTGAATTCTGTATTAATCCCGGAACGATTTCGATGTCGGTAGCCGGTAACGGGAATGTATACATAAATTTCAGTGTCGTATATCTTCTTCCGTTGTAAGCAACCCAAAATTCGGGACTACCATTGCGTTTTAATTCAAAGAAACGATCACCTTCTAAGAACATCTCTTTTCTACGTTCGTTGAGTATTAGTCCCATTAATGGTGTTAAAGCTTTGCCTTCCACGTCTACCTTAATGATTTCGTCGGGGCTGAGAGATGGCAATGAGTTCATCGTGATCTTTTTGTAATTGCTGATGCGAAGACTACGCAAATCATTGATTGAGGCCAATGCTTCGTCGGGCTTACTCAAGTGATAGTAGCATTCTGCCTCCATCAACTTGAATTCTGCCGATCTCATGCCACAGAAAAAGGGCTTTATGGCTTGTCTTTTTCTATTGATATCTAATGAATAGCGTACGTCGGTTGTTCTTTCTTCGGTAGAGAACTGGTTTATAAATCTTTTGCTTACAGGACGATATTTGATAATATTGACTGCAGCTGTATACTCAGTACTTGTACTGCTGGTATACGACCTATAGGCTTTAATGATTTGGTTCCCGCTTATTTTGAAGGTACTTTGCATCATCGTTTTGTAAGCATCTGCATCAACTAGTGGGTGACTTTTTAGTATCTCCTGTGATATTGTTAATGCCTTATCCCACTGTTTGGTCCAAAAATATAACCGAGCCAAATAGCCTTTGCACACATCTTCAGTAAAACGATAAAGGTCGTCTGTACATTCATAATTTATAGATGCTTTCAGGTCACTCTCGATTAAATCGATGGTGGCTTGCATAGAACTTCTTATAGGGCGCTCTTCCATGTCGAAAGATTTGACAAGTGGAACTCCCAATTGTTCTTCAAATTTACCAGTCTCGGGAACTTCGCAATATGTACGTAATAATTGGTAATAGCAAACAGCACGTAAAGCATAGGCTGTGGCGCGTACTTTATTCGATAATGTTGTTCCATCTTCTTTCATTTCACCCAAAACGATGTTGCAATCACGTATGACGGCATATAGTTGAGTGTATCCTGCTGATGCTGATGATAAGTTGAGTAGCGAACCGGCATAGATGGCAAGCGTATTGCCTCCCGGTTCGGTGAGACAAGTCTCAAAATCATCGCCACATTCTACATCCCATTGCAAGAGCGATTGGGCATTACCGACAAAGTAATTGGAACTACCATTGTCCAATTCGTCCAAGTGTTTATGCATTAGTGCCGAGAATTCTTCGGCAGTTTTAGGAATTGTTCGTCCGTAAGGTTTGATATCTAAATACCCTTTACACGAACTTCCTATAAAAGCAATTAGTAAACAAATATATAACTTCTTCATATTCTTTTTCGTTAAAAACCGATAGATATTCCCATTGAATATGTGCGTGCCATTGGATAAACGGCACCCGGCGTTTCGGGGTCGAGTCCTTTGTAATTAGTTAAGATAAAGATATTATTCATGGTAGCCGAAAGTGAGAGTGAACTCAAACAGAACTTTTTAATCCATGACTCTTTTAATGAATATCCTACGGAAATTGATCCTAACTTGAAGTACGATACACTTTGCATCATTGATGCGTTTGTGATAACACTGCTGCTTACCATGTAGTTGCTCAAGCCCAAGTATTCACCATAAGCATCTATGATACGTGGATTCCCGTTCGTGATAGGATTCTCTGGAGTCCAATGCTTTGAAGCATTGCGTGACACATTGAGATGATTGATGTACAAGTCGTTTATTCTTGCAGGAATCGGCTCTACTACAGTACCCGAGATGCTTGAATATGATACAGGGCAACTGATATCTTTTAGAACCTTACCACCCAAAGAATAGGTACCTCCCATGCTAACGGATAATCTTTTGTAGGATAGGCTTACCGAATAACCTCCATTTGTAGGAGCTGTTGATGTGCCTAAATAGAATAAATAATTATCTGCATTGTTTCTGTCGGCCGGAGTCGAAAATACGGCATCGGGACGGGCTTGATAAGTGTAAATACCTAATTTTCTATCAATCCCTATCATCTTGCCACTGAAAATGGAGCCCAGAGGATATCCTACATAATTTCCTGAATATAGACCTGATGAGGGGGAATTGAATTTCAGAAGTTTGTTCCTGTTATAGGAAAGATTAGCACTCATCGAAAGATTCCAGTTATTGCTTTTTATGATATGTGCTGATATAGAAAACTCTGCACCTTGGTTCAATAGCTCAGAAGTATTGTAGCTCTGAGAAGAGAATCCGGTTGTCGATGGTACAGTTATACTTGTTACGGCATCGCTGGTCCGACGATCGTATAACTCTCCTTGCATATGGATGCGTTCGTTGAATAGACCGATATCCAACGATACTTTCATGTCTCTATTCTTTTCCCAACGTAGGCGTGGATTAGGAGCATTCTTGATACTACCCATTCTGTAATAGTCTGTGTCTGTTTTGCGAAAAGTCGATTCATAGTCCATTACAAGTTGAGGATAAACGCTCTTGTTAATATTACCTGTATAACCGAATGCAGTACGCATTGACATGCTGCTGATTATGGGCTTGAACTTTTTCATGAAAGGTTCTTGATCGATATTCCATGAGAGACCGAAAGAACCGGTTGGATTGAATTGTTCTTTGCTACCAAAGTTATTAGAGCCATCTGTTCTCATAGTTAAACTGGCAACATAGCGTTGTTTGAATACATAATCCATGGAGAAATAGAAAGAAGCAAACGCATCTTCAGAAATACTTTGACCAGATAGTCCATCCATGATGGAAGCGTATGAAAGTAGATCGGAATAACTAGGATTGGTATTCTCTGGGTATGTGGGCATTGATGAATTACCAGAAACTGGGTCGTATCCATAACGTTTTTCGTAAATACTCTTGGAGTACTGTCCTCGAATTTCACTACCAAGCAACACGCTGATGTAATGATCGTTCTTGAAGGTATTGAAATAATGCAGCTGTCCTCTTAAATTATAATTTGTATTGTATGCAGATGCTTGCGTTATCGATCCATAAGTCCTTTTAGATGTATATGAACCACTGTCAAAAGGACGATCGTTCCATGCTGCATTTGATTCTTTTCCGTTAATATTATCTGAATTATCTACTACATATCCGTATGAAGCCATACCTTCAAAACTTAAATTATCTGTCATACGTATATCCAGATTTCCAATCACGGAAGTGGTGAAATTTTTGCTTTTGCTGGACGTTGTATCCATTTCTCTGAAAATATTATATCCATTTGGAGCCTGAGGTAGATCGTATGCTCCATTGGCCATTCGGAGAGAAAAATAGGTGTTATCTGCTGCGTATGAGCCGTCGCTATTGAAAGGCCTTTCATACGGATTGGCAAAGTATGCATATTGAAATGGATCTACATTGAGAGATGGGGACGTGGATTTTTGCATAGACATGTCGAAAGTGAATCCGAGTTTGACCCTGTCGTTTGGCTTCATATCTATTTTTGCGCTCATGTTGTATCGATCATAATTAGTCTTTTTGACTAAACCGTTGTTTTGCGATACGCCTAGCGACACATAGTAAGTACTTCTGTTTGATCCGCCAGAGAACGATAAATAGTGACTTTGCGAGATAGAGTTTTGAAATAACTCTTTAAACCAATCTGTAGTATGTGCTCCTAAGTTTGCAATTTCTGCATCTTGCTGGGCCCCGGTCATTCCTTTGTATTTTCCATATCCGGAACGAATCATTCCTACGACTCCTACTACAGGATATCTTCCTCCATTGGCATAATGCGATTGGGAAAATTCATTCCATAGCTCTTGCTCCCATGCCAATTTCTCTTTCGAATTCATGAGGTCTGCATTATGGGGAGGGCTCGTTACGATCGACATGTTTGCCGAGTAACTGATATTCATTTTGCCTTCTTTTCCTCTTTTAGTCGTAATCACGATGACACCTCCAGCAGCTCTGGAACCATATATTGCTGCCGCAGAAGCATCTTTTAAGACAGTTACATTTTCGATATCATTGGGATTTATTCCTGCAATACCATTTGAAAATATGTCATTAAAATCATTTGCTTTAATTTGGCTGCTTGATATTTTGGGAATATCTCGTTGTAGTGGAACTCCGTCTACTACCCATAAAGGTTCAGCATTACCTGTTATCGTGTTTGTTCCTCTTATCCGTATCTTAGCTGTTTCTCCAGGTCTACCCGAAATGGCTTTGACATCTACACCTGCTATCTTTCCTTGCAATAGCATATCTATGTTTGCCATAGGAGCAGTCTTCAGATCTTTTTCTGATAAAGTTGCTAGAGAGCCCGTGGCCCGACGTTTCGTTGTTCGAGTATATCCGGTTACTACTACTTGATCCAGACTTACAACATTGTCCTCAAGAGTTATAATACCCGACAGCGGTTTAGTTACCTTTATACTCTTTGGCTGCATGCCTATATACGAAAAGACGAGCATAGAGTTCCTGTCTACCCATAAGGATAACTTACCCTTTTCGTCAGAAATGACTCCTTGGGCCTTTCCTGAAACTTTTACGGATGCTCCCGGTAGAGGATCGCCTTGTTTATCTACAACAACAACTTTCACCAATATCATGGCATCATTCTTCTTCCCTGTGTTTTGTTGTGAAAATAGCGATATTGAAATGAGGCAAACGCATAAAAATAAAATGAATTTCAATTTCTTCATACTTACGCACTGATTTATTTATGATTAACGATATCCATGTCTCTAGTAGTAGGATGTATCAAATTCTCGACAAAGTAATAGCGGATTAAGTTTTGGTAATAGGGACACATTACTCCGTGATCTTTTCCAGGAAAGATGAACATGTCAAAGCGTTTGTTTTTCTCTATCAACGCATTTGCCATTCTCAGTGTAGAAGAGCATGGCACGTTGTCGTCAACGTCTCCGGTGCAAAGCAATAAGTGCCCTTTCAAATTGCCAGCCAATTCCATATTAGTCGGAATATGTGACGAAAAACGGATTTTACCTGTTATGGAATCTGTCTTTTCTTCCAATCCATGGAACGTTTCGCCCCACCATTGAATGTAAATGTTATTATCATGATTTCCTGATGCCGCTACTCCTACTTTATAAAAATCGGGATATGTGAGCATTGCTGCTACAGTCTGAAATCCACCGCCTGAGTGTCCGTAAATGCCTACACGATCCAAGTCGATATACGAATATTCTTTTGCCAATTGTTCTATTACATATTTGTCGTCCGCCAATGGATAATCTCTCAGGTTGCCGTAACTGAAACAGTAAAAGTCATGTCCGCGCCAGGGAGAACTTCCTCTATCGGCTACATTGATTACAACGAATCCAAGTTCTGCTAGACTTTGGTTTCCATTGTCATCTATTGTAAATGATTTAGGTATTTGGTCGTCTTGAGGTCCGGGGTATACATTTGAAATAATCGGATATTTCTTGTGTACATCCATATTCGACGGAAGATACATAACTCCATATAGATCTGTCTTTTTATCGGCTGCCTTGAGTTTGACTAATACAGGTGGTCTCCATCCTGCTGCTTTTAAACTGGCATCGTCTATTTTAGCAAATAGGAAAACTTTCTTAGGGTCTTTGAGATTGATTACATTGTAATGGGCTGGCATATCCATTCTGGAATATTGATCTATGGCATATTTCATGTTCGCAGAAAAGCTTATCTCATGATCTCCATCGCCGGGGGTAAGTAGAACTTGCTCTTTTCCGTTCAATTTTACCTTATAATAGTGAGTGTAATAAGGGTTGATCCCTTTTATACTACCATAAGCTGCAAATATGATTTCGTTCTTTATCGTATCTATATTGGCGATGTTACCTGCTATCAAATTATTGCCTTGGGTTATGCGGTTTAGGAATTTACCATTGCTATCGTATAGATAATAGTTTCCTTTTCCAGTTCTTTCGGACCACCAGATGATTTTATTACCTTGCTTTACCAGTTTGTAATTAAATAAGCTTAAATTCATGTGAGGTTTGCATTCCTCGGTGATGAGCTCTTGTATTTTGCCTGTTGTTATATCGACTCTACAAAGATCTATTTTATCAGCTTTTCGACTTCTTCTTGTGAAATACAAGTAGTTGTTGATGTAATGGAAATCTCGATCGATGAATTGATCGGGGTATTTATCGATTGGTAGTAATTTGCCTTCATTAGTATCTGCATTGTACCACCATATACTAAATCTTTTTATTCCCGAATCGCCAGGCATAGGCATCTTTATTGTTCTCAGGGTAGGACGTGGCTTATCTAGTGAATTTATAATATATAGGTCTTTTATCTCGCTGACATCTTGCATCATACACATGTAACGATGACCTATCCATTGTCCTTTTGCATTTGTTTCTAAAGTGTCTTTAGTGAATCGGTCAGTATAACTATTCCCATCCTTACCATCAAAAGTTATCTGATGGATAGACTTCGTCTGGTTGTTACGAACAAATAAATTGTATCCACTTCCTAGTATGGTAAAGATAGAATCGGAAGTGTGTGATGCGTCGCTAAAACGATATCTTGTGCTGTTTTTTTCTTTTTTATTTGGAGACTTGCCTAATTTAAGTATCCCTGTTTTGCGGTCATATACCATCCATTTATTCTTTCTCTCCCAATAGAAACAACTGGGATCGTTATCCTTTATGGCAAATCCGTATATTTTAAAATTATTTTTATTTATGGTAGTGTCGCCAGTAATAGATTGATATTGTTGACAAAAACTTGCAATGTCTTTTATCAGCCTTTCTTTCTTGCCAGTCTGTGCACTAATTAAGTAATAAACGTTGGTGTTGTTCTCTTTTACATTATAGCTGATATAGTCCGATTTTCCTATCCAGCTCGGGTAAATTGAAATTTCAGAATAAGCTGAAGACAATCCGTCTGATGAAAGAGATTCTACGCGCTGCCAATCTATTTTTTGCGCAAAAGAGAAAGATGAAATGATTAAAACAATACTAACTAAATAAAATTTTCTCATAGTTACTTCTTATATGTCATTGCTAGCTTTACCGCTGTTAAAGCATTTATGCATTTTATATTATTTTTTGTTGGATTATTTGTTGAATCTCCACTTCTTATTATAATATCTACAATTTGGGATGCTTTTAATTTAGGAAAATATGCTCTTAGCATGGCAACGATGCCACAGACGATAGGTGCCGAAATACTTGTGCCTTGCGAAGCGGCATATTCATTACCAGGCATAACCGAAATGATATCTTCTCCTGGAGCATATATTTGTACTGTATTCTTTCCATAATTGGAAAATCGGCACATGTTCCCCTTTCTATCGGTAGAACCTACACGAATGAAGTTCGGATATAAGATACCTTTTTTGTTTTTTCCTGTAGGGAAATAGTCTGTAAAATCAAGATCTTTGCTATTGTTTCCTGCTGCTTGAACGATAATAACGTCTTTTTTAGCTGCATAGGCAATAGCATCATTCACCATTTGTGGATTTGGAGATGTATACTTGCCCAAACTCATATTAATTACTTTAGCCCCGTTCTCTACAGCATATCTAATGGCCGACGAGATGTCTTTGTCGTATTCGTCGCCATTAGGACTAGAACGCAATATCATTAGTTTTGCTTCTGGATATACACCTTTGTAGTCTTTATTTATAATGCCTTGCCCTGCAATCACTCCTGCAATAAAAGTTCCGTGATCGTATCCTTCTATCTGTAAGATCGAATTGCCATAAAAACGGTCCGATGCGTCTTCCATATTGTCGCCCATAAGTAAGCGCTTGTCGGGATCCTGTTCGATGCTACCTATCCGCTTCTTGATGGTGGCTAGCTCTTTTTCTTTATTTATTGCTAGGTTTTTCCATAGCTCATCTTTATCGCTTTGCAATAGATCTGCCAATATCATTTCGGTACTACTTTCCCATTCTTTTTCTTTAATAGGAAGACTCATCAAAGCTTTGATCGTTAAGGTATCTCTTTTTATATTGGGGACCTTTCTTAAGATTGAATCCATTTTTTGGATGGCATTCAATTTCAGTATGTTGTATTCATAGAATTTGATGTAGCTTTCAATACCGGCTTTTTTCTTCATCTTTTCATAAAAATCAAATTCAGCTTTATTTGTCGCTGTTTCTTTAGTCAGATTTTTATATTTCGGATATAGGCGCTTGAATTGCCTGAACTCTTCTGTCCCGGCACTGATCATGTTAAAGCTTTTATCTTTTGTCCCTAAAAAGTTCCAGCCGTGTATATCGTCTATATATCCATTCTTGTCGTTGTCTTTTCCATCTAATTTTTCTTTTGGATTGGTCCAAAGTGCATTTTTTAAATCTGTAGACAACGTGTCGATTCCGGAATCAATAACACCGACGATGATTCCTTTTTGAGGAGTTCGTTTGTTTTGTTCCAGAAATTTAAAAGCCTCATCAATGTTGGCACCATGTGTGCTATCATTGGAGGTTTTATACCATTGTAATAACTGATTTTTGTGACTTGACTGGGCTTTCCCAGTGAAAGGGGAAAACCAAAAGATAGCGATAGCAATGAATGCTACGTTGAATTTTTGTTTCATTTCGGCAGTAGTTTGAACTATATTCTTTAATTCGAGTTAGCAAATGTATGCCATTCTTTTTAATAATGCAACTTTTTATCGCAAAAAGTATATATATACTTAATCTTTGCTGTTTCTATGCATATAAATGGGAATTAGATACAACAAGTTTGAAGTATTGAGTTACTATAAGGGCCAGATGTTGTTGTGTCGTTGTATGTATGTTAGTCGTTCGTTTAAAGGGTGTTTAGGTCTTGGTATATAAAAGATCACCCTTATTGCAGATGTCTGCAACAAGGGTGATCTTTTAAGTAAAAGCTTTGGATGAAGCTTTTTTATAATAGATTACTTTTTTACTGGAGTATTGGCCAGTGTGGCTACTAGAAATTCATAGAACTTCTTAGTGGTAGGTATATTGGCTTTTTCGGATGGTGTATGCGGAGAACGAAGTGTAGGACCGAATGAAATCATGTCCAGACCATCAACGACTGCACCGATAACAGCACATTCCAATCCGGCATGAACAACAACAACCTTGGCTTCGGTGCCGAATTGTTCCTTGTACGATTGTACCATAGCTGCAAGGATTGGCGAATCGAAATCTGGTTGCCAACCGGAATATCCGCCTTCAGTTTCGACTTTCATTCCTGCCATGTTGAAACAAGCAGTCAGACTACGTGTAAGATATTCTTTCATGTCATCGTTTGAGCTACGAGCCAAAATCTGGAATGAAGCTTTACCTTCTCCGATAGTGATAATAGCTAGATTGGATGAAGTTTCAACGGTATCCATCATAGATGGAATCATTCTGGTTACACCATTCTGGCAAGCATAAATAGCGTCTACGAGATTATCTTGAATCTCTTGCGGAACAATACCTTTGGGTTTTTCCACTCCTTCGGTATGGAATGTAATGCCTTCTTCTATGCCTTTAAATTCTTCATTGAATAGTTTCTCGTATTTGGCGGCTAATTCTTTTAACTTGCTTTCATTAGTCGGTGGAACAAGCATAGTTACATGGGCCTCGCGGGGAATAGCGTTACGCATGTTGCCGCCTTCCCAACTAGCCAATTTGGCACCTAATTTTGCAATAGCGTCGTATACAAAACGTACCATGAGTTTGTTGGCATTGGCACGGCCTTCATTGATTTCCAGCCCTGAGTGACCACCGCGTAAGCCTTTTATTTGAGCTTTTATTGCTACGCATTCCTTGCATGGCTCTACTTCTTTGTATTCCAAAGAAGCTATAATGTCAATGCCGCCGGCGCAGCCAATAAAGAGTTGACCTTCGTCTTCAGAATCGAGATTGAGAAGAATGTCACCGTCTATAGTGCCTTTTTTTAGTCCGAAAGCGCCATACATACCCGTTTCTTCGTCACGAGTGATCAATGCGACCAATGGACCGTGTTTGATATCTTTCTCTTCCATTACGGCCATTATAGCTGCAACTCCTAGTCCGTCGTCTGCGCCAAGGGTGGTATCGTTAGCTTTCAGCCAATCGCCATCTACTATCGTTTCGATAGGATCTGTCTCGAAGTTGTGTTTAGAGTCTGTTCCTTTTTGAGGAACCATATCCATGTGGGCTTGCAGAATGCAGGTTTTGCGGTCTTCCATTCCGGGGGTAGCCTGCTTTTTCATTATTACATTGCCTGCATCATCAATGAAGCTCTCGAGTCCTAAGTCGTGAGCGAATTTTACTAAGTAGTTAGCAACAGCCTCTGTATGTCCTGAAGGACGAGGTATTTGAGTTAGTGCATGAAATTCTTTCCAAATCAGCTTGGGCTCTAATGATAAAATAGATGTGCTCATAAATTATTTATTTATTATATTTAATAGGTTTGTCTTTTTCAATTCAACAAAGCTAATAATTTATTGCGAAATAAAATAATATATAGGATGTTTTTATACTAAGAATTCTAAATAAAGAAAATTTGAAAATAAAAGGTAGCTCTTTGGGTTGAAATTATTAGATGGTGCCGCAGTTTTGCGACAAAATGTAAGAAAAGATATTTGCTCAGAATCTTTTGTAATCGGTTGAATTATGTAGTTGAAGTGAATCCGTTCTTTTATGAAACGATTCATTCGCAAAAAAAACAATAGGTTTAAGCTGCATGTAATGAGCGTATTACTGGATATCTGGTTGAAGTACTACAGTTTTATAAGTATACAATCGAAGTATCACACGTGTGCGACATCCGTCTCACAGCTGTGAGACAGTTGTATCACATGTGTGAGACGGATGTCGCACACGTGTGATACTTCTAAATCTTAATTATAAAGTTAACTCTGGGGGCTGACTTATGGGAACAATTAATAACAGAGAATATGAGATGCTCTTATTTAAATAGGCAACTAGGATATTCTCCTGCTTCGATCAGTGCATTTATTTTGTTTACTACACCTTCGCGATCTGCAGCATAGGTCACACCGAACCATTTGCTAGTAGTGTCGAGCACTTTAACTTTCGCAGTACCGTCGTTAATCAATTTGTTTACCATCAATGGAATGAAATATTCGGCTTTCGGCTTATTGATGTTTTCTTTTAGGAATTCTTTGAAGTATTCTTCTGAGTAGTCGAAGTAGTCTGGAGTGAAACCCCACATATTCATCGATACAGGTGTGTTCTCGGCAATCTTTACCATTTTACCTTCTTCGTCTTTATACATGATCTGGCCGTCGATACGATCTATGGAAGTGCGCTCTATAACACTAGTGAGATATCCGTTTTCGGTGCGGCATTCTCCGCGCGCAACGCTACCGTTTTCACTCAACGTATTGCTTACTCTGTAGCCTACCATGCAGTAGTCGTTTTTCTTACCATTCATTTCAGACAAGGCTTTTCCTAGTACTGCAAAGCTATCGCGTCCGTAAAAATCATCGGAATTTATCACTGCAAATGGCTCTTTGATGACTTCTTTTCCCATTAATACGGCGTGGTTTGTTCCCCAAGGTTTAACACGCTCAGAAGGGCATTCAAAGCCGGCTGGAAGAGCATCTATTGCTTGAAAAACAAGTTCGGTAGGAATATGTCCTTCGTATTTACTCAGAATCTTATTACGGAAATCGTTTTCGAAATCTTTGCGGATTACAAAAACTACTTTTCCGAAACCGCCTCGGATAGCATCGAATATGGAATAATCCATAATAGTTTCTCCGTTAGGACCTAGTCCGTCAAGTTGTTTGAGGCCTCCGTAGCGGCTACCCATGCCAGCGGCAAGTACAAATAGAGTTGGTTTCATAATTCACTATATAATATTGATTAGCTTCTTATTACTTTTCTTTGCTAGTTGTTTTTGTATTGTAATGGGGCAAAATTAATCATTTTCTGATAATGTTGTTCATGTTAGGCTCAAAACTTTCTCTCTTTTGCCATTGTCAAAAAAGACATTTAGGGCTGTAGGTGCTTGTAGTATAAAACGCATGGATTTTTGAATGCTGATACAGAGACGTATCGTAGCTGATCGGGTGTTACGGACCTGTACCGTGCAACTTCGTCGAATAGGTTTTCGGCTTTACCACATGATTCGAAATATGCCAAATTGGTGGCTACGTTCAGGTAACTGATAAGCCCGAATATATGTTCTGATTCGAATTTGTTTTTAACCTTTTCCAATTCATGGGCACTTACTGTATTGTCGCAAAGATTTCTCAATTCTTCTCGAACGGCTGTCTCGCCTTGTTCGAGGCTGATGCCTGGTGCCATTTTACCTGATATTTGAAAAAGTCCCGCATCCATGCTGCCTGATATGTAGCAGTCTAAAGAAGTGAAGAGTTGTTTCTCTTTTACCAGATGTTGTACCAATCGGGAAGATGTTCCGTTGCTTAAAATGTCTGATAGAATATCAAAGGCATAATAGTCGGGATGTAAACGATTGCACATGTGATATACCATATAGAGTGCGTCAACAGGAACATTGCGTTCTACACACATTCTTCTCTCTTCTTGTTGCTCTGGCTCTTGCATTAAATTACGGCGAGGAACTCTTCTACGCGGAATGGAACTAAACCATTTTTCTGCAAGTTCAACCGTTTTATCAAAGGATATGTTTCCTGTGACGGAGAGGATGGCATTGTTTGGCGCATAGTAGTGATAGAAAAATGAACGTACCTCGGGTAGTGTAGCATTTGCAATATGTGAGAGATCCTTGCCTATAGTTGGCCATTGATAGGGGTGAACCTTATAGGCCAGTGGGCGCATGAGGTGGCTTACATCGCCATAAGGTTGGTTTAGGCAACGTTGTTTAAATTCTTCCATTACTACATCACGTTGTACATTCAGACTCTTCTGGTTAAAGTGAAGTCCTAACATGCGATCGGACTCTAACCAGAATCCAGTCTCTACATTTTGAGCAGGAACAGTAAGATAATAATTGGTGATGTCGTTGTTGGTCCATGCATTATTTTCTCCGCCTGCTCGTTGTAACGGGATATCAAAATCGGGAATATGTACAGAACCACCAAACATCAGATGCTCGAATAAATGAGCAAATCCGGTATGACCTGGATCTTCGTCTCGTGCTCCTACGTTATACAGTAAGTTGAGAGCAACCATTTGGGTGCTTTTTACTTGAGAATGGACAATACGCAAACCGTTGTCCAATTTGTGATGATTAATTTTCATTGAGCACCTCTATTTTTATTATTTTTATGTCTTTAAGTGGACGATCGTTTCGGTCGGTTGGTATGTTCTGTATTTTTTCAATGACATCCATACCCGATACTACTTCTCCGAATACGGTGTAGTTGCCATCTAAATAGGGCGCTCCACCAATAGTAGTATAAGTATTGATTTGTTGGGGTGTAAATTGGAAAACACCTTTTTTGCTTGCCATTAATCTGGCTTGAGCTGATATTTGTTGTTGCAATTTGAACAACCCTTGACGGTCACCTTCTTTCTTCATTTGCATGATTTTCTTCAGGTGTTTCTGTGCCAGCCCTTCAAAAGCCATATTCTCAATATACTTGTTACGCATATCCTGATATATGATGAGCGAATCGAGAGAGTATACTTTACCTGTAACAATGAAAAATTGACAAGAAGATGATTCTTTCAGTGGGTTGACATCGTCGCTTTCACGGGCGGCTGCCAATGCTCCTCTTTTGTGGAAATATTTTGGGAACCGTATCTCTGCCGGAATTTTGTAATGGGGACCGCCTGAGCCCAACTCTTTTCCTCTCGGTGCATCTTTCGATTCGGGGTCTCCCCCTTGAATCATGAAATCTTTGACGACACGGTGAAATAGGGTGCCTTTGAGCATGCCGTCGTCAATAAGTTTAATAAAATTATCACGGTGCTTGGGTGTGTCTTTATAGAGTTTGATAACGATCTCGCCGGCTGTAGTTTGCATGCGGATAAGGGTATCTTTATTGGGGTCTATCTTAGTGTGCATGTGGCAAGCCGCCATTGCACATATAATCACAATACTTAATAATAGAGTCGAATATTTTTTCATGACTTTGAAATTAATAGTCATTTAAGAGATAATTGTAACTCTTGCCACAATTTTTCATCGGGAACAGGAGCGGTAATGTCTATCTCTTTTTTAGATACGGGGTGGATAAATTGAATACGGCGGGCATGCAATGAAATGCTGCCGTCGGGATTTGAACGTTTTGCTCCGTATTTCAGATCTCCCTTGATAGAAGAACCTATTTTGGCTAATTGACAACGTATTTGGTGATGTCGGCCTGTGTGTAGATTGATTGAAAGTAAAAAATAGCGTTCTGATTGCGCAATGAGGCGGTAGTCAAGTATCGCTTTTTTGCTTCGGGGAACTTCTTTATCGTAAGCGTAACTCTTATTTTGTTTTTCGTTGCGTACCAGCCAGTGCGTCAGTGTCGCTTCAGGCTGTTCGGGACGGTTTTGAACAATCGCCCAATATGTTTTATGCACTTCGCCCTTTTGAAACATTTCATTCATTCTGGCAAGTGCCTTGCTCGTTTTTGCAAAGACAACAAGACCACTTACGGGACGGTCCAATCGGTGAACAGTGCCTATAAAGACGTTGCCGGGCTTTTGATATTTTTCTTTCAGATATTCCTTGAGTTTCTCGCAAAGAGGAATATCACCCGTTTTATCACCTTGAACGATCTCGGAAGAGGTCTTGTTGACAATTATAATATGATTGTCTTCGTATACGACAGTCATCTACTTATCCTACATATTCATTCCGCCGTCCACTTGGATGACTTGTCCCGATACATAAGAAGATAGGTCGGAAGCCAAGAATGTGGCAACATTTGCTATGTCGTCTACCGTACCTCCGCGGCGCAAAGGAATTTTCTGAATCCAATCTTTGCGAATATCGTCGGGTAGAGCAGCTGTCATTGCTGTTTCGATAAAGCCTGGAGCTATCGCATTGGCGCGAATGCCACGCGATCCAATTTCTTGAGCGATACTTTTGGCTAAAGCAATCAGACCAGCTTTAGAAGCGGCATAGTTGCTTTGTCCGGCATTGCCATGGACACCTACAACAGAAGCCATATTGATGATACTACCTCTCTTTTGACGAAGCATAATTGGGGTACACGCATGAATAAAGTTAAAAGCCGATTTCAGATTAACGGCGATGACAGCATCCCATTGTTGCTCTGACATACGCATCATCAAGCCATCTTTTGTGATGCCTGCATTGTTGACAAGAATATCTATTGATCCAAAATCTTGGGCTACTTCGGCAACGATCTTTGCGGTCTCTTCGAAATTGGCAGCATTTGAAGCATAACCTTTAGCCTTAACTCCTTTGGCTATAATTTCATTTTCTGTCTCTTTTCCTTTTTCATCGATTACCAAATCGGTAAAAGCGATATTGGCGCCTTCTGATGCAAACTTCAAAGCGATAGCTTTTCCGATGCCACGGGCAGCACCCGTAATTAAGGCAGTTTTTCCATCTAATAATCCCATAATTAATTTATTTAATGAAACTCTTTTTATGTAACGCACCGAAAACAATGTTCGATACATATTCTTTTCTTTTTTCTTTCTCTAGTTTAGATCCGATTTGTCCTCTAATGTAAGGCACTTCTATGCCTTTTACACAATAATGGATCAATAATGCTGTAAAGTCAACGTCGTCTATATCGAAAACTCCTTTTTCTACACCTTCTCGTAATATCTGTTTGAAAAGTAAGATTTGGCGAATATCAAACCTTTTGCGGACTGATTCCACTTTCCAAATATCTCGGAAAAAGTCTGCTTTAAGAGTTCCGTTTCTAAAGACTTCTACTTTAACTGTTTCTAGTCTCGCATAGATTACCTCAATAATTTTCTTGTCAGGTGATATATCCTTGCTGGCTGCTTGTTCCATCATATCCGAAAGCAAGTCAAGTTCTGTCTCTGCAACAGCCCAATACAATTCCTCTTTATTATTGAAGTAAGTATATAATGTACGCCTTCCTTTTCGGGCGGCAACGGCAATATCATTCATAGTAGCATTCTCCACTCCCTTCTTTGCGAAGACTTGTCGAGCTGCGTCTATTATTTTATTTCTCGTTTTAGATATTTCCATTGCTCATTATCTTGTAAGTTGTGCAAAAATACTGCTTTTCTGTTTACGAGGCAAGAAAAAGCAAAATATTTGTCTTGATTAGCTTTGCTCAGAGTTTCATTTCTTAATTTCAAACCTGTATTTTTCTATGCATTTACATAATTTATATCTTTTCTGAAAAAAAACGGAGAATAATTTGTTTTATAAAAATAAAGCCGTACATTTGCAGCCGTAAAACATCGCGGAGTGGAGCAGTTGGTAGCTCGTTGGGCTCATAACCCAAAGGTCACTTGTTCGAGTCAAGTCTCCGCAACAAAATAGGGCGTAAGTAGTTATATTTCAACTATTTACGCTTTTTGATTTTAAAGTACTCGGACGGATTTCGGACGGTAATTTGCACATAAGTTTCACCAGATACGTTTTTGAAATATAAAAACGTAAAAAAAATGTTGTCTCGACTCAGATCAGGTTCCTCTTTTTATGAGGTCGTTTCCTACACACTCCCAAAGCTTCATTCTGCCGGAAAAAATTGGTATGTTGATTTCTATTGTTTTGACCCGATAACCGACAGCCTACGTCGCAAAAAATACATGTTAGATGGAATTGATAGACCATCGGACAGGAAAAAGAGGGCGATGGAATTAATTGCATCATTAGCGGGCAAACTAAGATCCGGATGGAATCCATGGGCTGAAGTTGGGAATGAACGGCAATATGCGTCTTTTGAAAATGTACTCAAGCAATTCCAGCTGTATATATCTAAGATGGAGAAAACAGGGGCCATGAAACAAAAAACCGTATACGATTATTTGTCGCGTCTGAGTACACTAATATCCTATAACGAACAACGCTATAATAAGATAGTATATATCTATCAATTTGATCTGGCGTTTATGTCTGATTTCCTTGATTATATATTATTAGATCGGGATTCGTCAGCACGTACAAGAAACAATTATCGAACTTGGTTATCGGCTCTATGTTCTTGGCTGGTCGAGAAAAAATATTTGTTGGAAAATCCAGTATCTAAAATAAGATGTTTGCCTGAAGAGCAAAAGTTTCGTAGTGCATTGACTGCTGCTGATCTGCATCGGCTTCGAGAATATCTTGGAAGAACGAATAAACCTTTTCTATTAGCATGTATGATGGAATATTACACTTTTATTCGACCGACGGAACTAACATATATAAAAGTGGGTGACATACGGATCAAGGAGCAGAAAATATTCATATCGTCTGCTTTTTCTAAGAATAGGCGGGACGGCGTGGTGGGTATCAACGATGAATTAATTAGGCTTATGGTCGAACTTGACGTCTTTTCTCATCCTAACAGCGATTATCTGTTTGGTGAAAAATTTATCCCTTCGAATCAGCAGGCAAGCGCTCGTATTTTTCGAGATAATTTTGTGAATCTTCGGAAGGCTTTAAAATGGCCGACTTATTATCAATTTTACTCATTAAAAGATTCTGGTATTAGAGATCTTGCAAATGCAGAAGGCATCGTTGTGGCTCGAGACCAGGCACGTCATGCGGATATTACGACTACTAATAAGTATTTAAAAGGAGATGCATTGACAGTGCATGATGAGACAAAGCATTTCAAAGGAAATTTGTAGATGGGTATTTAATGTTTGCCTTTTAGCAGCCCAACCGCCCAACGAAAAGTGAGAATAACATAAAAGAGGCGTACGGTTTATCGCACGCCTCTTATCATTCTAAAATTATCTCTTCAACCTCTCGGTTTACTTCTTCTCTTTATATTTCACAAATATATAAACTCCTGATGAAAGAACCAACACAATCAATGCAATAATCGTTATTCTGCCGGTATTCATTTCTACCTTTTGCCATCGAGTGAGTTGTTTCTCCACCGGATAAGGGATACGGATAGAATCGCTCTTATTAAAATAGACGCTGTCCGTGCCGAAGATATACTTATTTACGTATTTTGTCTGATACTTATCCATAAATACCGTGTCCCCTTTGATATACGAAGAAATCGAATCATGTAAATAGATGGAATCATGTTTTTGCACAAGTTTATCGACATACTTCGTTTCGGTTCGTACACTTTCAACCGGTACATACTTAACCGATCGGCATGAAGTCAGCAACATCATAAATAGGATGATAGTGTATATGTACGTCTGTTTTCGTCTCATTTTATCAATTATTCGATGTTTTCTAATTTAATTCGTTCCCGCAAAATACGACAATACATTTCCATCGCACCTAGTTGTTGGCAAGATAGCTTTTGTTGCTGCCTACTTAAAGTTTCATACACGGGGTTTTCAAATATGAAATCCTCGAGTTTCTTTGCATTCTCCGATAGCTGTTTCTCTTCAGCTATAAGTCTTTTTTGATAATCTTTCATTTCAGTCGTTCTTTAGAGTTATACTATAATTTATTCCTCCCATCTTTTAGCGTCCCACGCACGACGTTCAACTAATCCATCCAGTACTTTGCCTTTGCTATGGCACCATTTCTTTAGTTCTTCTTGGACTGTCTCCGTATCTGCCTTCCCCCTTATTAACTTCAGTAAAGTGGAGTTGGCCAACTTTTCATACCCGATATTGAAATCAAAATCAACAAGGGTGTCGAACTGTCCTTGCGTTAAAGACAATCCTAGCCCATTGATTTGTTTTTCACAAATAAGGACATCACCCTTTAGCAACACTTCTGCTTGTGCAATACTGATAGCTTGCCCTTCTTTCACGCCTTTCGTATGACCATAGCCAATCGTTAGCATTCCAGCAGGACACTTATAGGCTTTCAAGCGAAGTCCTTCAAATCCCTTGATTGCGTCAATTACTACTTTGCTTGCCCTCATTGTTGTTATCATTGGTACCTTTTATAATATCAAAAATCTTTTGTGCCTTATCCTGACCGTAAGCCGTGGCGATGCTTTGCATCATGGCGATCGGATCGTGCGTTTCGGTCCGTCCTTTATGTAGATTTTCCCTGATAGAGATAACCTCTATGATCGTTTCCGCAATAGCACAGAGGATGCACATGACCGGAAAGTCAATGAAGAATGAGAGACAGCAGTCAATAAGGAACATGAGAAAAAAGTACGTCATATAGTCTCTGTCCTTACTTATCGTTTGCCTAAGCCCGAACGATGTCGTTTTGAAGTTTCCCAATCGTTTACTAGCTTTGATGCCGGTAATTAAATCAACGCCACTTGCCGTATTAGGTATAAAAGCCAGGATAGCAGCAACAAGCAACCAAGTAGCTATTTTTGAATTATCTCCACTTAGGAGATATGATATAAATAACATATTCATTTTATTAACCTCCTATCATTGCACGGAGTTTTTCGAGGTCTCCGAGCGTTTTACCATTTATTTTCATGAGCTTCATGAGTTCATTTACCTTAATCTTTTTAAGGGTGACCTTTACCGCTTTTTCGTGAATCTTTTTGAAGAACTCTTCACCCTTTTTATTATACTCTTCGAAATACTTGCGAAGTTCTCCGGCCTCTTTCACGTCATCGGCGGTTTCTTCTATACCCTTTTTGCTCATGCGTTCCTGCATGTGTTGTGCTCGTTCTTGCATTTTTTTAAACTCTTCGTCTTCGAGAGTTTCTTTTGCAAGTTTTTCCGATTTCTCCATTTCCTCCGCGATGGGCGCCAGGGCGATCATATTCTCCCACAACTTACTCAAAGTTTCCTCAGAGGCTTCATTCATCTTCAGTCCTTTAAGGACCATGTAAGCGTTGTATGCTTCTTGTGTGTTCATATTCGATTACTTAATAGTTGCAACGATAGACGCGTCGAGCTTTTTTGCGCTGTCGACAAAGTCTTTAACTACAGCAGCTAATTCAGCGACATTGTCCGCCAAGAAGTTAGCGTTCAGTGTACCACAGTTTGAAAAGTTAGCAACTTGTGCGTCGCTCTTTTTTACTACTCCGCATTCAAGACTTTGAAAGCCTGATGCATTAATTACTACTTCAGCTGCGAGATCGTAATCTCCGCTAGTGCCCTCAACAGCTACTCTGTAGCTCTGAGAGACGATTTTTTTACCTGTTAAGTCCATAATTTTAAAAATTAGTTATGATAAATTGTTTATTTGACTTGTTAATTCAACCGTCTTTATGAGTCCTCTTTCGGTATTATTCGGACCGGTATAGAGGTAAACATCGACGTAAAAATGATAGGAAGAGTCCCATGCCGGCAGACCGGTGAATCCAACCCATGTGTTGCCATTTGCGGGCGTCTTTATCTGAAAAGTATATTTTGTGTTGACATTATAACAGTCAGCGAGCACGAACGAGCTGCTTGAGTAAGTATTCCCTGTGACCGTTGTACCATCTGATTTTACGATACGAGGTATAAGATGAAACGAGCACTGTGTTTCATCAAAGTTAGGGCTATCGGCATGTAAGACAGCATATTGAACGCCATAATAAGGTTTTTGCGAAGCGGGCTTACTATTAATCTGAATAGATACTGACAGACCTTTGAGCCAACTGAATGCTGTGACGCTTACGCTCATTTTTTGAGCCGAATAAGCCGAAAAATTGAGCGGAATAAATCGATCGGCTGCATAATTCGAGCCGGTCAGTACCGTCACATCATCGGGGATGCTGGCATCTCCGCAAAGACATGCTATAATGTTTGCCGTTGAACCGTTGTAAGAAGATAGGTACGACGCGCCTATTGATTTATATATACCGCCCATCGAGACTACACTGTTCCATGTCTGCCCGGTATTAACGAGTAATATAGTTGAACCGACGAACACGAGAAAGACAATCTTCCAAGTTCCGAGAGATGTTGCTGATACTGATGACAAGTCGACGAACTTTAAAGCAAAATCAGAGACCTTTATACCTGTTCCCTCAATAATCGATATTGCTAATTCGGAAGCCACATTGTAATAAAGTTCCCCGCCCGACACAGTAATTATTGCCGATGGAGCCGTCGCCCCAGGCTTATATCCTTTAAAATCGCCTAATCTAAATGGATAAGGAGACTTAACCGATACCGAGTTAAATATCTTTCCGAAGAGGGAGTTAGCCGAGTTCCAGGTGCCGCACGGAACTTTAAAGTTAAATTGGTAGAAATCTATATTAGCGGCATCGTCCTGTCTACCTGCTAGGGACGTATCGTTATTGGCAATATCATCAAAGTTATAAAAGAGATCGTTACGTGATACCGGTTTTAGTCTCGCCCATGGATTAACGAGGGGTGAACCCACCAGGGTGGCCACATCTTTTGAACTCGATCCAAGTGCCAGGCCGATATCATCTATTGAGATAGGTTTCGATATTATTCCGTTGCTGTATGCCATTGTTTTACGCTGTTGCGAGGGCTGTGACTCCCCCTGTTACTAATAGATTCACGGCGCTGCCGTCCGACTTTATAAGTTTCAAGCAGTCATTCGTTGAGTCGTACATGATTCTTATACCTGTTGATCCGATTTCAATGTAATTTGCAGCTTTTACATTCCCATTAGCGGTAATCAGTCCAGCTGCCGTCATCGTTGCTGCGAGATTGAGGGAGTCGGAAAAATAGCCTGTGCCGGAGACATGAAGCTTATATGCCGGAGACGTTATTCCTATTCCGACATTACCGTTAGGAAGGATGCATATACCAGTCGTTGAATCATAACCTCCAAAAGCTATATTGATCCAATTAGGAGACAGATTAGTTCCATACATGTACGTACCACCTATTAAAGTGGACAAATCACTACTTTCCCATGTATATCCCCTCGCCCAACCACCAACACTGCCAGATGCGATATTATTGACGAATGAATTATTCGCTACGACTCCATGCGGGCCATACACATATAAGTCTCTACAACTCCAATCAGTTGATGAAATATTTGAGTTGCCCGAATGATAGATATTATATCCATTTAAATACATTGAAGACGATAAGGAATGATAAAAGAAAAATCCATTTGAATTGCACAAGATTTCTGCGTATTGTGTACCTCCCTCTCGATAACTGATTCTTTGATATTTTTCTCCGTCTGTATTATTAAGTATTATTTTATTATCTCCGCCTGTAATGATGTTTAAAGTCCCCATTATAGAAGCATCTCCGTTTACATCCCCTGTGCCGTCAAAACTTTGTCCGAAAATGGAGCGTGCTGTCTGTAATTTCGTAGCCGACGCTACATTGTCACTAAGATAAGCCAATGTTCCTTTATAGGTCATGCATCCAGTAGTACTATCCGGATTTATTGCTTGGTAAAAATAAATTCTTCCATCAGTTCCAAAATCTAAACGATTATACCATGATGAAAAGCCTTGAATGTGTAGGCTGTCTCCCCATGTAGTCTGATAGTTTGTAGAAGAAGAATAAAATCCAGTAGTCTGTACGCCTGATAATGCGTTTTTCCCATCTAATAATGCGCCTCTATATCTTAGGAAAGAACTTTCGTGAAATCCGTCTAGCGTATCTGCGTTACTTGCACTAGCAGCATAATTAACAGATGCGTTTCCTATGTCCGTTATTTGGCTGATAGTATGGCTATGAATTGCAGCAGCCGCTCCAATCTCAGAAAGTGACCAGGAAACATTCCCGGTACCGTCAAAAGATTTTGCGGTATTCCCGATCGTAAAAGAACGAGGAGTGTATAATTTTGTGGCAGAGGCGACGTTGTCAGTCAAAAAAGCAAATTCTTTCCAAGCAATAGGGTTTGAGTAGTTTCCGGAAAACCAACGATTCCCGCCAGATGATACTAAATAAGTCTGATAATGATTATCATTCCAATTTAATGCTAAAGTTAGTCCGCTAACCCATCCCGACACAGGGGCGTCTGCCAAATCTGAACCCGAAAAAACTGTTTTAGATGGTAAATCATATATTTTTCCTGAATAATTTCCTCCAATATCGTACACGTATTGATAGTAATGTCTACCATCTAACATGTCGGCATCTAGCCCAGAACCTGAACCGTCATTACCTGCATGCCATATTGTGTATCCTGCAATTTTTCCATATCCGGCACCTATTTCCAAATCGGCATCATACATATTAGTGTAAGCGCCACCCCCTGCAAATGTAGAACTATCATAACCAGCTTTAACTTTAAATTTAGTTACTACATTTTGAAACATTATACCAAAGCATTCTCCCCCAGTGGTGTCATATCCAAGGCTACCATACCAAGAACTTTGAGGTCTGAATATTATTTGTCTCTGATTTGGCTGTATTATTAAAGGGCCGGTCATTATTCCTCCGGCTAAAGGCAAATAATTTGCTAAAGAAGCTGCACTGGCGGCATCCGTTATACCATATCCCCCCAAAGTACTAGGTTTATCCGTTATTTCGGAAAAGGCATAGCTAGGCTTTGTCGCCGCCTTTGCCCAGGCGTACACGTCTGAAGCCGGCAACGAAGTAGGCTTATCCGTTATTTCGCTGTATGAATAACTAGGCTTCGTGGCTGCCTTTGCCCAAGCATACACATCTGAAGCGGGTAGCGAACTAGGTCTATCGGTTATATCTCCCCATACGTGACCATGGACAAGTGGAGCGTAATTTGCCAGCGTTGCGGATAGCGAAGTTTGAGTTATATAAAGAGACAATGCTGTTGCCAAATGGTTGGCTGCTATCTGCTGCGTTCCGGTGTTGCCCATAATAGACCACAGGGTTGTTTCGTCGATTCCTGATCCTGACCCAGAACTTGCACCTGCTCCGTATGACGATACGCCCCCGGTAGCGTAAAAGTTAGCCGATGTTCCGTCCGACTTTTGGACGTATAACGAATTATTTGCGCTATCGAATGCCAGGCTTATCGCTCCGATTGTGATCTTCGAAAAGATGGGTCTACCGGTGCTTGATAGATTCTGATTGATAGCGTCTAGCAAGTCTTTATTCGAATGCGTATGTAGACTTGATAGGTCAGGAGTGCCCGAAATCTCAGCGTATGAATAACTAGGCTTGCTCGCTGCGAGTGCCCACGCGCTTATTATGTCGTTTGTAAACTGACCTAATTTTGTCGGGCGGTCAGTAATGTCTGCCCATACGTGAGAGTGCGATTTAGCAGCAGCATCCGTTATACCATAACCGCCCAAAGTAGACGGCTTATCGGTTATTTCTAAAAAGGAATAATTAGGCTTTGTTATTGCCTTTGCCCAGGCGTAAACATCGGATGCAGGCAATGAAGCGGGGCGGTCGGTGATATCTCCCCAAACGTGGCCATGGTTGATCGGAGCGTAATTAATCAAGGCTGCCGACATAGCCGATTGAGTCACGTAAGGTGATAATGCAGTAGCCAAATGATTAGCTGCTATCTGTTGCGTGCCGGTATTGCCCATAATAGACCATAACGTTGCTTCGTCTATTCCTGATCCAGAGCCTGATCCCGAAGCAGCGCCATAAGACGATACGCCACCGGTTGCATAAAAATTAGCTGTAGTTCCGTCGGTCTGTTCTATATAAAAAGATTTATGGGTGCTGTCCCATTTTATTACGCCGGTTCCGATTTTTAAGCTCTCAAATGTGGGAGAATCTTTTGTCGAGAGATTCTGATCGATCTGGTCAAGAAATGATTTATTATCATGACTATGGCTGTTTCCATTAGTCGAATTCCATTTATCGATTAGCTCTTTAGTTATCGTATCAAGTACACTTTTGTTTTCATGGCTATGAGAGCTATTACTTGTAGCCGTCCATTTTTTTGCGATATCACTAACTAATAAAGAATCTATCGTGAATTGGATGATATCATCTAATGATATTTTTCCCCATTTATCAGCGTATGTTTTTTGTGCAGGAAATAAAACCCCCTCGCTCCCCGACAGAGTCGGGAACTCAAGGAGCCGAGGGGGTAAAGTAAAATTTGCCAAATCCGGCACATCTATATTAATATCTTTAGGAAGTTGTGTGTTACGCTGTAGATTAAGATAAGCATCCGTCTCGGTATATTTATAGGTGAAGCTGAAACCTCCTGCCTGATCGAGATCGTTATATGTATCTTCAGACTCGATGATAACGATTTTTCTGGCTTCACCATTTGAATATATAAATTTATTCAAAGAAGGGAAGAAGTCTTGCATCCACCGTCGTTCATACTTCGTTAAGTGTCCTGTGTATTTTTTATGCTTCGAAACTGTATCCACACGATACTCTTCGTTGGTGTCGTCGATTTCCACGAGATTATGTGTATGCTCACCTGTGAATTCTTCTTCGCCATAAGCCCGAAATGTATCGACGCCACCAAGAGAGTTCGTGAAAAGAATCCATTGCTCATTTTCTGATTTTGCATTATCTGCTACATATCGCTGTACGTAAGATAGTACATTCCCGGATGCATCCTCATACCACACATCATAAAATGCAGGCAATTTCCCAAATATTCCATATACTGTTCCGTACTGGAGTGGTACCGTTACTGCAGTCCCGGCATCCATCGATACGATCGTTTTTGTTTCTGAAGTAGCATCCTGATAGGTTGCTTTAATTTGCAACTTGCCAGGAACGACAGCATAATAACTAAGATATTCAGGAGTATAATACGTGACTTTCTTTACCGTCGGTTGCCAGGTCAAGAAGTTATATTTTAAGAATTCAGAAGGAGTGTCTCCTAATTGGTTGACGCCACATCGAACTGCAACGAAAGTGATATCAGTAGAACCATCAGAATCTGTTAACGTCGCAGTAAACGTCGCAAAAATACTATTCTGCAGATAGTATGAGGTAGCTTCTTTCAGCGTAAAACCTAGTTGATTATTGAGGATATCGCCTATTTTTATCGTCACGGATCCGGACGTTCCCGGATTGAAACTTTGAGACAATATCTGCTCACTACCCTTTTTCAACACAAAGGTTAATTCCTTTGTTGTCGCGACGACGATGGGATTGATATTCCCTGTGAGTGACAAGCTGTCCGGTTTGTTAACGACATTCATATCTTTGTTTTTTATACAAAAATAGGATGGTCAATACCCCTCACAAAGGACAAATCACCCCTTTACGACCTCCCACCAGAAGTTATGTTGCTGATAGCTATATTCTCTATTCTCTTGATCGTTGGGGTTTGATGTCAGTGTTTCGGTGACGTAGAACTGTTCAAAGTAATGTACTCCCGGAACATATTTTGATGTCGCAGCTGGAGGATATATGGTTTTCATTTTTGTAGTCCGATTATCCATATATTCGGTTTGTGTCACTTCCGTAACGCTACTCTTTGTTATCCATGAATATCCAGGCTCATCAACAGCTATAATTTCGTCATAAGTTTTCGCTAATACTGTTGGTGTATGATTCTTGGTCGTATAAAATTGACTTTCCACAGGGGATTCTTTGCCTCCGATATTAAATTTCAGGGTGTCAATAAATAATTTCTGTCCGTGGTAAAGAAGTAGCTGATGGGCTTTAATATTCATTTTTAATTCTGCGGGTAGCAGGAGACTTACTTTAACCGTATGCTTGGAGTTACGGATAAAATTATCAAAGGCACGATAGAACTTTTCGAATATACCATCCGGACCATTATAATATAACGTATAGTCGAATAATTTTGTTCCATTATAATAATTAGCGCATAAACCAAGAGGGTAATTATCTTTATTGTGATAGAATGCCAACATTGGTTTCTGATCCGACGATGAAGAAGATGATTCGGACGATGAAGAATCTACGTTTGATAACACAGAATTAAGAGCCTGGCTTTCTCCTATGTATATAGCCGAAAAGACCGGATACCCATTTGGTGACGCTTTTGTGATTGGTGATTTGTCTGGAACCGATATCTCATACTCTTTAAAATTTGAATCCTGATAATATCCTTCATTACATTCCATCGTCTTTGTCTTATCACTCACTCCCGTCAAATCGTCTTTCCCATAGCGGTACCAGTTCGAGTCGTTTGGATCGATGATGCTGTGTGGATATTTTGACTCGAGTACTGAAAGAGATGATACGTCCGACGCGCTGGAACTATCCGTTACTTTATCTTCACTACTTATTTTTACGGCCATATACTTTTCCGGAAAAATAATTTCCGGTTCCGATGTAGTATAGAGGGTGATATCGATGCCCGAGTCTGTTGCCATTATATCATTGAATAGTTCGATATCCATCGTCTTTGACACTTCATCCGGGATAAATTCACAACAGAATTTTTTTCGAAATAAATCGAGTATCACGGATATCTTACAGTTTGGAACGAGATCTGCAATCTGGATATTGCCATTGACCAAAGAATCCATCGTATTGTTGATAAATACCATATTTGTAAATGGCAAAGTCTTTGTGAAAAAGTTATCTTTCAAGGTATAGCCCAGGTAAGTGAATATTCGTTGCAATAGATAATTGGCGCGAATGAAGGGAGTGATGTAGTAGCCTGGGCTAAGTGCTACTGTGTCATCACCAACTTTTTCAGTCCGACTTTTTGCATTATAAAAATCGGAACTGTCAGAGGGTGCGTCAACGAAGATATCACTACTAAAGTACCCCCATCGATTAAGGAACTTATACCCTTTGCTTTGAAAGTAATTGATACGCCTAGTGAAATTAGTACCTTCTACTTCACTGTAATCGATGAGTACCGGGAAGATAGCATAGTTTGGATTATTACCACTTATAAGTGTCCGGCAGAAAGCGATGCCTTCTTCTACAGTAGTCACTCCAGGTATAGACTCGGTACCGAAAACATCTTTCAGATTAAGATCAGATAATTTGGTGTAGAAAGATCCTTCATTGAGATAAAACGAAGTCGAGATATTCTCCTTTTTTTTCGATGATAGTATGGCTTGTCGACAGACCATATAAAAGTCTTTATCGATGATTGCCGCATCGATGTTAGCTTGTTGCTTAATTGTCGCAGCAAGATCTTCTTGATAGGAGAGGAGTGCCCGGTTATATTCGCTTGCCGGTATGTTGAGCGGTAATGACTGCTCTCCGTACGTGTTGAAAAAAGGATTCGGTCTTTCTATTTCGATTGCTGTGTCTGGAGTCAACTGATATGGTTTGCCAGATAGTATATGTATTATTTTCATTTGCTACCTATGTTTCTTGATTTATTCCTTAAGTTTTGTTGTTCTTCGAGTTCGGTAAGGACTACCGTAGCATGTATGCCGGCGCTAAGTGTGTCACTGAGTTGCTTTGCCGCTTTTTCTAATCTGGAAGTGTCGCCTGGTACCAACGTTGGCATGCTCTGATTGTTACTGATGCTTCCTCCGCTCGAACGACCGGAGACTTTGCTTTGTATTACTTTGTTGAAGTCAAGTGTTTTAATGTTTCCTGCTTGTTGCGCCTGGTCAAGAACAGAAAGAAAAGGGGCTATTGTTGGATTAGTAACAGCTGCATTACTGGCTATCCATTCTTTCGATTCTTTACCTTCTCCGACGATGACCGTAGGCTTATCGACAAATCCTCTTTTATCCGGATCATATTTTGCATTGAAGATTTTGCCATCCTGTTCGCGTTCGACCAAAATACTACCACCGCTTTCACGTCCGGTAGCTACACGCGACACAGAAGATCCGGAAGATGTGGATCCGACCGTCATGTGTTTTACTTTGTCACGTTCAGCTTTTGCGGATTTTAATTGCATGAGACCTGTGACTGTGAGGAAGGCTGCAGATATCGCCCCGCCGATAGGGCCAAGATCTGCAAATGCTTTCATGATACTGACTGCTGTGTCGGCTATGATCTGTGAGCATTTTACAGCGAAATTGATATCTGCATATTTTTTCTGGACAGCTAGCTTTTTGGCCTCTTTCTCATTCTCCAACTTTTCTACCTGTTCGGAGTTGCCCTGTGCTGCTGATATCTCGGCATCATATTTGGCGTCTATTTCATCTTCTTCCGATTGTTGCATGGCTTGGAATGCATTAGAAAATAGATTCCCATAATATTGAGCTTGTTGTTTATAAGATTCCGCGCTAGCTGCCAGCTTTTGCGCTTCAGCTTCTTGATGAGTCAGTATCCCTTCTTTCTCATATTTATCGATTTCGGTGATTTGATTTTTAAGAACTTTCTGGTACTCTTGAATGCCATATTTCTGTCGAATTTCAAGAATCTTTTGTTGATGATCCTGCTCGAGTTTCTCACTTGCGCTTTTATACGCAGTATCCAAAGACGTCTGACTCATCAAAGGAGCACCTGTTTTTGCTGCATTATCGTTGTTCGATTTAATATAATCTTTGCCTGCGTTATACGTTGACTTTAGAAACGTCTTTTGCAACTTGTAATCCGTCTCGATCGAATTGCCACCACCCATATCGTTAAGTTTATCGAGCGATTCTTTATAGCCTGCGGTCGATTTTTTAACGATTTCCATCCGAGCGTTGGCTGCGTCTGTATCTGCTTTGATTATTTCCTGATTGGCTGCAGTAACGGTATCTTTTTTCAACTTCCCATTTTTCAACTCTTCTGCGTTCACTAATTCGAAATAATTCTTTTGGACTTGCAGACGACATTCAGCTGCTCCAGATTCGATGACAAGAAGTTGGTTATCGTGTTCTTCTTGGGTGATAAGTCCATTGGCTAGCTTATTATCGTTTATTGCTTTTTGACTGGCTACTTCTTCTTCTACATTTTTCAGATCCTCTTCTCTATATTTTTGTAACAGCCCAATTTTGTTTTTGTCAATATTCGTTTCTGCTTGAGCTTGTTTCGTCTCGGCTTCCACCAATTCTTTATTATAAGCTGCACGCTTTTTTATATCTTTCGTCGATGCGAGATAAGACTGTAGATGAGCTATTCGACTTTGGTAATATTCGATATCGCTTTGGCCCGTCGATATATTTATTTGCTCTTCCATCAGTTCCCGGTCTTGCCCATATTTTTTAATTGCGTTTAGCTCTTTCTCGTGTGCCGATTGCATATTCTGCAGTGCAATCTGATTTGGATCCACAGCATTTTTCTTCTTATTTTTTTCTTTAGTAGACGTTGTGTCGAATAATGATAATTCGTCCTTAGGAGTAGTCGGCACTGCTTCATTTGCAGCACCAGCCATTTGATCAAGTCTTTTCCTTGCATCCACTTGCCACTTTTCGAAGACTTTAATGCTGCCTTCTGTTTGATTCAATTTCTTTTGAGTATCGTCGATGGTTCTTTGGTAGGCATTAGACTGACTATAGTCTTTTCCGCCACCAACGACGACAGCGCCGGCAGAACTGTTCATCACTACAGCATTTTTGGCTGGAGTTTTATCTTCAATGCCTCGCCGTATTTTATGCATCGTTTTGTAGCGATTGAGTGTTTCCTGTTGCATCTCCTGATCAGTATACAACTTTTTAAGCTGATCTCCTGATGCTTCTAATATTAGCTTTGCACGAAGCTGTCGCAAATAGTTCTTCAAGGCACCGGTATTATCATTGATCAGCTTTCCTTCTTGGGTAAGTGTGGCGTGGTATCCGGGAGCAATTTTTTTTAGTTCCGTCAGAGCATTATAACGTTCCTGATAGGATAATTTGGAATCATGAACGGTCTTTGATAATTGTTCGACAGTCGCTTTTTCTTCAGCATATTTTTTATTGATTTCTCCACTCACACGCATCGCGTCCTTTTGCGCTTGAGTAAGTTCTTTGTTCTTAACTGAAAAATATATGAGTGCTGCTCCGGCAGCTATTATGACTGTCGCGAGTAGTATCCATGGATCGGTTTTTGATATGGCAGTGAAAGCTATCCAAGCTTCTTTGGCTTTTTGAATATCACCGGTCAATAACATCATCGCAGCTCTAAGAAGAAGCATGGCAGACGTAAGGGCTCTACTTACTACTGAAGATGCAGCTTCCGTAGTCGCGAAGGCCTTTTGAGCTATACTTGCTTCTGTTGTACGGAGTGCTACCAGTTTAGTCGCTGCGGATAAGGCGTTGGTATATATTGTCCGAATAACAAGTGTTTTATTCCCGGCAGAAATGAGCATGTTGTGATATCCCATATACATATTATGTATCTTCATGGCGGCGTTGTATAGTCCATAGGCTACAGTTACGACCCCGAGTGCTCCGGCTACGATTAGTAATCCTTTTCTATGTTCGCTTGCCCATACCAATTCTTTGGCAGACCAGACAAGGATCTGTTGTGTCAATGCGACATATTGGGCTTTGATAGGACGTAGCTGATCTCCGAGTTTTACTTGTTCGTTGGCTAGTTCTGCCGTTCGTTTTTTAGCGGCATCGGCAGCAGACACATAATCACCCCCGGCTTTCTGTATTTGTTGATCTATCGTTTCGTTGAGCCCGAGAATATAGTTACCGTTCGTTTTTATGTTATTCTTCAGTTCCGTAACGTTAAGTCCTAAAGCTGCAAGCTTTTTAGTAGATTGTTTTCCTATTCCAGTAATGATCGCGTCGGCCAGTTCATTAAAGTCGCGTCCTGTCTGATTGGCGCGGAGATGGGCGAACTCCAGATATTTAGAAAGGTTTTGTAATGGTATGCTGAAGGTGTGGGCCAGATTGACTTTTTGCATTATTTCCACATCAGTCATCGTTCCATGTACCGTTTTGCGAAGATTGTCGAGTAACCCTGGTTCATTAAGCCTTGCGAAAGCTTTTTTTATGCCGTCCGCTTTGGCTGAAACGCTGACAGCTTCGTTTGCAAACGATTTCATTTTTGCTATGTACCGATCGAATAGAAGTGCTGCCTGATTTCCTGCAACGTTTCCGATGACATTGAACACATTGAATTTTTTATAGGAGTCGGATAACATTGAAGAGACTTTTTTGCCCGACAATGTGAGATTATCCATTTGTGTACGTGTCTTTTGCAGGTCGGTATTAAGTTTTTCCCATTGTTCTGGACGCAGATTTTTAGAGGTATTGTTAAGCTGCTTTTGCAAATCTTTTGCACGAGACTTCAATTGCGCCATCGTAAGATTTTCCAGGCCCATTTGCTTTGTGAGTTGTGCCATCGCAGAATTATTTTTCGAGATGGCGTCTTTGTTTTTCAGCAACTCAATACTTAGTTGCTGAAATTGCGCAGAGTCTTTTTTGCCTGCAGCCTCTAGTTGTGTGAGTATAGTCTTTAGTTGCCTGTTTCGATCAGCAAGTTCGAAAGAACTTTGCTTAAGTTTATTCATCTCTTTCTCTGCTCCAGAAGCATCGAGAGAAAGAATCCATTTTATTTCATCTTCAGAAAGTCTTTTGCCCATATCGGTATATCTTTACTTTTTACAGTAAAAATAGCCGGTATGGGCAAAATCTTAAAGTACAAATACGGTTAGGTTAGCTCCACATCATAGCAATAAAGGGGACTGCTAAAAATGGTGTTATGATAACAGATAAAAGATAAGCGCACTTGGCTTTATCTCCGTGCCATTGATAGGGAACAAAGAAAAATGCTAATACCAAATTGGCAATGACCCAAATAAGGGCTACCCCAAATATCGTTAATAAGAAATCCATATCTTTTCTTTTTTGTGCTAAGATAAACAAATAAGACTTTACATAAAAGGATTGCGCGCATTATTTCGCTACAAAACTGGATATATCCATTCTGATCGCGCGGATATCGCGGAGCATCGATATTAGTTTTTCCATGTTGATATCGACAACCGACAGTACGTTTTCGTTTAGAAAGTATCCGCTAACTTCGTCCAGGAGTTTGATATAATATTGTGCGAGCTCGCCATCATCTTCCTGGTACCGGGAAATCGTTTCTTGCAATTGCTCCGGTAGATTAATATTAATCTTCTTCTCCATTGTCGTCCTCCTCCTTATTGTTGGGCTTTCCATATTGATTGAACCTGCAGATCATATCTTCATTTCCATAATATAGATAAATGCTGTTGACGTCGTTGTAATAGGAAGTCTGAAACCCCTTTTCTATTCTCAGGTTTTTGGTACCGGATTTAAATGCAGAGGATTTAAGTGCATTAAAGCTATCTGATATCTTATCGTATGCTTCTTCGAATGTCAGGCACTTTTGCGCACATTCTTCAAAACATTTTTTCATTTCTTCGAAAGCCCGATTAGGAGCTTTGCGATGGTCTACATATTCAATGATTTTCTCTTCGTGAGATATATTAAGAAGATTCATTTGTTACCTCCTTTCGCCTTATATATGCACCAGGCAGCAATAGGTATTGCGTATGGTATTATCAGGCTAATGGCGAGCGTATATACAGCCAGTGAATTGAAGGCATCACTCTTAGTCTTTATCTTCAATTCTTCCGGCATATAGCGATTGTAGAAATTAATGACCTTAGAGCAAACAAGGTGCCAGTTGATTCTTTTAGCTCTCTTGGCCGGAGCTGGGAGAAGGAGCATTCCCATTTGATTTGTTTTCATGTAGTACTGAGTTTGACATTTTTAGACAGAAAAACGGCTGCCATTCCCCGTCGTCAAACTCAGTACAGTTATACCCCGAAGAGCAAAAAAGTACAAGGAAGGCAGCCGCTATAATTTAGGCTATGGGCATAAAAAAAGCCCACTGTTAAAAATGGAGCTGTAACCGCGCTCAATCGGGTATGCATAACGCATACTGAGTTTGACATCACAAATATCGAAATAATATTTGAGATGGCAAAGGGAAAGGGGAGATTTTTTTATCGATTCAAGAATTGTACCAATATCAGATGTCTTATAATAGATTTAGAGAAAAATCAAATAGAATCTTTTTGTTTTTCCCATTGAATTAAGTATATAGTTAAATCACATTTATTCTTTAAATTTATCAATAAATTCAGAGTGTATCATCTTTATTATCTTTATAATATTTCTATCTATGCTCTCTAAATCTTTTGTTACTTCATCAAAATCGTTTAAATTTAGAGATATGTGTGCATTAGATATACATTCTAATTTTGGATGTTTTATATGGATATGTGGATATTTTTTATATGATTCTTTCTTTTCATCTAGATCTAGATGAAAAGAAAGAATTTCATTAACGTCTTTATAGCTTTCCTTTTTTACTATTTTTAGATATATTTTTCTAAGTTCCCAGTTTATATTATCTTTGAGCATCCACATTTCTTTATAGTTAGCTTTAATGTGTTCATTCGTAGTATTGACTAAGAAATGTGAATCGTTTCCCGCTGATTGGTCTTTTGCATATAAGGTAGTACAAGCAGCTTTTCTTTCACGACCTATTGATATATTGGGATTGATTTTTATTAAATTCTTTCTCAATTCATTTGAACGTTTTGAGAGTTCTTTTTCTTCAATTATAATAGTCATCTTCTCCTGTTATAATATTTGTTTCGGTTTTATTCAAGTCGTAAAAATTAAGAGATAACTTGTTTATTTTTGTATCTAGCTCTGATGCAGTAAAAAAGTTATTACTACTTTTTATTGCAAGTCTATTTTTAATTAATTGTATAAATGAAAGAAAGTCTTTCCGACTAATATCCTTTGGATCAATGATTGGAATTTCTTTTAATTCACTTGGCTCCAGCATGATAAATCCATTCTGATATTTTTTGCAATGATTTAATAAATACCATGTACTAATAGGAGAATTCAACATTCCAAGTATATATATCATAAAGTCTTCTTTAATGACATCGTATTCTGAATCTTCTTTTAATGAGAAAAAAGGAGCTCTTGATATGGCATATTGTCCTGATATGTCATACGAAAATTTGGGATAAAATACGAGGTGAGGAGTAACTATTTTTGGAATTAACATGAAGTCTCTTTTCCTCGCGCGATTTGGTTCCCACCAGTTTAACCTACCCTTTTTGACCTCTGCTCTTTCTGATAATTTGTCGTAAAATTTAGATATTCTTTGATATGTAATTTGGTATTTATTTTTTAATATTTCTTCTGATATAACGTCTCCATTTGTATAATAAGGATAAAATAAATATTGTTTTACCTCTTTTGGCATAGTATATTTATTCATTTCTCTGTCACTTAGATATGGAACGTATATATCTTTTTCTTTTATCGGAATTGTCTGTTTGTTCACTATGAAAGCTTCAATATTCCCAGAGGCAAATCCAGTTCTAACCTCTACAAAATCTTTTATTTTTTTGTATTGAGATAGTTTTGTCATCAGATTTAATTCTGATGGCGCTAAAAAATGCCATTTTTCGCTACTAAAGAATGATTGTGGGACATCTGAAATACTATATGAAATATTTTCGGTCCGAACATCTTTAAGAATGTCTGTTAATGCTCTTCCGACATAATCTCTTATCAATGCGATGGTCGCTAATTTATTTTTCAAATGTCTTTTCTGGAAAATGAGCAATATAGGGTAAATATCAGCATCTTCAAAAATTTTATAATCAACTGATGATAGATCTATTAGACACAGTATATCACATTCTTTGCTTAAATATTCACGAATTTTTTTTGCGCTATCTGTTGTTAAGAAAGTATTTGGGAGAACAAATAGCCCAAGGCCTTCTTTCTTTAAATGGTCTATTGCAATTTTGATAAAAGCTAGGTATAGATCATATTTGTTAAATGCATACTTTCCTAATGTGTTTATAACTTTACTTTTATCATTTTCTGATATAAGATTATATTTTATAAAAGGAGGATTTGAAATGATAATATTATACAACTCTTTTTTGTTTTTCTGGAAATAGTCCAACGAATCAATATTAAGGATGTTGAAATTTTGGTTTGGAATATTATTTTTTTTGGCTAAATAGAGTAATGTTAAGGATAGTTTTGTAGCATTGCAAGCCGTTTCATTTTTGTCTATACCAGTGATATTTTTTAGCATCCTTTCTATATCGTTTTCGGTGCATTCTTCTAACAATGTACGCAGAAAAATTCCTGAGCCAACGGATGGCTCTAATATTTTTAATCCATCTAGTTTATTGAGGTAAGTTTTTCTTATATATCGATTGAAAAATCTGGCAATAAATTGAGGTGTATAATAGCTTCCGCTAGATTTATTAACTTCTTCCCTTGGAACATCACCAATACTAAAAAGGCTATATTGAGTATTATTATTTGTTTCTTCAATATTCAACACACTTACATATCTTTCATATATTTTACTTAAAGCGTGCTTAGACATAATTGAAAAATTATAGCGGTAAGGGATATGTTTAGACGTGTAAAAATCATTAATCAAGTTGTTAAGACTATATTTACTAAGTTTGTCAATATTTTTAAATAAGTCTTTGTTTATAACTTGATCAGGGAATTTTTTAATTTCAAGATCGGCTAAAGATTTATTTAATAGGTCAGTAAATCCATTATCTGTATTATATAGATTCTTTAATAATATTTGACTTGATGAATGCTTTCGGTCTTCTATTGCTCTCGTAAAAATGATAGCATTGAAAAAGTTTGATATTTCTTCATTTGTAATAGCACCATTTAATTCAGAAAAGATAAGTTTTTTCAATCTCGAGATGGTTGATATTAATTCGTCATCAAGAGCAGGTAATAAATCTCTTGTAGACTGGTTTTCTATTATTTTATTAAATTCGTCACAATAAAGAAATTCTCTATAATTATTAAGTGGCCTTGTCTCTAAGATATTATTGTTAATGGAAAGCCTGTTGTGAAAAGCTGTTATATTGTTTGAATTGATAGCTATGTGGTAATCTATAAGATTATTATATGAAATATTTAATAGGTCTATTTGATTAGGATATTCTAATAGATTGGCTAGCGAATATTTGTTGTTTATAAAGGATATTGCTACTGGATTCTCCAAGCCATATTCAACGATTAGATGCCCAGTTGCTAATCCGTTTTCTTTATTTTTAATAATATCACTAGGAAACCACCCAAGCTCTTCTGCAAACTGCGATGCAAAATTACGCGATGAGCTTTCGTCATCCCACGGTTGGAGTAATCTTTGAATTGTATTTATATTAATCATTTTGTCATTTTTTTTAGAAGTCAAATTGAAATATTACTCAGTTCTTTCCCTATTTGTTTTATAGAGTCAATAATCATCTGCTCACGTTCTTTTGAAGGATTCTTTATTCCACTGATGTATTGTGCTAGCAAGCTTTGTTTAATACCTATTCGTCTTGCTATGGCACTGACATTGATCTCCGGATGAGTAAGGAATACCTTGGATATTCCGATCGGTTCCAGATTATTATACTCGAAGCTTTCGTATGATACATCCTCATCAATATCATCCCAATGAATACCATAAGCCCTTAGTTTATAGTTGCTACGTTCCTTATCAGTAGCTTCCGTCAGTCTATGGTAATACAGAATAGATTGATACAAGGTACGCCCTTCATCCGTTTCTATGTAGATCTTGTCTTTATCAAACCATACTTTTTTTGCTCTCATAAATTCCCTTGTTTTGATTGAAGATGGGCTCGTTTGCCGTATATCTTAGTTTTTTTTATTATTGTTCTTTGTTTTCTTCGATGATGTTTTCTACGAGTTTTAAGTCTTTTTGTTTCATGCCTTTATTATTCATCAGTTCCAATTCATTATCAATCTTAATTTTGCTTTGCCATTAGGATTGACTAGATATTATGTAAACTGGCTCGTGATTGCAAATATAGTTTCTGAATTTGAGGGCGAATAATAATTAAGATTGATGGCATATCCTTTTTTCTTTTAATTATGTAATACAAAGGTGGGTAATAAATTTATTACCTGCAAGAAAAAAGGTTATTATTTTTGATAGTTTGTAGCCGAAATGGATAAAAAGAGTTGAAAGTTGAACAATTAAGTAAAATGATATTGTCAATTGCAAAATTAATAAAGGCCTTAACTTATAAAGACAAGAAAAGACAATTATATATGAGCCAATCTATTAAATTAGCAGATGAACTCATTGAAAATCTTGAAACGCCGCTAGATAAGCGCAAATATAGAGAAGGAAAATGGAACATGTTTTGAATAGTAAAGGAATAGTCATGTAAACAAAAAAGCGAAGCTTAAGGCTTCGCTTGATGATTATTGTGATTTATTTATTGCTGTTCATCCATTTTTACAAAATTGACAGGTGGAAGTATTATTGTTTGTAGTCCAGCTTTCATAGATAGCACTGTAATGTTCTCTCTAATATATGGATATATAATGGAAGCTCCATTAATCTTTCCGAATTGTTCCATATCTTTTATATCTGAATCTCCATTTTTGATAAACTGACCTGCATATTTTAGATGGAAACTAGCCTGCTCACGGTCCTTGTATAACTGTTTTATGTCTACAGTTTCAAGAACAAGAACGGCGTTTTCTTTTGAATTGACATTCACCTGTACGTTTATATTTACTTCATTTTTCACCTCTGGGCCGAATGCTGCTTCTGCAATTCTAGAAAAGTTACTTTCTAGCATAACAATACGTTGGATAAAATATCCGGATTCTGTTTTGTTCTCCATTTTATGCTGCTTTTTTTCTCATCTTTGGATATCCAGAAGGAATCTCACATCTTATATTATTATTTATCACTTCTGTGCTATGATCGTAATTATTTAAATTACATGGTTTAGTTATTCTCTGATATTTGATATATTCTGTTGTAATTTCAACGAATGCAGGTTCTTCTGTTTCTAAAGAAGTCAAAGACTCTGGACTATTCACCGTAAATTCTGGATTGTCTACACGTATGGCGTCACCTTCGGTGACAAAACAAATACTTTCTCCAATAAACTTATTATAGAAATCCATCAAAAATGAGATTTCCCAGTTTTTGAAATTATCATCTTTACCCGGAAGAACTTCTACAAAATAAGTATCTGATGAAGGACTATATTTGTATTTTAGAAACAAAGTTGAATTTGCTCCTAACTTTATCAGTTCATCTTTAATATATAATTCTGCTTCCTGTGACATATTACATAAATTTATTCAATAAGGGTCTAATTTCGTCCATCAAATCAATCGAAGATCTGCTTTGAGAATAATTGAAAGGTGCATCTTTATAATCAGATGTGGCTCTGAAATATTTCAACTGATTTATTAGGGTGTTAAAATCTGAACATTCATACTTTTGGTTCCCATTACTCTTTCCCTTCATATATTTAAAAACCTCTCCAATGAGTATGTTATGGCTATTCGTTTTACTCGTTTTATTTTGATTCCTTTGGTCGCATAATGTCTTCAAATCTTGTTCCGTCATATTCATTTTATAAAGCCAAATATACTTTACTAACTGGTAACAGCTATAATATGCACAATGAGCAACTGGAGAATACAGCCCTTTATCCATGAGCAGTTTCGCCGACTCACTGTTGAATTCCGATTTATCTTTAAGCGCACTATTTTGCATTATGTGACGGATATTATTGTGCGAAGATAATAATTATATTATTGTTGAAGCTATTTTATTGACATTTTTTATTAATAGACTTATCAAAATGAATTAAAAATGCTTCGGGTCAGGTGTCTTGAGGATTTGTTCTTATAAGTTTATCTGCAATCTCTCTCTTGATATCTTCTGTAAACCCATATTTTAAACTCCCAATTGTTTCGTGATATAATCTTCCCCATATCACTCTATTATAGATATGCTGCTTAGTTCTTGCCCCATTTAGAGCATTTATGATTATTCTAGCACGTTCTTTAGATAGCTTTACAATGTGGATTGTTTTAAATAAGATGAGATCAGTATGGCTTTTCTTGGTTTTGCAATTCGTCGAATTCTTTGATTAGTGCTTTCGTACTTTCTATCGTAAAGTAACAAGTGTCTTTAGATTGATGATGATAATAACAATAATCAGCCTCTTTCCTTTGGTTAAACAATGCCTCCAATTTTGATCCAATAATCTCATAATTAGGAGTCCTTTTTAATACAGAAATAAGCTTACTATGAACAGACAAATTATTTTCTATGTGTCCGAAGGCTGGTTTAATATGCCCGAAAGCAGCATAATAGCATCTGTTTATTATTGTTCTACAGACTTCTTCCCTGCCATTAAATCCACTAATATCTTTTGCTACATCAATAAACATTATGGGATCAAAATCTTTTTGTTTAGATGGAGTCATGGATAACACTAATATTTATAAATTCAAATTTATCTGGAAAATTTTGTAATAGGTTATTTAAAAAGTTTTCTTTAAGATTGTTGCTTTCAACCCAACCTTCATTTGTATATACATTGAAGAATAACGTTTTCCAATTTTCACCTTCATCTAATAAATCGAGTGCTATGCGGTTAAAATTAAAATTTTTGTCATAAAGTATATAGGCATAGACTGAATTCAAAAACTCAATAGAAATATTTTTATTACTTAAAAATTTCAAGATGCTAATACAATCAGCATCAAATGAAAACTTTTCTGACAAGACTTTTTGAATATAATCTTCGGATAACAACAGTGACGTCATGTACTCTTCGGGTAACCTGTCAATTGAGTCCGTAAGATTACCTCTGAGGATGCCCGACACGTTTTCTCTCGTTTTTACATTCTTCTTTTTTGGGTGTTGTAATGTGGAAGAATCTATATATGTTGGTGTTAATCCAAGGTAATCAGTCATTGCTTTTTTTGAATAAAATTTTAGCTTTCTCTGTCAAACACAAATCAAAAGTATTGTTTATTTTGTTATGAGATTCATTGAGCCATTTCTTTATATCCTCATGATTTATAATGTTTGATGATAAATTGATGCAATTTATTTCAAACGACAGTGGAGCCCTCATCTGATCAATAGGGCGAATCGTAGATAAGTTCAATGTCATCACATCGGGGATGTTTGTTCCCGACTGAGGATACTCAATCAACATCTGTATAGAACTTGCTTCGTTACTTAAATTCTCTGGAACATTTGGATGAATATAAAGAAAATCTTTTATGTTCTCTACGGAATGCTTATTTATATCGAATCTATTTATATAACGTAAACCTATTCTATTTATTCTCAAAATATCGAAGGTTTTATTTAGTGCTTTTAAAGCAAAATCTATATATTGACTAAAGTTATCCCATCCATTATATTTCGGTAACTTGTTAACAGACATCATACTTCGAGATAACTGTATTATCATATTGCTCTCTTTGTTAATATATAGAGTTATTTCCTCTGTATTCCCATTATTAGTTGCACTTCTCTGTTTCGTTTCTGGAAATTTTTCTCTAATATTTGAGTAAAACAATCCTGGTATAACGCTGTTCCACGAATTAGTTGTGAAGAATAATTCAAAAACGACTTCACAAAGAGGAGAGTTGTTATATTTCATAGTTCGAAGTATTACTATATTTTGGCACAAATATACTGACTACTTTTGATTTTTAATAATTTTATATACGATAATTAATAAAAAAAGTAAATTATTTGATATATTCAGACAAATCTTCGGATAAAGACTTCTTGATGTCTTCTGTAAGCCCATATTTTAAACTTCCGATCGTTTCGTGATATAATCTTCCCCATATCACCCTATTATAGAGTGCCAGGCGTCGACGAGTCCCCATGTCCTGGCGTGAGAATCTGATATCTAATAATCGCAAATAGGTAAACACATTAAAGCTATACCAAATATTCAATCCTGATCCGGATACATTATATGGATGGCTCGCTAAAAATTTAGCCATATTGGCCACTCTTTCCGAGGTAAAGTTTTCCCTCAACACTCTGGCTTGAGTGTCATAGATAAAAGCTGCATCACGTCTAAGTATTTGATGGATGAAGGTTTTCTTTATAGCATCTTCAGTAATCATTTAGCGTTGATTATTCATCCTTTTATGTCGAATATTTGACCTTTTAAGTTAAACATAAAACTCCAGCCGACAGAGGCCAATTCGCTCGAAACAAAAGGCTGCATTTGTGTCGTTCCGTCTATCATGCGTAACCAAGGCTGCTGATCCTTGAAAAGATTAGCGCGGAGCTGATTGATAAGATCGAGACTCCGACCCGAGATAATCATGTGTTCGACCAGGTCCGCATCTCGGTTTTCTTTATAAGCGAGCGTACAGGCTATTTTCATTGAGTCGTTGATGTTGCCTCTTTGGTCTTGCGTAGAATCGATATTGCCTACTTCAACGAACAGGAAATTGCCAGTTATCGTATCAATACGAGCTTTTACAGCGTCAAAGTTCTGCCCGAAGACAAATCCCTCAATATCGGGCAATCGATTTTTGGATCCGGAGTTGTACTGCTCGAGCAATTCCGCATATTCCTTATAATTACTACTGCCATTCGTGAAGGAAGCTATTACTCCATCCTTAGATGGAAATTGAGCAAAATAAAGAAAGATATCCTTGATGTCCATATTATTTAAGTATTTCTTCGATTATATTAATGGGGAGCCCGCTTTCCTCTTCTATCTCATTCATCTTCATCTGATAGCTGTGCATCGTCTTAATAGACTGGATGAGTTTCTTTCTTATCAGAGTCAGGTAAGTTATGATATTGATGCTTTCAACATCGGCAGCTTTTCCGATTCCATCTGCACATAATTCGTACATACTCTCCAATGCACCGGTTACGATCGTAGACGAGCTCTTGAGCGTTGATTTTGTAAGGAGATTGAATTCTGTCTGATTGAAGATAAAGTTTATAAGGCATTTGAAATTGAAAAGAATAGCCCATAATTGCCCAGCAGGAAGATTGATGAACTTGAACGCCAACTTTTTTGCGCCTTCAGAATCGTATTTGCCCGGATAATATAAAATAGCAGCTATCAGGGGAAGCAACTCAGATTCTTTGCCTCTCGATATTATTTCACTGGCTTCAATATATTGGATCGCGGTCAAAGAACATGTTAGCATATTGAAGTCGGACGAAGCGGAGTAACCATGGTAAATTTTCCCATCCAATTTAATCGACGGTATAAGTTGTGCACAAAAAGAATCTTTCAATACGAATCTGTATTCGTGTTTTTCGAGATATCGTCGTAGATGAATTGGCAGTCGTTGTGGTACCACAGATTTGACTAGTGATCTTTCTTTTGCAGTCAAAGGTTGCAACACAGCATCATCATATTTTATTTCAAAGAGGAATGTTACTTTGTCGGCCAAAAAATATAAATTAGCCCATGAATCCTCACCATGTATTTTTTGTAGTTTCCAGCCCATCGTTTTGCACACGTAAAGCGTTCGAAGTTCAACGAGTGATATCTTACCGGATGCATATTCATTAACGAGTGATATTACATACTCAAATTGATCTGGAGATAAATATTCCCACCTATTCGGGATCCGAAACACAGATTCCTCTTTTTTGTCCGTAAATTCTATAAATTCATTCATGGCATTAAAAATATCCCATCTTCAGGCTGATTGAAAGATGTTTGAGTTTCTACATTGACATCTTGCGTATGTTCTTCTAAAATTACTTGAATATTTCGAATGATATCGTCTGCTTGAGAGGAGAGATCGTCTGCCAATTGAATGATACGATTTTGGTCGTCACCTCCCTGGCGTTGCGATTTTTGTTCAATAAAAAGGCTACGAATAGTACTCGGAAACTCTGCGATGTCAAATCGACGGAGAGCCAGCACGATAGTATATAGAACGATGCATCTCGTTAATTTATCAGTGAGTAAGTCGTCTTTCTTTTCTGTTACCTGTGCTAATAAATCCCCTATTTTAAGAGATATTATTTCCTTTTGCAATGGAACACAACGGAAAAAGAATAGATAGCTCATATCGATGGGGTAGAAAGAATCGAATGTTTCAGTATCTTTAATTACCAGCTTTTCCCGCATCTTATAGTAAGATGTGTCTTTCCAAGGATCTGGACCGTCTGTGTCCAATTGGGCAATAAGTGAATCCATAGCGCAGAGATATCCATCAATATAACCTCGAGTTACCGCTTCCTGCTCTGACTTATAGACATCAATATTTGCTTTCCTTTTACGGAGCGTGTCGTATGGAACTTCTTTCGCCATGGTAAGATTGGCTAAAGCTGTCATCAGATAGGTTTTACTAGGCTCTTTGTCGCAGACATTCCACACTGATTCGGGAATGATAGTTGTTATCTGTTTTTTTGCTGAAACGGAAGAGGAGTTCAATATGTCGAAATTGAGAGACACATCAACGCCAGGTACTACCGCCATGAACTCTTTGAATGAATTGAAATAATCTGTTAGTATCATGATTGTTGCTTATTTAATCTATTATCTGGAGAGAGATCTTCTTGACGTTGTGGTATCTCCCGGTAGAACCCGATGCGATATCCTTGTTTATATAGATCTGGAAAATTGAGCCTAAGTGCCCAGTTAAATGGTTCGCTACACTTCTGATCATCTGGCTCCAGCTGCATTAAGTAGATAAGATAATTGTAATAGACATCGGATCCGGATTTACTGATAACGCCATCTTTTGATATCGCTGATATGGATGAGTCAAGGCCAACGCTCGACAACATTACTTCATCGGCGCGTTTATCGTATGAAATGAGAGCTTCTATGTATTCTTTATATTTCAAGTCAACGGTCTCGATCTGCCAGCGTTGCTCTTTCTGCTGTTGCCCGGTAAGAAAGGAGATGCTTGCGTATGCTTTGCCCTGGTTATCCGCTCCCGAAAGATATTTAGATAACTTTCTCATTTCTGATTGTATATACTCAATTACGAGTGATTCTTTGAATGTCGTACCAATCTCGATATCATTATAAGTAAGTAGAGTCTTTTTTTCTTTTTCTCTTGCTTTATTTTCTTGTACCAATTCTTTAATCTGTGCACGTTTCGATTCAATCCATGCGTTCGGGATAATGATGTGGATCTTAGCGGCCAGTGAGTTTTTAAGGAAAGAATTAATATAATTTGGTGTTTCGTTTGACGCGCGAATATAAGGAAGTGCACCGGAGTGAGTTTCGTTCAGTCCATAGACATCACCAGGCGACATATCTCTGTGATGAGAGATACCGGCATAATTAATATTATCAACTTCCATCAAGTCAAGACGGGGATAGACTTTGAAGTTTGATGCACCATACGCCCAGTTTCCAAGTACTATTTGTCCCATATCACCGTAGCCGACGAGTTGTGTCGCTACATCTTGGCGCATGGTGGCCAGCCGACAAAATTTATTTTCTTGGCATTCCATTCCGGCGATAGGCATTCTTCCAATGATCTTCCCCTTCATCATACGCCACATTACAAAGAAGTCGTGAAAATAGTAGTAGTTTTTTATAATCGACTTTGCAAAATCTGTATAACTACTCACCATGCCATTTCGGTCCCAAGAGTTGAGCCAGTCTTGTACTTGTGGTAATTCCATCCATTGCTTCTTTATCTTGTTATTCTCGAATGTCCTTTTATATAAGAAAGGTCCATGACCGTATAGCATCGTACATTGCTTATTGATCAATTTAGGCAGAAGGCGATTCTTCTTTATATCTGCTTCCAATTCTTCGCACTGCAGGTTGTTCGCACCTCGCATCGCTACGTTGTATCCTTGAATAGAAAGCCACCTCTGTTGTCCCATTAGACCTGGCACCGTGTTCGTGAAGAACGTGTCTGCCGGGACGAAACCAGATCCATATTGGAACGAAAACACATTATGTTCATCCATATAGTTGCCTACACTGCCAATCATTTCTATATTATCTACCATAGCCATTTAATTTTATGCATTTTATAATTGTCTTGCGGGAATCCCATGTATCTGATAAGATATCGATAGCACATCTTAGGCTCCCCATTCGCATCGCTGAATAGAAAGAAGTTATCTGAATCGATAGAGAATCTTTCCTGGGGAAGTTGGGCGCGTACTTTGCACCCTTCTTTTATCTCAAGGCTTTTAGACGCAGTGTTCTTTGTCCGAGAGTACTTGAAGAATGCTATTTTAAACGTAAGCCCTGGTACTTTGCTTATTTCTCTAGCCAGATCCAACGCATCGAGTCCTTTCAGTTCAATTTCCATACAGCGAAAATATATTTTTTGTTGACCACTATGAAGGACACCCCGGGGGGATCTGTCATATTTCCGACGACCTTTTCCGGTTGCGCATCAGCTCGCTTTCTTAGCGGGGCGTGTTGATTGTAAAGATTTTCATTTTTTGATATTTTTCGTGTGTGACTTAAATTACTAATTATCATATTTTTAGCTACTTTTTTGTTGTCAATTTCTTGAATTATTTAAATGTTGGCGTGAATTATTAGCTCTCGAAAGTGAAATTATTTGGCAAATTATCCGGTATATCGGGATTGATTTCCGCTATTTTATCCCCAAATAGGCCATATAATAGATAAATAAAAGCACTCGCTAGCTGTGTCGTTAGTCCGGCTTGCATCTTTAACGGTACTTTCTTTTCACTCGTCTTGTCAAGTTGGACTTGGCCGTCTTTGTCTTTGCGTGGTGATAACATAATAGAACTGCAAAGGTTCTTACATTCATTTTCATCGACTAATACGTGTGGAACACTATGACTACGCCCGGAGAAAACAAATTGCAATAACTTGAACTGTTGCCAGTGGTAGATGGTTGATTGTCCTTCGTTCATTATCTCGACTTCGAAGCCATAACTCTCGAGTTCGCTTTTCATCATTCTGGCATCAGTCGTTATCTGTTCGTATTCTTCTCTCGTCTTGTTGGCAGCTCGGTCGTGATATAGTATAATGCGTTTATTTTTTGCCGAATCTCCAAAAAATTCCCATACTTGTTTGGCTAACTCAGGTTGTTCGGAAGGCCAATAGCAAGTAAACTCCTTTATTACTCTTAACTCGTCGCGTCTGGGCTTCATTTGGGCGCACACAAGGCTTGAAAAATGTCCAGGGTCATAGCCAAATAATAGTTCATCTCTGCATTCATACCATTTTAAATAATGGCTTGTTAGAATGAATCGTTCTTTTAGGTCCAGTTTTAAGATTGACTCATAAATATATGAGTCGGAAAATTGATGTATTTTTGGATTATACGACGCAAAGAATCGATTTACAACAGATTTACGGCGTATCGCACAAATAGAAGTCAAAAATTCATCCATGTCGAGTGCTTCGAGCTGTGTCTTGAAGAACTTTGGGCCAAGCACGTCTTTGTTAACGAACGAGCTGGCACGAATGTAGAACGTTGCATCTCTTCTCATCTCATTTAACCGAGGCATCCATATATGTAGATGTCTTTCGGCCTTCTGTTGCATCAGTCTTAGCTTTTCCATTTGTATAGGATCAGTCGTCTTTGGTTGCTCGTGTCTACAACGATAATATATTATAAGATAATGATTCACATGAGTTGCGACAGTTGCGATTTCATCCATCAGATCTTTATCAACGTTCTTTTCATAATCATAGAACCAATCATCTTCACCGAGGTCTACTCTAGCCGTGTCGCTTACTCCGGTGATACCTTGGTAATAGGGGCATGCTCTTATATCCATTGACGATCCACGAAGTGAAGGGAATAACCGGCTCTTCAATTTTTCACCTTTATTGTGTTTCATCTCTTCTATGAAGGCATGTACACCACTTCTACCTGCAACAGATTCTGGTTGATCGGAACTGACCATCTGGAGATGAAAGCCATTACGAAAGATGATACTATGTTTTGGGTAGGTGATGGGGTACTTTGGCATCTTGAAGTGTGTGGGTATCTTTGTTTCACCAACGACATAGTCTATTCCATACTGGAGCATGGATCTTGTTCCTCCCTGTACTGGTCTGGCCAAGGCTGCAGCTATATTTGGCCATACGTTTGTCATCAAAGCTACGTATGTCTTATGAACAAGGAACCCTAGTTCGCCAGGCATGGCGTTTGCTACTCTTATAATACGAGGCGTCATTACTCCTTCTGTCTTACCGGCAGCTCGAGCATCTTCACAGATCAGGATGTTCGGATCGATAAGATTGGCCATGACTTGCATTCGATTCATATAGAATTCTTCGAAGGCAGGATACATACTAACAGGCTCTTCTTTATTCTGTATCATCATCATTAATATCTATCACGTTTGCATCTACGATGTCCGCATCAGAGAGCAGACGTTTTTTTTCTTCATCCTCAATAGGTAGAGACTCTATGAGGTGTATATAATATCCTTCATTACTCTTATGGGCGATTTCTTTAAGGGACTTTTTCTTAAATCCAAGTTTTTCTATTGGAATCGAATCGTTAATAAGAAATACCGGAGCCCAATCTTTATCGGTTTCGGCCGCTTCATTGGCTCGACGTCGGCACTCGAGAGCCTGGTCATAGCATAACTTTTGAGTCTTATATTCCCCTTTGAGAGCACAGATCTTGGCGAGATCTTCATATTTGTCAGCAAAATTACTTTCCCATATTTTTATAGAAACATTATTATCGATATTGAAGTAACGAAGGGCTGTGTATATTCTGGCTTTGCAGGTCCTTACTGGTATTGACACATGCTGCAAAACGAGTATCTTACTATGCAATTCGCTTGCTGCTCGAGTAATATTTCTTTCATACTCATATATTTCTGCAGCCCATTGAATTTGCTTTAGAAACAGTTGTACATCTTCCGGTATTCCTACAGATTTTCCTGTTGCGAGAAAGCTTTCTATGATGTCTGGATTGAGATTGTTAAGAACTTCAAGGTAATTCATACGCCGAATAATTCACGTTTAAGTTTATCTTCTTTCTTGACCATATTTCGCTCTTCTTCCAATTTTATACTATCAATGTCTCCCTTCTCTGCTTGTTTATGCAACTCGACATCTACATTATATTCGCCGATTGCACAGCCTTGCCGATAAGCTTTATTGTAGACGTCTCCAGGTATTGATATTCTCAACTTCAGCTCTGTAGCTTCGCTGTCTGGAAGATTAAGCAATTCGAGTATCCTTCCGATGCTATAACCGAGAGCCCCGAAAGTTTTCACCTGGTTGAGATATTTATCGCCGATATTATTTAATGTCAGATTCTTCTCTGTCATACTTCAATGTGTTATGCGATTCTTCTATGCTGAGACTGTGTCCTTCTCTTATCAATATGATATCTTTATCCGGGAACATTTTATAGTAACGTCTGACGATGACATCACAATATACCGGATCAAGTTCAGACATGAAGCACTTTCGGTTCAGCTGTTCGGATGCTATCAGTGATGTTCCGCTTCCACCGAACATGTCCAGAACGTTTTCACCAGGCTTACTCGAATTATGAATGAGCCTGGCAAATAATCGAATTGGTTTCATCGTCGGATGTTCTCTGTTGAACAAAGGTTTATCCTCATCTATGACTGTTGAAGGGGGAGTGCTGTACATAATCTCGCGAACAAGTTGCCGGAGTGCATCTACACTCATCGAATCTATATCGTAATCATTTTCTATTACGGTCGTTAGATTCCTTGTATCAATAAAATAATGGCTCGCTCCATCTTTCCAGCCGTAAAGACATACTTCGTGTTTCCATTGATAATCTTGTCGGCCGAGAATAAACACATTCTTATTCCATACGAGTTGTTGTCGATGCTGCCATCCAGTTTTTTTCATGGCCGTTGTGAAATTGAGACTCTGTGACGAAGCATACCAGATATAAAAAGCTGCTCCAGCATTCATGACGGAATCCGCTGAAGAAAAAGCAGCATGAAGGAAATTTTGAAAGCATTCTTCTTCCATGTTATCATTCTGTATCTTGAGATGTTTCTTCGTTCCTCCGGTATAATTCACATTGTATGGCGGATCAGTTACGACCAGATCTATTCGACATCCATCAACCAATCTTTCCATGTTTTTTTTATTGGTTGAATCAGCACATATCAGACGATGATTTCCCATGAGTATGATATCACCCGGAATGATAGGGCTTTCCTTCTGTCTTTCATTATAGTTAAAGTCGTCTTCCTGTACTGATTCTATAGGTACATCCTGTATGAGTTCAGTACTGTTACTGTTAAAGGCTTGAGATATTTGTGAAAAGTCTATGCCTAGTCCAAATTGAACTAGATCCTCTGCTTCAATATTATATTTTTGGAATAGTATCGTATCGGGGTTGATGGTTGCGAATTGAGAGTTATATGCAGCGATTTCTTCTACCGCTTCTTTTTTATCTGCTGCATGTATAGGTTCGTAAGGTATATCCGGTATTTCATATCCTTTTTTCTTGAGGTCTAACAATGCTTTCTTTCGTTGATGAGCATCAATAATCCACATAATTCCATCAGGATCCTTCCATACCTTAAAGCTATACTTGAACCCTCTAGTGATAATTAACATCTCCAGCTTCAATATTTTTTCTGGATCGCTTATCTTGAAGTCTTCTTGTAGCTCTTTAAATGATTCGACTGGGGCCGTAGGAAGTTGGCCTTCATTATATACTTCAATTTTTTTCATTACTATTACTTATGATGTCTTTAATCGTGGATATAAGATTTCTATAATATTGAAGATGTGAACGGTCATCCACTTCGTGGCCTTCCCTCTTCTTCTTAACGTATCCTTCATAGCGCCGTAGACTTGTTGATGCGCTTTTATACTTATGAAGGAATTCTGATGGATTTGTTTTGAACAATTTTTCAAGTTCGACTCTTTCGGACATACACTCAATAAGAGGATGTTCATACAAAAATATTCCGGAGTCATTTAAGGATCTAAGTTCTTTAAAACAAAGAAGGTTCCTGATTCTTAGTTCAGCCATTTCACTTACTGCAGATATCGTAGGTCGATGGTCAAGCTTCGTATCGAGAACCTTCATTCTATTATAAGTGTTTATTCGGTCATTATAAAGAATCGTGGCCATCTGAACACTCTTATTAGATAGATTATCCCATTTGATATTCGGGTATTCCTGTTCTTTTAATAGCGGTTTTAACTCCTTTTTTTTTGTCCTTCATCGCTTCCAGATGAAGCATCTGCATCTTCATCTTTCCCTTCGCTGCCTTCTGTTGTATCCGCAGGAGCTTCAGAGCTATTATTCTCAGGATCCTGTTTTTCATCATTCTCGGCGTTGTCACCGGTTGTATCTTCAGGAGCTTCAGAACTATTATTCTCAGGATTCTGCTTTTCATCTTTTTCGGCGTTGTCACTGGCTGGATCCGCAGGAGTTTCAGAGCTATTGTTTTCAGGATTCTGCTTTTCATCTTTCTCGGTGTTGTCATTAGCTGGATCTGCAGGAGCTCCGGAACCGTTATCGGGATTCGGTTCTTCTGAAAGCCATTCACGTCTATAAGCAATGATGGAATCTCTATCAGTTAACTCAAGTAAGGAGTATAGAATGTCTCCTGAATAGAATCTGGGGTTACGAGAGAATTTGTTCAGGTTTTGCGAATTGTTAGGGTCTAACTGAAATAGCAATTTAAGATCTGCTTCAGCATGTTGTTCAGCCTTCAAATCTATATAAGCTTTGTTTTTTTCTTTAAAATTCATCTTAGTTGATAATTAGACTCCGGCAACCCTTTGGCTGTCGGAGTAGTTAAACAATAGACTAAGCTGTTTGTACACGACTACCATCAACTTCTACGAGAGTATTAGTGTCTAATATTCGCAACGAGATTCTACTACCAGCTTTAGCGGTCCAAGTAGTGCCATCGACGAGAGTAAAAAGAGAACCGTCGGCAATCGTTGCAGCGTTACTTGATGCTGTACCAATAAGAGTAATTACGCGTCCTTTGTCACTTTCCGTTATACCGGATATTTTAGAAATAGCATAAGTCGCAGTTGCACCGGCTGGTATTTGGTATTGGTCAACGCCAGATTTAATTGCGAGAGTGTCACTATCCGCTACATTAACAACATCAGGAACAGTGATAAACGCACCGACATAGTGGTGATACTGAATGACAGAAGAACGTTCAAAAGTAAATGTTATATATCGACCGTCCTTGTTATGCTTTCCTTCAGATTTTTTCAAAATAACAGGAGAGTCCAATGATCCGAGAATCATCCATCCTTGCGTTTGGATTGACTTAAAGAATACGAGGAATTTACCTCCGGTGTGTTCCTCCTGGAAATCGAGTAATTTATCGCGCATTCCCCCCATCACGATAGTCAACGTATTAGTTCCAGTCGTAGTGATGTCTCCTTTTTCTGAAGAACTTTCATATTCAGGGATCGTATGAGCCTCAAAGTAATGCATATATTCTCCAGGCAACATCGGTATAGATGCGACTTCTCTATTAATATTGGGAGAAGGAAACTCCTTTGTGCGATCTATCTGACTGACATCTACAAGATACACCTGGTAAGAGATATCGCTGCCGGAGGTATATTTATCGGCAGTATCGTCAATACTACCTATCACAGCCATAACTGCGAGAGAAGTACCGCCGGCGATGTTGCATCCGAATAAAGAGTCAGGGCAAGTAAACAGTCCTATAATTGCGATAATGAAAACTACTGCAGAGAGCAAAAAATACATTGATCTCATGTGCTCAATAGCTCTTTTTTGGTCAGCGCGATATGCACGAATCGCCCTGTTGATAATAGACTTTTTTAATTTCATAATTACTTGTTATTAAATAGGATAAACGGAAAGATTTAAACTTACCGTTTATCTTGAGTGAATATTACTGAACACCAGGAATGTTAGGTTGAACCAACTTATTGACAGTACGAACGCCGTTCACTTGACGCTCGAATTCAAAAAACTTATTTAAAGAGTTCAAACCAACCATTATATAATCACCAACTTTAGTAGGACTAAAGTCTGTAGAGATCTCAGAAAAATTTCCCGATTTTGCTATTTTGGTAGGGAAAGTTACATCGCCTATCTGGATTATATACGCAGCCCCTTGTTTAGCTCCGGCAATGGAAGTAAGAGATGTATCCTTTGTATTTTTCCCTGTAATATACCAACGATGGTTTTTATCGGCGGTAATAGTAGTTGAATCAGCGAGAACTTTAACGGCAGGAAGATTCATAAAGATTCTCTGGAGTTGATAGTTGTTTTCATCAAGATCTTCTTTGCTAGTAAACTTTGGACCAACATAGGAAGCACCACAGCCTTCTTTCCAAGTCGACCATGAATGCACTTCTTCCATGTCGTCTTTCATTTTGGCATTCAACATTTCACCTGCCACGTTTTCAAGAAATTCGATATTACCGGGCTCTTGAATAAACATCAGATTTTCTTGACCAAGATTAGGCACCCATTTAATGTGTAGATTTGTGTCTGGAACTGTCACGGAGTAAGCACTCGGCCCATTAGTGAAATCTGTATCCTTTCCATATTCTTTTCTCAGGCACTTCAACCACCAAGTATAGTGATTAGCATTCAAGTATAAAAAGAATCCGTCTAGCGTTTGATTTTCGTCTAACTGTGAAAGAACTTCGTCAACGAACTCCTTTACGACATCCAGCATAGTTGTATTATCATACGAATATAGAGAGTCGTCATCATTTGGTTTAAGTGAGAGTTCATGCACTAGGCGAGCGAGGGTATAATATACTCCGGTTGCTGCATTCAGATAATGACCAGGAACACCTCCCTCGGGTTTTCTGTAGATACCCATAATGTGGCGGTGGTTTTGCTCCTGCTGCATTTGAGTATACATGTTTAATAGACAGAATTCGATAATAGACCATTTCATTGGGTCTGAATTCTCTTTGTTCAGATATCCGATATACATTCTTTCGATCTCTTTCATGGAACCGAAAGAAACTTTCATCATCGCATCGTCAACGTAACCGAATTGAGGCTCGATTTTCATGCCACCTTTAAAGACCTTACCTGTTTGGTATGCCTGGGAAACCGAATCGAAGAAGGCGTTCATTAACACTGCTCTGTCCTGAATTCCATACTGAGTTGGAAATAAGTCATTCACAGTACGCAGATTAATAATTCGAGCGATAAGAGCATCTTGTCGGCGAATGAGGTATTGATCTGCGAGATTACCAAGAGCATCACCGGCAACAGCCGAGGTCCCTAATGAAAAAGTTCCATCGGCCAATTTCTTTGGATCCAGTTGGTGAGCTTCTTGGAGCTTTCTATAGCGACCACGAAGGGATTCACCGTATTTGTGAAAGTCAGATTTGAAAGAGGAGAAATCTTCTTCCGTCGGATCGGTCAAGTCATTTGATAATTTTGGATTTGCAGATAACTTGTTATAACGCTTACTCATGTCGAATATCGGATTATCGATACCAAAGAGCGATTTTTCTGTAGTCAGGTTTGGCATATTTTCAATTGAAAAGTTAACAACTTCTTTTGGGGTTGGAGCGACTGTTTGAATGGCAATCGTCTCAATCTGCCTTTTCAGCTTTTTATTCTCATTAACGACATTCTGAACTTGAGCTGAAATTTTCTCGAGAGAATTAGAAGAATCTTCTTTATTCGGCTTTTTATCGGGATCTTCTTCAGGGTCCTTTTCAGGATCTTCATTTTTATGAGGATCTTCTTCTTTTTTCGAGCCACCGTTCTTTTTTTCCTCAACTTCGACTTGGTTAAGAATACTTTGAATGCCTGCAATCTGTTTGCTGGTCCGATTATTTTCTTCATTAGCCATGTCCGAAGAAAGTTCAGTCTTATACTCCTCTTTATAAGCAGTGACTACTTGTTCCCATTCCTTATTTGTCAGCTTCCCGGCTTTGGCTTTGTCCTGGAATCCAAGGGATGTGAGAATTGCTAAGATTTTTTCTTTTAATGTCTTCATTTTAAATTAATTATTGAAAAAGTTATAAATCTTTCCTTTACTATTGGAATTGAGACCAACCTGATAGGCATCATTAAGAGCGTCTTCTAGAGTGATAATACCATCTATAAGACCGTTATCTTTTGCCACATTGGCCATATAGGTTTCACCTCTGAGTATCGGATCGTTATCTTTCAGTTCAGAGAATGGAGATCGAGAGGACCGAACTTCGTTAATAAATTGAATAGCCATAGGGTTAAGTTCTTCACTGATAAATTGATCAGGCTTCCCTTTTATTATGTCGTTGTATTTTTTATTTTTCAGGTCTGATTGATCCGCATATAAATCGAAGATTTTTATCCCCATGTTTTCGAAGAATTTTGAAGGGTCCATCACCTGCGTCATGACGCCGATACAACCTATAAGATCATTTTGGGTCATGGCCATTACTTTTGTACCATGGCACCCGATATAGTACGCTGCAGATGCGCACAGTTTCTCGATAAGCACATAGATGGGCTTTGTCAAAGACTTAAGTGTCTCTGACAATCTATCTAGATACCAACCTTCTCCACCGCCAGAACTTATATGAAGAAAATGTACGCTAATATTGGGATTTGCATCTGCTGCTTTAATCTCGGATTCAAATTGTTTAGAAGAAAAACACCAACAACTGTCAGCTGTTATAAATCCGGAAATAAAGAAATAGGCGATCGTGTTCTGTTCGAGCTCAGTAGAGGAATAATCATCAATCGCTATGGGAATGTCTTTATTAGATAATTCACAAGTTCGCTTAACGCGACTTTTTATAGTGTCTTTATATGTTGGCAGTTTGCCTTCTAAAAGCATATAATTCATTAGTGATTCGGTATATTGTTCTCGAGTCACTAATAAATTGCTAGCTCTTAAAAATTCTGAAGGTAAGTGTAATGTCTTGGCCATCCTCGTTTATTTTTCATCAAAGATAGCCAGGTCTTTTTGCGGGATAAAGTACGCTATATTATTGGATAAGGCTGTTTGCTGGTTATTTTTATAGCATAATGGTTAAGGTACTGACTTATTATGCACTTTACAGGGTAGTCTTCGCTGCCAAAGGATATTGTTCCTTTATTAATAGATATACGAGCATTGAATTCTCGACCAACCCATGCTGGTGATATGTTGTCAGTCGAAGATAGATTTAGGTCGACGGTATAAGCTGTTCCCTGATTAGATGTCTCTGGTGTCGGTTCAAGAATAAAAGGATCGACAAGAATGTTGAGTTCTTTGGAGGATGTTAATTCTATTATCCTAATTATTTGAGAAAACTGTTTCATAATTAATTGATAATTAATATTTTAGTTATATGGAGGATATGAGTAGGACTATTTTACCATACATTTGGGACAAAAAGTGATATTTGGTAGGTTCTTTTTTTAGGCTCATTTTAAGTGTTTTTAAGTGTTCGCGAAATTCTTTTGATTCTTTTGGTACTTTCTGCGATGACTTTTCTTTCTACAGTTATCTCTCCACCGATAATAATTTTTTAGGAGAGCATCTTCTGATATAGACTCTATCGAGTACATGGTCATAAATCCGAATGCGATCTCTATATTATCAAGGCGGTGGGCATCTCTATAGTTTTCCTCAAATCGATCATGCAATTCATTATCGAACATCAGCTTTATTTTTTTCTCAATCATTCGTTGTGCTCGAGCAGATAGGTAATTATAAACTTCTGGCTTTTTGCCTATGCGTCTAGAGGGAAGATTTATAAGTAAATTGCCTGTATCTACTGGACTTTTGCCTTCAGGCCTTTTTTGAAGTAAGTCAAATATAATATGATATAAGTCGGATGAATCTGGAAATGCAATCGGATCGCTGCATAAATTGCCAAATTTACCTTTAATATACTCTGCCAAATAGGGCTTGATGTTGATGCAAGTGTTAATCATTTCTTTTTTGTTTTCTGCTTAAAAATAAAAGTTGCTTTTTTAGAACCCAACGGCCCAACGGCCCAACGCAATGATAAAATTTTAGCTAAGTTACTAATATTTAAGTTGAAAGACAAATTTTTTACTAAAAAATTAGTGCCAAACGCGCCCAACTTTTTATTATTTCGTTGGGTTTAGCTTTCCGAGTGATCCTGTATATAGTTGGGCATAGAATTATCGAACCAAACGAAGCCCAACGTATAAAGGATGCGCCCAACTAAACCAAACGAACACATAAATAGAAATAAAATACTATATATCAACTATTTACTAATATATTGTATTTTGAAAAATAATCTTCTCGTTGGGCTGTTGGGCCGTTGGGCTCGTTTTTCTGAAAAATATTTTTCATGCTTGTACTTATTTCAATTGTTAAATTAGGGGTTATCGGGGAAATAAAAAGTCCCGGGCGTCATCACGACGCCTGGGACTCAAAAAACTAATACAAAAATCAAAATTCAAGAATACTTTTGTTGCAGAATCGAATAATACTTTCGTGGTTTTCTCCACTAACTATATCTCATCCTCTAGTACTTTAATGTTATAGACTTGGGCTGTTACACTTTCAACTTGGCATCCATTAGAAAAGCGCCATCCGGATGCCTTATAAATTGCATCACATTTGCGAAGAGCCGTTATACAACGTCCGAGTGCTTCCGCGTCGTCGACATCCTCTTCGATGGGGACAATATCAAATGGCGTAATAACAGAATGACCTTTGTCTTGAAGCATTGATTTAATATGATCAGATTGCTTCTTTGCTGCAATTTTCTTTTCTGTCAATGTGCCGTTTTTCCGGCCATTAATAGGGAGACATACGTAGACTATCATAACGTTTAAGATTCGAAAAGTTTGAGTTGACGGCGTTCGTAATCGAAATCGTCCATGGTAAGCTTGCGCAGTTTCTGTAATTTTTGATCGGCATTACTCAATATAAGCTTTGCTTTGTTGAAATTCGACTTCGCCTCTTCGACGATGCTAAGTTGCTTGTCTATTTCGTCCTGCTTCTGCTCCACAAAGATGGTTCGTGATGTGAAGTGAGCATATAATGCATGGTAGCATTCCAGCCGAAATTTACGCACAGCTTCGCGAGCTTCTTCCTTTACGTTTTTAGGGTTGATGGTGAAGAGCCAACCGAAGACAAATTCCATAGGCAAACAACACATTTCACGTTGTTTTCCGTCAGCTCCAACTGTGGTGCTGAGCACCACGGTTGAAGACAGGTCTCCATCGTCTTTTATCTTCTGATATTGCACCTTGAAATCGATGCCCAACGCTTCGCAAATCGGCTTGATTGCGACCAATTGTTCGTCACTTGTCGATACAATATCGACGTCATTTACTCTCGTAATAATTTTGGTATTCATATTTTATCTATTTTTTAATAAAACATTTTTTACTCATATCTAACCTTTTAATATGGGGAACAATTCATCCTGCCGTATCAGAATGGTAATGGTGGCTCTTTTTCTATCAGGGTATTGTTTACTCCTTCATTTTCGCGGTCGAGATTGATTCCTATGAGTCCTTTTAGAACATCGTAATTGAGTACCATCGCAGAATAGGATCGCTCAACAGACACCATAATGCGTGTGAGTGTCATGTTTGGCTTTGTTCCAGGTGCTGCGCTGTCGTTTTGATAGGCTTGGCTTGCTGGGACTTCTTTGGCTTCCATATAATGGAACTTCGTGCTGTCAACCATTCCTATATAAGCGGGACTAGATCGTAGATTTTGTTGAATAGTTCCGAGGGTAAAAGCTTCTTTTGTACCGATCGCTGAAGAATAAATGCTATGCAGAGTAGAAAGTCGCATGTAAATAATGCTAGTATCAGTGCTCGGTAAAACGTATTCTTGACTATCTTTAAGTTTGATGTTTTTTCCTGGGCGGACGATCTTATAATCGCGTCCATATTTGACGGTGCCTTTATCAAGTAGATAGTCGATTGTATTAAAGAATGTGGCCAATTTATCAGTCTTTATGATCATATCCACTTGTGAGCGGATCTTTTCGACAGCAATCGGTATAAATTCTTCGACGGTGAATGGTAATTTAATATGAGGCGCATAATTCTCGACGATTTTTAAAGTCGTAACAAACATTGAAACTGTGTTGGTTATACGTGCCTGATCTCCGCTCTTACTGCCAGTAATAGACTCTAGCCTCTGTTGTAGCTCTCTTGAAGTCCGTTTCCATACTTCTGAAAAGTGTTCCCGGATAAGAGGACGAAGTTTTAATATATCTACTAGTAGGTATGATAGACCGGCGCGTTCGTAATCTTTTAGCTCTTGAAAAATTTCTACGGCATGTTCTTCGCGGAGTTTTGGCGATTTTGGAACTTCGCATAAAATAACACGATTCGTTAGTGCATTATCGTCTTTTTGCGGAACTTCTTGGCCGAGGATTATTACCGGAGCATTAACCTTTGATGTTTCGATGTCGTTAGTAGTGGCCGATTTGCGCTTTTGCTTACCATTTGAATCGTAGGTGACGTCCTTAAGTCCTTGAAATTTGGCGTCTGATATCATTTCATCGTTATACTCTTCATATATCTGAGGTACATCGCGGAATTTTTCAAGTATAGAAAAGAACGCAGCGTCAGTTCCGGAAGTTAAATTGAATGCCGGCGCTTCGGGGCGAATGAATAGTGAACGGATTGACACTGCTATCTGAGTCTTTCCGGACTCTGTCGGCCCGACAAAAAATAGTGAAGTGAAAGTTCTATTCATAAGCGGATGAATGTCAGACCGAAATGCACACATGATCGCAAAAATGATAGCCCACTTTCCATTGTCGTTGATTTGGTAGACTTCGTTCATCAGTGACGCCCAGTGCTCGAAAGTGGTACGCTTTTTGGCTGGAGTATCCGTGTATGCGAGAAATCGTTCTTGTTCAAACTGATCGTTGTCTTTACGTCCCAAATTGATCTTTGAGAAGGCAGGCGAGTAAAAGAGGGTATCACCGTCGCGCATAAGGCCGAGGTCATCACAAAATTCGAATTGCCATTCACCGTCTACCTGGTGCAAGATCGCGTTTGAAAATAGAAAGCATCCTTCTTCCTGCTGTCCATATACTTTTATCTGTGTGCACGCTGGAAATTTGTGAGACATATAGGTCCATATTCGACTGTAATCAACGGCTGTGCCATTTTCGAAGTTGTATCCACCATCTAGACATACGAGTTTCTTCTGTATCTCTGTGAGTTTGACAAAAGTCGTTGATGGCCATTCTACGTATTTCGGCTTTTTGTCGTATAGTGAGTTGAGACGTAATATACGTCTGTTTTCCTCATCGTTAGTACTGTATACATGAAAAAGAGGTTCCATGTAAAAGTCACTGACACGGTGGTAAGATGTATTATCTGTTTTGAACATATATGAAACTGGTATTCCGTCATTATTCAGTAAAGGATAGAAGTTGAACCGGTCTAGCATCTTTTTATATTCCTCATTTTGCAGCACGTAGTCGGGTACATTACTTTCGTCGACGTACATAAGGTCGTTGAAGATATCTCCGCGTTCGCGTTCTATCTTTCGTCGAGATTTGCGTTCGTTATTGAAAGGTTTTAGGACATCTTTTAGTGCGGTCGTTTTTAGATCGAGAATCTTTGCCCAGGCTTCCATGTTGATGGTCTGAATAGATTCGCGCGCGTATGATATCATGTCTGCGCAGCGGGTGATATATTCATTCTTTACTTCTGGAGTAGGTAAGTCCTCTCTAATGCGGTCGCCGTACCAACTAATGTAAAAGAAGAGAAAACCGACAGGTACTTCGGAATTATTCATTACGTCAACGGTGAGCCCGAATTTAAACATTTCTTTCATGAGCTTGCAGTCCGAATTCTCGCTTCGTCCGTCGCACTGCATCTCTGGGCTGTGAACAATTACACGGTCTGCGAGTTGCATTAAAGTTTGAATGTCTCCTTGATTTGGGAGCTCATAATAGAAGAGCCATGGTTGCTTTTCTCCGATATTTGTTTGGAAACGGTTAAAATCAGAAGTGAGATGTATCGTCTTTTCTTCTTTTTCAATATATTCTTTGATAAATTCCGTCCCATAGAAACCTGGTTGAAAGTGCTCGGGTTCTTCTGGCGTCTGAATAGATCCTGTAAGTTGATTGAGTTGATCAAGCGAGTAACCGGTGAAACTATAGAGTTCCCCCATTAGTTTCTCGCGGATGATAGCTTCTTTCTCTGTCATGAGGATAGCGAGAACCGTCTTGGTCTTTGCGAGTTTCTGGTATTCGTCATCCGTTTGCTCGAACAACGTATGTCCTAGGAAGTCTATATAAGAAGTTTCTTTCTCTTCAACCCATTTTGGAAAATCAAGACCTTTGAGTTTTGCCATATCATCAGGATCTTTTCCTGCCGGAAGTAGGATGCACTTTACGACGAACTCATCTTTAACAAATTTCGGAATCTTATCGATAGCGCTTTTGATGCCTGCGTCATCTCCGTCAAGCATAAATACTACATTTGAAGTAATGTTGTGAATGAGACGACGTTGGCGCTCATCGAATGCACATCCGCTTGATGCGACTACGTTAGTAAGTCCGGACTGAAATGACTGCAGTACATCCATTTGCCCTTCGACGATATATACCTTGTCTTTTTGTATAATTGACTTTCTAGCCTGGTATAATCCATATAAACATGATCCTTTTTTGAACAGGATTGTGTCTCCAGTATTTTTATATTTTATATATGGTTTCGATTTGTCTGCAGGTCTTGGTCGGATATCTCGTCCGTCGAAACCTATTACATTGCCTAGGTGATCATAAAAAGGGAAGATAATGCGATTATAAAAGAAATCATGCAATGTGTGCTGGTCGTTCATGTATGACACTCCACATGCGATCAGGTGCTTCGGATTATATCCTTTTTGCACCATTCGTGTACTTAATTCATTAGAAGAAAAAGCGAAACCCAGTCCGAACTGTTCAACGATCGCAGGTTTAATATTTCGATCGGACAAGTATTCGTTTCCTTCTGGGCTTCGCTTTAGGTTCCAGCAAAAGAGGTTATGCGCCTCTTCAATTGCTATTCGGGCTGATTCTTTTTCTTGTTGTGATATACGTTGTTCGTCTGTTAACTCGACATTAGGGACATCGATGCCGTATTGTTTGCCGAGCTCGCGAACTGCTTCGGGGAAAGACATGCCATTAGCTTTTTGTAGATAGCTAATGACATTCCCACCTTCACCGCAACTGAAGCATTTATAGATACCACGTGCTGGTGAAACCGTGAATGATGGCGTTTTCTCATTGTGAAAAGGGCACAAACCAACGTAATTGACCCCTTGTTTCTTAAGCGCCACGTCTTTTCCGATGACTTTTACGATATCGGCAGCTCCTAGAATCCGGTCTATAGTATCTTGAGGTATTTGACTCATGAGTTATTCAAATAAAGGTAATTGTAATGCATCAAAGAATTTGAGAGCGTCGTTAACATCATAGTTGATAGCTTTAACCACATGTTTTACTTCTTCTTCAGATGGTTGGCTATATCCAAATGCTAACTCTGCCCATCGTTTTTGAGATATTCCAGTGCGGTCGAAAAAGGCTCGATTTGGATGGAATAGTTCAATATCACCGAACTTGACTTCGAGGATCTTTCTCATGATTGGATTCTTACACTGCGCTTTCATTGGTATATAATGGCGATAGCAATATAGATAGATTGCCTTAGCTGATTTGCCTATCCGAGGTGCTAATGTTTTTATTGCGGTCCCTTTTGCCAGTTCTTCCCGGAGCAGCTTATCTTGAGCTGCAGTCCACATTTCACCGGCTGGCATGGTTTCCTTTATTAATGATTGATTTTGGCTGTTGGCCAACAATTGAACGAAGTGCATAAATAATAGCCGTGAAAGGGTTATAAGAAGAAATTTTCACGACTCCGGTACCAGACTCTGGACAGTTTTGTATTTCTTCAATTTCTGTTGGGATAACGATAGGATTTTTGGTGTAATGATCGAGCATCTCAATAAAGGGTGGAAAGGATGAGGGGCAGAAATTACAGTAAAGGGAGAAGCTTTTTTCTGACATCTGAAAGATGGTTACACTTTGCATCGTACTGTTTGTGACAGTGATTTTCTGTTCGAATGCGTCTATTAATTTTTGATCCATGATTTTTTTGTATTTAGTTTTCTAATTTTTCTCTGATTCTAACTTCTGTTTCACAACGACGTCCGGAACGGCTTCGGCGAAACGTTTGGTACTCCGGTTGCGTAAATATTGAAAAAAGGAATAAAGCTAAAAAACACCCGGCGATAAAACGACGTGCAGGTTCACATTGCGATAAGTGAAGCCCGAATCTTTTACAGTAGCAGTATTTTGACAACTCTGTGGATTTCTGTATTTCCACTTTCTCATATATGCGTTTCATAATGACTTTTACTGTCTCAAATGAAATATTAAGCGCATCAGCTGTCTCTTTTATAGAATAGCCGAATCCTATAAATTCTGCGACCTCATTTTCCCTAGGGGTAAGTTTAGCATCGAGTTTCATTATTCACAAGGAGTTATTTTCCAAATTTCATCGCTCATCACTCCATGTTCTCCTAGTATCTTTGATATTTGTTGATATACATGATGTGGCATATCTCTATACGATCTTTTTTTTCTGCTGAATTCTGATTCGGCAGAACAGCCAAGATAGCTATAAAGAGCCTCTTTTACTGCTTTGGCATCTTCAACCTTTAATTTTTTCATGCCAGATGCAAACGAATAACGAAAATGTGGTATTGCCATAATTGATTGATTTTATTAACTTTGTTGCATTGAATTATTAAATACTTTGCAAACGTAATTAATATTTTAGTCATAAACAAGCATTAGGAGTAATATTTTAATCGTTTAATTAAAATTTTTACCATGAAGGAAAGAATGATGCAGTTAGCTGCTGCCCTCAATTTGAGTATGAGAGGGTTTTCGATGGCAATTGGTATGTCATCTGGATGGGGTACTACGATGTCTGAGAAGGGTATAGGCAGCGATGTACTTGCTAAAATTTTAGCAAGGTTCCCAGAAGTGAACCCGACTTGGCTAATAACGGGAGAAGGAGAAATATTTAAACTTGAATCTGAAGATGTAGGAGATTCGGTGCTTAACTCAGAGAATTATTATCGTAAATTGTATATTTCTCTTGCGAAAGATAATGATGATTTGCGTGTTGAGAATGCAAAGCTTCGGCAAGATCTTTATGATGCGATCGATAAATACAAAAAAATCACAATGGAGAATATTTCTCTTATGCAGAAGCATGGTGCCAATGATTAATTTAAAAAGTATTTAATTTCTATTTTTTTATTTGTTTTCGTCTCGGACGGATTTCGGACGAAAATAGCATTATTAACTCTTATTCAAAATTGTATGTGGCTGATTTTTAGGTGTGAATCATGCTTTGATATTTTGTTGCACGTCAAGTCTCCGCAACAAAATAGGACGTAAATAACTAAAATGTAGTTGTTTACGTTTTTTCGTCTAAAGCAAGTCGGACAGATTTCGGACATTTTGTTTATGCTTCAAACTAGGAAGTCTTATTGAAACAATGCTTAATTCCCTTTCTTTTCAGGTGATTCTTTATAATATAACTGTAGGCGTCTCGCATTTTAGACAGAAAAACGACTGCCATTTCCTGTTATTAAACGCTCATAGATTTATGCCAGAGCGCATAAAATGAAAGGCAGTCGCCAAATCTTAAATAGGGACATAAAAAAGCCCTATGTTATTTTTAAGCTGTAAACATTCTTTATATGATTTCTGTAGTGTCTTTAATTGAAGCAAATAGTGAAAGAATGTTTGGAACAGCAAAATAAGAAGGAAGAAAAAAATAGAAATTTTATTTGTCTCCATTGACTCTGAATCCCTGATGAATCTCTTCGTCATTCCTTACATCTTTGTAAAGTAACCAACGATATACATTTTGATTACTTGTAGTAACAACATAAGCTTGTACAAATTTCCAATCTAGTCTTCCCATAAAATTCATAGCATCAACCATCGAATTGAAATCTAGCGGTTTTCCATTGTCGTCTACTAAGGTTCCTTTATTGCCAGTCCAAAATGAGGATTTCTGACCAAAATCAAGGTTTACTGTTAATTTGCTACTGAACAACTTACCTGTACCTATTAGTTCGCAATAAACTCGATAAGTGCCGCTTTTTTGTTCAGGTTGTTGAGCAAAAGAGTTGATTGAACACATGATGCAGAGCATCATCACAAATAAAACTTTTTTCATAATGTAAATTTATTGTTTAGTACCTCAAAGGTAATAAATTAAGTATATAATGATATAAATTACCGAAACAATTCTACAATAAATATTTTAAGCAAATTACAATTTTTGTTTTTATATGTCATGCGACTTCCTTACCAGATTTAAGATAAAAAGAAAGAGCGTAAAAACTTATTTGGTTTTCACACTCTGTCTCTTTTTGGCATCATCCTGATACTAATCTTTTCCTAAATAGATTTCAGCGTTTGAACTGGTGCGTGTCGCAATTGTTTTACCTTTGGAAGGCTTTATATAGACATGTTTGATCTTTGTTAAATCTATCTCCGATGGATCGTTGTTGTCGTTGCTTCCTATTAGATATAGATTTTCAATGTCGTATTTGGTGGTATTGATTAGTTTGGTATTGTCTACAAGTAGTTGTAATGACTTTATTTTAGAATCGGGAACTTGTACAGTTCCTCCTGCTGCAATGTCGAATTTGTCGATTGTGCATGTTTGGGCTGTGATGTCTGAATACGAACTTCCCTTTATGGAGCATTGATTTAGTTTTAAGCCCATCAATTTAGTGTCGCTGATACGACGTTCGCCTAATATTAAATCTAGAGTTTTGGTTGAATGAGCAATGGAGAATACCAATGTAGGGGGATTATTGTGTAGCTTCTCTAAATCCTTTTCGTCTTTGAAAAGTGATAGAATTAAAGTATCTCCCTTTTGCACTGCCTTTACCCAATCCTTAGGGTATGTAATTTTATTTGTATTGGCATTGCTTTCGGATACTATTTTCAGATTGTAGTAACTTTGATGATTGCTGGTGTTGCTGTCGTCTATTTTAAGCACTTTGACATTGTTTACATTCATTGTTGTGGATTTAGCATAGATGGGGGTGATGCTATTGAAATATTTGAAGTATATCATCACGCCAATGCTGAATAAAAAGGAGGTAATAAACATTCCTATTACCCAATATGTGGTTTTTTTCATTGCTATTTTTCTTTTATTTTGTTCTGTTTATCAATAAACTTATCATACATGTCAACAATCTTTTCCATCGGGATATCCAGAGAATATATTTGTTGAAAGACATTATTTAGATCTTCGTTGAGAAATGTCTCTTTTCTTATCCTCTTGATCATTTTAACAGCTCCTTGTGATACGAAGTAGCCGATGCCTCTTTTATTAAAGATTATTTCTTGTTGCTGCAAGTAGTCGTAAGTTCTCATTACGGTGTTCGGGTTCACTTCGACCAGTGCGGAATAGTCTCGGATGGAAGTTACTCGTTCTTCTTCTTTGAACTCCCCCGACAATATTTCATCGCATATTCTTTCTGCTATTTGCAGATAAATGGGACGAGTTTCTTTAAAGTTCATATTTTGATCTCCTTTAATTATAGACGGTCAATGACTTCCATCTCTTTGAATCTGAAGTAAGATGTAGTCCAATTGAATACTATTAGAACGAGCATGATACCTCTTGTTATTGTTTCGCCCAGATCGATCTCTGTTCCATTAATGAATTCTCTGCAAAAAATATAATCGCCTAGAAAGAAAATAAGAAGACCGAAGAAACCAACAATTGTTGTTCTCAAAAGAGAATGACGTGGAAAGAAACTACCACCCAATATATAGAATGATTGAATTGTAAGGTATGCTAAGACCATAAAGGATGGATGCCCGTTGGTCATAAGACCTATCTGATGTATGATGAAATCCAAACTTAGTGTGGATATTGTTAGCCCACTACCTGCATACGCTATTTTAAAAATCCAAACTCTTATTAAATCTGCTACAAAGAAAGAAATGATATAAACAGCAATAAATATAATAACATGGATAATCAAGCGTGCAAACCAATTCTCAAATGGAGTTACTGGCGTTGTGAGGACGTTTATCTTTCCAACTTTAGTTTTTAAATCTTCCATCATTATTGAGGCAGAGTATATACCAAAAGCAAATATCAGTATGAGAAAAGCAATAAAATTGTATTCTTTGCAAATATCTGTGATGTGTGAAAAGCCTCCTCTATCAATTGCATTGGAGTAATTAATGTAACTTATCCAGCACAAGAGAGTGAATATTGAAGCAAACATAACGATGGTCCGCATGATAGTCGCTTTTTTATTTTCGATGACCAGCTTACATCCTATCTGTGAGAATCTTGAAAATGAAAAGAAATTATTTGTCGTCATTGTCGTTTCTCCTTTCTGCTTTAGATGTTGTTTCTTGTTGTTTTGCAAAACATGATTTAATTTTCTCTGGTTGAGCGAGGGCGGCGTTGAAAAGCATCTCTAAATTCAACTCGGTTTCTTCGTGGTATGTATTTGGTGTTACTACGTAATGCCCTTTTAACGAAGAAGTAGAATAAATGGTATCTTCGGGAAGTTCTTTTTCATTGCTTTCTGTAAAAATGATTCGATCGGTTATGTTGCTTACCGATTCATTTAATAAGATTTCGCTGTTTTCCATGATGATAACATGATCAAGCACTTTATCCACGTCTCTTACCTGATGAGTGGATATTACGATTGTGTGTTTGTCGTCCATTCCAGCAGTAATAAATTTGCGAAATTGGCTTTTACCGGGAATATCTAAACCATTGGTGGGTTCATCCATAAGTAAAAGAGATGTGTGTGTTGCCAATGCAAAACTCATAAAAACTTTCTTCTTCTGTCCCATTGATAGTTCGCCAAGGTTTAAATCAATGTCCATTTCAAAGAAATGTAGGTAGGTTACCATATCCTCTTTACTGAAGTGAGGATAGAAAACGCTATTCAACTCAATAAAACTGATCAGTGATACCTTCGGGAGCTCAAATTCCTCAGGAACTAGAAATATCTCACGCTGTGTTACTGGAAGTCTGCGGCGAACATCTGCGCCAAGATATTCTACATATCCGCTTTTGGGAGTGAGAAGCCCCGTCATTAGATATAAAAGCGTTGATTTTCCTGCTCCATTTTTTCCTAACAGCCCGTAGATGTTCCCTTTCTCCAATTTCATAGAAAAATTGTCGATAATAGGTTTTTTCTTTCGACCGTAGCTAAACTTAATGTTCTTTACTTCAATCATATATTATAGTATTTATGTGTATTAGTATAATAGTGCACTGCAAATATAAAATGCTTCTTCTGTATATCATATTAAATAGGTGTTCTTTTAATAATTATTAAGAATTAAAGAGGCGCTCTTCTTGTTCAATAGCTACTCTTTTTTTGTAAGTGATTCGATTAAGATGCTATGTCGCTTGTGATACTGAATATTAGATATTAAATCAAGTTAGATGGTAGATGAAGAAAGTTCCTTTTGATTTGCATCAATGGTTACGTATATTAGTTCTTCTGGTAGCTTTCTTGTGTGTCTTAAAAGTGTATGTATGAAAACAATTGTAGGCTCTTCGTGGCATTTCAAAGGATGATGAGTGTTTATTGTTGCTGTTGAAAAAGATAGAATTCATTGATACTTTTCTGAATATTGCATCGCTTTTTCGATTTACTCCACCTTTATATGACTTACAAACTTGAAATATTGTGTGTGAGACTATTCAAAAAATGGATAAATGTTTCTCTGTCAAGAGCGTTTTTTGTATTTTTGCAGCATTATGAGAGTAATTGATTCAATAAGGAATAGTAACGGTCCTGTATTCTCGTTCGAATTGCTTCCTCCTCCTAAGGGGAAAGGTATTGATTCGCTTTACAAGAGTATTGATTTGTTGCGGGAGTTTGATCCTAAATATATTAATATAACGACCCACCACAGTGAATATATTTTTAAAGAGATGGGCAACGGAACTTTCGAACGCAAAACGTTACGTCGCCGTCCCGGAACTGTAGCGGTGGCTGCAGCGATTCAAAATAAATATGGCATTTCTGTTGTTCCGCATATTCTTTGTAATGGCTTCACCCCTGAAGAGACTGAATATGTACTTATCGATTTGCAGTTTCTCGGTATCACAAACTTGTTGTTGTTGAGAGGCGATAAGGATAAAAGCGGAGTACCTACAGTAGGCGGTTATGCTCATGCTACCGATTTAGAGAGACAGATTAACGACTTTAATAATGGAGTCTTTGTGGATGGCTCGAATATGGAAATGAAGGAGACCCCTTTTGCTTATGGTGTCGCATGTTATCCGGAGAAGCACGAAGAGGCTCCCAATATAGATGAAGATGTGTATTGGCTGAAAAAGAAAGTTGAACTGGGCGCCCAGTATGCCGTGACTCAACTGTTCTATGACAATAATAAATATTTTGAATTTATAGATAAAGTAAGGAAAGCGGGTATTGATATTCCGATTATCCCAGGGTTGAAACCGATGAGGAAACTGTCTCAACTTACAGTTATACCTCAAACTTTTAAGGTTGATTTACCAGAGGCGCTTACTCATGAGATAATGAAATGTGAAACAGATGAGCAAGTCGAAGCTGTTGGAACTGAATGGTGCATTAATCAGTGCAAAGAGTTGATTCAATTCGGTGTGCCCGGTTTGCATTTTTATGCTTTGGGAGCGGCAAAGAGTGTTCGTACTGTTGCGCAGTCTATCTTTTGATGTGTTATCGGATACACTCTGTTTTAGATTATTTATTTGTAAATTCTTGCACGGGAGATAAAATATAGCGAATATTGTATTTAAATACGGATTAACAAAGATTTGAGTATATGTTGTTTAAAGAGATAATAGGACAAGATGATATAAAGAATCGCCTTATAAGTGAAACTAAGGCGGGTCGAATATCTCATGCCCAATTATTCTGTGGCGCTCCCGGCATTGGAAAACTTCCTTTGGCTTTGGCTTATGCCCGATATCTACTTTGCAATCATCCCGGAGAAGAGGATTCGTGTGGTACTTGCCATTCTTGTGTGATGGTCAATAAGCTGGCACATCCTGATTTGCATTTTGTTTTTCCGGTTGTAAAGAAGGCTATTAGCGACGATTATATAAAGGAATGGCGACAATGCCTGCTTAAGAACCCGTATTTTTCTTTTGACGACTGGCTCGATTACTTGGATGCCAAGAATGCCCAACCTATTATTTACGCTCGCGAAAGTGATGAGCTGATAAAACGTCTTAGTCTGAAGTCTTTTGAGGGGGGATATAAGGTCACCATCATCTGGCTTCCTGAGAAAATGAATGAAGAGGCGTCTAACAAGTTGCTCAAGTTAATTGAAGAGCCCCCATTGAAGACCATATTTCTCTTGGTATCTGATGAACCGGAGAAAATATTGCCTACTATATTGAGTCGTACACAGCAGCTGACAATTCATCGAGTTGACCATCAATCTATCTCGGGAATGCTGCAGCAGCGTTATTCATTATCATCCGATGATGCTGAAAGAATAGCACATTTGTCGAATGGGAATGTGACAGCAGCTATCAAGCAGGCTGTCAATGATGAAAGTGGTGACTCACTGATGTTTTTTGATCTGTTTGTCAATCTTATGCGCTTGTCTTATCAGCGTAAGATAAGAGAAATGAAATTGTGGAGTGAGCAGCTTGCTGCGATGGGGCGTGAACGGCAAAAACGTTTTTTGGAATATGCACTGCGTATGATAAGGGAGAGCTTTATTTACAATCTGCATTTGCCCGATTTGAATTATATGACTCAACGTGAAGAACAGTTTGTATCGCGTTTTTCTCCCTATGTGAACGAAAGAAACGTGCGAGGCATTGCAGAGGAACTTGATAGTGCTCTTAATGATATAGGACGAAATGTAAATGGCAAAATAGTTTTCTTTGATTTCTCGTTGAAAATGATTATGTTGCTTAAAAATTAAAACCAGAAAGTAGTAATGAAAAAATTTATATTACATAGCGGTAGCGGAGGGTTCTGTTGCCGAAGCTGCGCCAGACAAGATAAGCAGTTAAATACGTACGATTGGCTGGCCGATGTGCCTGGAAACGTTGAGGAGTGCGATCTGATCGAGGTTCAATTTAAGAACACCCGTAAGGAATATTATCGCAATAGCAATAAGATACCTTTGGTCAAGGGCGATGTTATTGCTGTCGAAGCAACGCCAGGTCATGATATCGGTACTGTAACGTTAACCGGAAGATTGGTGCCGCTTCAGATGCGTAAATGCAATTATAAAACTCCTGTTAGTGAATTGAAGCGTATCTATCGAAAAGTAAAACCGGTAGATATGGATAAATACAATGAGGCGAAAGCGAAGGAACATGATACGATGATTCGTTCTCGGCAGATAGCTCTTAGTTTGGGCTTGAAAATGAAAATAGGTGATGTAGAATATCAAGGCGATGGCAATAAAGCTATATTCTATTATATTGCCGATGAACGTGTTGATTTTCGTCAACTTATAAAAGTGTTGGCCGAAGTCTTTAGAGTGCGTATTGAAATGAAACAGATCGGTGCCCGTCAGGAAGCCGGTCGTATAGGTGGCATCGGTCCGTGCGGTAGAGAGCTTTGTTGTGCCAGTTGGATGACGAGCTTTATTTCGGTGTCTACCAATGCGGCTCGGATTCAGGATATCTCCCTCAATCCGCAGAAACTTGCCGGTCAGTGCGCTAAGTTGAAGTGCTGTCTCAATTATGAGGTGGATTGCTATGTTGAAGCTCAGCGGCGTCTGCCTTCTAGAGAAATAGAGTTGCAGACGAAAGATAATACCTACTATTTCTTCAAAGCTGATATTCTGACTAATACGATAACTTACTCTACCGATAAAGTTATTCCTGCCAATCTGGTAACAATTGCCGGTCGCAGGGCGTTCGAAATATACGAATTGAATAAGCGCGGTGTGAAACCCGAAAGCCTCTTGGAACCCGAACATCTTGAGCAGACTCAACGTTCGGCCGACTTACTTGAGCAGGAAAGTTTGACTCGCTTTGATAATCGTCGCAATGATAATAGTAAGAGGAGGAAGAATGGGCGGCAGCGTGGTAATAATGGTATGAACCGTCCAAACAACGGAACTGAAAATCGTCAGACAGACAGTCGCCCCCAACAGGACAATCGGCCTCCGCGTGAGAACCGTCCTCAAGAGAACCGCCCTCAAGAAGGACGTCAACAGAATCGTCGTAATAACAATTATCCTCGCCGTAGTAACAATGCGGAGAATAACCAGCGGCAAAGACCTCCTCGACAGCAGCAGGGAGGGCAGCAACCGTCGCAAAAACAGAGTCAACAGTCGAATGAGAAAAGTTCTGATAAGTAGTCCTATTGCATTGATATGTTTGGTTCTGTTGAGTGCTACAATCTCTTGCAGCAATGAACACAAAACCATTTATCATGAGTATCAGTCGGTCGCCGGCAAGGGATGGCAGAAGAAAGATACTCTTAAGTTTCAACTGCTTCCTTCGGACAGTGCAAGGGTGGTGGCTCTTACTGCCGAAGTGCGCAATACATTGCAATATCCTTATGCCGACTTTTATTTGGTTGTCAAACAAAATATTGCTGATTCGATACATTGGCAGACAGATACTGTCCGTTTTGTGCTGGCCGATAATTTTGGCCGTTGGAAGGGTACAGGAGGCGGAAACTACTATCAGTCGTCGGTCTATGTCAGGACACTCAAACTGCCTCCTCATCCCAAGCATGTTGTTATTAGAGTGTCGCAAGGGATGAAGGATGTTTTGCTGAAAGGCATTACCGATGTAGGTTTTCGTTTAGAGTATCGTTGATAAAGATCCATTGGCAACTACATCTGTTGAGAAAAGGTCTATTTGTCACAGTCGTAATAGCATTGCGTGGGCATCGTATAGTTGGGTAGCTTTTATTTTTGTATCCTTTACATCATATAATAATAAAGAATAGATGGACGATCAGACTTTTCAGAAAGTGAATTTTAAAGAGAATGCTTTAGAGGCAGAGTACGATACATGTCTTTTTGACTCTTGTGACTTTTCGGAAATGTCTCTTCACGATATTCGTTTCAACGATTGCGAGTTTAGAAGATGCAACTTCTCTCTTTGCAAGTTGACGTGCAACCTCAACGTTGCCAAATTTATAGAATGTAAATTTACCGGTGCCGATTTTACAAACATCGGTAGTTTGTCCGGCTCGCTGTCGTTCGAGAAGTCTTTAATGGACTATGTCTCCTTCGTGCAGTTGAAGATGAAGAAGAGCTCTTTTGTAGACTGTAATCTGCGCGAAGCTTATTTTGATGAGGCCGATTTGACCGCCTCTGTTTTCAGGGAATGCGACTTGCTGCGTACTTCGTTTAACAAAACCAATCTGGAAAAGGTGGATTTCTCTACGTCTTTCAATTTCACGATCAATCCCAATGGGAATAAGCTATACAAGACAATATTCTCAGAGGATGGGCTTCGGGGGTTGGTAGCTCATCTTAATATCATAATAAAATAAATCGATTATCGGTAAAAAGAGATACAGTCCGCATATTGATAGAACTGTATCTCTTTTTATAGTAGACATTATTGTCCTGCATTAGCCAGAGGGGCTGCAACAGTATAAGTACGGGCTCCAAGTTCCTTGTCTATCATATAGAGACCGTAGCCGTTGTCTTTTATCATTTTGAGGTTATCAATGATTGTCTGGGCATTGTCTTCTTCCTCAACTTGTTCGTCTATAAACCATTTAAGCATGCTTTGTGTAGCGAAATCGTTCTCTTGAGTGGTTAAGGCAAATAGATTGTTGATAAGTTGAGTAATCTTTTGTTCGTGCTCCAATGTACTTTCGAAAACATCCAAAATAGATTTCCAATCATTAGGTACGCCATCGATAGGTTTCAAATGAACCTTTCCGTTGCGGGAGATAATGTAGTTAAAGAAAATCATAGCATGATCCTGCTCTTCTTTAAATTGAACTTCAAACCATTTTCCAATACCCGACTGGCCATTGAAATGGCAATAAGATGCCATTGACATATAAAGATATGCCGACCACATCTCTGCATTAATTTGGGCATTTAGCGCCTCTTCAATTTTTTTACTTAGCATTGTCTTAATAATTATTAGGGTTATACACTAGTTGTTCTTATACATTAAGATGGATAAGCTCCATGACCGAATTTTGCAAATTCTCAAGCCATTGATCTATCCTCTTCTCAGAGCGTCGGCATTGCTTTGATATTGTTTAATGCCTTATTATAATCGCATACTAATTCTTCCATAACGTCCTGCGCCGTCTTAATTTTGTCGATAGAAGAAACGATTTGTCCGATTTCCAACTCTCCCTCATCCAAATCGCCTTCGAAAAGGCCCTTTTTGGCACGTCCTTTGCCCAACAGTGCCTTCATGTCTTCGATAGATGCGCCACGAGCTTCGGCCTCTTGTACTTGCTTGAAGAAGTTGTTTTTGATGAGTCGGGTAGGAGCTAGCTGTTTGAGCGATAAAAATGTCTCACCTTCCTTCAGTTGCATGCAAAGATTCTTAAACTCTTGGTGGGCCGAACTTTCTTCGGTCAGTGCGAATATGGTGCCTGCTTGGACGCCCTCGGCACCCAAAGCCATCGCCGCTAGTATCGCTTTTCCCGAACCTATGCCGCCTGCCGCTATTAATGGCAAACTTGTAGCTTCTCTTACCATGGGTATAAGGCACATTGTTGTCGTCTCTTCTCTTCCATTGTGTCCTCCTGCTTCAAAGCCTTCGGCAACAACGGCATCTACACCGGCTTCCTCGCACTTGCCCGCAAACTTGCTGCTCGATACTACGTGGGCAACCTTTATTCCATTCTCTTGCAGATGTTTTGTCCACGTTTTGGGGTTACCGGCAGAGGTAAATACGATCTTTACGTTTTCTTCTATCACTATTTTGATGATGGTATCTATCTCCGGATACATCAGTGGTATGTTTACTCCAAAAGGTTTATCGGTGGCCGATTTACATTTTCGGATATGCTCTCTAAGTGTTTCGGGGTGCATTGAGCCCGAACCGATTAGTCCTAACCCGCCTGCGTTGCTCACAGCCGAAGCCAAACGCCATCCGCTACACCATACCATACCGCCCGAGATAATGGGGTACTGAATATCAAAAAGTTCGCATATCCTATTCATAGTCCAAAAAAAATTAGAATTAATCAATTATCCTCAACAAAGATAGTATTTTGGACGAGATAAAAGAAACTAAATACGTTTATTTTTGCGGGGCGCTTATAAATGTATGCTTGTGTTTATAGCTAGAAGCCCTCTACAGAGAGGTCTTATGAATGGACTGTATCTACCTTTTCTTCCTTGTCATTCAATCTTCTCGTCCGTAAGATTCATCGTTTACATACTTATTGTTCATACGTTTGGTCACGACCATACATGTGTTTGCTCGTGACCAAACGTATGTATGCTCACGACCGAACGTGTGTATGGTCATGACCAAACGTATGTTTGCTGCGCAGCAAACGAATGATCGTTGCTGATGTTTGTAATGAATCGTCCTTGTCTTGTCGACGAATTATCTTTATTGCACTGACAAAACGTATGTTCTACGTTTGTGAATGTAACAAAACGTTATGGTGCTATCAAGCGAAGTGGAACGGTGATAATTCTTTCTTGCCCTATCTGCTTGCGTCGATGCGCAGGAAGATGAATAGGAGAATGGTGAATCCCCATAATGACGAGCCGCCATAGCTGAAGAAGGGGAGGGGAATACCGATAACGGGAGTGACACCCAATACCATGCCGATATTGATAAAAATATGAAAGAGGAATATGCTGACTACAGAATAGCCGTAGACTCGTCCGAAAACGCTCGATTGTCGTTCGGATAGGTAAATAAGTCGTAATATCAAAATCAAGAAAAGCAACAGCACTGTCGACGAACCTATGAACCCCTGTTCTTCGCCCACTGTGCAGAAGATGAAATCGGTATCCTGCTCGGGTACATATTTCAGTTTCGTTTGTGTGCCTTTGAGAAATCCTTTGCCCGTGAGTCCTCCCGATCCGATAGCAATCTTGGATTGATTGACATTGTATCCGGCGCCGGTAAGGTCTTCTTCCATGCCCAATACGACCTTTATACGAACCTGTTGGTGAGGCTCGAGTATATTGTTGAAAACATAGTTGGATGAGTATAGAAAGCTGATAGAACCTATAGCAAATATAGCGATCCACATATAGGCTATCTTTCTATCGTATATCCAGAGAAAAATGAGGTATCCTACCGTAGCCGCGCATACTACCCATTCTACATAAACCACATTGAATGATACCAAGAAAGTCGAAATGGCATAAGCTATGGCAATAGCCAATATGGGGAATATGGCAATATTACGTGCTCTTTCATGCTGTTGGGTGTATACATAGACCATGCAAGCTGTAGAGAGAATGATAAATGATAAAACGACAAACTCTCCGATGGGCGTTTTCCCGTCGTTCATCATTACTGCTCCAAAACGGATACCTACAATGAAGTAAAGTATCGCACAAAATCCTCCATAGAGTACCGCACCGGGCATGCCTTCACGGTAGAGTACCAAGAAGAATGCCAAATATACTAGTGCCGATCCTGTCTCACGCTCGCCTATGATAAGTAGCACGGGGGTCATAATGATGGCGGCAAGTGTTAGGCGGCAGTTGTTGTGCTTTATGTTGAAGGAATAGGAATTCATGTATTTGGCAAGCATTAGTGCGGTCGCAAATTTGGCGAACTCTGCCGGTTGTATACTTATAGGTCCGAGAACTAGCCAGGAGTGAGAACCTTTTACATCGGGGGCTATGAAAATAGTGATGAATAATAGCCCCATCATTATGGAATATATTAGAAAGGCGAAAATGTCGAATAAACTATCGTCTAGCATAAGCAGAATAAAGCCTATGGCGCACGAGCATAGAATCCAGATGAACTCTTTGCCGGCACGGGTAGAGAATTCGAAGAAATTTGTTTTGTCAAAGTCAAAACTTGCTCCGCAAACGCTGAACCATCCCATAACAAGTAGGGTTGCAACGATGGCTATAGTCCACCAATCTAATTTGCTCCAAACACTAACGTTCCTGATATCCATACGAAATCACTCTATTACTCATTGCTTCGGCACGCTTTTCACTGCTCTCGGAAAGCTTACCATTTATGAATTGTTCCATCATTAATGCTCCTATGGGCACACCGTAATCGGCTCCCCAACCACCGTTCTCTACATATACCAAGATGGCTATCTGTGGTTTGTTCATTGGGGCAAAGCCCATGAAAGCAGAGTGGTCTATGCCATGATTCTGTGCTGTTCCTGTTTTGCCACACATCTCTATATTAGTAAAGTTGCCCGATCTACATGTTCCCTGGTTTGCTGTAAAGGCATTGCGCATACCACGAACGATGTCCATATAATATTTCTTTTCGATGCCAGTGTATCTCGGTTTATAATATTTGGCATCCAGTTGCGCTCCTTGTATATGTCTTACAATATGAGGGGTGATGAAATACCCTCTATTGGCAATAGTCGCTGCCAGGTTGGCTATCTGTAACGGCGTAGCCAATATCTCGCCTTGTCCGATAGCGTCACTTATAATAGTTAATCCATTCCAGTGTCCGCGATAAGCCTTGTCATAATACTTGGCGTTTGGTATCATACCGCGTTTCTCACCCGGAAGGTCGACTCCCAATTTATATCCGAATCCCATATTGACCATGTGGTCTTTCCATACTGTCATGGATTCGTCGTGGGAATGGAATTTGCGACTATCGATGAATGCCTTGAAACTCATACAAAAATAGGTGTTGCACGATGTTCCTATGGCCGGTATCAATGAGAGCGGCGATGAGTGACCATGACAACCCAGATGACGGCCGGCATAGAAGAAACCGTGGTGGCATGCAAATGATGTACCGGGAGTAATAATATCTTCTTGTAAGCAAGCCAAAGCTTGGGCAGCCTTGAAAGTAGATCCAGGAGGATAAACACCCATGATAGATCGGTTGAGCAATGGTTTACGCCAATCGTTCTGTAGAGCATGCTGATTCTTCCCACGCATTCTGCCTACCAGTATTTGCGGATTGTACGAAGGGGCAGATATCATGCACAGAATTTCGCCTGTCGATGGTTCTATGGCAACGATGCTGCCTATCTTATTTTTCATCAATCTTTCTCCCAGCTTTTGTAGCTTGAGATCAATGCTCAAAACAAGATTTCGGCCAGGCACAGCCCGATGATCATATTTCCCGTTCTGGTACGAGCCTTTTATTCTACCGTGTGCATCTCTAAGGAGTATCTTTACGCCTTTGTCTCCTCTAAGGTACTTTTCGTATGATTTCTCAACTCCTTGTTTACCTATATAGTCACCGCGCGTATAGTAATTGTCGTCTTCCAGATTGGCCGGCGATACTTCACCTATATCTCCCAGAATCTGTCCGCCCGCGTCACATGTGTATTGGCGGATGGAACGTTGCTGAATATTAAATCCGCGAAACTTAAAAAGCTTTTCGCGGAAAGGTGAAACTTCTTCGTCACTAAGTTGAGTGAGGAATACTTGGCTGGTATATTTGGAATATCCGGGGTTTTTATCCAAATCTTGCATATCGGTCATGCGTTGGATGAACAACTCTTTTGTGATACCCAATGTGTTGCATAAATCAAGTGTGTCAAGATCTTCATCCATATCGTGTGGAACGACAGTAATATCGAAGGCCAGTAGATTGTACACTAACAATTGCCTATGTCTGTCTAGTATGGAGCCTCGTGCCGGATATTGTGTTTGATTGACGAAAGCATTATTTGCCGCATATCGCTTGTATTCATCTGTCATTACTTGAAGCGATAGCAGACGGAAAATGTAAATGAGCACAATCAGAATTGCAATGCTCCCTATTACAAGTCTCCGTTTCTCAAAAGTGTAATCTTTCGACATACTATTTTCTAAACCATTCTATTGCGACAATACAGATAATTGTCAATGCCGTACTTAATACTATTCTCAATCCTAGCATTCCTAGCGAAATGAACGAAAACGATTCGATTGCTAATAGTGCCGTATGATGTATGAGTACGCAAGCGAAGATATAGCGAAAGAATGATGCCGATCCCATCACTTTCTTGCCTGGTATAAAGCTATCGTAAGTGTCGCGGGGAGTAAATAAACGTAAGAATATGGGGCGTACAAATGCCATTAGAACGAATGCTGCCGCATTTATGCCCACCGTATTGTCAAAGATGTCGATGGTAAGACCGATGGCAAATGCCCAAAGCATCTGTTGGTTGCGTGGGGTGTCGGAGCTGAGTTTCAATACAAAATAGATATATAAGAATGGTGTGGCAAGCTCTCCTATATGAATATTATTCAATATAAGAACTTGTAAGAGCACCAGTCCTATGGCCCATCCTATTTTGTTTAACCGATCATTCATTTGTGATAATACTCTTTTGCTCTAAGGCTTTTTGTTGTTGATACCCTCTTCGGGCAATAACTCTGACATCACTAATTCTACCAAAGTCGGTAGCCAACTTTATTTTTAGTAGATACGAAAGTCCGTTGTTCGAGTCTCCCATGTCGTCTACTGTTCCTACCATAATGCCTGCAGGAAATACGGATGAGTATCCACTTGTAACGACCGTATCACCTAGATTGAATTGCGCGTGGCGTGGCAGATCTTCCAGATAAGCATGCTGAGAATCGGAATGATCCCACCGTAAGGTTCCGAAGTAATTGCTTCCTACTATCTTACAACTGATATTAGAGCGGCTATTGAGTAGCGAGATGACAGTCGCATAATCGCGAGTCGTTTCGTATACAATACCCACAACACCATTTGCATCTACAACACCCATATCCGGACGAATACCTGCGGCCCAGCCTTTATCGATGGTAATATAGTTATCGTTCAAGTTGAGGCTGTTGTTTATGACGTTTGCCTTGTAGAGCATGTAGCTTCCTTGCGGTAAGCGTTCGATGCTCAATAACTCCAACGAATCAACTTGGTGCGCTTTAAGAACTTTCTCGAGATTCTGAACTTTTGTTTCCAATTCCATATTTCGATCCAGCAAGTCTCTATTGACAGATTTCAAATGGAAATAAGATTCGATGCCTCCAGAGATCTCATAGATTTTTCCTGTAACGGCGTTGGCCGAATTAAAGAAATAACTCTCTTGGTATTGATTGTAGTGAAATAGCAAAATAAAACTTAAGGCTTCTAATGCTAAGAAAAGAAGCCAATAGTTATATTTGATAAGAAAATTCAGTAAGTTCCGCATATTTCACACTTCATCATCTTTAGCGCATCAAGAAAGAAAAGCGATCTACGTTCTTTAGTGCTACACCAGTTCCCTTGGCTACAGCGTGCAAAGGATCTTCGGCTATATGGAAAGGTATGTTTATTTTATCAGTCAGACGTTTGTCTAGTCCACGAAGCAAAGCTCCTCCACCTGCCAAGTAGATACCATTACGAACGATATCGGCATATAGTTCAGGAGGGGTGTTTTCTAATGCATTGAGAACGGCAGTCTCTATCTTTGCAACAGATTTTTCCAAGCAATGAGCTACTTCTTGATAACATACCGGAACCTCCATAGGTAGTGCGGTGATGCGATTAGGTCCATGTACAATATAGTCTTCGGGGGCATCGTCTCCTAGTTCTGTAAGAGCAGCGCCTACGTTGATCTTGATACGTTCTGCCATACGTTCGCTGACTTTGACATTGTGCTGGCGACTCATGTATTCTTGAATGTCGGCTGTCAAGTCATCTCCTGCTATGCGGATAGAATTGTTTGTTACAATGCCACCCAATGAGATTACTGCAATTTCTGTAGAACCACCGCCTATATCGACGATCATATTTCCTTCGGGAGCTTCGACGTCAATGCCTATACCGATTGCGGCAGCCATTGGTTCGAAAATTAAGTATACGTCACGTCCGTGAGCATGTTCTGCTGAGTCGCGCACTGCACGCAACTCAACTTCCGTACTACCCGATGGTACACCGATAACCATTCTGAGTGACGGAGAAAACAAATGACGCCCTGTGTTTACTTGTTTAATAAGTCCGCGCATCATTTGCTCGCAAGCAAAGAAGTCGGCTATTACACCGTCACGAAGTGGACGAATGGTACGAATGTTCTCATTCGTTTTCTCGTGCATCATCTTGGCTTTGTCACCTACAGCAATCATTTTGTCTGTGCGGCGGTCCAAGGCAACAACCGATGGTTCATCGACAACAATCTTACCACCACTGATAATGACAGTGTTGGCTGTTCCCAAATCCATCGCTATTTCCTGTGTGAAAGAAAATAATCCCATATCTTTTCTATATTAGTATCTAAATCAATTAATGTTTAAAGTGTCTGATACCTGTTGTTACCATAGCCAATCCGTGGTCGTTGCAGTAGTCAAAGGAAAGTTGATCTCTTACTGATCCTCCCGGTTGAATAACAGCTGTTATTCCTTCGTTGTCTGCAATTTCTACACAATCGGGGAATGGGAAAAATGCATCTGATGCCATTACTGCGCCGTGAAGATCAAATCCGAAATTCTTGGCTTTCTCAATGGCTTGTTTCAATGCATCAACACGCGATGTCTGTCCTACGCCGCTGGCTAGGAGTTGTCTGCCCTTGGCAAGAACAATTGTATTGGATTTGCTGTTCTTTACAATCTTATTTGCGAAGAGCATGTCTTCTATTTCTATTTCACTAGGAGCTTTTTCTGTTACTACTTTCAAGTCCGATTTTGTCTCAATATCCAAATCTCTCTCTTGGAACTGAACGCCATTGAGTAATGAATGGAATTGTAGTTTCGGGAATTTGGCATCTTTGCGAACTAAAATGATGCGGTTCTTCTTTTGAGTCAATATATCAAGTGCATCGACATCATAATCGGGAGCGATAATTACTTCAAAGAATATTTTTCCTATTTCTTCGGCAGCTTCTTTATCGATAGGAGCATTGGTAATTAGTACACCACCATAAGCCGATACAGGGTCGCCTGCCAAAGCATCTTTCCATGCATCGAGTACTGTTGGACGAGAAGCGATACCACAAGCGTTGTTGTGCTTTAGAACAGCAAAAGTAGTTTCTTCAAACTCGTCTATAAGTTCGATAGCTGCGTTGATATCTGTCAGATTGTTATAAGAAATCTCCTTTCCGTGAATTTGATCGAAAATGGCATCCAAATCTCCAAAGAAATAACCTTTTTGATGTGGGTTCTCTCCATAACGCAACATCTTTTGATCGTTGAAGGCGCTACGGAATGCCGTGTGTTCTTCTCCATCAAAATAATTGAAGATGTGAGTGTCATAATAAGATGATACTCCGAAAGCTTCTTTGGCAAACCAGCGGCGTTCTTCTATCGTAGATGTAGCGCCATGTTCGTTTATCATGTCTAGCAACGGTTTGTATTGGTCTTTTGAAGCTACGATAACTACATCTTTGTAGTTCTTGGCAGCAGCACGGATCAGTGAGATACCGCCTATATCTATTTTTTCTATAATATCTTGTTCTGCGGCGCCCGAAGCAACAGTCTCTTCGAAAGGATATAAATCGACGATGACCAAATCTATTTCGGGTATTTCGTATTGAGCTATTTGCTCTTGGTCTTCCGTTACGTCACGACGGCAAAGTATGCCCCCAAACACTTTTGGATGCAATGTCTTTACTCGTCCACCTAGAATGGAAGGATAAGTGGTGAGGTCTTCTACAGCTTTGCATGCAAACCCTTTTGATTCAATGAACTGACGTGTGCCTCCTGTTGACAAAAACTCAACGCCGTCTGCGTGAAGTTTCTCGATGATTTCATCCAATCCGTCTTTATGAAAAACGGAAATAAGTGCGGTTTTAATTTTCTTGGGTTCTGACATTTCGATGTTATTTAATATATTTCGCCCGCAAAGTTACGAATAAATGTTTATTCGTTAATCATTTTTGCGGGCGAATTTATAATAAGTATAGAACTACCAGATAGAAACTCTTTTTTCTACTGGCAAATACATTGTATCAGAAGGTTGTATGCCAAATGCTTCATACCAAGCACCGATTTGAGGAAGCGCTCCGTCGACACGCCATTTGCCAAGTGAGTGAGGATCGCTTTTCGTCTGGTTCAGTATTTGCTCCGGACGGATGTTACCAGCCCAAACATTTGCATAAGCAAGGAAGAATCGTTGTTCTGGAGTGAAACCATCTATTGTGTTTAGTGGAGCATCTTTTGTCGCATTCTTGAATGCGTTGAAAGATACTTGCAAACCACCGTGGTCGGCAATGTTTTCACCAAGTGTCAATTGTCCATTTGCTTTTAATCCGGGAGCTACAGTGATATTGCTGAAGAAGTCGGACATGACTTTAGCACGAGTCTCAAAATTTTTGCCGTCTTCGGCTGTCCACCAGTCTTTCAGGTTTCCTTCTTTATCGTATTGACGTCCTTGGTCATCGAATCCGTGAGTCATCTCGTGGCCTATTACTACACCGATGGCACCGTAATTAAATGCATCGTCAGCGTTCATATCAAAGAATGGATATTGTAGAATTCCTGCGGGGAAGCAAATTTCGTTGGTTGTTGGGTTGTAATATGCATTAACCGTTTGAGGAGTCATTAACCATTCATCAGGATCGACAGGCTTGCCCAATTTCTCGAGCATACGATCGTATTCCCATTCCGAAGCGCGTTTCATGTTTGCGTAATAGGAATCATTTTTAATCTCGAGTTTAGAATAATCTTTCCATTTGTCGGGATAACCGATTTTAATGCGGAAAGCGGCAAGTTTCTCTTGTGCTTTAGCTTTCGTTACATCGCTCATCCATGTGAGTCCTTGAATACGCTCGGATAATGATTTTTGCAGATTCTTGACTAACTGAATCATACGTTCTTTCGATGATGCAGGAAAATACTCTTCGACATACATTTTTCCTACAGCTTCACCAAGGGCTCCGTCAACTGCCGATACGGCACGTTTCCATCTTGGCCTGTTTTGTTGACGACCTGACATGGTGCGGCCATAAAAATCAAATTGTGCTTCGATGAAAGCGTCGCTCAATTGCGATGCACCACCATTGATAATGTTCCATTGCAAGTAGGCGATGATCTCTTTTAACGGAAGTGTCGCTGTTATTTTTGCTACCTCACCGATAGATTCCGGTTGACCGATATTGATTTCTTTTGCTGCCGAAAGTCCTGCATGATCTAAGAAACTGTTCCATCCGAAAGTTGACCATTTGGATTTTACTTCATCAACAGTCATTTTGTTATAGTTCTTATAGGGGTCGCGTAATGCTTCTTGAGCACGAGCTATCTTTGCCAGTCTGGTTTCAATAGCCATTACATATTTTGAAGCATTTTGGGCTGTTGTTACATCATATCCGGCCAAGCGGAACATCTTAACAATGAACTTGAGGTATTTGGCACGGATGTCTTTCATCTTGGCACTTTGCTCCAAGTAATAGTCGCGTTCTCCTAAAGAAAGTCCGCCTTGTCCGAATTGGAGTAAGTTAGCTTTACTATTTTTGTCGTCGGCTCCGATATATAGACTGAAAAACGGATCACAACCAGAACGACGGAGGTCTCCCAATACTGCGTAAAGTTGAGCGCGAGTACGGATTGCTGATATTTTAGCGAGATCGGCTTTCAATGGCGTGGCACCTTGTTTGTTGAGCGTTACGCTGTCCATAGCCATTTTATAAACATCACCAATCTTTTGAGCCAAGCTTCCCTGAGTGTTGTTTTTATTTTCTGCTAGTTTCAGAATCAAGCCTTTCAATTGGTTTTTATTGTTCTCGGCAACCATATCAAAAGAACCGAAACGAGCATATTCTGCTGTAAGCGGATGTTGTTTCATCCAACCTCCGCAAGCGAACTGATAAAAATCGGTTCCCGGATTAGCAGTCTTGTCTAAGTTTGATAGATCAATACCGCTCTTTAGTGTCTGTGCACTAGTCGTATTAACTCCCATCGACATCATACATACAACCCCTAAGGGCAATAAATTAAGTAATTTCATAGGCATCATTTATTTGTTGGTAATATTATTTATTACTGTTTTCTAACTCTTCGAGTTCGTTAGATACTTTTTCCCATTTTTCCATTGACTCTTCCTGTTGCTTCTTAAGGTTTCCATGTTTTTCATATAGAGTCATATCAGCCGACCCTTCTGCCGTTGCCATCTTTTCTTCTAGAATCTTGATGGCTGCATCTAATTGACCGATTTCTTTTTCGTAGTCTTTTATTTGCTTCTCTAGCTTTTTCTTATTGCGGTTGAACTCCTTTTGTGCCTCGTACGATAGTTTACTTTCCGATATGTGGATTTCTTCATCATTCGGAGTGTCTGTTGTTTTATCTTTATTGTTTCTTTGCAGTTCGGCAAGCGAATCGATGTTCCTTTCCTGCAAGTATTCGTAGATACCACACAAGTGCTCTCTTACTTTACCGCCACCGAATTCATAAACTTTTGTAACCAAGCCGTCAAGAAAATCGCGGTCATGGCTGACGATAATCGCTGTTCCGTCGAAATCGCGAATGGCATCTTTTAGTATATCTTTAGATGGCATATCCAAGTGGTTGGTCGGTTCATCTAATATAAGGAGATTGACAGGCTCTAGTAATAGCTTTATCATAGCCAATCGTGTTCGCTCACCACCCGATAAAACTTTTACTTTTTTGTCAGATGCTTCGCCTCCAAACATGAATGCTCCTAGTATATCTCTTATCTTCAATCGTATGTCGCCTGTAGCAACCCTGTCGATAGTATCAAAGACAGTGACTTCTCCATCAAGCATCTGGGCTTGGTTTTGTGCAAAATATCCTATCTGTACATTATGTCCGAGGGTTAATTTACCGTCAAAAGGAATTTCGTTCATAATGCATTTCACAAGAGTAGATTTTCCTTCTCCGTTTCGTCCTACGAAAGCAACTTTCTCACCTCTATTGATTGTAAATGTTACGTTGTTGAATATCTCGTGTTCGCCAAATGCTTTTCTGACGTCTTCGCATATCAGCGGATAGCTACCACTTCGGATAGAAGGAGGAAACTTGAGGCGCAAGGCTGAATTATCCACTTCATCTACTTGAATGAGTTCTATTTTCTCGAGTTGCTTGATTCTACTTTGTACCTGTACTGCTTTTGTAGGCTTGTAGCGAAAACGGCGTATGAAATCTTCCGTATCTTCGATCATCTTTTGTTGATTCTCGTAAGCCCTTAATTGTTGCTCCCGACGTGCCTTTCTTAATTCGACAAACTCATCATATTTTACTTTATAATCGTAGATCTTTCCACAGGTTATTTCAATTGTTCTGTTTGTCACATTATTTAGAAAAGCACGGTCATGGCTTACCAAAACAACAGCGTGCTGATTGGTCAACAGAAATGTCTCAAGCCACTGTATACTGTCTATATCCAGATGGTTGGTAGGCTCATCGAGCAATAATACGTCTGGCTTTCTCAGCAATAGTTTAGCAAGCTCGATACGCATTCGCCATCCTCCCGAAAACTCCGAAGTAGGACGTTCCATGTCTTTTTTTTCGAATCCCAATCCAATGAGTGTACGGTCTATTTCGGCTTCGTAATTCATCCCACCCATCATCAAGTATCTTTCATTAAGGTGGGTGAAACGTTCTAGTAGTTCGTTGTACGATTCGCTTTCGTAGTCTGTCCGCTCATCCATCTCTTTTCGTATGGATGACAGAATGCTTTGAGTCTCTGTTATATGCTCAAATGCTTGTCTTACTTCTTCTTTTACTGTTCGGTTGTCATTGAACAACATTACTTGTGGAAGGTATCCGATGGTTGTGTCTTTTGGAAGAGAAACAGTTCCGCTTGTAGGACGTTGTAGTCCCGCCAATATTTTAAGCATTGTACTTTTACCGGCACCGTTTTTACCGACTAATGCGATACATTCCTTCTTATTTATTACGAAATTTACATTGGTAAATAACGCTGTTGCATTAAATTCTACTTTTAAATTTTCTACTGAAACCACGCTTACAAATTTATTTTCTTTTTGTTTGATGCAAGACTAAAAAAGAGTCCTCTTTTCTTGCATGTTCACAAAGATAAGTATAAAAACTGGAAATTTAATATCACTTTATTTTTATTTGACTGAGACACTTCTCTCAATTCCCGTTTATTTGGGGTCTGATTTATTTCTTGAGGGTCTTGTTCTTGATACCCAATGCTATCATGCCATATATGCCACAAACAATTACCAGTAATGTTTGGATGCTGTGGACGATTAACGCAAATATTCCGGCATCGGTGGCATTTACACCATAGAGTACCATCATTGTGATAATGGCAAAATGCCAGGGACCTGCTCCATTGGGTGTTGGCACAATCACTGCAAATGTTCCGCCTACAAACAAAACCATCGCTGCGGCCATACTTAGATTAGAAGTGAATGAGAAACAAAAGAAGGTAAGATAAAAATGAAGGAAATAACATCCCCATATCAATATCGTATATATGACGAATAATGGTAGGTTATGCACTTTTTTCAGCGAAATAATTCCTGTCCAAATGTTAATCACTATTCCCTTTACCCGTTCAAAAAAAGAAAGGGTGCGTATCAGGTAGTACATTAAAATAAAGACACCGATAATACTGAATAGAATAATATAAAATTCTGTCGAAGTAAATACTTGTGCCAATGACGGAAATTTGGTTCCTGTGTTTTGAAAGAATTTCAAGAAGATGTTGGCCTGCAGTAAGAAAGTAACACCCGCAATGGATAGCGACACTAGCGAATCAATTATCCTTTCGGTCACAACAGTGCCTAGTGATTTAGAAAAAGACACATTCTCGTATTTGGTGAGCACTCCGCAGCGTGATATTTCGCCAACACGCGGTAGTATAAGGTTCGTTGCATAAGAGATGAAGATGGCATAGGCACAGGTCGACAACCGCGGATATTCGTTGAGAGGCTCTAGTGTCTGTCGCCAGCGCCAACCGCGAATGACATGGCCCATTGTTCCGAAGAACAGGGATGCTGTCATCCACCACCAATTGATTCCGTGTAGAAAGACTTCTTCGGCTTTCTTGAAGTCAAAATCTCGATAAATCCAGCATAATATAAAACCACCTAAAACTAGTGGTAAGATTATTTTTAGTACCTTTTTTATCAGTTTCTTTATATTAAAATCGACTTTCTTCATTAAAACAATTACCTTTGTCGAGTGCAAAAGTAGTTATTTGTTTGTGATTATGAAGACAGTAAGACCTAAAAAGTTTCTTGGCCAGCATTTTTTAAAAGATCAATCTATTGCTCAACGTATTGCTGATACGGTAGATGTTGAACCTGATATTCCTATATTGGAAGTGGGACCCGGGATGGGAGTACTCACTCAATATTTAGTTTCCAAACAACGTCCTGTTAAGGTCGTTGAAATAGATTATGAGTCGGTAAGCTATCTATGTCAGGCCTTTCCGTCGTTACAAGACAATATTATAGAAGAGGATTTTTTGCAGATGAATTTGGATAAGTTATTCGAAGGATCGCCCTTTGTTCTCACAGGGAATTACCCCTATAACATATCGAGTCAGATTTTTTTTAAAATGCTCGAGTATAAAAATCTGATCCCCTGTTGTACCGGAATGATACAGAAAGAGGTAGCCGAGCGTATAGCTTCCGAACCGGGACATAAAGCCTATGGCATACTTAGCGTACTTATTCAGGCATGGTACAAAGTTGAATATCTTTTTACGGTAGAGCCTTCGGTATTCAATCCTCCCCCCAAAGTGAAAAGCGCAGTCATCCGTATGACTCGAAATGAAACTTTATCGCTGGGATGTGATGAGAAACTTTTTAAACAAGTCGTTAAAACAACTTTCAACCAAAGACGCAAGACTTTGCGCAATTCTATCAAACCTATATTGGGAGAGCATTGCCCGATTACCGAAGATGCTTTGTTTAACCGTCGTCCCGAGCAATTGTCTGTACAAGAATTTGTTGATTTAACAAATTTAGTGAATTCGGTTCAATGTAGTGAAAACAAATAGTTTTTTTCAGTAATTTTTAAGATTATTGAAAAAAAAACACGAAAATGTATTGAAGTAATTATTTTATTTCCTTAATTTGTAACTTAATCGACGATTGGTAAATTTTCCAATCCTTAAAAATGAATTTATGATGATGGACACTCAAGACACTAATCAGCCTTTAGATGAAGGCAAATTAGAAGAAGAAAAGAAAACAGCCGAGGTCACTGATGAAACGGCGACTTCTGCTGGGGATGTATCGACAGATGTAGTTGAAAAACCGGTGGAAGAGGTTGAGGAAGTAACGGTTGAAATAGAACAACCGGTAGCGTTGAAGGAAGAAGAAACTACTGTAGAAGTTGCCCAGCCGGCAGAGGAAGAGAAAGAACCTGTATCAGACGTTTCGCTTGACGAAGAGAAAAAAGAAGAAGAGGAAGTGGGTGAGAATAGTTTGACTTTAGAGGAATCGGAAGAAGATGCAGAGTTAACAGTTGTGAAAAAGAGTCAGCATTTTAATAATAATGATGAGGTTATTGCCCGTTTGAAAGAAATATCAGAAGGTAATTGTTCGGTAGGCAAACAAGAAATTGATGCTTTGAAACAAGCTTTCTATAAAATTCATGCTGCAGAGGTTGAAGAGGCCAAAAAGAAATTTATTGAAGACGGAGGAATAGAAACTGATTTTGTTCCCGTTTCGGATAGCAGGGAAGATGAATTCAAGGAAATCATGAATCTGATTAAGGAGAAGAGGAATAAGAATGCTGAGGAACTGGAAAAGATAAAAGAACAAAATCTACAAATCAAATTGACCATCATTAATGAACTTAAGGATATGGTCGAATCGCCAGAAGAAGCTAATTATGCAGAATTCAAAAAAATTCAGCAACAATGGAATGCTACAAAGCCTATTCCTCAGGAACGCGCCAATGAATTGTGGAAAAATTATCAGCTTTATATCGAAAAGTTCTATGATATATTAAAGTTGAATAATGAATTCAGAGAATATGATTTTAAGAAGAATCTTGAAATAAAAACTCGTCTTTGCGAGGTGGCTGAAAAACTCAATGACGAGCCCGATGTTGTGTCGGCCTTTCATCAGTTACAGAAACTGCATCAGGAATTTCGTGATACAGGTCCTGTAGCCAAGGATTTGAGAGAAGGTATTTGGCAACGTTTCAAAAACGCATCTTCGGCAGTTAATCGCCGCCATCAGCAACATTTTGAGCAGCTTAAAGATGAAGAACAACACAATCTTGATCAGAAAACGGTGATTTGCGAAATAATCGAATCTGTAGAATGGAATACGCTGAAGTCGTTTGCGGCATGGGAAGATAAAACACAAGAAGTTATCGCGCTGCAAAACAAATGGAAGACGATTGGTTTTGTTCCGAAAAAGATGAATTCCAAGATATTTGAACGTTTTCGTAAAGACTGTGATGATTTCTTCAAACGTAAAGGTGAATTCTTCAAGGCGCTGAAAGAGGGTATGAATGCCAATCTTGCCAAAAAACGCGAATTGGTGAAGATGGCCGAAGCGTTGAAAGATAGCACTGATTGGAAAGCTACTGCAGATGCTCTGACCAAACTACAAAAGGAATGGAAAACGGTAGGTCCTGTTGCTAAAAAATACTCGGATGCTGTTTGGAAACAATTTATAACGGCTTGTGATTATTTCTTCGAACAAAAGAATAAAGTGAATAATTCGCAGCATTCTGCCGAAATTGAAAATTTGGAGAAGAAAAAGGAGATTATCAAACAACTCAATGAGATAGGAGAGGATGTTGATAATGACGAAGCAAACGATAAAGTGCGTACTTTGATCAAAGAATGGAATGAAATCGGTCATGTGCCTTTTAAAGAAAAGGACAAGATTTATGAGCAGTTCCACTCCCAGGTAGACGAATTGTTTAGACGTTTTCATATCTCGGCTTCTAATCGAAATCTCAGTAATTTTAAATCTTCTATTTCGATGTCGGGCAATGCTTCGTCAAATCTTTATCGCGAACGCGAAAAGCTTGTTAGAGCTTATGATAATATGAAGAGCGAATTGCAAACTTATGAAAACAATCTAGGATTTTTATCATCATCTTCTAAAAGTGGAAGTTCGTTGCTCAATGAACTGAACCATAAGGTCGATAACTTGAAAGCAGACCTTCAGCTTGCTCAAGAAAAGATAAAAGCCGTAGACGAACAACTTAGACAGGAGTCTGGGAAGACAGAATAAAGATTCCTTTATTTGCAATTGAAACTTATTTGCCCTAAGGTGTGCTTTACATACGTAGCCCCTTAGGGCTTTTTGTGTGGAACTGCATGCAAATGATGTGATTAAAAAAACAGACGTATGTCACTGCCATAACTAACGGATGTTACTGCGGTAACTAACAGAAGTTATCCTAACAACTAACGTTAGTTTCTCCAACAACATCCGTTAGTTACCGCAGCAACATACGTCTGATTTTTTGCAAAGCAAAACAAGTTTACAGCCGCCGTTGTCGTATGTTAGTTTTTTCGGTGACGTCCTTAAGTTTTCGGAAAAACTAACATACGACAACATTTTTAGGAGCATATGACGTTTTGGAAGGATAAAGACAA
>JAYRGW010000002.1:0-170153 GCA_041907665.1 Bacteroidaceae bacterium
AAGAGAGGCTTTTCTCATACGTCTGGCTTTCCCTGTAGTGGATAATAGATGGCGCTTCTCTATTTCAGCATCAAATATAGAGCTGAATTCATCGATAATATAAAATATTTCTGTAATTTTGTCCTTGGTAATCATATTGAATTTATTTTGTAAATTATTGATTTTCAACTATAAATATACAAAATATTCTTGTGATTACCAACTTTTTATCCCCTATTTTTTACTTCTCTTATCCCGAACTGAGGTATATGAATGCAATAATCTCTTGAAATAGTTTTCAAATAGACTCCCATCTACGCCTATATTTTCCAGGCTCCTCAAACTCTATCATTATCACATTCGATCCTACACCCTCTAACTTTTACTGATGAGCCAAAAACAATTTGTATACTTGCGTCTGTTATTAAAAAAGAGAAACGGCCTTTCTTACTTTACAGCAAGAAAAACCGTTCTTTTTCTATTATCGAAAATTTGATTTAAAGCGTTTGCTTTACTTCTATTTCTTCGTAAGTTTCTAATATATCACCTGTGTGGAGGTCACTGTAATTTGTCAAGCTTATACCACATTCGAAGTTCGATCCTACCTCTTTAACGTCATCTTTAAAACGCTTCAAGGCATTGATAGTACCGTTGAAAATAACAATACCATCGCGAATGACACGAGCTTTGTCGGAACGTTTTACTTTTCCTTCTTTCACCATAGCTCCGGCAACCGTACCCACCTTGGTAATGTGGAATACCTGGCGAACCTCTACGGTAGCAGTAACAACCTCTTTGACTTGTGGTGCCAACATACCTTCCATGGCATCTTTTACTTCTTCGATAGCCGCATAGATTACGGAATAGAGGCGAATATCAACGCCTTCCTGCTCGGCAAGCCTACGGGCTGCTGCTGAAGGACGAACCTGGAAGCCGATGATGATAGCATCAGATGCTGCTGCGAGCGTAACATCGGATTCGGAAATCTGCCCTACAGCTCCGTGGATAACATTGACTTGTATTTGCTCGGTAGACAGTTTGATAAGCGAATCTTTGAGTGCTTCAATAGAACCATCCACGTCACCCTTAATGATAACATTGAGTTCTTTGAAGTTGCCCAATGCAATACGACGTCCCAATTCGTCGAGTGTTACTCGAGTCTGCGTACGCAATCCTTGCTCACGCTGCAACTGTTCACGTTTGTTGGCCACCTCACGAGCCTCTTGGTCGGTATCCATCACATGGAACATATCGCCAGCTTGCGGAGCACCGTTTAATCCAAGTATCAATGCCGGTTCTGATGGCCCTGCCGTTTCAAGTCGCTTGTTGCGTTCGTTGAACATAGCTTTTACACGACCGAAACTAGTACCTGCCAAAACAACATCACCTATTTTCAATGTACCGTTCGATACCAATACAGTAGCAACATAACCACGTCCCTTGTCGAGTGAAGACTCGATAATTGAACCTGTCGCTTTTCTATTAGGATTAGCTTTCAAATCCAAAAGATCTGCTTCAAGAAGGACTTTTTCCATCAATTCTTTAACGCCAATACCTTTCTTAGCCGAAATATCTTGTGATTGATATTTTCCACCCCACTCTTCGAGTAGGAAGTTCATTCCGGCAAGTTCTTCTTTTATCTTATCGGGGTTAGCTCCCGGTTTATCTATTTTGTTAATAGCGAAAACAATTGGTACACCTGCAGCCATAGCATGATTGATAGCTTCTTTGGTCTGTGGCATTACATGATCGTCGGCTGCTACAATGATAATAGCAATATCTGTGACTTTGGCTCCTCGAGCACGCATTGCGGTAAAAGCTTCGTGACCGGGCGTATCAAGAAATGTGATACGACGTCCATCGGAGAGTTTCACATTGTAGGCACCGATATGCTGAGTAATACCACCGGCTTCACCGGCAATAACATTTGCTTTTCGAATATAATCGAGCAAAGAGGTCTTACCATGATCGACATGCCCCATCACGGTAACGATAGGAGCACGAGGAAGTAAGTCTTCTTCTTTATCTTCTTCTTCAACAATCGCCTGAGCTACTTCGGCACTGACATATTCTGTCTTGAATCCAAACTCTTCAGCAACGAGATTGATTGTCTCAGCATCGAGGCGCTGGTTGATAGATACCATCATACCGATAGACATACAAGTGCCGATAACCTGGTTGACAGAAATATTCATCATAGTAGCCAACTCATTAGCTGTCACAAACTCAGTAAGCTTGATAACTTTGCTATCTTTCTTTTCTTCTTGCTCTTGTTCCTGTATGCGGTTGGAAGCTTGTTCACGCTTTTCTTTACGGTACTTGGAAGCTTTATTTTTTCCTTTACTGGTAAGTCGCGCCAAAGTTTCTTTTACCTGCTTCGCTACATCCTCTTCACTAACAGCCTCTTTAGGAATCGGTTTCTTGAAGCGGTCATGATTTCTGCGAGGATCCTGATTGCGATTACCATCGTTCTTTTTCACCCCGTTCCTATCATTACCACCACCATTGCTATGTGAATTGGCAGGGCGTTGATTGCCACCGGCAGCAGAGACTTTATTGATATCTACCTTCTCATTGTTTATGCGGTTACGCTTCTTTTTGTTTCCGTTACCGCCATTGTTATTTTCTCCCGTTTGAACAGGTTTTGGACTTCTGTTGGGATCATCTTTTCGAATCTCCTTGATGATAGCCTCTTTAATCTGCTTTTTCTGATCTTGGCGGAGACGTTCTTTCTCTTCGCGTTCTTTACGCTTTTCTTCTTTTGTTTTTTTCTTTGGGCGGGTAGACTGATTTAAAGCATTTAAGTCAATCTGGCCGACAATATTTAATTTCGGCTTTACTGTATTTGGATGAATGGTAAATACAGTATCCTGCTCTTGCTTTTCCTCTTCTTGTGTGTTTTTGTTTTCTTCTTGAACAGCAGCAGTTTTCATCTTTTCTTTTTTCTCTTCGCGGGTTATATGATTTTGTGAATTAACCGTTGTCGACTGACCGCTGTTGCTTGTGCCTTCGACCGGCTTTGATAGATCTTCTGCCTTCTCTGGCTGTTTTGTCTGTTGTTCCTTAACAGTAGGTGTCGGCTTTATCTCTTCTGAGGTAGTTTCGGGAATATTGTTCACTTTTACGTCGCTCTCCTCAACCTTCAATACAGGCTCGTTGGCAGGCTCCTGAACAACCGATTTTGTTTCTTCTTGAGCAACAGGCTCGGGTTGGGGAGCCGATTGATTACCAGAAACAATACCTTTGGATAAGTTATTCAAATCGATTTTTCCTACGCTCTTAAAATGAGGGCGCACTTCGCTGGGGATAACGGTTTTGATGACGTTATCCTTTTTTTGTTTCTCTTTATCCTTTTCAGATTGGTAGCCTTCTATCGAGACCGAACTTTTACGTTCTTTCGTTTGCCGTTGCTGGGTGAAACGATCCGATTCCATTCGAAGACTTTTGTCGGTACTGAATTCCTTGACCAGAAGTTCGTACTCTTCTTCCGTAATCTTCGTGTTAGGATTAGACTCTATGTCATACCCTTTCTTTTGTAGAAATTCTACAACCGTAGAAAGTCCTACATTCAAATCTCTTGTTACTTTATTTAATCTAATCGTCATATTTAAATTATAGAATTGATGGAAGCCAAAGACTTACTCTTTCTCGAATTCTTGTTTCAGAATGCGTATTACGTCGTCAATAGTTTCCTCTTCCAAGTCAGTCTTATCAATCAGCATATCGCGCGGTGCATTCAGAACAGATTTAGCGGTATCACAACCTATTGCCTTAATAGCGTCGATAACCCATCCGTCGATTTCGTCTCTAAACTCATCCAAATAAATATCTTCTTCGTCGGGAGTACTAGCACCTTCTATTTCGCGGAAGACGTCTATAGTATACTCAGTCAACATACTGGCAAGCTTAATATTCAAGCCCCCTTTACCTATAGCAAGCGACACTTCTTCGGGCTTCAGATAGACCTCAGCCTTGTGTTCTTCTTCGTTCAATTTGATAGAAGAGATTTTAGCCGGACTCAAAGCGCGCTGTATGAACAATGAAATATTGCTGGTATAGTTGATGACATCAATATTTTCATTTCTTAATTCGCGGACAATACCGTGAATACGACTACCCTTTACGCCGACACAAGCTCCGACGGGATCAATGCGGTCGTCATACGACTCAACTGCTATTTTGGCGCGTTCACCAGGAATACGGGCTATTTTCTTAATGGTAATAAGTCCGTCATTGATTTCGGGGACTTCTAATTCGAACAGTCTCTGAAGAAAGATCGGTGAAGTACGCGATAGAATAATCTTCGCATTATTGTTCGTATTGTCTACACGAGCGACAACAGCACGCACTTGTTCGCCTTTTCGATAAAAATCGCTTGGAATTTGTTCATTCTTCGGGAGCAAAAGCTCGTTTTCCTCATCGTCCATCAACAGTATTTCTTTTTTCCAAATCTGATAAACTTCGGCAGTAATAATAGAGCCGACCTTATCTATGTATTTGTTATAAATACTATCTTTTTCCAATTCCAATATTTTTGATGCCAATGTTTGGCGTAGGTTCAATATTGCTCTTCGGCCAAAAGAAGCGAAGTTCACTTCATCTGATACCTCTTCACCTTCTTCGTATGAAGGATCAATTTTGCGGGCATCAGTTAAACCAATCTCCAAGTTTGGATTTTCCAATTTATCGTCGGCAACGACCTTAAGGTTGCGGCGAATTTCGAAATCGCCCTTATCGGGATTAACGATTACGTCATAGTTCTCATCTGTCCCGAACATCTTTGCTATTACACTGCGGAAGGATTCTTCGAGAACACTCACCAACGTAGCCCTGTCAATATGTTTCAGTTCTTTAAATTCTGAAAAAGTATCGATTAAACTAATCGTTTCTTCTTTCTTGGCCATAGTTATTTAAAACGTATTAAGTATTTTGTATATTTTATTTCATCATAACGGAGCATAAGATCCGTTTCTATTAATTTAGGTCGTTTAGAGCCTTCTGTTTTTTGTTTGGCTTTGACGGTTACCATAAATTTCTCCTCATCGGCATCTTTAAGTAGACCGGTAATCTTCTTGCCTTCTTTTGTTAGAATTTCTACTTCTTTGCCTACATGATTATAGTATTGTTGCAATACTTTGAACGGCTGGCCGATTCCGGCTGAGCCAACTTCCAACTCATAATCTTCCTGATCTCTGTTCAAACGCGATTCGATGAAGCGGCTGAGATCTACACAATCTTCAATCCACACGCCATCTTTGTGATCTATTTCAACAACAATTTTATCGTCGGTGCTAATATCGATCGATACTAAAAAATAATCTTTTCCTTGCAACCATTCGCCAACAATTTGGCTGACAGCTTTCTTTTCTATCATGTATCAATTATTAAAACAAAAAAAGGAGCCTTAATCGCCCCTCCTCAATCATCTTGTCGATGCAAAGTTATAAATAATCTGTTTATCCACAAAATATTATGAAAAATATATTATATTATTAAGCAGTAGAATAAAAAAATCCCGCTTTGCAAAAGCAAAACGGGAAAATATGATGTTATTATTTGTCGATTTTATTTAGCTTCTTCGATATAAGCTAAAACATCGCCCTTATTAACGCGTTCGCCTTGTTTAACGCATATTTCAACAATCTTGCCATTGAAATTTGCTTTCATCGAATCGCTTGAGCCCCATGGAGTCATTACATAGCAGAACGTATCGTCAGCAGTATAACTCTTTCCAACAGTTGGTTCTGTAGAAGTGGAATCCACATCGATTTCCCACAATACTTGCCCGCGCTGAGTAGCTACAATAGGAGTATATTTGGCTCTCTTTACTTTTAGAACTTCTTCAGCAGAGATTCCTTTAGACAGAGCAGCCACCTTAGCATTAGCCAACTCCTGGTCGAAACGCTTCTTAGCCGAACCATTCTTATAATCTCTATATTGTTCCGGATGCATTGCCAACTCGAACAACTCTTCATCGTCAGGCCCGAAGTCCCAATTATTTTTCTTCATTTCTTCGCGGAACTCATCCAACTTATCAGGATAGAATGATTGAGGATCCGCATCAGTAAATTCACGTCCTTGTTGCTTAGCGAGTTCAACAATTTCAGGTGCTAATTGACCGGGAAGCTTGCCACTCTTACCAAGAATCATACCCCACATATTATCATCCATCCTGGTGAAACGAGGTTCGTCCATACTTTCAGACAACAAATTCATGAGAGCTATATTTTTTACATATTGGCTAAATGGCGTAACCAATGGAGGATAACCGACACGTGGCCAAACATAAGCTACTTCGTTGAAAAGGCGAACCAATAATGCATCTTCAGAGAACGGTTTCAAACCTTTTTTCTGGCGATTGTTATTGATGACATTCATCATACCTTTCAAGTCGGCCATCATAGAGCCCATCATACCACCAGGAAGTCCACAGCCCAAAAGCAATGAACTCATTATTTTGTTACCAGGATTGATAAAGTAGCCCAACCATTCGTCTATAAACGACTGAGTCATGGTACGTGCTGCCATATAGGCATCCATATTGATATCAGCGACTTTAAATCCGGCATCTTTCAGCATTGCTTGAACAGAAATAATATCCGGATGAACTTTACCCCAGGATAAAGGCTCCATTGCCGCATCAATAACATCGGCTCCATTTTTGCAGACTTCAAGCATTGAAGCCATTGAAAGCCCCGGACCGCTATGTCCATGGTATTGGATAATTACTTTGGGATGACGTTCTTTGATAGCTTTTACTAGCTGACCCAACATCACAGGACGACCGACGCCCGCCATATCCTTTAAGCATATTTCGGGAGCACCTGCTTCGATGAGTTGATCAGCTATCTTGGTATAATATTCTACCGTATGAATAGGGGAGAAAGTAATACACAAAGTGGCTTGCGGAATCATTCCGCCTTCCAGAGCATATTTAATGGAAGGAATAATGTTGCGAGTTTCGTTCAAACCGCAGAAAATTCGAGTGATATCAACACCCTGAGCATGCTTTACCTTGTACATCAAACGCCGAACGTCTGCAGGCACAGGATACATACGAAGGGCATTCAGACCACGATCGAGCATGTGGGTTTGAATACCAGCATCATGAAAAGGTTTAGTGAAAGCACGGACAGACTGATTAGGGTTCTCTCCATACAACAAATTGACTTGTTCGAAAGCACCACCATTCGTTTCGACGCGTGCGAAACATCCCATATCAACAATTAGTGGGGCGATGCGTTCCAGCTGGTCTTTACGCGGTTGGTATTTACCCGATGACTGCCACATATCGCGGTAGACAAGACTAAATTTTATTTCTTTCATATTCCTAAATTAAGCGTTATATGACTAATTCTTGCCAAAGATAGGAAGTTTTTGACAAATTAGTGCCTTTTCATCCTGTTTTTTTTGAGAAAGTACAGTCTATATGTAATAAAATGAAAAAAACGAAGTTAATCGTCAAATAAGTTTTAAATTGTAAGCAAAAGCAGCTCAAAAATTCCGAATTGTTCGCAATTTAAACACTTTGTTTGAATTGTTTGAGATCTCATTTTATTTGGAATATTTCTATATAGCCTTCGGATTGGGTATAGGGACGCCAATTGTCCGCAGATTTATTATTCGGATTACCGGTGCGAGCAAAAGCCGTCCAATAGTTCATCATTTTATTGCTTAGTTTATAAGCTTGAATGGGAAAAGTACGCCAACAATGTTTAAGTGATCCGAAGACAAACCATAATTCCGACGAATGAAAAGCACCGGCACTATCTCCCGGCAGCTTATAACCAAAATGATAAATATATGCAGGATGCCTTTGTTGCTTTTCAAGCAGCAGGCTCCAATCACAAGCCGATTTTTTCATCACTTCGGGAGCAATATCGTCAGTAGTATATCCTATCATATATGGTATATTCAGTTCATTTCCACTACGTGCTATATCATCGAAAGTATCTTTAATCAATTGTCCGTCAACGGTAGGGCGCAAAACAAGTTGATAATTCTTTTGTTTGCTCATATAATTATTGTACAGATCGAGCAACTTTTCTGCCGGATAATTTCTCATTTCTTTAAGTGTAGAAATACCTGCTTCGCTAAAAATAGCATTCCCAACAGCTTCTGATTCTTTAAGAGACATTGGCGAAATGATTCCTTGTAGGCCACCTCCACTTTGAATAATAGCCTTTTGGATATAAGGCTTTGCCATTTCAGAAGAGATGAGTGCCTGAACACTCCCTGCTCCCGCACTTTGACCAAACACTGTTATATTGTTGGGGTCGCCACCAAATACTGCTATATTTTTTTTCACCCATTTAAGTGCAGCAAGTTGGTCATATAATCCGTAGTTACCACTTCCCTTTCCATTTTCGGCAGTAAGCAAAGGATAAGCTAAGAAGCCCAACATCCCTAACCGATATTTAATGGTAACTAAAACGACTCCCCTCTTTGCAAGTTCGTTACCGTCAAATTCTATTTCGTGTCCGAATCCTCCAATATAAGCTCCACCATGTATCCACACCATGACCGGTAACTTTTTTTGTGTCTTAGGAGACATTGTATAAACGTTTAAATAAAGACAGTCTTCGCTCCTAATAGGATTGCCAGCTTGATAGAACTCTTTGATATAATCTATGCCAATACCTTTGTTAGCACCCACAGGAGCATGATCGGGCTGCAAAGAAGCTGCTCCAAACTTATCGCACCTACGTATCCCTTTCCATGGCTTAACAGCCTGTGGCTGTTTCCATCTTAAACTACCTACTGGAGGGGCCGCATATGGAATCCCTTTGTAAATAGCGACAGTGGATTCAGAGGAACTATATACTCCACTAATTTTACCTCCATCTACTTTTAATATCGGTGGATTGAAAGATTGGGCGGACAGTGTCAATGCACTGAAACTGTAAAACAGAACGGCAGCATAAAATGTAAGTTTACTCATATCTTCTAGTTTGTTTTATAATCCAAGTCCCTGGCTGTTACAAAAGAATGAATCAAACAGTCTTATTTTCGCCTTGCAATATTAATGAAAAAGAATGGAATATTATCCTATTTTTGTTTAATAAATTTGCCTGCAATTAGAAAATGAAAAAGACCGCATTCATATACGCGGTCTTTAAAAATCTTAAAGCTAAAGGATCTATCATTGATTTTAGCTATTGGCGAAAGAGAACCAGATCATTAAGATAATACCCAACACGATTAGTGATAAGAATAAAATCTTGACGGTAGAATCTGCCTTTTTCTCAGCCTTTTTGTCTCTAATTTGTTTTTTATTCATGGTATTTTACTTTTATCTTTCCAACAAAGAAAGAATAAAATAATGAATAAAGCAAAATTTTGGATAGAGAATTTTATTCACCACCCATCATTAAATAAGCTTTGATAAAATCGTCTATCTCACCATCCATTACACGATTTGTATCGGATGTCTGGTAATTGGTGCGATGATCTTTTATCCGTCGGTCGTCGAAAACATAACTTCTGATTTGAGAGCCCCACTCAATTTTCTTCTTACCAGCTTCCACTTTGGCTTGCTCTTCCATTCGGTGTTTCATCTCTTTATCATATAGAATAGACCGAAGTAAGCGCATTGCATTCTCTCTATTTTTAGGTTGATCTCGAGTCTCGGTATTTTCTACTAATATTTCTTCCTCATCGCCATTATATGGATCTTTGTATTGATAGCGCAATCGGACTCCCGATTCTACTTTATTCACATTCTGTCCACCTGCGCCACCACTGCGAAAAGTATCCCACGAAACAGCAGCTTCATCGATTGTAATATCAATCGTATCGTCTACTAGAGGCGTAACAAAAACTGATGCAAAAGAAGTCATTCTTTTACCTTGAGCATTAAAAGGCGAAACGCGGACTAAACGGTGTACCCCATTTTCCCCTTTCAAATAACCATAAGCATCATCCCCTTCTATTGTCATAGTACACGACTTAATACCAGCCAAATCACCATCCTGAATATTATTGAATGTCGTTTTATAATTATGGCGCTCGGCATAGCGAGAATACATTCTCATCAACATTGAAGCCCAATCCTGGCTTTCGGTACCACCAGCTCCAGAGTTTATCTTAAGTACGCAACTCATCGAATCGGCTTCGTTACGTAACATACTCTTCAACTCGAGCGACTCTATTGCGGTAATAGCTCGGCTATAGGCTTGATCTACCTCCTCCTCGGAAACAATATTTTCTTTAAAATAATCAAATGACAAATGCAACTCTTCAGATAACATTTCGACTTCACGATAGCCGTCAAGCCACTTTTTGATATCTTTCACAAGTTTCATTTGCTTTTCTGCCTTCTCACGATCTTCCCAGAATTCAGGTGCTTGCGTTCGAAGACTTTCTTCTTCAAATTCTATTTTTTTCTGATCGACGTCAAAGATACCTCCTCAGCGCTTCAATGCGCTCTTTCACGTCTTTAAGTTGTTCTGATGTTATCATTCTGTAAAACAATTAATTATATTAATAATACAAACACGAAAATTTCTACTACTAGTGGCATTTAATTTTCGTACATACGTTCTATCTCGTTTTTATAATTTTCTAGAATAACGGCTCTTTTAAGCTTCAGCGTATTGGTCAATTCATTCCGTTCCATACTGAAAGGAATATCTAGTAAAGTAAACCGTTTAATTTGCTCATAGTGGGCAAATTTCTGTTGCAAGGTATCAATACGTTGCTGATAGAGGTCATAAATCTCTTTATTCTTTAAAAGCTCTACCCTATTGCTATATTGTATATGATGCTCCTCTGCAAACTTCTCGACAAGCTTGTAATCAGGAACAATTAAAGCCGACACAAATTTACGTTTATCGGCAATGATAGCAATTTGATCAATATATTTATCAATGGCCAATTGAGATTCTATTGCTTGTGGGACAATATACTTACCATTAGATGTTTTGAACAAATCTTTAATACGTTCTTTAAGATACAGATGTTTCCCTTTCAGACAGCCCGCATCACCCGTATGAAACCATCCATCGGCATCAAATGCAGACGTCGTTGCCTCAGTCTTCTTGTAATAGCCTTTGGTTATAGTCTTACCACGCAATAATATCTCATCATTTTCTCCTATCTTAACTTCTACACCCGGCATCGGAATTCCTACAGACCCTATCTCGTAACCTGTTTTCCATTCACAAGAAACAGTAGCGGTCGATTCGGTTAGTCCGTAACCAACTAGCATATCAATGCCAACAGAATGCACAAATTCACAAACTTTATCGTTAACGGCAGCACCGGCAGTCGGAAAGAAATTTCCTCGATCTATACCAATTGTTTTTTTCAAAAGATGAATAACCGTTTTCTCATAAAAACGATATTTTAATTCCAACATCAATGGAGGTTTCTTTCCTACTCGAAGATAATCAATATTGTAGGTATGCCCAGTTTTAATGGCATTGAGCATTAGTGTTTTCGTAATTCCTTTTTCTTGAGCAATCTTTTCTTGAACACCAATGTAAACCTTTTCCCAGAATCTTGGGACACTGCACATTAAAGTTGGGCGAACTTCTTTAATACATGTCTGAATATCAGCGGGACGAAGATTGACATAAGTTGTAACACCCTTATGTATACAGTAATAGACCCAAGCCCTTTCAAATACATGTGTAAGCGGAAGGAAATTTAAAGATATATCTTCATCAGATATTTTTTTCAACCTAATATCATGAATCCGAAAAGCCTCAATGTAATTGGACATATGCAACATCACACCTTTCGGTTCTCCAGTTGTTCCAGAAGTGTATAAGATATTTGCCAAGTCATCATCTGATGCACGAGAAATACGCTCTTCAACTTCTGTTTGGTATTTCAGGTCTTTACCTTTCTCCAAAAATTCATCAAAATAAATAGATGATTGATCTCTTGAATCTTTTTTTACTTTAGGATCAAATATAATAAGCTGCTGCAAAGAATTACATAATCCAAAGACAGAAAAGGCTGTATCATATTGAAATTGTTCTCCAACAAAAAGGAATCTTACCTGCGCATCGTTTACTATATATTGTACTTGTGCCGGAGAGCTGGTTGCATAAAGCGGAATAGTTACTGCTCGATTATCATAAGCGGCGAAGTCTGTAATAAGACATTCGGGTTTATTTTGAGAAAACACTCCAATGTTTTCGCATTCTTTAATGCCTAATTCAAATAAAGCGTTGGCTGCTTGTTTTGCTGTTTGCGAAAATTCATTCCAAGTGATGGGGATCCACTGTGATTTATCGTAATCTCGATAGTATAGTGCGTTCTTGTCACCATACTTCTCTGCTTGACGATGAACTAATACAGCTAAATGATGTTCATTCATTACTTTTAATCTATTGAAATTTGTTGCAAAGTTACCCTTAATTTTGCGAACAAAGCAACTTTATTTGTATTTTTGTAAAAAACTTATTGGATTGGATATGGATAGAACAGATTTTTTAGAAAGTGTAAATTTACTGAAATCCCTTATAGGAATTCCTTCTATAAGCCGTGAAGAAGAGAACGCCGCCAACTTTTTAGAACAATATTTGGAGAATCTAGGAATGGAAGTGGGAAGAAAAGGAAATAACGTATGGTGTCTGTCTCCTGATTTCAGTTTGAATAGAAAGACCATTCTACTTAATTCTCACATCGATACGGTAAAACCTACTTCTCAGTGGATGAAAGATCCTTTTGAAGCATTGGAAGTTAATGGAAAATTATATGGATTGGGAAGTAATGATGCAGGAGCAAGTTTAGTATGTTTATCACAAGTATTTCTGAACCTATGCAAAACTAGGCAGAATTATAATCTTATTTTTTTGGCAAGCTGTGAAGAAGAAGTGTCTGGAACAGGAGGTGTCGCCGACGTCTTAAATTGCCTACCTCCCATCTCTTTTGCCTTAGTGGGCGAGCCGACAGAGATGCAACCTGCTATTGCTGAACGAGGATTAATGGTATTGGATGTCATCGCGAAAGGAAAAGCTGGACACGCTGCTCGTGAAGAAGGTATCAATGCTATTTACGAGGCGCTGGATGATATTATTTGGTTTCGCGATTATCAATTTAAAAAGATCTCGTCAGTACTTGGCCCAGTTAAAATGACGATGACAATTATTCAAGCAGGGACTCAACACAACGTAATTCCAGATCATTGTACCATGACCGTTGATGTGCGAAGCAACGAACTCTATTCTAATCAGGAACTATTTGAAGAAATAAAGAAACATGTGAAAAGTGAAGTCACTGCCCATTCATTTAGATTAAATTCTTCGTTTATAGATTTAAATCATCCTTTCGTGAAAAGAGCAATAAAATTAGGGTTAAAGCCATTCGGATCTCCCACCCTTTCGGATCAGGCGCTTATGCCCTTTCCATCTTTAAAAATGGGACCTGGCAAATCATCTCGTTCGCATACTGCTGACGAATTTGTCATGCTGAAAGAAATAGAAGAAGCTATTCCCCTTTATTATCATTTACTGGATGGGTTGGAACTTTAACGTCCCAACCACTGTTCAGGATTCAATTTTTCACGTTCTTTGCGCAATTGGAAATGAAGAACAGTTCTTCCACCATCTGAAGAATCGGAATAAACTTTCCCAAGTATTTGACGAGTACTGACATGCTCTCCTTGTCTGACAGACGCCGAAGATAAGTTACAGTACACCGATATATATTCGCCATGACGCACAAGCACATTGAATAAGCCATTCATCTGGAAGACAGCAGAGACCTCACCACTATAAACAGCACGAGCGCAAGCCCCTGCATGACCTTGTATATCGATACCTTTGTTATCAAGTTTCACGTTATTCATACCTTCCACTGCATATTGCCCATAATGACTAATTACCATGCAATTTCCGGTCATAGGCATAGGCAACCGCCCTCTATTCCCTGCAAAAGTATCCGAAAGCCGTCTATCTACAGAGCTTATCGAAGGTACAGGAGAAGGAGCTGGAGTAGTATAAGTCTTATGTGTCTCACTTTTTCTAACAGGCTTTCTAGTAGTAGAGCCAGATGTTTTAGAACTACTTGATGCCGCTTCAGCCTTTTCTCTTCTGGCTTCTTCGGCTGCAGCTTTTTCGGCTGCTAACGCCTCTGCCTTTCTCTGAGCAGCAATTCGTCTTTCTTCTTCTAAGCGCCTTTTACGGGCTTCTTCTTCAGCTCGCTTACGTGCCTTTTCTATTTCCAAAGTGATCAACCGATCAATCCTAGCATTCAGTTGATTGGCTTCTCTACGTTTTTTACTGATAAGGCTCTGCAAGCCTCGTTGCTTTTTCTGCAATTCACTAACGACTTGTCTTTTCTGTTGTTCCTTTTTCTCCAAAATAGCCTTTTCACCTTCTCTTTCTTTCATCACGCCCACCTTCACCTGTTTTACTTGAACCAATTGGTGACGGTGTCCGTTAATAATCGCCTGACGCCGTATGATATCCTCTCCTTGCAAACGTTGATACGTTGCATATTCCTTAACATAGCGTAGTCTGCGATACATTTGAGACAACGATTTGGCCGAAAAAATAAACATTAGCTTTTCCTGAATAGTCTTATTACGATAAACATAATTGACCGAAGAAAGATACTTCATCTTTCTTTCATTCAGATCGCGTTGCATGGCTTGAAGACGAGCAGAAAGCGTCATCACTTGTCCGCTGATAGCCTGCACATCGCCATTAATTGTTTCTATATATCTTTTTCTCTCTTCTATTTGCCCATTAAGCGCCTGTAAATGATATAATTGTCCCTTTACATCTTTTTTGGTAGTTTTCAACATTTTCTCCGTTGCTGCAATTTGTTTTTGCAACGCCGAATGCTTTTTCTGCAGATTCGAAATTAAAGGAGTCTGCGCATTTAATGTAACTGTAAAAAATAAACAATATAATATGATAAAAGAACGTCTCATTGCAATCCCTTCAGAGCTTTAACAAATTCATCTAATGTTACTTTCTTATATTTGGTAGGCACAGCTGTCGGCTGAAGTACTATTTTATCGGTAGAGAAATCATAAAGTTGTATCTTTGCATCCTTCATTGATTTTAAGCCAAAATCGCTACCAGAGACTTCGGAGCGCCCTCCGGGTTTAGATGCATCTATCAAAAGCTGTTCTAGTTGCGAATAGTTTGAACCACTTGGCAAATATCTCATCATCTCTTTTTTATTGGCTTGCACATACATTTTATCATGGCGATCTATAAGCAACATTTCATTGGGGGTAATATCCAATTTTGCCAGTTCAGTACCAAAAATAGGCATTACTATCGACAATTGAATACGCTCTTTGGAAACCATTTTCATACTACCTTTTAAAGAAAGCCCCATAAAGCTTGCCGGCAATACAAGATGTACTTTAGAAGACAGACATTGATAACTAGCACTGTCTACCACACAAGAATCGGGTATTACTTTCGTCTTATCAATAGAATCTTTCAGAATCTTATTCGAATCATTTTTAACAACCGTTTGTGCTAAAGTACTATTACTGAATACTAATCCGATTGTAACACCTATTATATAAATTAATTTGTTCTTTTTCATTCTGATATGTATTTTTTCTTTGCTATTTTTTGTTTGAGATGTTTAGACTTACTCCCCATACTCAATGCTTTTTGCCAATATTTTAAAGCATTTTCTATATCTCCTGTCTGGGCATGAATATCGCCACAATGTTCTGTGACTACATTACTAGTAGAGCCACCGTTCTTCATGGCATTGTCAATATATATTAGAGCTTGAGTATATTTACCTTTGATAAATAGTATCCATGCATAAGTATCTAAAAATGTCGAATTATTTGGTTCAGATTTTACTGTCTTGTAGCTCATCTCTTCTGCCTTATCCAATTGAGCATGTTCTTCAGATAAGTAATAAGCGTAATTATTTAATGCGCTAATATTATCTGCATTGTATACTAAAGCCGAATCGTATGCAGCATAAGCTTCCTTCTTCATTAATTTAGTATAATAGACGTCACCCATCAGCGCATAAAAGTCAGAGATAACTTCCTTCTTACTATCACTAGTAACATGCGTCAATGCTTTCTTACTAATATCAATAGCATCGTCTGTCCGGCCCGCTTGATTATAGGCTATAGCCAAATAGAAATAAAGTTCGAGAGCATCAGGAGTTGCTTCAATACCTGGCTCACAAATTCGGATAACAGCTTTATAATCTTCTTTCTTAATAGCATCATTCAACAACATAAGACGAGCTGCTACATTAGAAGGATCAATTGCCACGATATGATCCAACACAGGAAGTGCCTGAACATTCAGGCCTTTCGCAATGAGATAATTGGCATATAGCATCGGAATCTGCACGTCTTCCGGATCTTCTTTGACGATTTTATCAAAAAGCCCGATAACCCTTGTGCTGTCTTTGCCGTCTTGTTCATATTGAGATATCAACTCTTTCATGACATCTACTTTCGCCTCTGATGCCACTTTCTTATTGAGGACAAAAAGACTTAACTGATTTTCATATTTTTCTTTCTGCCCTACAACTTTATAATAATTAGCTAAAGAATAAAGAGCCATCGAATTATCTGGTTCCGCTGCCAGCACCTTATTATAGATATTATACGCCTCTATCTTTTTATTATTCTGCATATAAGCATCTGCCAACAGAACTTGATACCTATTGTCTTGCGGATATTTTTTTGTCAAGCTTTCTATTTCGTTCAACGCCTTTCTATTATCGTTCATCTGAACATAGACCTTGAACTTCTCCATGCTTATCTGTTCATTCTTGCCCATTACACCTTCCAATCTATCAAGAGTCCGAATAATCTTGGGATAGTTGGTCTGTTGCGTATACAAGTCCAGCAAACTAAGCAATGGATCTCGACGGTTAGGAAAGCGCTTAGCCATCAGCTCGAACGTTTCAGTAGCTTTGGTGCTATCCTCTTGCTGCATATAAAAACTAGCCAAAGCCTGATTGTACCAATAGTTTTGTGGTGCAGCATTTACCGCAGCCTGAAACGCAGATAAACTTTGAGTATTTTTTTGTAATGTCAAATAGTACTGTCCCAACTCATATTGAGCTTCAGGCGCTTGTGGATTTATTGTTTGACAATGCAGCATCATATCAAATGCGGCAGAATACTTTTTCTCGCCTTTTAATCGAAGAGCTTCCAGATAGAAATAATCGAATTTACGTTGCTGCTCTACTGAAAACGTATCTGGGGTGACAATAGCGACAACCTTAGGAGAGGATACGGCAGACTCAGCAAAGCCTAAAAGTATGCATCCTATTATCAACGAGGTCACTCCGCTAGCGAAACGTTTCATTGGTCGAGTATGTAAATTCTGTTTCTTCATTACCTATTTTGCTCCGGTATGCCCGAATCCTCCTGCACCTCTCTCGGTTTCCCCTAACTTATCCGTAGGTTCCCATGTTGCTTGTTCGCAACGAGCAAAAATCATCTGGGCAATTCTCTCACCATCTTCAATTACGAAAGGCTCGTTCGAAAGATTAATAAGAACGACACAGAGTTCTCCTCTATAATCGGCATCAATAGTGCCCGGTGAGTTCAGTACAGTAATTCCCTTTTTAATGGCAAGCCCGCTACGTGGTCTTACCTGAGCTTCGTACCCTTCAGGGATAGCCATAAACAAACCTGTCGGAATTAAAGCTCTTTCCAATGGTAGGAGTGTCTTTGATTCTTGCAAGTTAGCACGAATATCCATACCCGCCGACAACTCAGTAGCATATTCCGGCAGGGGATGTTTTGATTTGTTGATTATTTGAACGTTCATTTGCCTTGATTTATTTTGCAGGCGAAATTAGACATTTTAATATATAAAAACCTTACATTTGTCGTTAAATTAGCTGAATCACTCTTCAGATTGTTTAGTGATAACTTTATTAGCTCCCGAAGTAGGTCTGAAGGTTAATGGATTGTTCTTGACAAAAGATTCTATATGGCGCATTCGTTTTTCTTCTAATATCTCATCTACAGCAATGAGTATTCCTGTTTCTTCCACATCACCGAACCCATAATTGATAGCAGTCCCGAACATGCGCATCGTAGGACTAAGTCCCATATATGCATTGACCAAAGGAGGAATGTTATAGTTTAGCTTTCTAATCTCGCTATTCAATATTTTATAGTCTTCCTTAAAAGAATCTTTATTAAACAACCTTGCCAACTCTTTCTCATCCGTTTCAATCATCAAGGGTTTTTTAGGTGTAATTAGATTATCTTTATCAGCAAAATGCTTTTTCAAAAAATAAAGGATCATATCTCGACCTTGCCGTATATAACTTGGATACATCGTAACTTTTCCAAAGAAATATTTCACAGTAGGCATAATTACTGTAAGAGCACCAAGTCCATCCCACAAATTGTCAAGGGCGAATATACCTTTACTACCCAAACGAGTAGATTGATACTCGAGCGTCACAAAAGAGCGAGCGAGTTCAATAGTAGTAGGAAGATATTCATCCAAAAACTTTTGGGAGAAATCAAACATATGAGCTGTAGCTAAAACTGGCTCACCCTCTTTACTAAATTGCACATCAGTACCTAGTATATATCGATAGCCTCCCAATATCTTTTCTTCTTCCGGATCCCATACGATCAATTGTTTGTAGGGATTCTCCATTGTATCATATTCGTCTATATCGATGGATTTACCCGTTCCGCCACCAGCCGCGCGAAAAGCTATTTCTCGCAAACGTCCTATTTCTCTCATGATATTGGGAGCGTTATGATAAGTAATAATATATATCTGATTATTACTTTTATTTGTCATTCTAAGTCGTTTATCCTCGGTTAATTCCGATTTTAGGACCTCTTTGTCTACTGGATTAATAATATCTTCCATATCATGTTTCTGATTTACGATTCCATTTTATATACTAGTTCTCTGACATATGCAGCCCATTGGCGGGGTGTTTTACTCTTATCAAAAGTTTGCCAGGGAATAGGTTTTCCGATTGTCAATTCAAAGGTTTTATGCCTATTCTTGTACGCCTCATCTACCAAATATATCATGGCAATATCGAATTTAGTTCCAAAGAATCGACATAAATTCGACAGGTTATAGAAAAAATTTGAGTTCCGGCCATTGAAGTGTATAGGAACTACGTCACGATGAGTTTCCACACTTTTAGTGATAAATGTTTTTTTCCATTCAGCATCCCTAATTAAACCCTTATGCCGACGAGAACAAAGTCCTGCAGGGAACATCACCAATTGTTCATCAGAAGCAAAGCCCTTTTCAATGACTTTTGGAAAATCTTTAGACTGCTTGCCAGTCTTATTGATAGGAATAAAGAATGGAGACATACCGTGCAGATTCATCAACAAGTCATTAACTAGAAATTTTATTTTCTCATTATACGCCTTTCCCAAAACAGCAGATAAGATCAATCCGTCTTGAGCTCCCAATGGATGATTGGAAACAAATGTATATAAACCTTCTGTCGGTAAATTCTCGCTATTTTTTACGGATACCTTTACATCTAAATAATCCAATGCGGCATTTACAAAAGCTAAGCCTTGAATGTTACCAGATTCTCTGAGAAACACATTTAATTCTTCTTGATGAGCGATGCGTTTCAAATAAGAGACAAGCATTTTCGGGACATGCCTATTGGGGACCTTCTCTTGAAGGACTCTATCTATATCTATTAAGTAGTCAGAATTTTCTAGCATCTTATATATTAGAATATCTTTGAGCCTACAAATTTAGAAGTTCTTTTTTATTAATTTCAATATTTTACTATAAAATCGTATTAAAGTATGAGTAAAAGGTCCAAAATTGTTCGACATATTAGTTTTTTTGAATATAAAAAACAATTTTTTACGTCATCGGCACTCAAAGTTTTTATTGATTATACTTATAGGTTTCAGATAAATATGTATTTTTGTCATCCACCAATAATGAAAAGGAACTATAATGAATTATAAATATAAAACACCATGTCCGAATCCGACTTCAATATAAACGATAAGGATAGCCTTATCCCTTTCAAAACGCGTTTGGTCGACGCTCAACCTGAACTGATTCGCTTTGCCCATAAACTATCGTCCGATCAAGATGAAATAAATGATTTGGTACAAGAGACTCTATTGAAAGCTCTTGACAACGAAAATAAGTTTGAAGCTGGGACAAACTTTCTTGGCTGGATATACACAATCATGAAAAATATTCATGTAAATAAATGTCGTAAGCAAATACAGAACCAATCTTATATAAACAACGAAGAACTAATACAAGGGAGAGAAATACACAACGCCATTTCTGATTATTCTGAATACAATTATGATATCCAAGAGGTATATCGCTTACTCGATTCATTACCAGGAGAATACCGAGTAGCCTTCATGATGCATATATCAGGCTTTAAATATAAAGAAATAGCGTCTAAAATGAATTTGCCACTCGGCACAGTAAAAAGCCACATTTACCTGACACGACAGAAATTGCTTAATATCTTTAAAGATTTGAAGTAAATAAATAGAATATACGTTCTATATACCAATCATATAGAATATTTTATATAACTTTGCAGCCTCAAATTGATAAGGGTAACATGACGACTGACGATTCATTTAATTCTGTCTGTGATTTTATTGCCGAATATGCTGCTCATCTGATGAGTGTGGGGGTACATACTTCTCGAGTGGTACGCAACTCAAAACGCATAGGCGAAGCGTTTGGTGTAGAAGTGCAGATGTGTGCTTTTTATAACAACATCATGGTTTCTATAACTAACAAGGAAACTCATGAGTGTTATAATAAAGTAGTTGGCGTTTCTTCGCATAGTATAAGCTTTGAACATAACTCTGAGCTGAGTGCCTTAAGTTGGGAAATTTACGACCATCATCTGCCACTTAACATCATAAAGAAAAAATATCAAAAGATTATCGAAGCCCCCCGTATCCATCCACTGTTCGTGTTACTTTTGGTTGGATTTGCTAACGCGTCTTTTTGTCGTTTGTTTGACGGCGATGGTATTTCTATGGCAATTGTTTTTTCGGCAACGGTTATTGGGCTCTATTTAAAGCAACAAATGCTTGCCAAACACATCAACTCATTTGTCGTATTTATTGTTTCGGCTTTTGTAGCTTCACTGGCTGCTTCTATCTCGCTCATATTCAAAGATACCACAAGTTCTACAGCAATAGCTACCAGTGTATTGTATTTAGTACCGGGAGTACCTCTAATCAATGGTATGATCGACATTGTTGAAGGCCATGTTTTGATAGGCTTTTCACGGCTCACAGAAGCCGCATTGCTTATTATGTGCATTGCCATAGGGCTTTCTTTTACATTAATAATGGTAAAAAACAGTTTAATATAGCGATGATGACAATCCTAAATATACTTTTCGATGGCCTTTTTGCCGCCATAGCAGGTATAGGCTTTGGGGCAATATCAGATCCTCCTTTGCGGGCTTTTAAAATGATTGCCATATTATCTGCATTGGGACATGCATGTCGTTACTGCCTGATGCATTTTCTAGGATTCGATATTGCTACAGCTTCTTTATTCGGAGCTATGGTCATAGGTTTTGGAAGTATGTGGCTCGGAAAGAGAGTATACTGTCCCCTTACAGTACTTTATATTCCTGCATTATTACCGATGATCCCAGGAAAATTTGCATACAATATGGTATTTTCTCTCTTAATGAGTTTGCAGACAGTCAAAGAGCCTGGAATGTTGAATAAATATATGGAAGCGTTTTTCTCAAATACACTAGTTACATGTACTGTCGTTTTCATGCTTGCCATTGGAGCGACTTTACCAATATTGCTGTTTCCTAAAATCGCTTTCTCTATTACCCGCCACAAAAATAAATTTTGAAGTTTATGGATATCTTTTGGAAAACTATTGCGTTATATAATTCGGCCACCTGGATTTACCAACTCATCATCTTGTTGGTCGGTTGTGCTGCTACTATAGCATTGATTATTAAACCTAACCCGTGGACAAAGCGGGTTATGAGATTCTATATTCTCCTTCTCTATCTATGGATTTCTATTGTATATTACTATATTTATTGTGATGCTCGAAATTATAATGGTATCATGGCCCTTTTCTGGGGTGTGATGGCTATTATATGGATATGGGATATGATAGCAGGATATACAACCTTTGAAAGGACTCGCAAATATGATAAGCTTTCCTATTTCTTATTGGCAATGCCTTTCTGCTATCCGCTTATTTCTTTAGCCCGCGGTCTTTCTTTTCCGGAAATGACATCTCCAGTAATGCCGTGTTCTGTAGTCACGTTTACTATAGGCCTATTATTATTGCACTCTAAAAAGGTTAATATCTTTCTTGTGCTTTTTCTCTGCCATTGGTCACTTATCGGATTGACTAAAACATACTTCTTTCATATTCCAGAAGATTTTTTACTAGCAAGTGCTTCCATTCCGGCATTGTACCTATTCTTTCGCGAATATTTTTTATCAAACCTGAAGGTAGAAACAAAGCCAAAAGCAAAATACATTAATTGGTTGCTTATTCTGGTCTGTGGTATTTTGGGTATAGTACTTATTACTACACTATTTTTAGAACTCGGCCCAGTAAAATAGGACTAGAACAACTTGATTTTTCTATTTCAAAGAATCATCTACACTCTTTGGTCTGATGTACCGGAATGGAATAAGTGCATGCACCTGCAAAAGTTAGAGCACTAAACATCATAAAGTACCCCGCAGTATGTGACATGTTTGCGACTCACGCTCGTGAGTCGCAAGTGTCGTATGTTAGTTTTTCCGGTGACGTCCTTAAGTTTTTCAGAAAACGTATGGACGTCAACAATTTTAGGTACATATGTGGTTTTAAATATACTGAAATGACTGAAAATATGTAACAAATAGATATATTTTAATATTCCTGATAAAATAACATTTCAGACCTTTGTCACTTCCGTATGACACCATTACACACTATCCCACAGCATATTAACAATACACCATATACAACGCCAGCGAAAAGAGGTCCCAAAATCAGGCCAAGAGCATGTTATAGGAACGTTATTTCCGGTAGGGGTCTATTTAGACTCGTTCTAAACACACTCCTACAGACACCCGAGTAGCCGATTTTATATATACGATGTGTTTCAGTTATTCTGAAAAGGACTTCATTTTATACAACATTTTTCGCTTTCAAATCTATCGTTATCGAGATCTCTTCAAGTAGCTTTCATACTTCTCCAAAGGTCATTCTTGGCACATTCGACATTCAGATATATTCCTTTAGTCCCTCAACCTATTCCGATGAGCCTATTTCAAGATGAACATTGAGAGCGATACTGATACTATTTTAACCATACTGAAGTCGCAATTCTCAATACACGGAATGGAAGCTTTGCCTTCGAAAAATGATAAGGACGAACACAAAAATTCATAAGGACGAAAATAAATGTTTCTAGTTACAAACTTTTAGTTTCGTCCTTATGAATTTCTAGCTGTCTATCAACACATTACTTACTCACTCATTATATCTCTCCCCTACTACATCTCTATTCTAGCAGCGAACAAAGCATGCAAAGAGTGCCCTACATGGCCTTGTCACCAATGTTCAGATAAAAAAGTATCAGAATCTCAGCGAATATTCGCCTTGATATATGTGTTGAAAAGAATGGAATAGTATATTCTATGCTGCTCATCTGTTCCATTTATGGTATATTTGCTAATATATACTTTATGCCAGAAAGCTCAGATCAGCCAGCAATAATTATCATCCAAATACAAACTTCAATATAAAAAGGATAGCTAAGATGTATAAAGTAATGCTGATATCCTTAAACTTACCAGAGAACAGCTTAATAAGTACATAACAAAGCATTCCCATACAGATTCCATCGGCAATAGAATAAGTCAATACCATCATAATGATAGTAATAAATGCAGGAAGAGCTTCAGATATATCGCCTAAATCTATTTTCAAAACAGAATCCAGCATAAAGACACCCACCAAAACCAGAGCACCAGTAGTGGCAGCACTCGGAATAAGAAGAAATATAGGCGAAAAAAGCAACGCCAATAAAAACAACATACCAGTAACGAACGATGTCATTCCCGAGCGTCCTCCTTCTGCTATACCGGAAGCACTCTCTACATAAGTTGTGATAGTAGAGCAACCGAAGATAGCACCAACCGTAGTACCGATTGCATCGGACATCATCGCTTCTTTTACACGAGGAATAGAACCATCTTTACCTACGATACCGGTTTTCGTAGCAAGTCCAACCAACGTCCCCAGTGTATCAAAAATATTAATAATAAGCAATGTGAATACCACAATAGCCATATCAAAAGTAAAGAAGTGAGAGAAATCAAATTTGCAAAAAATAGGAGCAACCGAATGGGGTGCCGATACAGGCATAAAGCCGTGAGGTATTTGGGTTACCCCCATAGGAATACCAATGATAGTACAGATAACAATGCTATAAAACAAAGCCCCTTTCACTTTTTTGACAAGGAGTATACCACTCAGCAAAATACCTATCATTCCCAATATAGCCGAAGGCGTAAACGGGCCGAGAGTGACAAATGTGCCTGGATTGGCAGCAATGATACCTGCGTTTTTCAATCCAATAAAAGCTATAAACATACCTATACCAGCAGAAATTGCATGACGAAGATTCATTGGTATACTGTCAAGTATCATTTCTCGGATATTGAAAAAGGTTATAAGAATAAATATAACACCTTCAACAAGCATCGCAGCCAAAGCTGTCTGCCAGGAATATCCCATTGCTTGAACAAGCGTAAAGGCAAAAAAAGCATTCAATCCCATACTTGGAGCTTGAGCAAATGGAAGCTTTGCCATAAATGCCAATAATAACGTAGCAACAGCAGAGACAAGAGCCGTGGTAGTAAACAATGCCGCTTTATCCATACCCGTCGTTGACAGAATAGTAGGGTTAACAGCCAAAATATAACTCATCGTTAAAAAAGTAGTAATACCGGCAACAATTTCCGTGCGGTATTTCATCTTACCCGCATCAAATCCTAAAAGTTTTTGTAACAGTGAATTAGTCATAACATCTATTATTTTTTACTCTAATTTATTTATTCTAAAGTGAAAGGCAATTGACGGTCCATCCGAAAGACACTAGAACGAAAAGAGGCAATCAACTGATTTTCTTGATTGGTAATATCAACTTCATAATAACCGGTGGTACGTCCTATATATTTTTCGACAGCAATAGCCGTCAGCGTATCACCTTGGGTGCTAGCTCGAAAGAAAGTAATATCAGCCGAAAGTGAAAACGAAAGTTTTCCATGCGAATTGGAAGAGGCAGCTAATGCCAAATCGGCTAAAGTAAAAAGAGCCCCCCCCTGGGTTCTTCCACCCGCATTGAGATGCTCTTTTGTTATCTTCATTCGCGCACAGGCATATCCCTGACGTACCTCTAATAATTCGACGCCAGCGTTTACAGCAAAAAGATCATTTTTGAAAAATTCTTGCGGCGTCATCTTATCTATTTATTACTTATTAAGTTTCCAATCAAACCCTTCTTTCGTATCCTTTACTTCGAAACCGAGTTCTGCAAGTTTATTACGAATCATATCAGAAGTAGCCCAATCTTTGGATGCTTTTGCCTTTTGACGCTGTTCTAACAACATATCGACAACTTCGCCATAAGCTTTTTCACGAGCATCAGCAGATCCAGAAGTTTCTCTTAGTCCCATAATCTCGAACATAAAGATCCGGAATGTTTCTTTCAATTCGTCTAAGTCTTGAGCAGATATAGTAGCGCTACCACTCAATATATTGTTTATTTCACGAGTTGCATCAAAAAGATGAGAAATAACAATAGGGGTATTCAGATCATCATCCATCGCGGCATAGCATTTAGCCCGGAGTTCGTGAAAATCAATAGAAGACTTAGCTGATGGAGTAATACGTTTCAAATTATCCCATCCTTCCATAAGGCGCGAAAGCCCTTTCTCCGAAGCTTGCAACGCTTCATTACTGAAATCGACCGTACTACGATAATGAGCCTGAAGAATAAAGAAACGAATAGTCATAGGACTATAGGGACGTTCCAATAATTTATGAGAACCTGTGAAGAATTCTTCCAGCGTGATAAAATTACCAAGTGACTTACCCATCTTGGTACCATTGATTGTTATCATGTTGTTGTGAACCCAATACTTCACCATATCATCGCCCTGCGAAGCAACAGATTGAGCAATTTCGCACTCATGATGAGGGAACACCAAATCCATGCCACCACCATGTATATCAAAATGATTGCCCAGATATTTACGCCCCATTGCGGTACATTCTGTATGCCAACCCGGAAATCCCTCACTCCATGGAGAAGGCCATCGCATAATATGTTCAGGTTGAGCACATTTCCAAAGAGCAAAGTCGGCAGCATTATGCTTCTCCTCCTGACCATCAAGAACACGAGAAGTATTCAATACATCCTCCAAATTGCGTCCCGAAAGCTTGCCATAATGATATTTGGTATTGTATTTTTCTACATCAAAATAGACAGACCCTTGACTTTCATAGGCAAAACCATTATCAAGAATCTTCTTTACCAATTCTTCTTGTTCAATGATATGGCCCGATGCATGAGGTTCGATGCTTGGAGGCAATACATTAAGCGCCCGCATCGCATCATGATAGCGATTCTCGTAATATTGAGCAACCTCCATTGGTTCAAGTTGCTCCAAACGAGCCTTTTTAGCTATTTTATCCTCGCCTTCGTCCGCATCGTGTTCCAAATGACCAACATCGGTAATATTACGGACATAACGTACCTTGTATTCTAAATGCTTAAGATAACGAAACAAAACATCAAAAGTAATAGAAGGACGGGCATGTCCCAAATGTGGATCACCGTAAACAGTAGGGCCACAAACGTACATCCCGACATGAGGAGCATGGATAGGAACAAAAAGCTCTTTTTTCCTGTTGAGCGTATTGTAAAGAGTTAATTTATTTTCCATAACTATTTTTATTATTTCTCTTTTTCTGAATTGCAAAGTTATTTATTCAGCTGATTGATAACAAAATTTTCAGCATAAAAATGACACAACATCATATCAAGCTCTATTAAGAGAGAGCATTTCGTCAATATAGTCTCGATTATTGCTTAAACGAGGGATCTTATGCTGCCCTCCAAGTTTACCTTTCTGCGCCAGCCAATCATGGAATAGTCCACGGCGGGCAGGGATGACTTCTAATGGTTGCAATGCAATATCTTTCCAGCGTTTAGCTTCATAATCAGAGTTAACCTCTTTGAGAGAATTATCAAGAATTGATGCAAAATGCTCTAGAGAATCGGGCTGTCTACTAAACTCAATAAGCCATTGATGACGGCATTTTGCACGGCTATCCATAAAGACAGGAGCAGCTGTATAGTCAGTGATCATAGCACCTGTAAGGGCACAAGCTTTGGCAAGTCCTTTTTCTGCATTATCGACGATCAGTTCTTCACCAAAAGCATTTATAAAATGCTTTGTACGTCCGGTAATATTGAACTTATAAGGATTCTTCTTAACAAACATTACCGTATCACCTATCATATATCGCCACAACCCGCAAGAAGTGGAAATAACCATTGCATAATTTTTATTCAACTCCACTTCGTCAAGACAAAGAGTACGAGGATGCTCCATTCCAACGTCCTCGAGAGGAATAAATTCATAGAAGATACCATAATCAATCATCAACAGCATAGACGTATCGTCAAATTCTGTCTGTGTACCGAAATAACCTTCAGAAGCATTGTAAGTCTCGATATAATGCATCTTCGGAGAATGAATCACTTGCTTGTATTGCTCTATATAGGGCGTAAAAGCAACACCACCATGAAAGAATACTTCCAGATTAGGCCAAACCTCTTCGAGCGACTCTTTACCCGTTTTCTGCAATATGCGTTTTATAAGGACAAGAAACCAAGAAGGAACTCCCGAAAGATTTGTCACATTCTGATGAATCGTACTATCGGCAATTGCTTCTATTTTACTTTCCCATTCGTCCATTAATGCAATTTTCTTGCTAGGTACCCGAATGAAATTGACAATAGGATTAATATTCTGCATTAAGATAGCCGACAAATCGCCTACCAAACTATGTTTCGTATTCAGATTTGGACTATGACTACCTCCTAATATAAGTCCCTTTCCAGAAAAGAAACGACTTTCCGGATTCATTCGCAAATAAAGTGCCACCGCATCGGCTCCACCTTTATAGTGAATGTCGCATAAGCCCTCCTTACTGACCGGCAAAAATTTACTTTTATCATTCGTCGTTCCTGATGATTTAGCAAACCAAAGGATCTCCGATGGCCAAAGTATATTCTGCTCACCCCTACGCAGACGTTCTACATAAGGCTTGATGTCATCATAAGTCTGAATGGGCAATCGCTCTTTAAAATCCCGATAGCTACGAACGGTTCGGAAATCATACTTTCTTCCCCACTCCGTATCTTTAGCATAACGAAGCAAATGCAACAATACACGTTCTTGAATACCACCTGCATCATTGCTATAAAGGTCTATCGCTTTTAAACGGGAATCGAATAATCGTGATAGTAATTTTGTAATATTCATCTAATCAAAAAAATTTTGAATCAACTCATCATGTTTTACGTTACAAAAGTAACGCTTATTTATCTTTTTTGTAACTTTACAAAGAAAATCTTCTCAAAAACAGACTAAAAAAATGGAGGAGTCCCCATGAAAATAGGAATTTTAACCGCAGGAGGTGACTGTCCCGGCATAAATGCGACCATTCGTGGAGTATGCAAAACAGCCATTAATTATTACCACTTTGAAGCCGTTGGAATACATAGCGGTTTTTCAGGGCTTCTGAATAAGGATGTTGAAGATTTAAACGATCTCACTTCATCGGGCTTACTTAACCTGGGAGGGACAGTATTAGGCACTTCACGAGAAAAGCCATTCAAAAAAGTAGACGGGCAAATCACAGATAAACCACAAACCATTATCAATAACATGAAAGAGTTGGGTATCGACTGCCTTGTTTGCATTGGCGGGAACGGTACTCAAAAGACAGCAGCAAAGTTTGCGAATTTGGGCGTTCCAGTTATTGGAATCCCAAAGACAATAGATAATGACATCTGGGGAACAGATTTTTCTTTCGGCTTCGACTCTGCTGTAAATATTGCCACCGACGCAATAGATAGGCTACACTCCACTGCAAGCTCACACAAGAGAGTGATGGTGATAGAAGTTATGGGACACAAAGCCGGATGGATTGCCTTATATTCAGGAATGGCAGGAGGAGGAGACGTTATACTTTTACCCGAACTACCTTACAGTATCGATCACATCAAAGAAACAATCTTGCGCAGAATAGAGTGCGGAAAACGTTTTTCGATAGTAGTTGTTGCCGAAGGAGTCAAAACTCCAGGCGAAGGACGTCCCTCAGAATACATTGCAAGAATGATAGAAGAAACGACCAATATTGAAACTAGGGTTACAGTATTGGGATATATTCAGCGAGGAGGTTCGCCAACACCTTTTGACCGAAATTTATCAACTAGAATGGGAGGTTACGCCACAGAAATGATAGCTAAGAGAGAATTCGGGAAAATGGTGGTATATAGGGGAAACGAGATATCTTCTATACCACTATCTGAAGTTGCCGGAAAGCTAAAATCAGTAACTGAAGACAACGACCTCGTAATTGAAGGAAAACACATGGGAATTTGTTTCGGATAAAAAAGACGAATAGCAGAAAAGATAAAAACAATATTATCCAACCTTTATTATCCAGCAGAAAACTTTTTCAGACTAATCCTCTTGAGATTTTGCTTCCATCTTAGCATCAACATCCAATGATGTAGACAATTCATCCACATTACTTTCCAATTTATCTGTCGATTGTGATTCGGGCACAACAGTCTCTGGCAATGTTTCAACTATAGATGCTTCTCGCTCCTCTTGAGCCTGGTCTATCAATTCTACAAAATTCGGATCATGTAACTTTACTAAAGACGCCCTAGCAGCTATCTGTTGTGATTCCTTTTTTGAATAACCTTCTCCTTGCCCTGCCGAAATATTTTCGAGCATTATTTCTGTTTTGAATATAGGATTACCCGATTCATCCTTTTGCTGATCAATCAATTTAAAGTCAACAACAACTTTACGCTTCTGCCCCCACTCAATAAGTCGTGATTTAAAATTAACTTCCTTATGAGACAATTTATCCAGATTGACATGTTTATCAATAATCTTCTTCTGAATAAAAAGCCTACAATATTCGTACCCTCTATCCAAATATATGGCACCGACCAACGCCTCAAAGGCATTACCACACATATAACTATTGTGAGACGAAAGATGAGAAGTCGATTTAATCATCTTATCCAAGCCTATTTGAACAGCCAATTTATTAAGTGTTTCCCGCTGAACTATCTTTGAACGCATATTGGTCAAAAAGCCTTCACCTCGACGTTTAAAATAGACATACACAATATGCCCTACAACGGCATCCAAAACGGCATCTCCTAAAAATTCAAGTCTTTCATTATTAATAGGAACGCCATCCTTGGTTCGAAGAAAAGTAGACTTATGAGATAGAGCTTGTTCATATAGGGAAATACGATGAGGGAAAAAGCCCATCATTTTATAAAAACAAAAATAAGATTCTCTATCCTTTCGAATAGAGAATCTTATTTTATCTATAAAATTTCGTAACACGGATTATTCTGCGTATTTTTTGAATATTACGCAAGCATTATGTCCACCGAATCCGAATGTATTGGATAAAGCAACATTTACTTCACGCTTTTGAGCTTTATTGAAAGTAAAGTTAAGCTTATAATCCAATTCAGGATCGTCATCGCCTTCGGTATGGTTAATAGTCGGAGGAACGACGCCATCGCGGATAGCAAGTACACCTGCAATAGCCTCAACAGCACCTGCAGCACCTAACAAATGACCAGTCATCGACTTGGTAGAGCTAATATTCAGCTTATAAGCATGCTCGCCAAACACTTCTTTAATAGCCATCGCTTCAGAAAGGTCACCAATAGGAGTAGAAGTTCCGTGAACATTAATATAATCAATATCTTCGGGCTTCAAGTCAGCATCTTCCAATGCATTTTTCATCACCAATTTAGCGCCCAAACCTTCAGGATGAGAAGCTGTCAAATGATAAGCATCCGCAGACATTCCTGCGCCAACAAGCTCAGCATAAATTCTAGCGCCACGAGCCTTTGCGTGTTCCAACTCTTCGAGGACTAAACAACCACCACCTTCGCCCATTACGAAGCCATCACGACTACCGCTGAAAGGACGAGAAGCTGTCTTAGATTCATCATTTCGAGTAGAAAGTGCATGCAGAGCATTGAATCCACCTACTCCAGAAGGAGCAATAGCCGATTCAGAACCACCCGAAATAATAACATTGGCTTTGTTCAGACGAATGAGATTAAATGCATCGGCAATAGCATTAGAAGAAGTTGCGCAAGCCGAGCATGTCGCATAATTAGGACCGTGGAAACCATATTTAATAGAAATTTGACCGGCAGCAATATCCGAAATCATCATTGGAATGAAAAACGGATTAAAACGGGGACCGTCGCCTTCGTGCTGATAATAGTAACCGACTTGTTCTTCAAAAGTACGGATACCACCAATACCAGCTCCAAAAATGACACCTATCTTATTAAGATCTTCCGTTTCGATGTTTAATTCTGCATCCTTAATTGCTTCTTCTGCTACGACAACCGCAAATTGAGCGTAGCGGTCCATTTTACGGGCCTCCTTACGATCGATAAATTGAAGCGGGTCAAATCCTTTTACCTCACATGCAAACTGAGTTTTGAATTTTGACGCATCAAAATAAGTAATAGCGCCTGCCCCACTAACCCCTTTCACACAATTCTCCCAGAATTCAGGAACTGTGTTACCTATAGGAGTAATGGCACCAAGACCTGTTACTACAACTCTTTTTAATTCCATATTAAAACTAATGGCAATTAATTACTTTGCGTTGTTTTCAATATAAGAAATTGCATCGCCTACTGTCTGAATCTTCTCAGCTTCATTATCAGGAATTGAAATGCCGAATTCTTTTTCGAGCTCCATGATGAGTTCTACTGTATCTAATGAATCAGCACCCAAATCATTTGTGAAACTTGCTTCAGGTTTTACTTCAGATTCTTCAACGCCTAATTTGTCAACGATAATCGCTTTAACTTTTGATTCAATTTCTGACATAACTTTAAATTTTTAATTAGTAATTAGTTTTATTTCTTTAAATTTGCGGTTGCAAAGGAATAAATATTTATCGTCCTAAACAAATTTTTGATTAACTAAATTCAATATTTTGCACATTTTTCACGGTTTTGTGCACCAAAGTAATATAAACATGAGAAAAAACATTGCTATTTTTGCTTCCGGTTCAGGGACTAATGCCGAAAACATTATCAACTATTTTAAAGAGAATGACGAGGTTATCATTAAGCTGATTGTATCTAATAAGAGTGATGCTTTCGTCCTGGAACGGGCTAAAAGATTAAAAATTAGCTCTACAGTTTGCCCCAAAGCCGATTGGACTACAGGAGAAAAGGTTCTTGATTTAATGAAGAAAAACGAAATAGACTTTATTGTGCTGGCAGGTTTCTTACTCAAAGTACCACAAATATTGGTAGAAGCTTACCCTCAAAGGATTGTGAATATCCACCCGGCATTACTACCCAAACATGGCGGTAAATCAATGTATGGCAATAAAGTTCATGAAGCAGTTGTTGCCGACGGAGATAAAGAAAGCGGCATCACCATTCATTTTATTGATGAACATTATGATCAAGGACAAACCATTTATCAGGCAAAATGCGAAGTTCTACCGACCGATACTCCCGAAGACGTAGCAACAAAAGTTCATGCATTGGAATACAAATGGTTTCCGTTGATCATAGAAAGAGTCGTCTCTAAGTTATAAACCGTCACATAACAAGATACAAAAGGACTTAAACAATCTCTATTTGATAAGCATCAGCCTCTCTACGAAGTGGATAATTCCCTCTAAAATATTCAAACTTATCAGGTTGTTGTTTTAGCCATTCACTGTCACGGCGAGGATCGTATATTTTCAGCAAAGCTTCTTCTTGTGAGGAAGCTTCAATTATATCCGAAGATGGTGTAGGGGGCAATATACTATAATCGTGATTCAAACCGAAGAAGTGACAAAATGAGTATAAAGACATTCGGGTAGCGTTTGCTTTACCGTCTGCAGAGTATCCGGCTATATGCGGAGTACCTATTAACACTTTATTCAGTAGATCAAGATTAATTTTTGGTTCATTTTCCCAAACATCTACAGCAGCATTACATATTTGCCCATTATCAATTGCAGACAATAATGCTTTTGTTTCTATCACTTCGCCACGAGAAGTATTAATAATAAAAGGTCTTTTCTTTAAAGAAGAGAAGAATTCTTCATTTCCCAAGTGAAATGTCTTATAAATACCATCTCTATATAAAGGAACATGAAACGAAATAATATCGCACTCATCCATTAACTGTTTTAATGGAACAAAATGATTTACCACTTTATCGTTTCTTTCAGAACATTCGCGTGGCGGATCGTTTTGCAAAACACGCAATCCCCATTTCTGAGCCATTCCCACCACTTTACTACCGACATTTCCTACACCGACGACACCCAATGTGAGATGATGTAAATCGCCCCCCTTAAGTTCTTTAAGTATCAACAAGACAGATTGGACATACTGCACAACCGATGAAGCATTACAACCCGGTGCATTTTTCCACACGATTCCAGCCTCTCTACAGTAATCAACATCAATATGATCAAAACCAATTGTTGCTGTGGCTATAAATTTGACTTTACTACCGCCTAGCAAATTTCGATTACAGCAAGTCCTTGTCCGTATTATTAATGCATCAGCATCGCGAACCACAGCCGGAGTGAAAGAACTTCCAGGCAAACAAACAACCTCATCTACAATCCTTTCGAGTGCTTCTTTTATATAAGGTATCTTATCATCAACAACGACTTTCATTTAATCTATGTTTTAATTTATCAAGCTTCACAAAGGTACATAATTTATTCGTGAGCCGTACGAGTTTCCAAATAAAATACATGAAACGGTTGCCGCATTAAATTATTTTGTATAGCTTTGCCATTTATAACATTTAACTTTCATTTTTGATGATGACCTTTAGCAACGTTTGCAACGAGATTTTTGAAAAAGCGACAACAGATTATCATATTAAAGATAATATTGATACTCCTATCAACAATCCATATGCATTAAAGACTATTGAATATTATCTCTATCTAAAGAATTGGATAGATGCAGTTCAATGGCATTTGGAAGACATCGTTCGCGACCCTCAAATTGATCCGGTTGAAGCATTGACAATAAAGCGCCGGATAGATAAGTCTAACCAAGACAGGACCGATTTGGTGGAGTTGATAGATAGTTATATCTATGATCAATATAAAACAGTCAAACCGGAATCTGACGCTATAATCAATACCGAAAGTCCGGCATGGGCTATCGATCGCCTTTCAATACTTGCCTTAAAGATCTACCACATGGAACAAGAAGTTAAACGTTCAGAAGCAACATCCGAGCACATTGCAAATTGCCAGACAAAGCTTAACATATTACTCGAACAAAAAAAAGATTTGTCTATGGCTATCGATACCTTATTGAATAATATAGAGAAAGGGAAGATCCTAATAAAGGTATACAAACAAATGAAAATGTATAACGATCCAAATCTCAATCCAATTCTCTATACAAAAAAATAAAAATGACACGTATTCTTATTATCCGTTTTTCTGCCATCGGTGATGTCGCGATGACAATTCCTGTTATTTATTCTTTTGCCCGTCAATATCCAGATATTGATATTACATTTTTAAGTAGACGGGTATTGCAACCAATGTTCCAAGAAATGCCGCAAAATGTACATTACTATGCGGCAGATCTAAAAGGGAAGCATAAGGGGTTAAAAGGAATATATCGTTTATACAAAGAATTGAAAGAGTTGAAATTCGATATGGTTGCCGATTTTCATAGCGTTATTCGGACCAAGCTTCTGTGCTTTCTACTCCGTGCTACAGGCCTTCGTATCGAATCGGTGAAGAAAGGACGTTCCGAGAAGCACAAACTTATACGCCGACGTCATAAAGAACTGAAAAACCAGAAAAACTCTTTCCGCCGCTTTGCCGACGTACTTGAAAAGTTAGGTTTCCCCGTGTTGCTGGATTTTTCTTCCATTTACGGAGATAAAAGAGGAGACTTTTCTAAAATTGCCTCAGTAGTTCCGCAAAAGGGGAAAAACATCTGGATAGGTATCGCTCCCTTTGCAAAACATGAAGGCAAAATCTACCCAATTCATCTACAAGAAAAAGTAGTCGCGCACTTCGCTGCTCAACCGCATGTCAAAGTATTCCTCTTTGGAGGAGGCAAGAACGAAATCGGTGTTTTTGAAGAATGGATAAAAAAATATCCCACCGTTATATCTACAACAGGCAAATTAAATATGTCGACCGAATTGATCTTAATGAGCTATCTCAATGTAATGCTCTCGATGGATTCGGCCAATATGCACATGGCGTCATTGGTAAATATTCCAGTTATCTCAATTTGGGGAGCAACACATCCCTATGGAGGTTTCATGGGATGGAAACAACTTCCCGTTAATACCATTCAGCTCGACATGCCTTGCCGTCCATGTTCCGTATACGGCGAAAGTCCATGCTATAGAGGAGACTATGCTTGTATGAACAACATAGATCCGGAACGAGTAATCAAAAAAATAGAAGGTATCATATACTAAAAGGAGCATTTATCTGATGAAGATCATAATCAATCCGAAGTACGAATATCTTAGGGAGGATATTTTACAAATCCCCGAAGAGTTCGATAAACAGCCCGGAGAGATCCTATACGAAGCGCGCAACATACTAAAGTCGGTAGAGTTGGGAGGGATAAAAGTCGTCATAAAAAGCTTCCATCAACCTAAATTTTTCAACCGAATAATATATTCCTTTATCCGCAAATCAAAAGCGCTACGCTCATACCTCTTTTCAGAAAAATTATTAGAATGTAATATTCCGGTGCCTACTCCTATTGCCTGCATTATAGATTCTAAAAATGGGCTAATTACAAATAGTTACTATATAAATAAATACGAAGAAGCCGATACCGTAAGAGAACTAATGGGAGGAACCGTAAAGGGCAATGAGGAGTTACTCAATGATTTCACCGACTTTCTGATTCATACCCACTATCAAGGTATCCTGCATTTAGATCTTTCACCGGGAAACATTCTTTTTAAAAAACGAAGTAACGGAAAATATAAATTCTTTTTGATAGATGTGAACCGGATGAAGCTCGACACTTATGTCGGGATGAAAGAAGCCAGCCATAATTTACGCCGTTTGTGTACATCTTCAGAAATATCAGGATATATTGCCCGCCGATATGCACAACACAAAGAATGGGACATTGACAAAATGGAAAGAATGGTACAACATGACAGTGACCGTTTCTTCAAAAAGTTCTTCTTTCATCGTGCAGCGACACGTTCTAAAACCCCTCACATACGCCTCGTCATACTGTGCTTTCGTCTATTCCTCTTTATTAGGGTTCATTTCTTATCAACTCAGAGCAAACTGAGTGCCACATTCTATCAGAAAGAAGCATTTATATATATCAACTATTTAAAAGATTACGATTTTAGGAAGATTTTCTACCCCGACTATATAGGCAAACATTAGCCTCTACTCCAACCTAAAAGAGCCACGCCATAAAGCGCAGCTCTTTAAGGGAGAACAAATATCATCAATAACTTTTAACATGCCCCATTCCTGAAGTCGATATATTTTTCACACTAGGATTTCCTTTATACTTAATATTCCCCAATCCATGAGATGTAGCGTCAATACTCTCTGATGCATAGCAATTAATATTACCTACGCCACGAGATTCTGCGGTTACATTTCTTGCAATTAACTCAAACGTATCTATATTACCTACACCGCGCGAACTCAGTCTCACTTTTTCTGCTTCACCACTAATGGTTGCATTTCCCACTCCACGAGATTCTATATCAAGGTTCTCACATTTCAGTCTAGCAATCTTAACATTCCCAACACCGCGCGTTTCAACACTTAAGGTTTTTTGATTCAGTCCATTAATCGTAATATTACCTACACCACGAGATAATACAGATTTCAAAGAAGGCATTCCAATAACAATTGTCAGATGCTCTCCACTTTTTGAGCCATGGTGATCTGATTCTTGTGCGATTTTCAGCACACGACCATCGACTGTCGCGGTTGTGGCGTTTACTAGACGTTCAGTGCCACTCAACTTGACATAATACTCTCCCGAGGTTTGGATAATTTCAATAGCACCTACCCCGCTATGCTCAATAGCATCAAAATTCCTCACACTAAATGAACGATCAGTTCCTTGATTTTCAGATACAGCCTTGTTCGATGCCGAACAACCTGTACACATGGTTAATGCCATGATCAACCATGCTACATTCTTTAAAATTGAATTCATCTTTTAATATTATATTTATTAAATTCATTATCTCTATATTATGATTAGTCATTCTCCTTAAACTTCTTATTGATGGCAAGCCCAGACACACCCAAGTCCACTACAATTAATACAATAACAAGAATATCTCCCATTCCATCGATATTTTACAGCCGTCCATAAACATCCTGTATGAAGCACCAATAGCAGACTAAAATATTCCCATTTCATCGATATTATTAGATTCTATGATGAAAGTCATGGCAACATTTGAAGGTTATCTATAAAAGGAAACACTTGCCTGTCCAAATTTCATATTACTTTATCCACTTATATCAAAGAACTATTTCGAGATAGCCTCACATTAACAATACAAATCAATCAATAGCACATAATGACATTCTGAGGAATAGTCAAATCCAATCATGATTCCTTATTTTATTATCTTTCTATATATAAGACGAAAGAAGTAGCTAAAACGTTACATGGTATAACCTACTTTTTTATACAAAAACATAAAAAAGTGGAATTTTATCAGATTTCTACTTAATGACATGTACTGAATAAGTTTGTATCAACTTATTCAGTACATGTCACAGTTAATACACAATACATCAAAAAGACTAAAGATACAGACATCCCTTATAAAACAAAAAGCATCAGAAAAATTTTCTGATGCCTTTTCGTTTTTATATTAATTACCCAATTAAACAAGCTTTTTCAATAACGAAACAATACTTACTTTATCGGCAATAATATTATTCAATTCAGCAATAGGGACTCTCTCTTGTTGCATCGTGTCGCGATTACGAAGAGTCACACAATTATCTTTCAACGTATCATGATCAACAGTCACGCAATAAGGAGTACCAATTGCATCTTGACGACGATAACGTTTACCGATACTATCCTTTTCATCATATTGACAATTGAAATGAAATTTCAAGTCATCAACAATATGCTGCGCTACTTCTGGCAGACCATCTTTCTTTACTAATGGCAGAACGGCAAGTTTAACTGGAGCAAGTGCAGCAGGCAATTTTAAGACAACGCGTGTCTCGCCTTTCTCCAATTGCTCCTCCGTATACGAAGCACTTATCACGCTAAGGAACATACGATCCAAACCGATAGATGTTTCTACACAATAGGGAGTATAAGATTCACCTAGTTCAGGATCATAGTATTTAATGCTTTTGCCACAATATTTTTCATGCTGGGAAAGGTCAAAATCTGTACGAGAATGTATACCCTCAACTTCTTTGAAACCAAAAGGCATAAGGAATTCAATATCAGTTGCAGCATTAGCATAATGAGCCAACTTCTCATGATCATGGAAACGATAATGATCGTCACCAAAGCCCAACGCTTTATGCCATTTTATACGGGTAGCTTTCCACATTTCGAACCATTTCATTTCTTCACCGGGACGGCAGAAGAACTCCATCTCCATCTGCTCGAATTCTCTCATGCGAAAGATAAACTGACGAGCCACAATCTCATTACGAAAGGCTTTACCTATCTGAGCGATACCAAAAGGTATCTTCATACGACCGGTTTTCTGAACATTAAGAAAATTCACAAAAATACCTTGAGCCGTTTCAGGGCGAAGATATACTTTCATCGCACCATCGGCAGTAGAACCCATTTCAGTAGAGAACATCAAATTAAACTGACGAACATCCGTCCAATGATCTGTTCCTGATACGGGATCGACAATTTTCTCATCAACAATAATTTGCTTTAGATTCTCAAGATCATTATCGTTCATCGCTTTTTTATAACGCTCATGCAACGCATCACGTTTCTCCTGATGTTCAATAACGCGGGGATTAGTTGCCCGGAATTTTTCTTCATCAAATGAGTCACCAAAACGTTTTGCCGCTTTGCTAACTTCTTTATTTATCTTGTCATCATATTTGGCTATCTGATCTTCGATAAGGACATCAGCACGATAGCGTTTTTTTGAATCTTTATTGTCTATCAAAGGATCGTTAAAGGCATCGACATGACCGGAAGCCTTCCATATAGTAGGATGCATAAAAATTGCAGAATCTATACCGGTAACATTGCTATGCAACAATACCATACTGTCCCACCAATATTTCTTAATATTATTTTTCAACTCGGCGCCCATCTGACCATAATCATAAACAGCAGCCAATCCATCGTAGATATCACTCGAGGGAAAAATAAATCCATACTCTTTACAATGCGATACCAATTTCTTAAAAACATCTTCCTGTGCCATATCTTTTTAGCTTTTATCAATTAGAACATCAAATTAAGCCAGTAATAAGTTTCAACTTTTCAACTCATTACCAAATATTCTGCAAAGTAAACGATTTTTTTGAATTAAATTAGTATTTTTGCCATTACAACCTTAAAATTAAGGTAGAAAAATTAATTTGTTGATTGAAGATAGGGATTTTATACAATATGGACGAAGAAGAAAAAGATAAGGAGAAAATAACAGAAGAAAAAGAGGAGCACATCAATTATCAACCTTCAGATTTGCATGACGACAATATCAAGCACCAACTTACAGGAATGTATGAGAGCTGGTTTTTGGATTATGCGTCTTATGTTATTCTTGAAAGGGCTGTTCCCGACATTGACGATGGGCTAAAACCTGTGCAACGACGTATTCTACATTCAATGTGGAGAATGGATGATGGGCGATACAATAAAGTAGCAAACATCGTAGGACATACTATGCAATTCCACCCCCATGGTGATGCTTCTATTGGCGACGCACTCGTTCAATTGGGACAAAAGGATCTATTGATCGACCACCAAGGGAACTGGGGTAATATCCTTACCGGCGACAGAGCTGCTGCTCCTCGTTATATTGAAGCTCGATTATCAAAATTTGCACTAGACGTAGTATTTAATCCCAAAACTACAGATTGGAAACTATCGTATGACGGACGAAACAAAGAGCCGATATCACTGCCTGTCAAGTTTCCTTTATTGCTAGAGCAAGGAGTCGAAGGTATTGCTGTAGGACTTTCTTCGAAGATCCTTCCCCACAACTTTAATGAATTATGCGATGCCTGCGTAAGCTATTTGCATAATGAAGAATTTCAACTTTTCCCCGACTTCCAGACAGGTGGTGCTATAGATGTATCTAAATACAATGACGGAATGAGAGGAGGCTCGGTCAAGGTAAGAGCAAAAATAGGTAAACTTGACAATAAAACGCTAGTCATTTCCGAAATTCCATACGGTTGTACTACGACCTCGGTCATCGATTCTATCTTGAAAGCTGTAGACAAGGGGAAGATTAAGGTTCGTAAGGTTGATGACAATACAGCTGCCAATGTCGAGATATTAGTTCATCTCACTCCAGGAACTTCGTCAGACAAAACTATCGACGCACTATATGCTTTTACCGATTGCGAAATAAGCATATCACCAAATTGTTGCGTCATTGATAGCAAACGCCCCTATTTTCTTACCGTAAGTGATATTCTAAAGAAATCTACTGATACCACGCTTGATCTCTTACGCAAGGAACTTCAAATACAACGTTCAGAAATACTCGAATCACTCCATTTTGCTTCTTTAGAGAAAATATTTATTGAAGAACGAATATACAAAGACAAAGAATTTGAGCAAGCCAAGACAATGGATGTGGCTTGTGAGCACATTGACTATCGCCTGACTCCATATTATCAGCAAATGATTCGTGAAGTAACCAAAGACGATATTCTGAAGTTGATGGAAATAAAAATGGCTCGAATACTCAAGTTCAACAGTGATAAAGCAGAAGAGAATATCGCTCGGCTAAATGCCGAATTAGCTGAAGTTGACAAATATCTTGCCAATATTGTAGAATATACGTGCGATTGGTTCGAGAAATTAAAGAAGAAATATGGCAAATTCTTTCCTCGGCGAACAGAACTGCGCAATTTCGATGTCATTGAAGCAGCAAAAGTCGTCGAAGCCAATGAGAAGCTATACGTCAATCGTGAAGAAGGTTTTATCGGCACCTCACTCAAAAAAGATGAATTCGTTGCTAACTGTTCGGATATAGACGATGTCATCATTTTCTTTAAAGATGGACGCTATATTGTAACTTCTGTTGCCGATAAGAAATTTGTGGGTAAGAATATACTATACGTCAATATCTTTAAGAAAAATGATATACGAACCATCTACAATATGGTATATCGAGATGGGAAACAAGGGAACCTCTTTATCAAACGGTTCAATGTAACAGCTATCATTCATGACAAAGAATATGTTATTACCCAAGGCAATCCGGAGTCGCGCATCATTTATTTCACTGCTAATCCGAATGGGGAAGCCGAAATTATCAGAATAGCCCTAAAGCCTGGATGTGGTGCACGCAAATTGATATTCGAACGAGACTTTAGTGAAATCAGCATAAAAGGCAAAAGCGCCAGAGGGGTCACGTTGACGAAATATCCGGTTCTAAGAGTATCGCTCAAATCGCATGGCATCTCGACCCTTGGTGGACGAAAAGTCTGGTTCGATAGAGATGTGCTTCGATTAAACTACGACGAACGTGGAAAATACTTAGGTGAATTCCAGGCAGAAGATCAGATATTAGTAGTTCTTAATGACGGCACTTACTATACAACAGACTTTGAGTTGAGCAATCATTACGAAGACAATGTGGTTGTCCTTGAGAAATTCGATTCAGAAAAGATATGGACGGCTGTACTATATGACGCAGATCAACAAAATTATCCGTATTTGAAGCGTTTTCACTTTGAAGCTTCTTCGAAGAAACAAAACTATTTAGGCGAAAACCAAAAGAGTTTGCCCGTAATCCTTTCTTCTCAGGTTTATCCGCGTATAAAAGTTACATTTGGAGGAGGCGATGATTTTCGTGCGCCTCTTGAGATTGAAGCTGCTGATTTTATAGGAATAAAAGGTATCAAAGCCAAAGGCAAAAGACTTACTACATTCACAATTGCAGAAATTAATGAATTGGAGCCAATTCGTCAACCCGAAATTATAGAAGAAGAGAATGAGGAAGAGGAAGAATTACCGGATGAAGAAGAAAACTCAGATGACGATAAAAGCGACAATGACATTATAGACGAATTGACCGGACAAGGTAAACTCTTTTAATAAACCAAAGGTTAATGAAGCATGACATATATCGAACACTCATTTTCTGTATAGAATTGCTTTTGCCAACAGTTCTTTCAGCACAGAAGTTAGATTCGTTAAGAACTAACCAATTGACAGTTCGTTGTGTACAATATGGTATAGGATATTCTAATATTCTAGACACATATCTTTCGACTCAAGAATATAAAGGCATCGACTTCCGAACATCAAGAGAGACGATGCGTATGACTAATATAGGAAAAGGGAATGTATCACTGCAAAACTTTTTGCAAGCAAACTTCTCGTTCGGCAAAAATAGAGTAGACAACAATAACACTTTAGCGGGAATGGTCAACTGGAACTACGGATTACATTACCAATTCAAGCTATCCGATAATTTCAAACTACTTGCCGGCGGACTCGGAGATACTAACTTGGGGTTCATCTACAATTTGCGAAACTCCAACAATCCTGCTTCATTAAGGGCTTACATCAATCTCGATGCTTCGGCAATGGCAATATGGCGCTTTCATGTCAAAAAGAAAATACTTATATTACGCTACCAACTTAATACACCTATATTGGGGGTAATGTTCTCCCCTGAAATGGGAGAATCTTATTATGAAATATTTTCTTTGGGGCATTACAGCGGAACGATAAAACTGACTTCGATACACCAGCAACCTTCATTACGACAATTTCTATCCTTGGATATTCCAATCGGCCAACAGCAAATACGCCTCACCTACCTTGGCGACCTACAACAATCACATATCAACAACATCAAAACACATAGCTATTCACATGTCTTCATGATAGGTTTTGTTAAGCGAATATACAAGCTAAGCAACAAAGATCTCCAAAAAATCCCAGCATCCATACAAGCATATTAATTCAATAAGATGAAAAAGAAATCTTTCTACATTATACTATTAATAGTGTTAACACTGATCTGCGGCAGTTGCGTAAGTGAGAAGCAATACAGTGATACTCCTGAAGGAAATTTTGAACAGCTTTGGAAAATAATGGACCAAAAGTATTGCTTCTTCGATTACAAAAAAATTGATTGGGATTCAGTACATAATGTATATAGCAAATACATTACCTCTGACATGGATGACAATGCCCTTTTCGAAGTACTTGGCAATATGCTGGGAACCCTTAAAGATGGGCATGTAAATCTCTATAGTACAGGCAACACAGCTAGATACTGGAGTTGGTATGAAGATTATCCGGAAAATTTTGATGAAAATATAAAAGACCGTTATCTTGGCACAGATTATCATATAGCCGGTGGTCTAAAATACAAAATACTCTCAGACAACATCGGATATATCTATTATGGGGATTTCTCAGAATCGGTCAGTAACGGTATTATCAATGATATGTTATCTTATCTGGCTATTTGCAATGGCATTATCATCGATGTACGTAATAATGGTGGAGGACTGATGACAAACTCTTCTACCCTAGCCTCTCACTTTACTGATAAAAAGGTGCTGACGGGTTATGTCCAACATAAAACAGGAAACGGCCATAACGATTTTTCCAAACCATACGCTATTTATCTTGATCCTTCTGATGGCATAAGATGGCAAAAGAAAGTTATAATACTCACCAATCGTCATTGCTTCAGTGCCACAAACGACTTTGTCAACAACATGCACTGTTTACCTCTTGTCACTATATTAGGAGACAAAACAGGAGGAGGTGGCGGTATGCCTTTCAGTTCTGAACTTCCAAATGGCTGGGCTGTCCGTTATTCAGCAAGCCCATACTACGATAAAAGTATGAATCAAATAGAGTTTGGTATAGATCCCGATATTTATGTAAGCCTCAGCGCCGAAGATGCCTCACAAGGCAAAGATACACTTATCGAAACAGCACGCAATTTACTCAATAGATAATGGCACGACGAATATTTCCAAATTCCTTTTGTTCATTTCAATATATTTACTACCTTTGCAGCGGTCAAAATACCAGTTTGCGGCTATGGCGTAATTGGTAGCCGCGCCAGACTTAGGATCTGGTGTCGTGAGACGTGTAGGTTCGAGTCCTATTAGCCGCACAAACAAAAAGCTAATAATCTATTAATTAGATTATTAGCTTTTTGTTTGAACATTACTGGCGTGATATACGAACGTTTACAATTTATATGGGGTTACCGTAAGTAGGCTCAAAATAGATGGAGTACGCTCGTCTATGTATGAATCAGCCCCTCAACTATCTGTAGCCCACTGTTTAGATCGAGTCTAAATAGACCCCTACCGGAAATAACGTTCCTACAATGTGCTCTTAGCCCGATTTCAAGACCTATTTTCGCTGGCGTTGTATATGGTGCATCATTAATATGCTGTGTGATAGTGCATAATGGTGTCATACTGAAGTGACAAAGGTTGGAAATAGAGTTGCATTGCAGAAAAAAAGAATCGATAAATAGTCGCATATATGTTGTCTTATTTCCATGTAAATAATTAGAATGCTACCCCATTTCAGCAAAAGAAAGCAACGATAAAATGCTTTGAATACAATCATTTTTCATAACAGATCCCAAAGTGAACATTCTCCGATATTCTGATACTTTCTTATCCAAACCTAAGCTACAGACCATTGTAGACCACTCTTTTTGATATTGTTTCATCGCTCGAATGTAACTCGAATCAGAGCTACGACATAGGCATACTGTATGTAATTCGTTGATAAACAGGGAGAAATTCATAAGGACGAAACTAAAAGTTTGTAACTAGAAACATTTATTTTCGTCCTTATGAATTTTTATGTTCGTCGTTATCATTTTTGGGAAACACAGTGTCGATTCCGCGCATTTGAAAGTATCACTTCGGTATGGTTAAAATAGTATCGGTTTTGTTCTCCATGTTCACTTCTGAAAACGGGGTATAAAAAAGAATTCTCGCACGCCAACTTTCAGCACCCCCTTGTATCGCCCATTATCAGGGCCCAATTGAGAGAAATCATAACACATTGATTCTCTGCGAGAAGACATGCTTTTCGTGTCCCTTTTTGACGTCATGTATGCGTATAAGTCTGATATACAGTCAGTAACGGTGACAGAAACGTTTTCGTAACTAAAATAGAAAAAACGATGTTTTACATATCTACACGAGGTATCTTTAAGTATCAGTAAGAACCGACGACTTCAACAAATCTGTATTGTCTTTGTCCTTCCAAAACGTCATATGCTCCTAAAAATGTTGTCGTATGTTAGTTTTTCCGAAAACTTAAGGACGTCACCGGAAAAACTAACATACGACAACGGCGGCTGTACACTTGTTTTGCCTTGCAAAAAATCAACCGTATGTCGCAGCGGTAACTAACAGATGTTGTCGACGAAACTAACGTTAGTTGTCAGGATAACTTCCGTTAGTTACCGCAGTAACATACGGTAGTTTCGGCTGCGACATACGTCTGTTTTTGTGGTTTGTAGTTTTGAATCAATATCAAAAGAAACCAATGGGAAAACTAGCAAACGAACATTCTGCTTATACCGCAGGCTTGAAAGTTCTATTGAAGCCTCTTACTTTTATAGATGACCTGGATTAAAGATCTTATAGTCACATTCAACCGATGCCCTCAATGGTTTATTCGCCTTTGCCCCCACTCGTATTTCAACCCCATTAGATCGGATGCGAACTACAAATATTTATCTACAAAGCTGTTAAAAGCAAATAACAACACTACTTTTTCATGTTTCAAAATATCACTTAATGACCTATTAATCAACGACAAATGTCTAAATTGTAATCTACTTTTTCACTAACAGGAATAATGTACCATATGATTTAAGAGTAATTTTGAAAACCAAGAATTAATAGATTCTTTGAAATCTGCAATTCTGTGAAAACACTTAATTGTTAACATAATAATATTTGAAACATGGAACAAAGAAAGTTTTTGCGGCGAATCTTACTGACTTGCATAGGATTCTTACTGACTGTCTGCGCTTTTGCACAGCAAATAACGGCTCACCAGTAAAAGTTGGGGGAGTATGAATTAAATTCTACCTTTGCATCAACTATAAAAGAAAAAAAAGATGCAAGAGAATTCGCTTTTATTAGAGATTGTCCGTTTAATGCTTCCTGCGGAGTTAATAACTTACTTCAAGATAACTAAGGTAGAATCTACTTCAGACAGAGTTTTTATCAGTTTGGATGAATTTGATAACCCCCCATCTACAAGTTCCGGACATGAATATGAATCGAAAGGTTTTCAACAAGCCGTCGATATCCGTGACTTTCCGATACGAGACAAGAAGGTTACTTTTAAGGTACGCCGTCGCAAATGGCTCGATAAGACAAACGGCAAATATGTTTCAAACCGCTTTGATTTGGTCGCAGAAGGAACCCGCCACTCGAAAGAGTTCGCGGCTTTTTTAAAAGGGTTGCTTGGAGAAATACCCGATTACGGCCCGCTCTCTTGAACCATACTATCATATAGACGGAGATCAGTTTGAACGACAATACAAGGATCATTTGAGCGACTACCGTACTTGGTTGGATAAAGGTCATGCTGAAGACTGGTTGGTCTTTCCGGATAATATAGGTCCCAGCATTTGCATAGATGAGACGTCGATGAGTAATGGCGACCTGTATACGTTGGTCACCAACCGTAAAAGTCGTGGAAGAAAAGGTACCATTATAGCGATAGCCAAAGGTGTCCGTTCAGAAGATATTATCGCTGTGTTAAAAAGAATACCCAACACCAAAAGAAAAGAAGTGAAAGAGGTTACGATGGATATGTCCAACAGTATGAATAAAATCATACGCTCCTGCTTTCCATCAGCCATCAGAGTAATAGATCGCTTCCATGTACAGAAACTTGCTTGTGAGGCAATTCAGGAGATACGCATAAAGCATCGATGGGATGCCATCCAAGAAGAGACGGATGAGATGGAGGATGCCAGATGGAGGAAAGAAGAATACAAGCCTCTTGTTTTCAGTAATGGAGATACTAAGAAACAATTGCTTGCTCGTAGCAGATATCTGTTATACAAATCATGTAACAAATGGACAGAGAAACAGAAAGAAAGAGCTAAAATACTATTTGCACAATATCCTGACTTAAGAGAGGCTTATTCACTCGCCCATTCTTTAAGGATGATATTTGCAAAGAACTCGACTAAAGATGGAGCCAGATTGGCTCTTGCCAGATGGTATAACAAAGTGGATCTATCAAAATTCAGAAGCTTCAATGTTATATCCGCTACAATCTACGAACATTACAACGAAGTGCTAAACTTCTTTGTCAACCGATCTACTAATGCTTTTGCTGAAGCATTCAATGCTAAAGTCAAAGCATTTAGAGCACAACTCAGAGGAGTGAATGACATCAAGTTCTTTCTCTTTAGACTTATTACTATTTATGCTTAAACATACTCCCCCTAGATTTTACCGGTGAGCCCAAATAACAGTCAAAGGACAAGTGAAAGACACAGCCGGCGAACCAATCATTGGCGCAAATGTTATTCCTGTAGGGAATACTAAAAATGGTACTATTACCGATATTAATGGTAATTTTAGTGTTAGAGCTGAAAGAGAAGGCATGCTTACTATCTCTTTCGTAGGCTATAAAACAATGACAATAAGAGTGTCTCAAAATATGGTAATCACTCTACAAGACGATTCCAAAATTTTGAACGACATCGTAGTCATTGGTTACGGTACCGTAAAAAAGAGTGATGCAACAGGGTCAGTTGTATCGGTTAAGGCCGACCAACTTAACAAAGGTCTCATTACAACGCCGGCAGACATGTTGCAAGGTAAAACTCCTGGTGTACAAATCGTAAATAACGGTGGTGCTCCTGGCAGTGGTTCCACTATTCGTATTCGTGGCGGATCTTCTTTAAAAGCATCTAATGATCCGTTAATTGTTATTGATGGTCTGCCTATTAGTAGCACCGGCATCTCGGGAATGTCTGATGTTTTATCTACCATTAACCCAAATGATATTGAATCATTCTCTGTACTGAAAGATGCTTCTGCAACAGCTATTTATGGCTCGCGAGCATCTAATGGTGTCATTGTGATTACTACCAAAAAAGGTTCAAGCGGCACACCCAAAATAAGTGTCGACATGACCGGATCTACAAATTGGGTAAGCAAGAAAGTTGATGTAATGAATGCTTCTGAGCTGAAAAACTTTTTGAACGAATACTTAACGGCTCATCCCAATATTGATGCAACTGCAGCACAAGCAGCACTTGGATCGTCCGATACCGATTGGCAAAATAAAATATATCGTACTGCGATGACCGAAGAAATCAATGCGAGTGTAGCAGGAGGCGTAAACGGAAACGGTGATTTATTCAATAGCATGCCTTATCGTCTATCTATAGGTTACCTGGACGACAATGGCGTTTTAAAAACGTCAAACATGAAACGTTCCACATTAGCTCTGAACCTTTCTCCGGAGTTTTTTGACAAACATCTGACTTTAAATCTAAACGCAAAAGGTATTTATGCAAAGAATAGATTTGCAGATACAGGAGCTATTGGGGCTGCTATCAGCTACGATCCTACACAAGGCATCTATGATACCACCTCAAACGGTCTGCAAGGATACCGTATATGGAGAAACAGCGCAGGAGGTATAAACACAATGGCTACACAAAATCCTGTTGCAATGTTGGAGCAGAAAGATGATAAATCTACTGTTAAACGTTTCGTCGGTAATGCGCAGTTCGATTATAAGTTTTTCTATGTACCCGGACTCCGGGCGAACTTAAACTTAGGGTTAGACTTTTCGACTAGTGATGGCACTGTCGACACACCCGAAGGATGCGAAATGACATGGCATGACAAAATTCAAAACGGATCAGGTCTCCATACAGACTATAGTCAGACGCGGCGCGATCAGTCATTGGAATTTTATCTGAATTATGTGAAAGAGTGCAAGGAAATTGCAAGCAAATTTGATGTAATGGCCGGTTATTCTTGGCAACACTTTTACAACCAAACAAACAGCAAGTCTGTAAAGCAGAACGATAGGACCTCTGTATTATCGAACAGTCCTTTCAAAACAGAAAGTTATTTAGTATCTTTCTACGGGCGTTTCAATTATAGCCTCATGGATCGCTATTTGTTCACGTTTACTTTGCGCGACGACGGAACTTCACGTTTCCAGAACAACAAATGGGGACTATTTCCTTCTGCTGCTTTAGCTTGGCGTATGACAGAAGAATCTTTTCTAAAAAATATAAGAGCCATATCTAACCTTAAACTTCGTATCGGCTATGGTGTCACTGGTCAACAAGACCTAAATGCAGGAGATTATCCTTCTTTCGCCACGTATCATAATAATCAAATGGGAAGTTACTACATGTTAGGTAGTTCGACGGTTGTACCAATTACTCCAAATGCTTATGTTTCGAACTTAAAATGGGAATCGACAACTACCTATAACCTCGGTTTAGATTATGGATTCCTCAATGATCGCATCAATGGTAGTATTGATTTCTATGTTCGCAAGACAAAAGACCTTATTAACTATGTACCTATTTCGGCAGGTACCAACTTGTCAAACTACGTTACAATGAATGTCGGCGACCTTAAAAATACAGGTTTTGAATTTTCTATCAATGCCGTTCCGGTACAATCAAAAAGTTGGAACTGGGATTTAGGTTTCAACCTCTCTTGGAATAAAAACAAAATTACCAAGTTGACTTCTAGCGACAACCCCGACTACCTTGGCGTTGCAACTGGTGGTATTAGCGGTGGTGTAGGCAACAACGTACAACTTCATAAAGTAGGATACGCTACCAGCTCGTTCTATGTTTATCAACAAGTATACGATACTAAGGGTAATCCTATAGAAGGTGCTTATGTAGACCGTAACGGTGATGGACAAATTAACGATAAAGATAAGTACATTTACAAAAAGCCGGCTCCCGATGTATTCTTAGGATTCAACACAACCCTATCTTATAAGAAATGGACAATATCGGCATCAGCACGTGCGAGCCTCGGCAATTACATATACAACAACGTTGCATCAAATTATGAAATGAAAGCAGATATGTGGACCAATGGTTTTATCGCCAACCGTCTGAAATCTGCAACCGCTTCCAATTTCGACCAAGCTCAATACCTATCAGATTATTATATAAAGAATGCTTCATTCTTGAAATTGGACAGAGTAACGTTAGCTTACCAAATATCTAAGTGGGCAAGAGTGAATGCAACTGCTCAGAATGTATTTACAATCACTAAATACAAAGGGCTTGATCCAGAAGTTAACGGTGGTATAGACAATAATATGTATCCTCGTCCAAAAACGATCTTACTAGGTGCAAGTTTTAACTTTTAAACATTGAATATCATGAAATTATATAAGAAAATATTCAGTATCATCGCTTTCTTTGCAGCCGGATTATCATTTACAGGCTGTACCAGCGATCTGAACGTGACCCCTATCGACCCTAATCTGAGTACCCCAAATAAAGTGCTCACTTCAGAAAGTGCATATAACCAACTTCTAGCAAAATGCTATGCCGGATTGGCAGTAAGTTCGCCTGACGGCTCAAGCGGTAGTCTTGATATTTCTGGAATTGACGGAGGTTTCGGACAATACTTGCGTGCTCTTTACAACTTAAACGAGCTTCCTACCGACGAAGCAGTTATCGGTTGGAATGACCAGACGGTTAAAGACCTCCACAAATTAGCATGGTCTACCTCCGACGTTTTCGTAGGTGCCATGTATGGCCGATTATTTTACCAGATAGCACTTTGCAACGAAGTGATCCGACAGATCAAAGCATCAACCATCAAGTCAGACAACATGACACGATACTTGGCCGAAGCTCGTTGTTTACGTGCATTAAGCTATTATCACGCCATTGACATGTTTGGCAATGTACCTTATGTTACTGATGAATCTACAGTAGGAGGAGCAAACCCCAAACAGATTATGCGTGCCGACTTATTTAAATGGCTGACGGAAACAGAGATTCCCGATTTCATGAATAACCTGCCCGACAAACCAGAACATTACCGTTGTGGCAAAGGTATGGCCTACATGATAATGGCAAAACTTTATTTGAATGCTAAAGTCTATACCGGAACAGCAGCTTATGATAAATGCGCTGATTATTGTTCGAAAATTATCAATTTAGGATATACCTTAGACCCTGTGTTCAAACATTTATTCAACGGCGACAATGACAAACGACTGGACGATGAAATAATATTCAGTGTTTATCAAGACGAATACAATACTCAAGCCTATGGCGGCACAACCTATTTGACATTAGCAGCAATAGGAGGCAGTATGAAACCGGCAGACTATGGGCTTACAGCATCCGGATGGGGTGGTCTCCGAGTTACACCAGAATTTGTAGACAAATTCGAAAGTGGAGATATACGGGCAACATTCTATACTGACGGACAGAAAAAAGAAATTGCCGATCTCAGCACATTTACCGATGGATATGCTTTTCCGAAGTTTACTAATCTGACCGATGCGGGTACCGGAGGTGCACAAGGAAACTTCTGTAATGCAGATTTCCCGATGTTCCGCTTGGCTGATGTATACCTAATGCTTGCCGAATGTCAGACGGTGGGTGGTGTGTCGGTTAACATAAACGGCTCAACAGGTCTGGACTATTTCAACAAAGTAAGAGAACGTGCCGGTGTATCCGACGAATCTTCTATCACGGCGGATGATATTCTTGACGAACGTGCTAGAGAACTTGCTTGGGAATGTCATCGTCGGTCAGACTTGATACGTTTCGGCAAACTCACAACAAGCGACTATGTTTGGTCATGGAAAGGCGGTACACAAGCCGGTAACGGAGTGAATGACAAATACAATCTCTATCCTATTCCATCAAGTGATATCAATTCCAATAGCAACTTGAAACAAAATTCGGGTTATTAACCTTTAAAAGAATGATTCGTATGAAAAATATTAAATATTTATTATTTGCATTGATAGGAATTCTAGCTGTCACAGCATGCTCTGACGACAAAGAGAATCCAAAATACGACTCGACAACTGCGAGTGCTCCTACTCTAACTGCATTAAGCAATGCCTATACACTTGCACAAACTGATGCAGATAAGACTTTTGAGACTTTCACTTATACAGCAGCCAACTGGGGGCTCAAACTGGCAACCTCTTACACTCTACAGACATCTTTAACAGAAGACTTTGCTAAAACTTATGATCTTGGAACTTCAACAGATACCTCTATTCCGGTTGTTACAAAAGACATCAATTCTATCCTTATCAATAAAGGTATCCTACCAGGAACTGCAACAAAAATGTATTTTAGAATATTGGCAAACGCCACAGGTCTTTCTGGAAATGTTTCAAAGATCAGCACCTTAACCTCAGCCACAGTTTCTACTCAAGTGACTCCTTATGATATGGATATCAATTATCCGAAGGTTTATATTATTGGTGATTTTAATGGTTGGGATCATACTAAAGACCTCTTTCTATATAGTTTTGAAAGCAATACTATTTATAGTGGACTAATAGACTTTGGTTCTAAAGCTTCTAATGGATTCAAGATTACGGGCATCGCCGATTGGCAAGATAATTTAAACTGGGGTTCAGGCAGCACAACAACGACAAGTCCGGAAGCCTCATCCATTCAACTCATAGCTGGTGGTAATAGTGGAAATATCAAAAACTTTTCCAAAGAATTCTATAATTTTACATACGATACCTCATCATTAATATTAAAAAACAATTTCTCATTCAATACGCTTTCTATCATTGGAGATGCAGTAGGAGGCTGGGATACAACTAATGACGTAATCATGAGTTATGACGTTACTAAACAACGTTTCAGTGTTGATGTGTCTTTTTCAGACGGTAATATGAAATTCCGTGCCGATAAAGATTGGACGCTGAATTGGGGTGGTAGTAACGGAGTTCTAAAAGTAGGTGGTGACAATATTTCTGTTAAGGCCGGCAAATATCGTGTCATTGTTGACTTAAACAATCCCGACAAAATAACCTATCAATTGATTTCATTAGATTAATCAATATAAGTTCTCAATAGGTATAGTACTAATCAAATAATGTCCTGAAAGGCATACAATATACTTAAGATGTATTGCTTTTCAGGCATTATCAATTAACATAAAACGACAAAAGAGACAGCCATGAAACAACTGAGCAAATTATTTATACTGCTGTTTACCCTTTGGTTGGGAGCTGCTTGTTCCTCATCCAATAATAGTCCCGAAGAAGAAAAAATATACGACGGACTAAATTACTCACCATCTTCTCCAAATGCAGACGAACCTTTAAAGATTACTTTCAAAGCTCCCGCTTCATCGGCACTTTATGGCTATTCGGGCGATGTTTACATCCATACAGGAGTCATATCGGAAGGTACTTGGGTATTTGTTCCCGCATCGTGGAGCACCAACATCGACAAATGCAAAATGACCAAAGATGCCGACAACCAATGGAGCATCACGCTTGCGCCTTCTATCCGCAACTGGTTTTCGTCGGGTTCAACACCAGTCAACAAACTCGGTATCGTAATTAGAAGTAGTGATGGTACAAAGAAAGGCATAGATAATGATTCTTTTGTTTCGGTAATAGATGAAAAATACAAGAGTTTCCAACCTGCCGCAATCGCAGAAAAGGCCATGCCGTCAGGACTGCAATACGGCATTAATATAGGGAGCGATAAGACTAGCGTCACCCTTGTGCTTTATGATAAAGATACTTCAGGAGCACACAAAAATTATGTTCACGTAGTGGGAGACTTCAACAATTGGACATTGAGCAATACAACATCAAGCCAGATGTATCGCGATAATGATGCAGGATGTTGGTGGATTACACTAACCGGACTTGATGCATCAAAAGAGTACGCCTTTCAATATTGCGTATGGAATTCGGACGGGACAATGACGCGTTTGGGCGATCCCTATTGCCACAAAATTCTAGATCCCGACAACGATCCATATATTCCGTCGAACGTTTATACCGACAATAAGACCTACCCATCTGGAGCAATTGGCATTGCATCAGTATTCCAAATAAACGAGCCAAGCTATAGTTGGAACACCAACAATTTCTCGATAGACAACAGTGACAATATGGTGATATATGAAGTATTGCTCCGCGATTTCACAAATACAGGGACAGAAGGTTCGGGCAATCTGGCAGAAGCCATTAAGAAACTTGACTATATAAAATCATTGGGGGTAAACGCTATAGAGTTGATGCCGGTTCAAGAATTTGATGGAAACAATAGTTGGGGTTATAATCCTTGTTTCTATTTCGCAATGGATAAAACGTATGGAACAAACACTATGTACAAAGAATTTATCGATGCCTGCCATCAGCGTGGTATGGGTGTACTGCTCGATGTCGTATACAACCATGCCACAGGCAATTGTCCGCTTGCCAAACTTTATTGGGATGCAACAAACAATCGGCCGGCATCAAACAATCCGTATTTTAATGTAACGGCACCACACCCCTATTCTTATTATAACGACTTCAACCACGAATCTACTCTTACAAGAGCATATATCAAACGAAGCTTAAAATATTTGCTTACCGAATACAAAATCGACGGATTTCGTTTCGACTTCACAAAAGGTTTTACGAATCAAGCAAGTACGGAGTCAACGGCCAGTAATTATGACGCCTCGCGTATTGCCATCCTGAAAGACTATTACTCGGCAATTCACGAAACAAATGCCAATGCAGTGATGATATGCGAGCACTTCTGTGTTCAACCGGAAGAAGCTGCTCTAGGTGATGCCGGCATCAAATGTTGGCGCAAATTAAATAATGCATATTGTCAAACAGCAATGGGGTATCAGGATCAAAGCTCGTTTGCAGATCTTACTACATGGAACACTACGATGCCGCCCAACAGCTGGATAGGATATATGGAAAGCCATGATGAAGAACGCATGGGATATAAACAAACCCAATGGGGATCGGGAACTTTGAAAACAGATATTTCTGATAGAATGAAACAACTTGGCACAAATGCGGCATTCTTTCTCACCGTTTCGGGACCGAAAATGATCTGGCAATTCGGTGAACTAGGATACGACTATTCAATAAATAGCGATTATACCGGTACGACCACAAGCGATAATTACCGCACTAATCCAAAGCCGGTAAGATGGGATTATTACAATGTAGCAGAACGAAAAGGGCTATACGATACTTATAGCAAATTATTGTCATTACGCAATTCGAATCCTGAACTATTCAGCCAATCGGCTTTCCAAAACTGGAATGTCACTGAAAGTTATTGGAGTCAAGGTCGAAGCATATCACTTCAGGCATCAAATGGCAAACGCCTTATTGTAGTAGGCAATTTTACGGCCAATTCTATTTCTACTGCGGTAAATTTTGGACAGACCGGAACATGGTACGACTATTTCAACAACACAACCATCACCGTTACATCATCCACTCAGTCGATCACTTTACCTGCGCACGAATTCAAAGTTTACACCTCTTTTCAATAAATGTGCTCATTGTATCTTATCAAAAAACATCTATATTATTTATCGGAATAATTTAAAAGTATGAAAAAGATTATATATATCATATTAACACTATTGTCATTGAATGCAGTTGCTGGAAATATTAATAAAATAGATCCTCCTTGTTGGTTTACAGAGATGAACATCCCACAACTTCAACTAATGGTTTATGGAAAAAATATTTCAAAAGCAGAAGTTAGCATAAGCTACCCAGGAGTGAAGGTCGACAGCATCGTCCGGTTGGAAAGTAACAACTATTTACTGATATACCTCCACTTGGATAAAATATTGAAACCGGGTAAGATGAAGTTATACTTTAAGCAAGAGAACAAGTCTTTTGTAGCTGAATACGAATTTAAAAAAAGAGAAAAAACAGGAGCCGAGCACAAAGGATTTGATATGTCTGATGTGCTCTATCTGCTCATGCCAGATAGATTTGCTAACGGAAATCCTAAAAACGATATAGCAAAGAACATGTCGCCATATAAATTAGACCGAAACGATCCGAATAGCCGACATGGAGGAGATCTTGCCGGCATAGAGCAGCATCTGAATTATTTCAACGATCTAGGAGTTACAGCATTGTGGTTCACCCCCGTATTAGAGAACAACATGGAAGGCGGGTCTTACCATGGATATGCCACCACAGACTATTACAAGATAGACCGCCGTCTTGGTAGCAACGAAGAATATTGCAATCTGATAAAAGACGCCCACCAACACGGACTGAAAGTTATCATGGACATGGTGTTCAATCATTGTGGTTCGGAACACCAATGGATTAAGGATATGCCCTCAAAAGATTGGTTCAACTATCCCGATTACAAGAATCATTTCGTACAAACATCCGGCCGACTGACCCCTCATGTCGATCCTTATGCTTCTAAGTACGACTATGACAAAATGATTAACGGATGGTTTGTGCCCTCCATGCCGGATTTGAATCAACGCAACCCTCATGTTTACAAATATTTGGTTCAAAATAGTATGTGGTGGATAGAATATGCCGATATTGACGGCATCCGGATGGACACCTATCCTTATGCCGATTATGATGCTATGAGTAATTGGCAGAAAGAAATAAACGATGAATATCCAAACTTTAACACCGTAGGTGAAACATGGGGTTCCGAGCCTGCATATACAGCATGGTGGCAAAAAGACTCTAAACTATCGGCCCCTCGCAATAGCAATTTGAAAACGGTAATGGATTTCAGCTTCATGGTCAACATAAACAAAGCAAAGAATGAACAAAGCGATGAATATGGACAAGGGCTAGAAAGAATATACAACAATTTTGTTTATGACTTCCTTTATGCCAACAACAACTCTATACTTGCTTTTCTTGAGAATCACGACTCTGACCGATTTTTGGGCGAAGGCGACAACCTCCCCCTGTTGGAACAAGCAGCGACACTACTTCTGACCACCCATCGCATTCCACAATTATATTACGGTTCCGAAATAATGATGAATGGCGTAAAGACTGTAACAGACGGATATGTTCGGAAAGATTTTCCAGGAGGATGGATCGGTGATAAAGAAGATGCCTTCAAACAAGAAAACAGAACTGCAAAACAAAACGAGTGCTACAACTTTTTCCGCAGACTGCTTCATTGGCGTCAAGGCAACGAAGTAATATCGAAAGGTAAAATGATACAGTTTATCCCGGAAAAAGGCATCTATGCCTATGCAAGACAGTATAATGGTAAAACGGTATTGGTTATTCTCAATGGCACAGACAAAGAGGCTTCCGTACCTATAGAGAGATATAAAGAAATTCTAGGTGAAAAGAATGAAGGGCGCGAAGTACTGACAGAGACAAACATTATACTTGCAAACAAATTGACAATGACTCCTCGGCAATCACTCGTTATTGAGTTGTAATCAGCCCTAAGTCGGTTTACAATTAAGCGCTGAGTCAATACTGCAAATCGTAGTTTGTAGTATTCTGAAAGATGAGTTCAGATAAAAAAAGAATCAATCAGAACCGCCATCTTCTTCTTTTTCACTATCTTTATCCATTCTTTTAAACACAACAAACTTTAAGGACATGAAACCTTTTTCAAAATTTATTTTACTCACTAGTTTGACATTAATGACTATTATTCAGTATCAGAATGCCGACAATCACTCTACTGAAAACAATCCTAAAAAGCATTCTACAACTTTTGCCAAAGGGGCGGATGTAGGTTGGATTACACAAATGGAAAAAGAAGGAGCCAAATTTTATAATGCAGAAGGGAAGCAAATGGAATGTATGGCATAGCTCAAGTCAATGGGAATGAATGCTATTCGTTTGCGCGTATGGGTCAATCCCAAAGACGGATGGTGTGGAAAGCAAGATCTTTTGGCTAAGGCACTACGAGCAAAGAAGCTTGGTATGAGAATCATGATAGACTTTCATTATAGTGATTGGTGGGCCGATCCGGGCAAACAAAACAAACCGGCTGCTTGGAAAAGCTATAATATGCAAGAGCTGAAACAGGCAGTAGCCAATCATACGAAAGAAATATTACTCCTTTTAAAACGAAATAACATTGCACCAGAATGGGTACAAGTAGGAAATGAAACGACCAATGGTATGCTTTGGCCTGATGGCGGCGTATGGCTTTGGGATGAAAATAAGGAGAATAAACCTAACCATTTTGACAATTATGCAGCATTGAGCAACACCGGATACAATGCGGTAAAAGCTGTTTTTCCAAAGGCAAAAGTCATTGTACACATTGATAATGGATATAACAAAGAACAATTCAGCCGTTTTTTTAGCCGATTAAAATCGAATGGCGGCAAATGGGATGTGATAGGCATGTCGCTCTACCCGTCTTATTACGAAGGCTTTGAACAAGACCGAAAAGGTACATGCAATAAGTTCATTAGTAAATGCATGGAGAATATCGAATATCTGACAAAAACCTATTCCACTCCAGTTATGATTTCTGAGATAGGCATGCCTTGGGATGATGCAGTAACTGCAAACTATTTTTTAAGTAGTATCATCCACAAGACAAAAGAAGTCGGTATTACAAAATGCTTGGGTGTGTTTTACTGGGAACCCGAAGGCTACGCCAAATGGAGCAAATACTCGCTTTGCGCTTTCGATAACTCAGGAAAACCTACAGTTGCAATGGATGCGTTTAACCAATAACTAATAAAAACACCTTGAAGTAATGTATAAAATGTCTATAGCAGACAAACATCGCTTCAAGGTGTTTTTATTAGTTATTTAAATATTCTTCTCGCCCCTATAAAATGATCATTTATTGTACAAATGACTAAATACGGGACTTTAGAAAGCTATTTATCTCTATTCTTTTTTTCTTTTCGACCTTCTCTAGCTTCGTGTTTAGAATCAAAAAATTGTCGCCAATCGTCCTTAGGATACTGTTTGGATTCATTTTTCTTTGAAGGCTTATCTTTCCTTCTACGATCACCAAAAGAGCTGGAACCTCCTCTATGAGAACCATTATCAGCTGTATTATCTTTATCGGCTTCTTCTACAACGACCTGACGCCCATTGTATTGAGTTTTGTTAAGAGCCTTTGTTATAAGCCCTGCTTGTTTTTCGCCAACCTCAAAGAAAGAAAAGTTTTTCATCAAATCGATACGACCGATATCAATACGTTTGCCCCGAATCTTAGAATTCACAAGTTGTATCAATTCTTTGGCATAGAAATTATCCATCTTGCCCAAATTAATAAAGAAACGAGTAAAACCAGGTTCTGCTTTCGTCGAACGTTCTCTACCACGAGAGCGGAACGAAGAATCTCTTCCTCCACGATCTCCTCCCCGTTCAACAGGAATATCCAATTCGTCGTGACCTTTATAATAATCTAAGAAGCGATTAAATTCGTGCGAAACCAATCGTTTGATAAGATCTTCCTTGCTCAACCAATCGAGCTTGCGATAAACATCGGGCATATAAGAAACAATTTCTTCTTCATTGACCTTCACTTTTTCGAGATCATCAATAACTTTCAATAACTGTTTCTCGCATATTTGTTTACCGGTAGGCATCACTCCCACAGCAAACTGTTTGCCGATAACTTTCTCAATGGCCCGAATCTTTCCTTTTTCCCGAAGATTGACAATAGCAATAGATGTACCGGTTTTATCGGCACGTCCTGTTCGTCCACTTCGATGAGTATAATTTTCTACATCATCTGGCAAACCATAGTTAATGACGTGAGTTAAATTTTCTACATCCAAACCACGGGCAGCAACATCGGTAGCAACCAACAACTGGAGATTTTTAATACGAAATTTCTGCATCACAGCATCTCGTTGGGCTTGCGACAAATCTCCATGAAGTGCATCAGCATTGTATCCCTCTTGCATCAATTTATCGGCAATCTCTTGTGTCTCGATTTTGGTACGACAGAAAACAATACCATAGATATCGGGATAATAATCGACAATTCTTTTCAGAGCCGCATATTTGTCTTTGGCATGAACCAAATACATCACATGCTTCACATTAGCCGTACTCTCATTACGGCGTCCAATAGTTATCTCTTTTGCGTCATGTAGATAGTTTTTGGCTATACGAGCAATATCCTGACTCATTGTTGCAGAGAATAAAAGCGTATTGCGATTATCCGGAACCTGAGCAAGGATAGAATTGATGCTTTCTGTAAATCCCATATTAAGCATTTCATCAGCCTCATCGAGAACCACATTCCCCACATTGGCAAGCGAAACGGTCTTGCGCTCCATCAAATCGATAAGCCTTCCCGGAGTAGCAACAACAACATGAACGCCCTGGCGCAAACTACGTATCTGGCTTTCGATAGACGACCCTCCATAAACAGGCAAAACCTTCAAACCATCCAAGTATTTGGCATAGCTACTCATATCGTCGGCAATCTGCAAACAAAGTTCACGAGTAGGGCAAAGGACTAACGCCTGCGGATAACGATCAGAAATATTTATCTTTTGTAAAAGAGGAATACCGTAAGCGGCTGTCTTGCCGGTACCTGTTTGAGCCAACGCCACAAGGTCGTTATTCTCTCCCAATAAATAAGGAATTACTTCTTCTTGGACCGGCATGGGACTCTCATATCCCATTTCTTCAATTGCTTTGCGAATGGCCGGAGCTACGCAAAGTTCTTCAAAACTCTTCATCAACTAATTATATGTATCTTAAATTGGCGACAAAGATACGGATAATTATTTAATTATCTATCAATAAGAGACTTCTTAATCTATGAATCTTTGATTTACTAAGTCCAACTCCCTTCTGTAGATAATTATCCACATCACCATACATCTGCCGTATTTGATCAAAAGCAGCATCGAGAAAATCTTGTCTGGCGGAAAAAATAGTCGTCACCGCCTCTTGGTATTGGGCTGGTAGATCATAAGCAAATTTGGAATATTCCGTCACATTAAAATATTTATTACTCAAACAATAATCTTCCATTATTTCATCATCATTTACATCAAGAGCTGAAAGTATCAAAGCCGACACAATACCGGTACGACTTTCGCCCGACGAACAATGAATAATAGCGGGATAATTTTTAGGATTGAGCAGTACGTTAAAGATCTTACGATATGTAGCCATATTTTGTTGCACCATATTCCGATTGCTCTGTTCGACCAAGCGAGAGACAGTATCGCATATCATCTCTTTTTGCTGCACTTTGTGCAGCAAATTATCTATTTCGTCTTCCTTTATTGGAAAATTCACCACTTTGAATTCTTTTTCCACATGAGAACGATCGCGAATTTCTCGTTTATCTCTTAAGTCGATAATTGTTCGAATACCCAAATTATGAAGAGCATGAATGGCCTCTTCGTCCATATTGTCTATATCAGCAGAACGATAAAGCATTCCCCACCGAACGATTTTATTATCATTGCGAACCCTATAGCCACCTAAATCGCGGAAATTCTGTATACCTCCAATATTCAGATTGCGAGCAGCGACCTTATAACGATACTTCCCATTAAAGTCTATCAAGAAGTAATAACGCATCAATGGATTATTAGTGACAATGGTAAGATAGCCACTCGAGATATCTGTAATTGCTATTGGAGTGTCTTCACTAATTTCATCGGGGTTAGTAGAAGCATATACTTTCACCTTGCCGGGTATCGAAGGCAAGGTTTCCCATTTCACAACACAATTACCGACATTATTCTCTTCACAAGCCACTAAAATATCGGGGGCAGTCTGAGAGCACGAAGTGATAACGGGAACCAAAGACAAATAAATCCAAAATTTCTTCATCATTGAATACTTCTCCTATTCTTGGTGCGATAATAGGCTATTAGCCCAGAAGCACCTCGCAAAGATAGATATTCTTTTCGAATTCTATCGGATATTTGCCTTAATTAGGCTAACTATAGAGATTTTAAGTTAAGAAAGTTATTTGCACAAATCTCTCGATTTCTTGCCGAGATAGCCTCCATGATGACGTTTCGAATAATCTTCGATAGTGAAACCTGTCTTTTTCATCGATTCGACGACCAAGATATCGCCAATAACAGTCATCATCGTAGTAGAAGTGGTAGGAGTCAATCCCAACGGACAAACCTCTTTCGGATTACCGGTGCTAATGCAAACATCCGATTCTTTGGCAAGCGGACTATCCGGATTGGCAGTAATAACAATAAACTTCAATGCAGGATTAAGAGTATGAGCCAACTCCGTCAATTCGACTATTTCGCGGGTTTTACCCGAATTGGAAATAAGCAATAGCAAATCATTTGTTTGAAGAATGCCTAAATCACCATGTTGAGCTTCACTCGGATGAAGAAATACAGCAGGTATACCCGTCGAACAAAAAGTAGTTGCAATATTCATTGCTATTTGTCCGGCTTTCCCCATACCCGAAGTAACCAATTTACCACCTTTATTATACACTTGCTCAACTATCAAGTCAACAGCCTGTTCGTAAGCATCCGTTATTGGAATATTCAACACGGCTTGAGCCTCTTTTTGTAGAATCTCATTTATTGAATCAATCATTTTTTCTCATTTTTCATACAAATATCAGTATTTTTCTATAAACTGCAATAGGTTTTTGTAATTTTGTAGTTCAAAAATCAACAAATGGTCAGATTCAATATATATAAAGAGGAAAAGAGGGAGATACATCAAGTATATTCGTTGAACAACGGACTAAGGATTATTTACTGTCCGAACAATTCCAAAGTAACCTATTGTGGGTATGCCATCAATGCCGGAACACGAGATGAGAATACCAACGAACCGGGCATTGCACATTTCGTAGAGCATCTCATCTTTAAAGGCACGGAGAAGCGTAAGGCAATTCAAATACTTAACCGTCTAAGCAATGTAGGCGGTGATATTGATGCCTATACCAACAAAGAAGACACAACAGTCTATGCCACAGTATTAAACGAGTACTTTGATCGCGCATTGGAATTGTTAAGCGATATCGTCTTTCATTCAACTTTTCCAGCTGCCGAAATAAAGAAAGAGACAGAAGTCATATTGGATGAAATTCAATCTTATGAAGATACCCCTACCGAACTGATATACGATGAATTTGAAAATATCATCTTCAAAGGGCATCCGTTGGGATACAACATATTGGGCAATACGGAAAGTATACGCAGATTCGGAACAGCCGAAGCGCTTTCTTTTGTTCAGCGATATTATCAACCCAACAACATGATATTATTTGTTTCGGGCAATCAAGATTTAAAGAAGATCATTCGATTGGCTGAAAAGTACACTTCAGATATTCCCTCATGCAATACAAATATGGTGAGAACGGCTCCGGCAGAATACCTCCCCGAATATATTGAAATAGATCGAGGCACACATCAAACACACGTCATCATCGGCTGCCCTGGTTACAAAGCATACCACCCTAAGTCTGCAAGTTTATACTTGATAAACAACATCCTCGGTGGAGCAGGTATGAACAACCGTCTCAATTTGTCATTAAGAGAGCGATCCGGATTAGTCTATACGGTAGAATCAAGCCTTACCGGATACACTGATACAGGAGAATTCTGTATCTACTTCGGATCGGATCCTGAAGACACAAGCCATTGTATTCGTTTGATAAACCAAGAACTCAAAAAGTTGAGAGAAAAGAAGTTAAGTCCTTTGCAACTATCTGTAGCCAAACAACAGCTGATAGGACAACTTATCATCTCATCCGAGAATGATGAAAATAATATTCTTGATATAGCCAAAACATTCCTTCACTTTAACCGTTACGATACCCTCTATGAGGCTTGTCATCGCATAGATGCACTCACAGCAGAAGAGCTAATAAACGTTGCCAATGAAAACTTCGTAGATAGCAATCTTACCACACTGATTTTCAAATAATAGCTAGAAATATCTTGCAGCAAAGATTTAATATCTCAACGACTTTTGATAGATATATAATCTTTCTTGTCTGTTATAGCATTCATATATGCGGGACGAATAATGCGTTTACCATCGAAAGTCAATTCCTCTATCCGATGCGCACTCCAACCTACAATACGCGCCATTGCAAACAAGGGGGTGTAAATTTCGATAGGCAATCCTATCATATCGTACACAAAGCCTGAATAGAAATCTACATTCGAACAGACATCTTTGGCATTCTTACCTTTAAACTTTTTAAGAGTAACAATAGCACGATCCTCCAAAAGACGCAAAAAGTTGTACTCTTCTTCCCTCCCCTTTTCTTTTGCCAATTCACCAGCCAATTTCTTCAATAATTCGGCACGAGGATCTGATAATGTATAGACCGCATGTCCAATACCATAAATCAATCCTTTTTTATCATATACTTCTTTCTTTAAAATACGCAACAGATAATTATCAATTTCATCTACATTACCCCAATCTTTAATAGATTTTTTGAGATGCTCAAGCATTTTCACCACTGCGATGTTTGCCCCACCATGCAACGGCCCTTTCAAGGAACCAATACCAGCCGCTATGGACGAATACGTATCGGTGCCGGTAGAACTTGTAACACGAACTGTAAACGTAGAATTATTACCACCACCATGCTCCGCTTGAAGAATCAATAACAGATCGAGTGTTCGAGCATCCAACTCAGTATAGTTATTTTTCAACATAAACAGAAAGTTTTGAGCAATAGACAGATTCTCCTGAGGATGCCGAATATGCAGCGAACGTCCAAGTTGACTATGACGCCATATATTGTAAGCATATGCTATGATTGTGGGAAATTTGGAAATAAGCTCGACAGACTGACGAATAAGATTATCTCGCGAAGTATCTTCGGGATTACTGTCGAAATTATACATTTCGAGCACACTTCGAGCCAAGATATTCATAATATTCTCGCCTTCAAGATCTATGATATTCATCTTTATCTTTTGACTCAAAGGCATATTATCAATAATAATTTGATTAAAGCAAGTGAGTTCCTCGTTATCAGGCAAATGACCGGACAACAATAGGTAGGCAATCTCCTCAAACCCAAAACGTTTTTCATCAAGAATCGCATCAACTAAGTCTTCAACATCATAACCACGATAATAAAGTTTACCGGGAATAGATTGAATGCTCCCATCCGGCAAGCGTTTAGTACCTATAACATTACCTATTTTAGTCAAACCGACCAAGACACCTGTACCATCTTCATTGCGTAACCCTCTTTTTACATTGTATTTTGTAAAAAGAGAATTATCAATTTTACCTGATTGTTTTGCCGATTCAGCCAATTTAAATAGCAGATATTCCTTTTTCATAATTCTCTTATCTTTTATATAATACTATTTAACGATTTCATTATTTCATCACCAAACTCCACAGTACCTAACGGCTCACCATTTATCATAAACCTAGCAATATCGCGAGTCGCTTTTCCTTTTAAGAAACAAGACTCCAATGCCTTTTCGATGGTCACTCCCACTTCTTTCCAACCTATATATTTTAGCATCATCACGGAAGAAAGCAACAGTGAAGAAGGATTAACAATATTCTTTCCGGCAATATCAGGTGCAGTGCCATGCGTAGCCTCAAATATCGCATAACCATTTTCGTAATTGATATTGGCACCAGGCGCCATGCCTATACCACCGACCATCGCTGCCAACTGGTCGCTAATGTAATCTCCATTAAGATTCATCGTAGCAATAACCGAATAATCTTCCGGATACAACAATGTATTTTGCAAGAAAGCATCGCATATACAATCTTTTATAATAACCTTACCAGACTCTTTAGCTTCTTTTAAAGCCTCATCTGCCTTTACATTCCCCTGCTCTTTCTTAATGGCATCATATTGCATCATAGTGAATACCTGTTCGCTAAATTCACGCTCGGCCAAAGCATATCCCCACAATTTAAATCCTCCTTCCGTGAATTTCATAATATTCCCCTTATGCACCAACGTAACACTAGGTTTATGATTCAAAAGAGCATACTCTATTGCCGCACGCACTAAACGCTCACTACCTTCGACAGAAACAGGTTTGACGCCCAAAGAAGATGTCTGTGGAAAACGTATATTTGATACATGCATCTCATCTATCAGGAACCTCAGCACCTTTTCCACTTCGGGAGTCCCCGATTTCCACTCAATTCCGGCATAAATATCCTCCGTATTTTCTCTAAAGATAGTCATGTCCACTTTCTGTGGGTCCTTTAGAGGTGAAGCAACTCCTTCAAACCATCTTACCGGACGAAGACACACAAACAGATCAAGTGTCTGCCGCAAAACAACATTCAAAGAACGAATTCCTCCACCAATCGGTGTCGTAAGGGGTCCTTTAATTCCCACCAGATAATCACGAAAAGCACCCAACGTAGCTTGAGGTAACCATTCTCCCGTCAATTGATATGCTTTGCCTCCTGCAAGCACTTCTTTCCATTCAATCTGCCTCTTCCCTGAATATACTTTATATACCGCTTTGTCTACAACCCTGTGACAAACAGAAGTTATCTCAGCTCCTACACCATCTCCCTCGATATAGGGAATAGTGACATTATCCGGAACAATCAATTTACCATTTAACTTTCTAATTTTACCCATTTCACTTTTTTATATTTAATGCAGAACCGGCCTTAAACCATTCTATCTGCTGAGTATTATACGTATGTCTAACTTTGAACTGATCGGATGAACCATCCTTATGATGCAATACAACAGTAAGCAATGAACCAGGAACGAATCCTACGAGACCCATGATAGATATCTTATCATCTTCACGTACTTTATCATAGTCAGATTTGTCGACAAAAGTCAAAGCCAATATTCCCTGTTTTTTCAAATTTGTTTCATGAATACGCGCAAAAGATTTAGCTAAGACCACCTTTACATTCAAAAATCTCGGTTCCATCGCCGCATGCTCTCTCGAAGAACCCTCTCCATAATTCTCTTCAGCAACAACGATAGAAGAAATTCCTTTATCCTTATAATATTTTGCAACTTCGGATACAGGAGCATATACACCAGAAAGTTGATTTAAAACACTATTGGTCTTACCATTGAACCGATTGGTTGCTCCCATCAACAGATTTTGGGATATATTTTCCAAATGTCCTCTAAAACGAAGCCATGGGCCGGCCATTGATATATGGTCCGTAGTACATTTCCCTTTTGTCTGAATCAGAAGTGGTAACTCAATAAAATCTTGCCCATCCCATTTTTTAAAAGGTTCAAGTTTCTGCAATCGTTCGGAAGATTGATTAATCTGTATCGTTTTAGTATGACCGGTGGGAGGACAGTATCCATTATCCTTCACTTCAAATTTTAGAGGGGGGAAAACATCACCTTCAGGAGGATCCAACTTAACTTCCTCTCCGTTCATATTTAATAACGTATCGGTAAGAGGATTGAATGTCAACTTCCCAGCTATTGCCAAAGCCATAACCATTTCGGGAGAAGATACAAATGCATAAGTATTCGGATTCCCATCGGCTCGCTTCGCAAAATTACGATTAAACGAAGTAACAATCGTATTTTTACGAGTGTTATCATCCGTATGCCTTCTCCACTGACCTATACAAGGGCCACAAGCATTTGCCATCACAATAGCTCCTATCCGCTCAAAGTCTGCAATGATACCATCCCGCTCTGCTGTGTACCTTATTTGCTCCGAACCCGGATTAATATACAACGGAGTCTGTACTTTCAGATGTTTAGCTACAGCTTGACGGGCTAAAGACGCTGCACGGCTCAAATCTTGATAAGATGAATTAGTACAAGAACCTATCAATCCCACTTCCACTTTCTCTGGGTAGCCATATTTCTCGACATCAGCAGCCAAAGAAGATAGGGCATGCGCAGCATCGGGTGTAAACGGGCCGTTCAAGTGTGGTTCCAAAGATGAAAGATCTATTTCAATAAGTTGATCATAATATTTTTCAGGATTGGCAATTACTTCCGAATCTGCACAAAGGCAATCAACACATTTATAAGCCATCTCAGCAATTTCACTTCTTCCCGTTTCGTACAAATAGTCAAGTGTGTTTTTACTAAGTGGAAAAATAGAAGTAGTAGCACCCACTTCAGCCCCCATATTACAGATAGTCGCTCGCCCTGTAGCAGAAATAGAATCAACACCCTCACCAAAATATTCGATAATTGAGTTTGTAGCCCCCTTTACAGTAAGAAGTCCGGCCAATCGGAGAATAACATCCTTAGGCGTAGCCCAGCCATGTAGCTCTCCAGTCAGTTTTACACCTATGACCTTTGGCATTTTCAACTCCCAGGGCATGCCTGTCATTACATCCACAGCATCGGCACCGCCAACTCCAATTGCAATCATACTCAAGCCTCCGGCATTAGGAGTATGCGAATCAGTACCAATCATAAAGCCCCCAGGGAAAGCATAATTCTCGAGTATCACCTGATGAATAATACCTGCTCCAGGTTTCCAAAAACCTATTCCATATTTATCGGCTACTCCCCTTAGAAAAGAATAAACTTCTTCATTATTCTTTTCGGCAACAGGCAGATCAGCACCTGCACCATTATCCGCCAATATAAGGTGATCACAATGTATTGTAGAAGGTACAGCCACCTCATCACGCCCTGCATTCATAAATTGTAGAAGAGCCATCTGAGCAGTAGCATCTTGCATCGCCACACGGTCAGGGCGAAAACCTACATAATCGACACCTCGTCTAAAATCAGAGACAGAATCGGAAAGATACAAATGCGAATAAAGGATCTTTTCCGACAGCGTCAAGGCATGCTGAAGAGCCTCTCTGACCTTTTTCATACGCAACGGCAATGTTGCGTAATGTTGTTGCAATATATTTAAATCGTATATCATGACTATATATAATATTGTTTTAGAAGAATCGTAAAAATGCAACTTTATTCTTATAAATGCAAAAGACAAGCTATAAAATAAGTAAAAATACAGAATATTACGCTATTAATAAATATTTATTCATTATTACCACTAGAAATTGGGTCATTATAGACAATACTGAAGTTCGGTTAATAAGACTCACCATTATTATTTCAGGTTATGCAAATAGTTGGATGGCACACCCCATTGACATAGAAATGGACTGTGATACAATACGTTGCGTACAATCCATTTTTCAGAACGTTTTCCGATGTGAACATCCGCCAACATTCTGATACTTTCTTATCCGAACCTCAGAGGCAAGGCCCTACAGGGCACTATTTTTGTACTCTTTCCACCGCTCGAGTGTAAACCGGATCAGGATAAGATATAAGCATATCCATACGCAATGTATTGATATACAGCTAGAAATTCATAATGACGAAAATAAAAGTTTCTAGTTACAAACTTTTATTTTCGTCATTATGAATTTTTGTGTTCATCCTTATCATTTTTCGAAAACGCAGCCTTAATAGTGTATATCATGAATTACCACTTCGGTATGGTTAAAATAGTATCAGTATTGCTCTCAATGTTCACTTCCGAAAACATTCTGAAAAATGACTTTGAAATAACCGTTTGTCATTCAGTAAGATATTATGTCAATGGGGTGTGCACCATAAAAAAATGCAAATCAGGTCACCCCCTAAAACGACTTTCCCACTCGAGCATTTAATGGGTCTGTATGCCCCTCATGGGCATTGGACCTGTGCCAAAAATAGTAACACATTGATTCTCAGTAAATAAATGCATTTTATGAGTCCCATTTTGCTACCATCTGCATGTATGTGTCTGATATACAGACGGTCAATGTGACGGAAATGGTTTCGAAACTAGAATTGAAAGAGTAGGGCTGTTCCTACCCGCATGAGTTATCTTTAAGTACCGGTAAGAACCAATGACTTCAATAAATCGGCACTGTCTTTACCCTTCCAAAACGTCATATGCTCCTAAAAATGTTGTCGTATGTTAGTTTTTCCGAAAACTTAAGGACGTCACCGAAAAAACTAACATACGACAACTCTACCGACATCTCAAGCTCTAAAGCTTTGTGCATCTTACTAACAATATACTTGTGGCGACCCCTAACTTTTACTCGTGAGCCATCATAATAAATCTTATTGAAAGATAGAAAAGAAATTAAGATTTCAACAATATCAGGCTTTCGGGACCACAATTAAATAACATATCTACAATACTCAAATTGGGTATAAAACCTAGTTTTTCATGAAAAACTTGATAATATGGGGTAGAACAAAAATCGGTATCTACTATCCGGAAGTCTTTTTTGGGATGAATAATATCCCGAAAATCATCTTCGCTCGCAGAGAAAGACTTTATATACTCTTCGGTATGAGAAATCTGGGGCTGCATATCTATCAAATGACATACGAGACGACAAAGTTCATCGTTGAAATCGAGAAGATAGGTATAACTTTTCTCATAAAACGGCTGAAAATAATCTCTATAAAATTCGAAGTAAGGAGTTGCATTGTATGCCGACTCAATGGCATTCCAGTGCAAATGACGCCAATTGCCATGATCGGAAATACGGATATCTTTGATTTCGGCTTTCGGTGTTTCGGGCTTCACCACAGGGACGGTTAAAGTAATAACGCCGCTTGGACCGCAAATCCGACATCGATTGCGATAAGTTTCTTTCATATAATGGTCGTGCTGCTCTATAAACACACGATCGTACGCTAAAAGTTTAGTATAATATTCTATTGGCGCCAAATAGGCTGTTGTTAGCCAAACAGATTTCATAGTTTATTTTATTAAATGAAAAAAGCGTTTCCACCGATAGCCGTAAAGAATGTTTTGATTAGGATCTTTTGAGAACCAGATGATAGAAGCTTTGCCTATAATATGTTCTTGTGGAACTAAGCCGAAAAGATGCGAATCGGTAATATTCGGCATTCGGTCGGACACCATCCAATAGTAATCTTTGTAAAAAACACACCTTTTCACCGGATAATTGTTTATAAAAAGAGTATCGTGACGAGCTGTAGCTTTTCTACCTTCGTGCAGACGAAGCGTGTTGCAAAGAAGCGTACAATTAGCTTTAGTTACTTCAACAGATGCTCCATGTGAAGGGATCACTAATCGGCAAGAATCAACAGAAATCGTATCGCCAGGACCAGCAAGACAACGATATATTAAAGGACTACGAAGATCTATTTCTTTGTCGGTTTCCAATGGATTATTGAAAACGACAACATCTCCTTTTTTAATTTTCTCGTCTCCAATACGCTGATAACCTAAAAAGGACATATAAGGTAGACGTAATCCATAGCTCCATTTATTGACAATAACTCGTTCACCAGGCAACAATGTATCTCCCATATCGGAAGACAAAATGAGATATGACGAAAAGACAAAGCAATGTAGAAGCCACACCAGAAATGCAGCTCCCAAAAGTACCCCTATCCAGATACCATATCGCTTCATCTATACTGCGTTTATTAATTATTTAACCCAACGAAACATTCGGCTCCAACGGATTTTTCCATCAAATAACGAACGATCTTTATCGAGGGACAACCAAATAAAAATAGGTTTGCCAATAACATGATCCTCTGGAACAAATCCCCAATACCGGGAATCTTGCGAGTTATGCCGGTTGTCACCCATCATCCAATAGTAATCCATTTTAAAAGTATACCGATTGGATTTTACACCATTAATATAAATAGAACCATCATCTTTAACCTGAAGTTTGTTCCCTTCATAAACAGTAATACAACGTTCATAAATAGGCAGATTATGCATTGTCAAAGTGATCGTTTTGCCCTTAGCAGGAATCCATAAAGGTCCATAATTATCGACCGTCCAGTGTGTATTTAAACCTTGAGGGAAAAGATCCGGATCAGAACTAACCCCAATAGGCTGGATGGAGGTAACTAAATCCTTGTGCTTTTGTAACTCGCGCAAAGAGGTACTCGTCAAAGGCAATACAAAAGACTTACTTCCAGGCTGATAATTAGACAGATCTTCTTCGCTTAATCTCAGTTCACGAATTAAATCCTCTGGTATTAATTTGCCGGTAGCCTGAATTTGATACATAAACTCAGCATCTTTGGGAGTTATTTGATGTTTACCATTAACATATACTTCACGATTCCGAATCATGAGCATATCTCCAGGAAGCCCTATACAACGTTTTACATAATTCTCACGATGATCTACCGGACGATAAATAACTTTTCCATATTGATCAGGCGAACCAAAGATCGCATTTTTCCCGGCAGTATAATAAAGTTGGTATATTTTGCGTTGTTCAAGAGGCGATAGATGATCAGTATTAACCATAGGAGCGCCATTTTGTTGTGCTATCTGCCGTCCTACCTTATATGCCAATGTGCAAAAGCCTTCTTCTTGAATACTCAACGCCACACTGTCACCCGCAGGATAATTAAATACGACAATATCATTGTGTTTTACTTTACCAAAACCGGGAACTCTTTTATAATCCCAATGAGGCCATTCCAAGTATGATTTACAATTAAATATCGGCAGTGTATGAGCAGTAAGTGGCATAGAAAGAGGCGTCTGAGGAACGCGTGGTCCATAGCTCATTTTACTGACATAAAGAAAATCACCTACTAAAAGAGACTTCTCTAGTGAAGAAGACGGTATCTGGTAATTTTGAAAGAAATACAAGTTGACGAAATAAACAGCAACCAAGGCAAAAATAATGGCATCGATCCAACTCATAATTGATCTTACAGTAGCATTCTTTGCTTTTTTCCAAAAAGTCCAATTGACCTTTTTGGTTATATAAGCATCAAAAATAAATGGGATAACAACAATACCCAACCAGCTTTTTACCCATACAAGAAAAGCAATGTAAAGCACTAAAGAAATGCTTAATTTAATTATTTGTGAACGGGAGACATTTTCCATTTTCTATTTTCCTTTTTTAATCGTTTAAGAATGAAAACAAATTATTCATAGTGAGTAAGCCTTGATGAGTAGCCGTATATTCGGCTGCCAATACAGCTCCCATTACAAATCCACTACGGTTTTTTGCATCGTGTGTAATCGTTATGCTATCGGCATTGGAGTCATAGCAAATTGTATGGATACCCGGTACCTCACCTTCACGTATAGAATGAATGACCAAGTCGTCAGAAGCAGAAGCAGTCTCTTTCGTCCAACGATTTTTACGATTCAATTCTTCTACAATGGTATCGGCAAGAGTGATGGCAGTTCCGCTTGGTGCATCCAATTTATGTATATGATGAGTTTCGGTCATCGAAACATCATATACAGGAAATTGATTCATAATATGAGCCAGATACTTATTGACTGCTGAGAAAATGCAAACGCCAAGACTGAAATTGGACGCCCAAAAAAGAGTTTTCCCTTCTTCGTTGCACATCCTCTCAATTTCTGCCTGATGTTCGGTACGCCATCCGGTACTACCCGATACGACCTTTACACCAGCAGCGAAAGCCTTTATATAGTTACCATAAGCAGCTTGCGGATTGGTGAACTCGATTGCAACATCTGCTGATCGGAAAGCATCCGAATCAAATTCTTCTGGATTATTCACATCAATAATACTTACTATTTCATGTCCGCGGCTTCGGGCAAGTTTCTCTATTTCTTGACCCATTTTGCCATAACCGATAATTGCTACTTTCATTTTAAAAGATTCCATTGATATTTAGTTGCAAATATACTACTTTTTATTACATTTGCTGCTCATTAACTTAATCTTAACATGGAACACCTACTGCAATACTTATGGATGCATCGAATTTTTCCTCTTCAAATACTGCAAACGACCGACGGAATGCCTCTCGAAGTTATAGACAGTGGCCTACATAACAGAAATGCAGGACCCGATTTTTTTAACGCTAAAGTGAAAATAGGTCAAACGCTCTGGGTAGGTAATATAGAAGTACATACAGCCTCTTCTGATTGGTATCGACATGGACACGATAAAGATCGGAACTATGATTCGGTTATTCTTCATGTAATCGGTAATGACGATTGTGAAATATTACGCCCGGATGGTCAGGTAATTCCACAGTTTAGATTGGATTGCTCTACAAATATCAAACAAGATTACAATCAGCTCTGTCAATTGACAGACTATCCACGTTGCCATAATATTCTATCATCACTATCTCCTCTGCGAATCCATTCTTGGCTAGAGACATTACAAATAGAACGATTAGAGCAAAAAACTATAGACATCGAAAAGCGGGTAAGTCAATGCAACGGTTCTTGGGAAGATGCTTTCTTTGTCACACTATCGCGCAACCTAGGTTTCGGTCTCAACGGCGACACTTTTGAAAGATGGGCATACCGATTACCACTTAGGGCAGTAGACAAACATCGCGATAACCTGATGCAAGTAGAAGCACTATTCTTTGGAACAGCTGGATTATTGAAAGAAGAAATAGACGACACCTATTATAAAAACTTGCAGAAAGAATATTTGTATTTGAGCCATAAGTTCGGATTGGCAGATCCGATAGAGGAGCACTTATGGAGACGCCTCAGAATACGCCCAAACAATTTCTGCCACGTTCGAATTGCACAGTTAGCTGCACTATATAACAAGGAGCGGTCGCTTCTCTCGTGCTTCATTGAAGTAGATGAACCTTCTGACGTCTGCAAGCTATTCGACGTTTCGACTTCAGAATATTGGGATACGCATTTTTCATTTACTCATTTATCTCCTCAAAATAAGAAAACTTGGGGTGCTGGAGCCATGCAACTGATTATAATTAATACGCTTATTCCATTTCTTTATGCTTACGGCAAACACAAAAGTAATGATTCTTTATGCGAAAAAGCCTTTGAGTTTTTAACAAAAATGAAAGCCGAAAACAATGTTATAATCCGGCAATGGGAAACAATAGGAATTAAAATTGAATCGGCAGCAGATTCGCAGGCTTTAATTCAATTGAAAAAAGAATATTGCGACAAACGGAAGTGCTTGCATTGTCGATTCGGCTATGAATTTCTAAAAAGGAGCACCTTAAATAAATAAACAAAAGGCCTCTATAGCGCAGAAATATTTGTCACGAAAGATATTAAAATAAAAACCATTTTATTTCTTATTGTCTTCGGGTTGCACTATCTTTGTTTCCGAATCAAATGCACGACTTATGAAAACGATTCATTTATTATTTACTTTTGTATTGACTGCATTGTTGTTTTGTCCAAACACTTCTGCTGGGACTATTCCTCCACAAGGAGACAAAGGCTTTGCCTCATTTATAGAGCATTTTACTCAGAGCGCTGCTTTTCAATATTCGCGTATCAAATTCCCTCTTAAAACACCTATCACACTGATGGCCGACGACGGAAAAAGCGAAAAGACTTTTTCTTTCACTCGTGACAAATGGCCTTTGATTTCTGCCGAACTCTTAAAAGAGAAAAATGAGACGTCGACCGAAGGAGCTACATATATTGCCAAATACATAACCGATAGCCCTACACACAAAGTATTTCAAGCTGGATATGAAGATTCAGAAATTGACTTAAAAATAGTTTTTGATCTAGTAAACGATAGATGGTATGTGACAGATTGCTGCACGGCATGGTATAACTTTGAGCTTTCAATGGCCGAATTTAGAGAAGCAGTGAGACATGTACAACAAGAAAATGCAGCCTTTATAAAAATTCATCCTTAAAGAGAATAGATAATAAGCAAAATAAATGATTGTCAAAAAAACAACTATTGACTGTACTGATTTATGTTTAGTACCGTCACAATTAGATAAGTTGAGCATCCCCTTCGAAGTGATAGGTTGTGTCAATTGGAAAGAACAATTTCCTTATAAACCGCTTGCCAAATTTCGTATTGTTCATACAGATAGCGCAATCATCATCAACTATCGTGTGAATGAGAAAAGCATTCGCGCAAAATACGATAAAGACTGCGGTAATGTATGGACCGACTCTTGTGTTGAATTCTTTTCAATTCCAGCCAATGATGGCGTCTATTATAATATAGAATGCAATTGCATCGGAACCATTTTACTTGCCGCTGGAAAAGAAAGAGAGAACAGAGAGAAAGCACCTATCTCTGTATTGAAACAAATAGAGCGTTGGGCAAGTCTCGGAACGAAAGCTTTTGAAGAACGCAGAGGAGACTGCTCGTGGGAAATAGTACTTCGTATTCCTTATACGGCATACTTCAAGCATCAGATTGACTCTCTTGGCGGAAAAAGAATAAGAGCAAACTTCTACAAATGCGGCGACGAATTGGAAACGCCACATTTTCTATCTTGGAATCCCATAGAGATAGCAAAACCGGACTTTCATAGACCAGACTACTTCGGGACATTGGACTTTGAATAAAGTGACACAGCAATTCGTTTAATTAATGAACAAAACAGGAGCCTATTTTCTAGGTCCACTATTAAAGCGATAAACAGCATGAAGCATAATATAACGAGGTACTACATTATAGGTTGTCTCGGTTCTACCTTGAGCATTGAGTATACGCTGTACATTCGATAAGTTATGAAGAATATCAAACCCGTCGGCCATCAAAATAAGATTACCACGAAACAAGCGTTTGGATAATCGGGCATTCCACACCAATTTATCAGTATTCATCTGTTTATCTTGATATCCACGTCTACTGAACATTGTAATATCAGTACTAAATTGCATCTCTAAAGGCAGTTCTATTTGTCCTGTCATTCCATAATTAAAATCAAATGCATTGATTGTATTGAAATCGTCACGACGACTTGTTGCATGATTCCAATTACACGTGAATTGAGTGCCTAACATTATTTTAGTATCCCGACGAAAGTCCAAGCCCAACTTTTCAGTCATACTCAAATTGTGTACCGTACTCCTCGAACTTGCTGATGCTCCTGCAATACTTATCAAATCAACATCAACTGATTTATCGGCCGATGTATTATTTGATAATGTCAGATATCCCTTTCTATCTATTGTCCCATTATAGCTTAAATTGGCATTAATACCCCAATTACCATTCACATTTTCGGGCTTTGACGTCCGAATACCAGTTGTTTTATCGTAAATGAAACCCATCGCTACGGCATTCTGATCTATATGATATCCGATATTGACATTAACAGCACGTGCATGTTCCATTTGAAACTTCATATAAGAAAAATGAATATTATGAGAATGAGAATTCTTTAAATCTGGATTACCTAACATTACATTAAGGGGATCAACATTATCTGTGATATTCACCAAATTCGTCAATTCGGGAGGCGAAGATGATAATTGGTAACCTAGACTAAGATCACCGAAACGATTACTCATCCAAGTAAAGTTTATATTCGGTTCAAAAAGAAAATCTCTGCGAGAAATAGGAAAGAACTTAGAACCACGATAATAATTCATGGACTTACGACTAAAGCTCCCACCAAGCCCAAAATCAAAACCGATCAACCCCGGTCGTTGAGAAATAGAATCCATTCCAAGACTCCACAAGACATTCCCTCTAATATTTGGGTTGTATATCGTCTCATGTCTATTTGAAAAGTAAGAATTGCCAGCATCTATTGCCATTAATAGCGAATCGTTTGTTGACGGCAATAATCCTAATTGATGTCGTTCCCATCCAGATAATTTATCAAGCCGATAGAGCGAAGACCTTGATGAATTATATGCCTTCTTAAACTCACACCCGGGAGACAACATAATAATCTTATCACCCCTGTTGTTACCCATATCATTGCGCAAAAAATATTCGTAGAAAGAGTTTACCGAAAGATTGTAACTTCTTGCTGGAGCATGAGTATATTGATTACGATTATCTGCAGCAGCGGTAGGATTTGAAGGATAATCCAAAAAGCTCTGACTGAAATTATTTTTTGTTGAACTGGAATAAGTAAACCGAGCATCAATACTAAGTCCATCTTTTGTTTGTTGATCGGTCAATAGCCTACAAGACGCTCCTAAAGTTGTACTCAATTGGTGTCCGTTTCCCATACCATCCTGACTACGACGATTAAGCGTTATCTGCCTAAGAGTTCGATTAAGCGGAAAAGCGAATAAACTATCAAGTACATTACCATTAATCATTAACAAAGGATTTGAAGAAAAGTTTCCAGACAATTCTTTTGAATGGGTATTATCTCTCGAACAATTGAATGTCAAGGAGCTACGCATCCAAAAACGATCAGTATGATAATTCATCATATTCATCGAATTGAAATTTGTATTTAGCATCCTAGACTTGTTTAACGAGTGAGCAAAAGCATTCCCCGAAGTTAAAAAAGTTTCAGTAATTGTATTGTATTGATTATCATTATCCGTTCTATTTATGGTATTATCCGATTGGATATAAAATTCTTTCCCGCTATCATACCTATAAGATAGTCCGCCACTTTTAAGAGACTGTAGCCCGCCACCAGTAAAAGCAGGCGACAACTCTCCAATGTCTTCACCTGGTTGTTGAGAATCATTCATATTATTAATATTGCCCATAACCGACAATCGAGATTTAGACGCAAAGCGCAATCCGAAAAAACGTCCAGTATAGCGTTCATTAGTTCCCCTACCCGCTCCTATATTAGCTATAATACCCACCGAATACTGTTTCTTTAGATTGACATCCATTATTAAATGTTCGTCCTTCTTTTTTACGGCCACCCCAGTCAATTCATCCTTTTTATTATATATCTTCACCTTGTTTACCATGTACGATGGAAGATTTTCAAGAGCCATTTTCGGTCCACCACTAAAAAAATCTTTTCCATTGACATACAAGCTTTCTACAAATTTGCCGTTAACAGTAATTCGCCCATCTTTCTTCAACTCAACCCCAGGTAGTTGCTTTACTAAGGCATCAAGCATGGAACCTTCTGCCAATTGAAAAGCTCCGGCATTATACACTACCGTATCTCCTTTTACTACCATTTTAATTTTGGTAGCCGTAACGACCACTTCATTTAACACATGCTTGTCACGAGTTAAATAAAACGTCCCCATACTTATAGAATGATTTCTTTTGGAATCTCTAATATCAATATCCTTATAAACGGCATTATATCCGAAAGAGGTGCAACGCACAATATATTTCCCAAATTGTGGAGCCTTCAATTTAAAAGCAGAAGATATAAAGCCATTAAAGCCACCATCTTTTACAAGAAATGTATCTATTACGGTACTATCGGGACGAAGCAACGAAGCCCTCATCCCTTTTACAATTTCATTGCTCGATTTATCTACCGCATAACCATACACAACTCTACTTTGCGATATGGCCGAAACAGAGACAATGCAAAGAGATAAAAATAAAACGAATTTCTTCAATAGATTAATAGTTTAATAATTTGCGATTCAGAGCGCAAAGATAAATAATTATTTACGATACATTCAAGCATTTGCATTGATTATTCAAAGTATTCGTACACAAAAGTCGTTTAATCCTACCCCTATAAGAATTTTACAGCAGCAACCCCACCATTATTCGCTAATAAACAGGGCTGCTGCAGACAATGCAAAGAGACAAAGATAAATCTTTAATGTTCAATCAATATTCCCCTGTCGAAACAGGTTTTATTGATTTGAATCCTTTCAATTTATATATGTATAAATTAAATGAAGGCTCACCACGATAGTTACAACTTATTTTAAGGCACGGATCAACATGTTCAAAAGCGTCACAGATATTCTTTGAAAGAGGAGGTGACAATTCATCTTTTCCCGAAGAAGAACAATCAACAAAAATAGCATCGTACCCTTTATTGTTATATTGTTCTATCCCTTTCCACAATTGATATTGGCACATACGAGACCCAGTATTAAAAAAATAAATACAATTATTTGGGTATAGATAAAACAGCAGCTCTGATGTAAGCATATAATCATCTGTGAAAATAAATGTTTTCTGCGGATTGGCAGTTGCATTATAAATACTATCGACCTTATTCGCGACACTTTTCCAAGTCGACAATTTCTTAACCGGATCAACATCCAAAGGAAGGATCTTTTTTGATATTGGACTAGTCCACATAGGTATTGTCATCACAATTAGCAATAAAGAAATCGTTATTCCAAACAAGATTTTAGCTATCTTCTCTTTATTATGATCAACAATATAAGATGAAAGTAAAAGTGGAAGTGGAGTATAAACAAACATGGTCCAATTAATATTTGCTTCATGCGTCTTTATTATTGATATAAAGAAAAACAGCACCCAAATAAAAACGATAGGAACAATAAAATAAGACGATATCTTATTCCTTTTGTGATGAATGAATATCTTATAATAGAAAACAACAAACAAAGGAGACATTATCAATATCTGACCCAGCATAAAATTCAAAATATTCAATAAATTCCATGAAAGCGGATGAGACATATTGTCTATTCCCGACAGGCCTCCGATGTGCTTCAGCCCTACAAGCTGGTGATCTATATTCCAAAATATTACGGGAGAAAAAATAGCCAATCCTATTAAGAGTGAAATATACAGAGCTTTGTTAGATAGTTGCTTGCGATCGTAAATGATTAAATAGACAAACAATATAGGTATAAAAAAGAGCATGGCATACTTTCCCATAGAACCGACCCCTATAGAAAGCCCCAAAGCTATCCAATAACGCCATTTTCCTGTTTCTGCAGCTTCCCAATAAAAATAAGAAGACAAGAGCCAGAATAATAACAATATACTGTCGGTAGAATAGATCAAAGAGACCTCAAAATAAAAAGGCATAACAAAAACGAGCATAGAAGCCCAGAAAGCTTTTCGTTGAGAACGAAAAACTTTATATGCAAAAAGATATGTAACCCACCCTATCAACATGCCACATAATATAGCGTTGATTCTAACTGACAACTCGGAGTGTCCAAAAAGAGATTGAGTAATGTAATTACAGAAAGCTATCAATGGAGGTTTTGAATAGTATGACCAGCTAAGGTGCGAGGACCATGTCCAATATTGAGCCTCATCTCCATGGAGCGAAAGAAGCCCAGACAAGACGTAAAGGCACCTAAAAATAGCGGCTATAGCATGAATAGATAAAGCCAAAATAAAATATTTATAAGATATTATCTTATCTCGGGACAAAACACATTTATTATTATGCATGACAATTTTCTTTAAAAACTACTTATTGAATATAAGTACCTCGGTACCATTCGTATAAATTCTGAATGCCGTCTTTTATTGTAACCTTTGGCCGAAACCCAAAGTCTTTACTTATTTTAGAAATATCGGCATAAGTTTCGCATACATCACCAGGCTGCATACTTAGATACTCGCATTTAGCCTTTTTATCAGTAACTTCTTCAATAGTATGTATAAACGACATTAGTTCTATCGGATGAGAATTCCCGATATTGTATATTCGATACGGCACCTTAGATGAGGGTGGATTCATAAGGGCTAATTTAGTACCGGCAATGATGTCATCAATATAAGTAAAATCTCTTTTCATTTGCCCATGATTAAACACACGAATAGTGCGACTATGCATAACGGCATCCAAAAACAAGAAAGGTGCCATATCAGGACGCCCCCACGGTCCATATACTGTAAAATAACGTAACCCGGTAGTAGGGATTTGGTATAACTTGCTATATGAGTATGCCAACAATTCATCAGATTTCTTAGTAGCTCCATATAAACTTACAGGCTCATCGGCTATGTCATTCTCTGAATATGGAAGCTTTACATTAGCTCCATATATGCTACTGGAACTAATAAAAACGAAATGTTTTATAGGATTATATCGGCATGCTTCCAATATATTCATAAAGCCTATAATATTGGATTGAATATAAACATCGGGATTTTCAATAGAGTATCGAACTCCAGCTTGAGCTGCAAGATTGCAAACAATATCAAAACCATTATCGACAAAAAGACAATTAACAGCATTTTTATCGGATATATCTATTCTTTTAAATTTATAGTTTTCATAAATATTACTATTAACATACTGCCCTTCTATTACTGATGAAGAGTCAACGCCCATCAATTTAAGCCGCTCATACTTCAATTTCACGTCATAATAGTTATTTAAATTATCAATACCTACTACTTCAAAGCCATCATCTAATAGCTTTTTACAAAGATAATATCCGATGAAACCGGCAGCCCCTGTAACTAATACCTTCATTGTTGATCTTTTTTTAATTCTTTCCATCCTATCATCACATTGCGTATATAAGCAATCAATCCGACAGACTGTCCCAACATCAACACCAAATCATGCCTAATAATGGCATAAATAATGATTATGAAAGACCCAAGTAAACTGATATACCAAAATTCTGCAGGTAAAATGGAATAATGTTTATGATACGAATAATACCATTGATAAACAAATCGTAGAGTAAATATGATTTGCCCTACCGATCCAAATACAATAAGCCCAAAAGGAATATCTTTTCGGCCGAAAAATGTAAGAGCAAAATGATTGATATCACGAGTAAAATACCCAATAAGAACAGCGGGCAATAGATACAATGCTACTCGAATCCAAATCGATATTTTGTTCCATGCCCCTTTGATTTTTAAATTCCAGATGTATATAAAGTAAGTGATCGATTGCCCCAATATAATAGAAAAATCATGTCGAAGCCATCCATAAAAGAAAAATACACATGCTCCAGTCAAGCTGAATACCCAAAAAAGAGAAGGTGAAAGAACCTTTTTATAATGTTCAGACAACAACCATTGAACGAGAGTTCTGGCAAAGAAAAAACCTTGCCCAATAAGTCCTATCAGAAACGTAAGCATAAACTATATATTCTTATCATTTATTTGATAGTCAATATAGCGATGGGCCATCCATTGATAACCAAAGCAATCTTCAAAAGAAGAAAGCATTCTGTTTGAAAGACTATACTTAGACTTTCCAGCAACACGAGGAAAGTGCTTAACAGGAACTTCTTTATATCGTCCACCTCTTTGAAGCAATATTAATGCAGGAATAAACCGATGCATACCTATAAAAAATGGTATCCGTTTGGCATAGTCTTTCTGAATCACTTTCAGTGGACAACCCGTATCGGAAGCTCCATCTTTAGTCATCATTCTCCGGAAGCCATTGCCTATTTTCGATTGTAATTTCTTAAAATAAGAATCTTTTCTATTAGATCGTATTCCTGTCACAAGGGGATAGTCTTTGGCATAAAGCAATAACATGTTGAAATCTTCTGGGGCCGTCTGCAAATCGGCGTCAATATACCCGATAAACTTACTTTCGGAAAAATCAATACCAGCCTTAAGAGCAGCACTTAAGCCACAATTCTCTTTAAAAGATATATAGAAAAAATGGTCATAATGTCGACAAATATCCTTTATCATTTCAAAGCCACCATCATTGGATGCATCATTAACAAACAAGACACATGCACGATAAATAGACAATGGCAGAAATTCATTTAATCTTTTCCCCAACGCTTCTATATTATCTGCTTCATTATAAACAGGCACAATGATTGTAAATTCATATTGACTTGTATAATTCATAATAGTTGTAGTATTACTCTATCTTTCACAATAATGATATCATAAATCGATTATCAACTTTTATATCCCAATATAACGACTTATCATACTCCAATTACTCCTTTAAAGAAGTGCTCTTCTGTATGATAAGCCGAATATATAATCACTGAACTTGTTCTGCCAGTAGTTAAGAAATAGGCTGTACGACAATTTAAGTATTGCGCTACAGCATCGGTATATTGATCCCGGGCTTGTTGACTTTGAGTTTGAGCATTGAGCAAATCACTCATTGTCGAGGTACCTGCATGATAATAATCTTGGTTCAGACGCAAATTTTCAGTAGATTTTTCAATACTTTTCTTTGCTAGCTCTATTTGCTTATAAGCATTATCCAAATCATTATATGCACTTTGCATCTGAATGAGCAACATTTGACGGCTATCGTCTCGAGTTTGTCTTGCAATCGTCTCGGCCAATTCTTGGCGACGCACACTATGCTTTGTACTCCACCAATCACTAATAGGAATGCTTACCGTGGCCAAACCTATCACTTTAACATGACCGATATTGGACAAGTCCTGATAGACTCCGGCAGCACCAACAGATACAGTAGGCAACAGAGCTCCTCGTTTCAACTTAGTCTGAAGAACATTGGCCTCAACATTTTTATCAAGCAATTGAGATTCGGTTCTATTACTCAATGCGGCGAGATGATCGGTAAAGTAAATTGCTGGATTAGGAGTGTCATCTGCCAATTTTGTATCAATCTTTATGTCTTCTCCAGCTATTCCAACATACTGAGCCAAAACCATCTTACAGAGTTTAATGCCGTTATCTAATTTCAAACGATTAGTTGCAACTTCATTCTGTTTTAGTTCAACACTTAAGACATCATTCTTATTAGAAACACCTTCTTTATAAGCATTCTCTGCATCTTGGTGAATGCGTTGAAGCTGAAGGTCCACAATATCAAGTGTTTTTTGTTTTTCGTAAAGAGTCAAAAGCTGATTGTAGTATTGTTCTGTCGTATTAAGAATATCATCTTTTGATTGCTGAAGTTGTAAACGACGAATTTCTGTCTGAAGCTTCGCCAACTTGTTACCATTCGTAATCTGACCACCGGCATAAATAGGCTGCATAGCCATCAAATTGACCAAAGTCCCATGATCAATAGCTTGCAATGTAAAAGAGGTTGGCAGAGAAGATAATGCCGAAGGATTAAGACCCAGCTGCGTAATAGTCGTTGCCAGCTGTTGTTGTTCTGTTGGCGACATACTAATCTTCTCTTTTATAAGGTAATCACTGGAGCGAAAATAAGTTCCAGAAGCCGAAACCGTAGGAAAATACTTAGAAAAAGCTTCCTTCTCTTGTTCCCTAGCCTGCTCTATATTGATAAGGCCATTTTTTATCTTAATATTATTGTCCAATGCCATTCGTCGGCAATCAGCAAGAGTATACACTTTCTGCGCCGGCAATAAAACCGGAGCAGAAAGTAATAGCACACCTAACATAATATATGTTTTCAAACTTTTCATTTTGCTACTTTTATTATTATAACTCATACTACATTAATAGGGCAAACTGTCCATTTTCGCTCTCAAATCAGCAGCCCTCTGTTTTTCATCCTTCAATCTTCGTTTTTTATCTTCTATCCTAAATATCATCCAATAACCAATAGGAATCATGGTAATAATAAAAAACATTGCTATGATTGTACCGAAACAAACAACAACCCCCATAGGCCCCCACATTGGGGTATTTTGTATCACCATTGGAACGACACCCATCGAGGCAGCCGCACTTGTCAGAAAAATAGGGCGCATACGACGTTGAGCTGCTTGCAAAGCAGCATGTTTGGCACTCAGTCGATGCTTTACTCTCAACTCCTCTGCATAATCCACCATAATGATACCATTTCGGACAATGATTCCCATCAATGAAATAAGTCCCAATATACCCGTCATACCAAGTTCTTGATGCATCGTAAGGACCCCTGTGGCACCACCAAGCAAAGAAAATAACAAAGAAAACATAATAAGCAACGACAATCGGATATCTTTAAGATGGAACAACAAAATGGCAAAAATAATAAGAATTGATATTGAGAGCCCGCCATAAATCTGAGGACCATTTTCGTTATCACTCTCACGCTGCCCACCTGCTGTCATTTTCACCCCTTTTGGTAGCTGAAGGGAAGAAAGATTATGCAACACTTCATTTGTTATAGAGTTTAAATTGAATCCTCGCTCTATATCAGCAAAGATGGATATTGTTCGAATACCATTTCGGCGAACGATCATTCCTTCTTCCCAATTAGGCTTGACTTGTGCAATTTGTCTTAAGGGAACATTCACGCCAGGAATCATACCACTGACCATTGCATTGTTCAGATCGCTGGGATGTTGCAATCCGGCATGAGAATCTTTCAACATTACATTGACCGGATAATCACCCTCCCAAACAGTAGTAAGTGGAACACCTGAACTGAAACGAGTACCAAGATTGAGCGAAAGCAATGTTTTGTTAATGCCGAGACGATTTGCCTCATCATTATCCATAACTACATCCATTCGACTTCCTGTCCCTTCAAAGTTACTACGCACCACTAGCAAGTGAGGATTGTTTCGCATTTGTTGCATAGCCTTATCAACAGCGGCATGAAGCTGCTGTAAGTTTTCCCCGCTAAACCGAATTTCAATAGGTGAAGTTGCATCAGAGTAATCCAACTGCTTAAAGCGCACTATTGCATTACTGAAATGAGCCGTATATTTCGGCGTCAATTCATCAAGCAATTCTTCTGTTTCTTTATTGCCGGCTGTATTGACAATAAATTGAGCATAATTGGTTCCTCCCATTTGTGGAGCATAAGATGTTTGGAAACGAGGAGAACTACAGCCATAAAAAGTAGTAATATTTGTAACCCTCTTATCTTTCTTAATAATATCACGCAAACTATCAGAAACTTGTGCCGTACGCTCAATAGCTGTTCCTGTGGGTAGATAGAGCTCGACAGCGAATTGATTACGCTCTGCCCTAGGCATAAGCTTCTGTGGAAGTCTGCCAAACAGATAACCGCCTATCACTACAGATAATACGCCGATACCCAATGTTACAAAAGGATGAGCAAAACAAGTAACGATAAGTTTATTGTAATAATGCTGAATGTAATCCAAAAAGGTTTTACGCTTTTTCTTGCCATCGGTATTTTTTAGTCCTTTCTTAATAAAGGTGAACTGCATCCAAGGAACCACAAAAACAGCAATGAGCAAGGATGTGCCAAGTACAATGGAAACCCCCAACGGAAACCACTTGACAAAATCGTACATCATACCTCTCATCGTTATAAGCAACGGGAAGAATGTAATAGAGATGGCTAGAGTAGCACTAAAGATAGAAGAGAAGAACTCCTTGGCCGATGCTGACGCAGCATGCCAGCGACTCATCCCTCCGTCAACCTTTTCTATGTAACAGTCTATAATAACAATAGAGTTGTCGACTATCATACCCAACGTCACAATAAGAGCAGCAAGTGTAACAGTATTAAGTTCTATCCCGGTTGAGTAGAATATACCCAGTGAAATGAAGATGGTTATCGGAATAGTACTTGCCGCCACACTGGCTACTCTCATGGGAAGTAATAACATAATGACCAGTACAACAGAGCAAATAGCGATGAACAATTCTTTGAGAAAATCTACAATAGAAGAGTTCACTACATTACCCTGGTCGGTAATAGTATAAATAGAGACATCTTTTGGTAATGTTTGCTTGAAATCCTTGAGAATATCTTTGACTTTATCTCCGAAACTAACAATATTACGTCCTTCATTCATTTCGAGTGAAAGAACAATACATTTCTTTCCATTGTTCTTAACATAAGAATCGGCATCGGGATATTCTCTTTTTATAGTAGCAATATCTCGCAATCGGATAACACTTCCCGAGGGATCAGAATAAACGATTTGTTGCGCTATGTCATTTTCGGTATTGAGCGGTGAACGAAGATGAATAGGACGCACAGTGTTTTTATCGTCTACCGATCCGCTTACAACAGTCAATCCCTGAGTGCTCAAATTACTTAACAGAGTGGCAGTATTCAAACCATAGTTTGACAAACGATCGCGATCAATATAAACTCCTATTTGTTCCGACTGCTCACCGTAAACACGAAGATTGGCCATTTCAGGAATAGTACGAAGCCTATCTTGCAGATTCGTCATATAATTATGTAGATCCCGATAGGTTTTGTTATTGCTTTCCAGTGCCACTAACATGGCCGAAGTATCACCAAAATCATCATTTGCAATAAGTGCCATCACTCCAGGCGGTAGACTACTCTTGAATTGTTGCAAACGTATTTTAAACTTACTCCAAAACTCATCTTTCTTATTTATATTGTCATTCAATTCGACAAAAACATAACAAACACCATCTTTGCTTTGAGAATACGTCTTGCTCTTTTTTATTTCTTTAAATTCCCACAAGAACTTTTCAAGGGGTTTGGTGAGTTGTTCCTCTATTTCATTGGATGTAGCACCGGGATAAACACCGACTACCACACCTTGCCTGACAGTAAAAGTAGGAAATTCATTCTTTGGCATATAAACTAAAGAATAAATACCAAAACAGATCAATACCGTTACGATGAGCAACATAATGCTTTTGTAATGCATTACGCTTTCAACTATATCACGTTTTAGAGATTTATTTGTCATACCGTCTTAATTTTAGATCCCTCGCTCACTTTATTTTGCCCACTCACAATCACAGCATCGCCACTTTCCAACCCATCGAGAATAACGGTCCCCTGATCGCTCACTCCTCCTGTTTTCACTATTCGTTTCGTAGCGCTACCTCTATTCACTACCCAAACAAAAGTATCATTACCATCTATCATAATGGCTTCTTGTGGAATAATCACAGCACTGCCCCTACCTTGGTTATTAATATAAACACTACATACCATACCCGGCAAAAGTATGTGACCATTATTCGCCAATTGGAGCTTAACATCATAAGTATGACTAAACACATTGGCTTGAACTCCCTTTTCTATGACTCTGCCCATAAAATGGCGTCCATTTAGCGCATCAACTTTAAAAGTGACATTTTGACCTAAATGGATGCTTGATATTTCTTTTTCAGGAATCGAAACTTTGACTTTGACCCTCTCAATTTTTACTAATTTAAAACATCCTATACCAGGAGCTACATTGTTACCTGGATCGACCATCTTTTTAGAAATATATCCCGAAAAAGGCGCACGAAGTACACAATCTCTCAAATTTTTTCGGGCAATACGTTCGGAAGCTTGAGCCTGAGCGAGCTGTGTCTGTATCTCAATGAACTTTATCTCGGGCAAGCTACCCTTTTTGTATAAGGCATTCATCCTCCTAAAAGCATCCTGAGCTTGAGCCAATGTTGCTTTTGATATCTGATAAGCATTCATCATTGTAGCTTTATCGAGTACAGCAAGTTCTTGCCCCTGATGCACTGATTGCCCTTCATCGACAAGTACTTGAGCTACGGTACCCAAAGTAGCAAAGCTCAATTGTGACCCACACGATTCTTCGACCGTACCTACATAAGTTCTAGTATCAGATTGATACACCGAACTTATTTCCATCGTTTTTACCGGTATAATATCCGATACTTCTTCTTTTTGCTTAGGTGAACAACTTATCAATAAAACTACTCCAAGCGCACCGGATAGCGTCTTAATTACCTCCATCTTCATCGTTAATCTTTTATTAATTCAACTATTTTGCGACAAAAGTAAAATATTAGCATATTCTCAAAAAGGCTAATAGTGAACAAAAAGTGTTCGATTTCATTTATTAATAAATATTCTAAATATAAAATTGGTCTGTTTCTAAAGTAAATTATTACATTTACAAAAAAAACGAAATGAATGATAATATAGAATTACCTTTTGAATTTATAAGATTTACTACAGAGTCACCCAGCATACAAGAAATAAATGCAATAATAGCAGAAAACAATATAATTGCAGGGGCACTATGTACCCAAGGAAAAGCAGAAATACATATTGACTCTAATGAATATTCTATTTCAAAAGGAGATTTGTATTTCTATGTCCCTTCCTTTTCTACTAGCATAAAAGAGATCAGTTTAGACTTTCAAGCCCTCATTATACAAGCTGATTATGATTTTGTTATTCCACTTGCTAACAAAACAACAGATATAAAAAGCCTATTAACTATTCGAAACAATCCTTGTATATCTCTTAACGCTGAGCAATATAATGATATAAAACAATTATTTTACTTAGTGACAAAAAAAATAGAACAAAAAAACATACCAAATTTCGATATAAGACAAAAAAGAATTACACGAGAGTTGATTCTCTCTTTATGCACCACTCTTTGCTATGAAATGGTCAACGCTTTCTTCACCAATACCCCTATTTTACTATCAACACAAGACCATAAAGATGCTATTACACAGCAATTCCTTATTTCGCTATATCAACATTTTCATAGCGAACGAAATGTCGTTTTTTATGCGAATCAACAATTTCTATCTCCCTCTTACTTTTCTACAATTATAAAAAATAAAACAGGAAAATCTGCCCTTCGATGGATAATAGAAATTGTACTAGCCGACGCCAAACAAATGCTTCAATATTCTGATACCAGTATCAAGGAGATTGCCATACGGCTCAATTTTCCTTCACAATCTTTCTTTGGAAAGTATTTCAAGCAATATGTAGGTATTTCACCAAAAAATTATCGTAAACAAATGAGGAACGAGAGGTAGAATAGACCTTTTACTCTTCAGTACGATTTGCTATTTAGTTTACAAAATGACATATGTCCCCCAAAATGTTGTCGTCCATACGTTTTCAAAAAAACCTAAGGATGCCACCGAGAGAACTAACATACGACAATTCTGCAAGATATGAAAGTCCCTTTCAAAGATTTATCCTTTAAATAGTGACTGTATCTTACAAGATTCTGATTTTGTAGATACATACCCCATTTACATAGAAACTCGCTATTTGATAGATGGTTATCTTGAAGTCGTTTTTCGGAACGTTTTTCGAGATGAATATTTTGTACAATACTGATACTTTCTTATCCCATATAGAGGGTGTGTCTCACGCTTTCATATTTTTGCACTTCAGTCTCGAAAAATGATAACGACGAACTCAAAAATTCGTAGTTATGAAAATTTATTTTTGTCATTATAAAAATAAATTTTCATAACTATCATTTTCTCGTTGTATATCAATGCGTTACTCGCTATCTATTTATGCCTTTGTACTGATTCAGTTTACATTTGTCCATTGAATTGATAATAAAAGCCCTCTGGAGTATGCCTATGGCCTTGTATGGATAAGAAAGTATCAGAATATTTAAGAATATCCAAAAAACGGCTAAAAACAAAGAATGCCATATACGTAACTTGCTGTATATTAATTTACTTATGTGGCATTTAGGTGCACAAACCGTAATCTCTAAATCAGAAATAAAAGTACTATCACAACACATCTGCATATCAAATAAAAAGCTTAAAACCTAACACCTACAATAAATAAGCTCGAATTCAGAGACTGAATTCGAGCTTATTTATTGTAGCACTTCTAACTTAAATGATGCTTGTACGCTTCGTGAATTCTATAATTTCAGGAATATATCCGAAAGCTAAACCAGTTACCGTATCGGCACAACCATAATAGACAGCAATACGCCCTGTTTCAGGATCATGCAATTCGGCACAAGGGAAACATACATTAGGCACATCGCCCATGCATTCGTATGACTTCTGAGGAGAAATCAGATATGGACCCGAACGGTATTTAACTTTCCAAGGCTGATCTTTATCCAATATCGCAGAGCCGAAACTATAAACATATCCGTTGCAAGAATGCAATACTCCATGATAAAATAACAGCCAGCCCTCTGACGTTTCTATTGGAATAGGTCCGGCACCAATCTTCATGCACTGCCAAGCACTTACTTCAAAAGCAGCAGGAGACATCACATGACGATGACGACCCCAGAAATTCAAATCAGGAGACTCGCTATAGAATATATCTCCAAAAGGTGTATGACCGGTATCGCTTGGACGACTCAACATAGCAAAGTTACCATTGATTTTCTTAGGAAACAATACGCCATTTCTATTGTAAGGTAGAAACGCATTTTCCAGCTGATGGAATGTTTTAAAATCGAAAGTATATGCCACTCCAATGGTTGGTCCATGGTAACCATTACACCAAGTTACATAATAGCGATCTTCGATAAAACAAACACGAGGGTCATAGCCATAAAGCCATTCTCCTATTTCAGGATCATCGCATTCAAAACGAAGCGGTTCTTCATTAATCTGCCACTTCACACCATCCTTGCTGAATCCAACATGCAATACCATCCGACGATTAGTATCGTCACAGCGGAACACTCCTGCATACCCATCTTCAAAAGGCACAACTGCACTATTGAAAATGCTATTGGATGTAGGCAACAAATCGCGGGGAATAATAGGATTGGTACTACAACGCCACATTGTATCTTTGCAACCCTCTGGACGATCTTCCCAAGGCATATAAGGTAATGGATTACCTTCAATTTTTAATGTACTCATATTATATTAATTATTTTATTTGATTGATTTTTTATCCGGATAAGTAAAAGGAACAAACCACGTAATGAGAAAGGCTGGAATAGTGGCCAACAGTACCACGATAAAGAACGTGCGATAACCTAGCCAGTCACTTACAAAACCACTGATCGTTCCAGGTATCATCATTCCAAGATTCATTATACCACTGGCAAAAGCATAATGAGCCATCTGATGTTTACCGGGAGCTATTTGCTGCATCATGAATAAGGTTAGTCCTACAAAACCGAAGCCGTATCCAAAATATTCGAGAACAATACCACCACCTATAATCCACAATTGCTGCGGCTGATAAACAGCTAGTAGCGTATAAGCGAAAAAGGGAAGATTGAAAACACAGCAAAGAAAGAACAGTGATTTTTGCAAACCCCGACGAGCAATGTAATAGCCTGCCAAAATAGATCCTATAACAAAAGCTGCAGCACCAAAAGTACCATAACAAGTTCCTATTTCCTTTTCACTCATACCAAGCCCCTGACTTGCTCGAGACGCTTTGAGAAACAAAGGCACAATCTTCATGACGAATCCTTCGCAAAACCGATAAAGAATGATGAAAAAGATATAATACAAAATATGTTTCTTACGGAAGAAATCAGAAAGAACTTCTACTAATTCATGCCACACTTCGCTTCTAGTTTTACGAGTATCAGACGACTTTCCTCCACGAGGTAGCATCTTAATATGATACAATCCCAACAACACCATAACAATACCGCAAAGTAACATCACAACCATCCAAGCGACAACACTGGCATGATGACGACTTGCTGCAATTTGAACAGCATCCATCTTGGATGTATCGCCCATATAATAATCCATCAGAAAACCTGCAAGCATCACAAGTCCACCAGAAGCTACAATCTTAGCTATATTATAAAAAGCTCCTTGCCAACCGATATACTTGGACTGATCTTCTGTAGAAAGTTCGGACATGTAGATACCGTCGGCAACAACGTCGTGAGTAGCTCCACTAAAAGCTATAACCGCCATAAGAGCTATAGATACTGCAAAGAAATGAGGCAAACTAAGAGCCAAAGCGATAAGGCCAAAAACGATTCCAGTAGTTACTTGAGTTAGTACGGCAAAAAACTTTTTTGTACGATACATCTCCAGGAAGGGGCTCCAAAGAGGTTTAAAAGTCCAAGGGAACATAATGAGAGAGGTCCAAAGCGCAATCTGCGAATCGGAGACATCCAGTCCTTTAAACATTAATCCACTGACCATGTTGAGAACAACAAAAGGCATCCCCATGGCGAAATAAAGTGTAGGCACCCAAGTAATGGGGCTTACTGTTTTCTTTTTAGTTTCCATTCAGAATTGGTTAATTTGGCTTTATTTTAGTATATTACAATTAAGATATTCAAAAGGAACACCTCACTTCTTCTTTTTATTAATCATTAACGTTAAAAAATAAGTTTGGGCTAATTAAACCCATACCTAATTAGCCCAAACTTATTCCAATAAAAGTTATTTTTTCAGTTGATCCAACACAGGAGTTTTTACTCCAGCAAGGCTCTCTTGTTTTACATCATTTTGCTGTTCAAATATTACAATCTTATTCTCTCCCTTCTTCAAATAGCAACCGGGTAGATAGAGTGTTTGCTGAGGGCCTACTTTCCAATAGCGTCCAAGATTGATTCCATTTACAAAAACAATACCCTTTCCCCAATGCTGCATATCCAGAAAAGTATCTCCTAGCGAAGAAACTTCGAAAGAAGCTCCATAGATTACAGGATTGCCCTGAGCATAAGATGCTGTATATTTACTCAAATCAGGCATTTTATCCATAGGCAACTTAAACATTTGCCAACCACCGGTAATTTCCATATCATTAATCAATACGGGCTTAGTAATACCTTTCAGATTCTCGGTAATACGCGCACCATAATTAATTCGGCCCATGTTTTCTACCAAAATATCAAGTGTGCCATTGAAAGGTATATCCACATTAATACTATCTTTATCGAATACTCTATTCAATTCTCCTACCTTTTTGCCGTTGACATAAACTAAAGCATAGTCGGCAATGCCATCAATTTTCATCAATCCATTGATAGGTTGATTGAAATGACGACGGTAAAGGACATATCCATAGCCCTGATTCAAAGCCTCAAAAGTCATTGGAGTATCATTCTCGATAGGCCCTTGCTTATCAAGAATATCGAACAGGCTTACAGTTTTTGTTAATTTAATAGTCGGGATCTCGATAACCGGAATCTGTTTTGGAATCTCAGGTACATTGTATTTCACGTATTTCTTCATCAAATCGCGAAGAATATTATACTTCGGAGTTGCCCATCCAGCCTCACTAATTGGAGCATCGTAATCGTAACTCGTCAAATCGGGTTGAAGATTTGTCGCATTACTAAAATTAGCTCCCGAGGTAAAGCCAAAATTAGTACCTCCATGTATCATATAAAAATTAAAATTAATACCGTTTTGTAGAAAGGGCTCTATTTCTTTTACGATGCTTTCGGATTTAACCCTCGGGAAAGGTTCGGCCCAATGCGATAACCAACCGGGGTAATACTCGGCCACCATATATGGCCCAACACCACCATGATACTGATTAACGGCCTTTTTCAAATTTACAATATTGCCTTCCCCATTTGCTGTAGGCAGAGCTCCCTCTATACTACCTCCTTTAAACAACCAAGTACCGTCTGAGGTAAACATGGGAATATCAAAACCCGCATCAAGTAATTGTTGACGAATAGCAGCACTATATTTTTTATGTTGATCTAACGAAATATCGGGACGCTGTGCAACATACGAACCGAACTCGTTCTCAGCCTGCACCATAATAATGGGACCTCCATGAGTAACCTGTAAATCGCGAATTTGATCTGCAAGCTGGTTAATATACACACGACAAGAATCCAAGAAAGGCTTATTATTAGCACGAATAACTAAATCTTTGACGTTTTGAAGCCACCAAGGATAACCTCCAAACTCCCACTCGGCGCAACAATATGGACCAGGGCGAAGAATAACCATCAAACCCTCTTCGGCCGCAGTCTTAACAAAAGCACGTAAGTTATGATTATCTGTTTTCCAATCCCAAACGCCGGGTGCCACCTCTTGGTAATTCCAAAATATATAACAAGTCAAAGCATTGAGTCCCATTGCTTTCATCATTTTCATACGATGGCGCCAATAAGCAGCAGGAACACGAGCAGGATGAATCTCGCCCGAATGAATTTGAATAGCCTTGCCATCATACACAAAATTACCATCTTTAATGACAAAAGAGTGCTTTGCTTTTTGAGAAAAAGCAGATACACTAATCAGAGCTAACACCACCGAAAGAAGAAGAAATTTGATTCTTTTCATAAACGTTTTGTATTTACTTTTTAATAGGTAGAATAATAAGTTAGTAATAATCTTCACTTTATATGAGTAACAAATGTACTCAATTTAATCATACCCCTTAATATTTTCGCCAAATATTTAATACTCTTTTAAGAAAAGACATATTTGAGTGCGCCAATAAAAGTTAGGGAACTAAATGGCATACGGGAATATCGAACAGACAAGGATGGCATTCGAGGAAGTATACCAGAGACCTGAAAAAAGATGGATACCGACAGAGAAGATGCAAAAGCATTTGTCGAGAGATTGCAGCATTCAATTGTTACAAAATTTCATCCATAAAGAGATACTTATCAAAATATGATAAGCATACCCATTTATGTACTAATCGGCTACTCAGGCATATCTAGGCTATAGTTTAGAATGAGTCTAAACTAAGGTCATCTGGAAATAACGTATCCAAAACATGCTCTATAGCCGATTTTGAAGCCTCTTTTCGCTGGCGTTGTATACGGTGCATTGTTAACGTGCTGTGAGATAGTACATAATGGTGTCATACGGGAGTGACAAAGGTTTGAAATACTATTTTTCATAGGAATATAGAACGAAATGAATTTGTTATGCATTTTCAATTATTTCAGTATAACATGTAGTGAATAAATTTATGTCAACTTATTCACTATATGTCACTTCTTCTAAATAATACCAATGCTTGAACCTCCTTATTTTTAAGGGTGAATCAATGAATCTTTTGGTACAAGCGCAAATCACCATCATTAAATTCAAAAAGAAAGGGCTGCCTCAGCAGCCCATATCTATTATTAAGTCTTATGAAAAATTGAGAGAGGAAGCTTCACAGCTTCAATGTTTGTTTTAATTAAGCACACTAACTATATTTTTAAGCAAATGAAAATATATCTTTTTTAAACTAAGAACGCTTTTGTCTCATCGAACGGGCAAGTTCTGAAATAAACTCATCGCTCAATATCCCGGTAAAATTAATAACCGAAAAAACCCTACGATAATTGGTCAACATCACCATCTCAACAATAGCCCCTTTATGTCTTCTAACCATTATGCGACTTTCACCAAAATGATCTTTTGAAGAAAGATAAGGATCAAAACGATTGGCATTTTTCTCAACCACTTTTAGAGCTTGCTGGTAATAATGTGCGCTTCTCACTTTGGAAGTAATAAGCTGCATACTCTTCAGATTGGAGATCACATCTGCCATCTTCTCATCTTTCTCTACGGCATCAACCTTCAATATCTGTTTCATCATCGCAGGACTAATCGTAATGCACGTCAAATTAGCATCTTTTTTATGCTCAGCCATAAAACGTGTAGCAAAATCCTGCGCCACCGCCGCTACAGAGAGAACTGTCATCAACAAAGTCAAAAGAACACTCTTCATATTATTCATTCATCACCGAATCTGTTGCCGTTTTGCAAATGCTATCGGTAGAATTCTGATTATTCGATTTACTTATCTCATCTGAAAGGATAAACAATGCAGAAGACACTTTTTTATAAGCGACATTCGGGTCATCATAAGTATCTCGATAATTATTGTAATTATAATCGAGCGCATCATTATGAAATAATGAACGTTGAGCAAAGTTCCCCAGCATTAAAAAACCTGCTACGACAGCCGCAGCCCTAAAGAGAGGTTTAAAACGACTAACCAACGAAAGGCGTCTTGCCTTTACTATAGGAGTTTCAACCTTGCTAAGTATCCGCGCATCAAAATCGACACCCAAACCTTCTAATTGTTGTTCCTTTTGATAAACGAACAATCCCTTATAAGGCATAAGTTCTGCAGGTACTTCACCATTAGTGAAGAAATCGCGTAATTGGTTTTCTTCTTCGAGAGATGTCTCGCACAGCCAATAACGTTCCAACAGTTGTTTAATGTTCTTATAATCCATATTCGTCAATCGCTAAAAATCTTTCTTTCACTTTTTGCCTGGCCCTAAACAACGTAACTTTTACTTGATCTTCCGTCAGTTGCATGACCTTTGCAATTTCTTTGTAATTTTTCCCTTCAATATCTCGAAGTTGTAAAACACTTCTTTGCTTTTCGGGAAGTTCGCTAATCAATCGGTGAATAAGCTTTATCTTTTCACCATGCACCAATTGATTGTATGGCCCGGATGCATCACTTGCCTGTTCCATTTCGGGAGTAAGTTCCACGGTATTGGAGTCCATCCTTTCACGTCGGTCAATTGCCAAATTTCGAGCAACAGCCAAGCAGAACGCCTCTATCGAATCAAACTTAGACCACTCTTCTCGTTTATTCCACACCCTCAACATAGTATCCTGTACGACATCCTCAGCCTCTGCTCTATTAAGAGTAATCCGAAGAGCCAATCGAAAGAGCTTATCTTTCAATGGCAGTATGTCTTTTCGGAAGCTAATTTCTTGCATCTCTATAATAATGACGGTTGATGGAGAGAAAAGTTACAGTCGGAGCCTCTTTTTTTTAAATTTATTTTTTTATATGGGTTCCATCCATATCATTAATAGCTGTATGAGAAGTTATTATCACTTCACCAACACCAGCATTAATTGCAATAAAAGCATTTTGAAGTTTTGGGATCATACCTCCTTGAATTGTTTTTTCAACAACGAGACTCTGAAATTCAGAATAATTGATAGAAGGAATAACACTACTATCGTCATTTTCGTCACGCAATACTCCAGGCTTTTCAAAACAATACATCAGGACAACATCAAAAAATGGAGCAAGAGCCTTTGCCGTTTCACCAGCTATCGTATCAGCATTGGTATTCAGTATATGCCCTCTTCCATCGTGAGTTAAAGGAGCCATAACAGGGACGATGCCTTTATTAATCAAATCGAATAAAATTGCAGCATCAACTTTCTCCACATCACCCACAAAGCCATAATCAACATCTTTCACAGGACGTTTCACCGAAGAAATAACATTCATGTCTGCGCCAGTAAGTCCCAAGGCATTCACATGCATTGCTTGCAATTTAGCAACAATATTTTTATTGACCAATCCGCCATATACCATAGTTACTATTTGCAGCATAGACTCGTCGGTTATACGCCTGCCATCTACCATCTTGCTTTCAACACCCAGCTTCGCCGCTAGTTTGGTTGCCGAACGCCCTCCACCGTGAACAAGAAGCTTCTTCCCTGGTAAAGAAACAAATCCAGATAATAGCAAATGGAGAGAAGCATCGTCTTCGACGACCTTCCCTCCTACCTTTATAATTGTGAGTCTCTCTTTCATTATTTATTTTAAATAAATTCTCATTATTCCAAATAAGTATAGCCGTACAAACCACTACGATAATTCGACAAGAACTCTTTTCCCTCTTCCAACGAAATCTTACCTTCTTTTACCGATTTGGTAACCCATGTTTCAAGAGTTCGGACCAAACGTTTGGGACTATATTGAACATAATCAAGGACTTCGGCTACAGTTTCACCGTCAATAATCTGTTCGATGGTATAGTTTTTCTCATTAACAGATACATGAATGGCATTAGTGTCGCCAAACAAATTGTGCATATCGCCAAGTATTTCTTGATAAGCCCCCACAAGGAACACTCCGATATAATAAGGTTCTTTGCTTTTGAAGTTATGAATCGGCATAAAGTCGCTCACTCCCTTAGGCGAAATAAAATTAGCAATTTTACCATCCGAATCACAAGTAATATCTTGCAGCGTTGCCGAACGGTCTGGTTTCTCATCGAGCCTTTGTATAGGCATAATAGGAAATATCTGGTCAATAGCCCATGAATCTGGTAAAGATTGGAATATAGAGAAATTACAAAAATACTTGTCGGCAAGAAGTTTTGATAGCCCGCGGAATTCATCGGGAGCATGTTTCATTCCCTTAGCTATAACATTTACTTCACGAGTGATAGACCAATATAACCGTTCTATTTTGGCACGAGTCTCAAGATCCACCAATCCATGACTAAACAAATCCAATGCCTCTTCACGAATTTGCTGAGCATCATGCCAGTCTTCATACATTCGGCTTTGGTTGAGAGTATCCCATATGTTGTACATTTCTTGTAACAGCTCATGATCCTCTTTAGTGACTTCCTCATCATCATCCCATTCAGGCAAAGACGCCGTTTCAAGGACTTCACAAATCAAAACCGAGTGATGAGCAGTAAGCGCCCTGCCGCTTTCCGTAATAATATTAGGGTGAGGCACACTATTTTTATCACTTACATCAACAAGAGTTGAAATAGAGTCATTAACATATTCTTGCAATGAGTAGTTCACACTGCTTTCGCTACTCGATGAACGTGTTCCATCATAGTCGACTCCCAATCCGCCACCAATATCCACAAATTGAATAGCAAATCCCAACGAATAGATTTGGACATAGAATTGAGCTGCTTCGCGAAGCGCTGTCTTTATACGCCTGATCTTGGTTACCTGGCTGCCAATATGAAAGTGAATCAATTTAAGACAGTCTTTCATTTCTTTTTCTTCCAAGAAATTAAGAGCTTCAAGCAATTCACTGGAAGTTAAACCAAATTTGCTGGCATCGCCACCAGATTCTTCCCACTTACCACTACCAGAAGAAGCCAATTTAATACGAATACCTATATTAGGACGAACGTTCAACTGTTTTGCCATCTTAGCAATGAGCTTCAACTCATTCATCTTCTCGACAACCAGAAATATACGCTTACCCATCTTTTGAGCCAGCAATGCAAGTTCTATATAACTTTCGTCTTTATAGCCATTACAAATAATAAGCGAATCGGTATCTGCATTAACAGCAATAACGGCATGAAGTTCGGGCTTAGAACCAGCTTCCAAACCAAGATTGAATTTCTTCCCATGGCTAATAATCTCTTCCACAACCGGCCGCATTTGATTCACTTTTATCGGATAGATAATAAAGTTTTGAGCTTTATACCCATATTCTTCCGATGCTTGTTGGAAACATTTTGCGGTTGCTTCAATGCGATTATCCAAAATATCAGGGAAGCGTATCAACATAGGAGCCGTTACATCCCGCAACGCCAATTCGTCGACGAGATCTTTAAGGTCTACCGCAACACTCCCCTTACGGGCAGTAACTTCAACATGTCCTTTTTCGTTAATAGCAAAATAAGGAGCCCCCCATCCGTTAACATTGTAGAGTTCCTCGGAATCTTCTATGCGCCACTTTCTCATTTTTATACGATTCTGTTATTATTGATTATTAATTTGCAAAATTAGATATTAATTATGAATAACTCAATGAGTTATATTTAAAAGTTGTTTTAATCTGCAAACAGAGTCCATTACTTGAGTTTTGGTCTCCAAACAACTACCATCGAAAACATATTTAGCTTGAGTATAAACAGGCAGACGTTTCTCTAGCGAGGACTTAATAAAGTCTTTTAGTTCTTCATCAGATTTACCCTTTATTATGGGGCGATTCATCGATGCAATCTTAAGCCTAATAAACAAGACCGATTGGTTTACATTCAAAAAGACTGTTTCTCCTCGCCCATTCATATAGTCCATATTACTACAAAAACAAGGTGTTCCACCACCTGTAGCAATAATCACATCCTCAAATTCACCTACCTCATGGAGCGCATTACGTTCCAATTCGCGAAAAGCGGTCTCGCCTCTTTCGACAAAAAGCTGAGAGATGGTCTTATGAAAACGTTCCTCAATATACCAATCAAGGTCTACAAACGACAAATTCATTGCCTTGGAAAAAGCCTTTCCCAAGGTCGTTTTACCAGCTCCCATATAACCCACTAAAAAAATTCGAACCATCTTACGAATATAATTTGGTACAAAATTAATGATTCCAACGAAATTCGTTGTATCTTTATCCGACAATTTAGAATTTTCATGGGAAAACAGAAATATTACGTAGTTTGGGAAGGATTAAATCCGGGTATTTATACCAATTGGACTGATTGTCTATTACAAACAAAGGGTGTAAAAGGGGCGAAATACAAATCTTTTGAATCTATAGAAGAAGCTGAACGTGCCTTTACATCTTCCCCATCAGATTTTATTATCAAAAAAGAGACACAACGTCCTATTCTATCAGGAGAAAGAGAACTACCAAAAGAGGTTGAACAAAATAGCTTGGCAGTAGACGCTGCATGTAGTGGAAATCCCGGAAAAATGGAATACAGAGGAGTACACATTGCCAGTGGGCAAGAAATATTTCATTTCGGCCCAATGTTTGGGACAAACAATATTGGCGAATTTCTTGCCATTGTCCATGGACTGGCACTAATGAAACAAAAGAAAATTGATCTTCCTATCTATAGCGACAGCGTTAATGCAATAAACTGGGTAAAAGCCAAAAGATGTCGCACCAAGCTAGAACAAAATGCCAAAACAAAAGAATTATACAATTTAATAACTCGTGCCGAAACATGGCTTAAAAACAACACCTATACCACTCGCATTATGAAATGGGAAACATCCAGATGGGGTGAAATTCCCGCAGATTTCGGCAGAAAATAACGACTGAATCCTGAAGACTCATATTTATCTACATACTCTCCTTCGCTATTATAAAGTCTTGAATGACTAGATAAGTTATCTACAATAATATAAAAGCATGGATATTAAAGATTCCAAATGAATTTTTCATTATCAGTATATTCCGAATAGAGGAAGGCTCGCAGGTAAAAGTCAGGAAGCTAAACATAAGCATTTAATAGAGTCTCACATCAATAACTTTCGAGTATGCGGCATCGGCAAAATTGTCGTATGTTAGTTTTTTCGGTGACGTCCTTAAGTTTTTTTTAAAACATAAGGACGTCAACAAATTTAGGTCCTTATGTGGTTTGGAAAAGATAAGGACGACACCGATTTGTTTTAAATTTGTCGACTGCATGAAGGAGGCTCGTTTCGATATTTTTGCATGGTGCATACCCCATTGACATAATATCGCGCTGACCTATAAGCGATTATCTCAAAGTCGTTTTTCAGAACGTTTTCCGATGTGAACATTAAGAGCGATACTGATACTATTTTAACCATACCACAGAGGTAATTCATGATACACACTATCGAGGCTGCGTTTTCGAAAAATGATAAGGACGAACACAAAAATTCATAATGACGAAAATAAAAGTTTGTAACTAGAAACATTTATTTTCGTCATTATGAATTTATCACTGTGTATCAATGCGTTGCGCATGATGTGGCTATACCTTGTCCTGATCCGGTTTACACTCGGGCGGTGAAAAGAGTACAAAAATAGTGCCCTATAGGGTCTTACCTCTTAGGTTTGGATAAGAAAGTATCAGAATGTCGGCGGATGTTCACATCGGAAAACGTTCCGAAAAAAGGATTGCACGCAACGCGTTGTATCACAGCTCATTTCTATGTCAATGGGGTGTGCCATCCAATTATTTGCATAGACTAAAACGACACCTATATGGTTATTTATACCCTCTTTTTCTGCAAAAAATAACGATTTCACATTATTTCCTTGCACCTCATTAATATAAATTCATTAGACTTTTGACGCAATAACAAATTATCGTTTCAAATATATATGAATTAAAAATCCTTCATTAAAGCATAAAGCGACAATCTACAACAGGCTTATCTGTTCTTTGGCGAATATCCTTAAACTCGGGCCATGCGGTAGCAATCACAAGGACATCTGCATCCTCAAGCAACTTGGCATAGTCGGCATAATAAGACATTTTTAAAGGGTAATGAGCTTTGAATTCATCATTGGCCACTGGATCGTAACCTAGGATATCATTGTAACCCGACTCTATAAGCTTGGCGATAATCTTGGCACTAGGTGCATCTCGAACATCATCCGAGTTAGGTTTGAAAGAAAGTCCTAAGATTCCTATTTTCAACGATTTGTTGGATATTCCTATAGCTTTTTGAATACGATTTACGATATAACGAGGCATAGCATCGTTGGTATCGATAACATTTTTCAATATTTTGGCATCAAAACCTGCTGTTTTAGTAACCGAGTAAAGAGCATTGGTGTCTTTTGGCAAACAATAGCCACCATAACCGCAACCAGGGTAAACATAAGATGTCATATCACACCCGCCCCAACGTTTATCCAAATGAAGAATCCGAAAAGCCTGGGCAATATCAATACCTCCGATAGTATCGGCAACAACCGACATCTCGTTAGAATAGCTGATAAGTGTGGCAAGTAGTGTATTCGAAAGATATTTAATGAATTCACCAGTATTGAGAGAAACACAAAATATAGGCATTGTTTGAGAGACATAGATACTTCGGAGAACAGCCTCTGACTTCTTATCACTAACTCCAAGTACAATACGATCGGCCTTCATAAAATCATCCCAACAGTGCCCTTCACGAAGAAACTCAGGATTATTGGCAACACCATACTGTTCACCAAGAGTAATTCCTTTGCTTGCTAGATAAGGTATTATTTTTTGTTCGGTAGTAGAAGGCGGAATTGTAGATTTTACGACCAATACTCTAAAACGATTGTCATTGACAGATTCAATAGTCTGATCGATAGCAGCAAGCAAATAAGTGATATCTGCCTGACCATCTTTGCCATAAGGCGTACCGACACAATAGTAAACGCAGTCGCTTTGAGACACAGCTCTCGCTAATTCTTCCGTTGAGATGGGATGAAAACGCTCATTTATATGACGCTTCAAAGCCTCGTCCAGCCCCGGTTCCAAGAATGGCAGTTTGCCCGACTTTATTGTATCCAAACGATTTTGATTGATTTCAACGCCATAGACTTCATGTCCATATTCGGCAAAGCCCAAGGCTGTAGTAAGCCCCACAAAACCTAATCCGAAAACAGTTATTACCATTTGTATTCGCCCTCCTCTGAATTCTTAATAAACATCAGAAATCTCTTAACACCATCGGCAACGGATATTGTAGGCTGATATTTAAGAATGCGTCGAGCCTTATCAATACTGGGACAACGGCGTTGAGGATTGTTGGTCAAATAGTCTTTATCAGCTGAAGTAGCATAAACCACCTTACCTGTATAACCAAAGACTCCCTTACCGGCTTCAACATATATTTCGGCTAGTTGAGAGATACTTATTTCGGGTGATTCGATTCCAATATTAAAGAAATCGTAACTTCCATGAAGCAGTATCTTAAGATAGCCGTTAATAGCATCGGCAATGTAACAGAAAGTACGAGTAGGCGAACCGTTGGATAGGATTTCGATATCTCTATTTTCCTTTATAGCTAAAGCAAAATCGGCAGGAACGCGCTTATCGTTGATGCGCATACCAGGACCGTAATTATTGAATGGACGGGCAACTCCAATGGGCATATTGTACTTTTGCGCAAAAAGCATGCACATAGTTTCGCCAAAACGTTTCGATTCATCATAACAAGCTCTAGGACCGGTAGCACAAACATATCCGTAATAATCTTCGGAAGTAGGGACATGTGCAGCATCAGGATTACCATACAATTCACTCGAAGAATAGAAAAGAAAACCTTTAATAGATTTGTCTTTATAAAAGTCGAACAATGAACGGAGTCCCCAGATATTGGCATCAAGCGTCTCTATTGGATATTGACGATAGAACATAGGAGAAGCGATAGAAGCCATATGGATAATAAAATCAGCCTTATCTGCTCCTTCAACCTCATCTATCCGATCCTTAATTATATCAAACTTTTGAATATTAAAAAGATGGTCGCACTGCAATTTCTCAATCCATTGAGGATAGCCCAACATAAAATTGTCTAGCGCTATTACTTTCTTTATCCCCAGAGCTTCAGCCTTGTTCTGAAAAAAGTGCATAAAATAATAGCCCAAAAAACCTGCACAGCCAGTAATTAGAATAGTAGAATCTCTTAACTTCTCTTTTTCTTCCTGTGAAAGACCATTTAGCGTATGGTCAAAATCTTCATTTAAAACAGATAACATGATTATATATTTTTTTCCATTATATTTTATAACGCCTGCATATCATTCAGTCGTTTATAATAGCCATTCAATTCAAGCAATTCATCATGGCGCCCCCGTTCTACTATTTCGCCTTCGTGAACGACACATATCTCATCAGCATTTTTGATAGTAGAAAGACGATGGGCAATAGCTATCGTTGTACGAGTTTTCATCAGACGTTCCAATGCTTCTTGCACCAGACGCTCGGATTCTGTATCAAGAGCAGAAGTCGCTTCGTCGAGAATCAAAATAGGAGGATTCTTCAAAATAGCACGAGCAATACTTATGCGCTGACGTTGGCCTCCCGAAAGCTTACCCCCTCTATCACCGATATTTGTATCATACCCCTGTTCGGTTTCCATTATAAAATCATGTGCATTAGCAATTTTTGCAGCTTCTTCTACTTGCTCTCGAGTAGCATTCTGCACACCGAAAGCTATATTATTAAAGAATGTATCATTAAAAAGAATGGCTTCTTGGTTAACATTACCAATCAACCCACGAAGTTCAGATACATACAAATCTCTGATATTAATGCCATCCAATAGAATTTCGCCCTTTTGAACATCATGATAACGAGGCAACAAGTCGACCAAAGTAGATTTCCCTGATCCCGATTGGCCAACCAAAGCAACAGTTTGTCCCTTTTTTATATGTAGATTTACATGCTTCAAGACCTCTCGTTTGCCGTCATAACTGAAAGAAATATCCTTAAACTCAATCGTACTTTTCAATTCGCTAACATGTACAGGTTGTGCAACTTCAATAATAGAGTTCTCGGCCATCAGAATTTTGTCAACACGTTCCATTGAGGCAAGCCCCTTCGGAATATTATACGAAGCCTTGGAAAATTCCTTCAATGGATTAATAATGCTATAAAGAATGACCAAATAAAAAATAAAGGTCGGCGCATCTATCGCAGAGTTATCGCTCAATATAAGTGATCCTCCAAACCATAATACAAAAACAATAAGCACTGTACCCAAGAACTCACTCATCGGATGAGCAGATGATTGCCGGATACTCACTTTATTCAACTCCGAACGATATTGATTGCAACAATCTACAAAACGTCCCGCCATCTTCTTCTCTGCCACAAAGGCTTTGATAATACGAAGTCCCCCAAGAGTCTCTTCAACCTGAGACATCGTATCGCTCCATTTGTTTTGAGCAGACAAAGACTGACGTTTTAGTTTACGCCCAACTTTACCCATCACCCATCCCATTCCAGGCAATACCAATATTGTGAAAAGAGTAAGCTGCCAACTAGTAACAAGTAAAGTAGCAAAATACATCAAAATAAGAATAGGGTTCTTAATCAACATATCTAACGAACTAGTAATAGAATTTTCTATTTCGTTGACATCACCACTCATACGAGCGATTATGTCGCCTTTACGCTCTTCTGAGAAAAAAGCAAGAGGAAGATTTAATATTTTCTTATAGAGTTTGACCCTAATGTCACGAACTACTCCAGTACGAATAGGAATCATTACTGCCGATGAAGCAAAATAGGCACCCGTTTTCATTAGCGTCATTATAGCCAAAAAGATGCCTAAAACAAGCAATGCAATAGAAGGTCCATGCAACTTGATAAGTTGTTCTATATAGTAATAGAAATTATTGACAGCTACGGCCTTAATATCCCTAGAGCCCCATTCCATATAAGTATAAACTTTAGTGTCCATCTTAAACAGAATCTGTAAAATAGGGATAAGAAGAGTAAAAGAAAAAATATTCAATACTGCCGAGAGCAGATTGAGGAATAGCGACCAGATTAAATACTTCTTATAGGGAGGTACAAACCGTCGCAGCACCTGTAGAAATTCCTTCATCAGCGAAAATTATTTTATTGACGGCACAAAGATAAGTTAAATAATTGATTAAAATTTACTTTTAGTTCCGCATTTCACTTTAAATTTATACATTTGCGAAACTTAAACAATTGCGTCCTAACACAAGAGGACCCCAAATTACAATCGATTATGGCCACTTATGACATTCGACCTTTGCAACTTCGCATGTTAAAAATACTACTTGCTTTTGATAGTGTATGTAAAGCCCATGATTTGCACTACTGTATTATGGCAGGTACAATGATTGGAGCTATCCGACATAAAGGTTTCATTCCTTGGGACGATGATATGGATGTAGGTATGCCCCGCCCCGATTACGAAAAATTTATTGCACATTGCAAAGAATGGATGCCAGCACCTTACGAATTCGTATGCGGAGAAAACGATGAAATATATCCATTGCCTTTTGGCAAAATTCAAGACGCAGGGACAACACTCATTGAAAGAAAACATTTAAGCTATCTAGGCGGAATCTATGTTGATGTATTCCCATTGGATGGAGTTCCAACTAATATATTTAGAAGACGAATGCACTATGCTACTTACGAATTTTATAAGCAAGTGCTCTATTTACTGTGTCGCGACCCCTATAAACATGGTCATGGACCGAGTTCGTGGATTCCGTTACTCTGTCGCAAATTATTTACATTGAGAGGTGTCCAATTGAGAATAAGACATATTTTAAATAAATATGATTATGACAAATGCAAATTAGCTGCCGACTACACGGACGGACTAAGAGGGGTTATGAGCAAAAGAATAAACGGACATTACGCCCCTTATGAATTTGAAGGTGAAAAGGTAGAAGGTATTAAACTCTATGATGAATACCTCACGCAAATTTATGGCGACTACATGCAAATACCGAAAGGAGATCATCAGCGCCAACACAACTTTTACTATTTGGACTTAAACAAGCCTTATCGAGAATATAAAGAAGAATGAAAATCGGTTTTGACGGCAAACGTGCCATGTTTAATTTTACCGGACTAGGAAATTATAGCCGGTATATATTAGAGATACTCAGCGAATATTATCCCGAGCATGAATATGATGTTTTTGTTTCAAAGTACAAAGACAATAAACGATTGGATTTTATATTGGCAAAACATCCGAAAATAAAAATGATCTATGCCAATTCTTTTGGTAGAAAATTACCCGCTTTATGGCGTACATACGGTATTACTGACCAGCTAAGGAAATCAAACATTGATATTTATCATGGACTTAGCAACGAATTGCCTGCAAATATAAAAAAGAGTGGTATTAAAACAGTCGTAACGATTCACGATTTAATATTCTTACGCTTCCCTGAATGTTATCCGCTTATAGACCGAAAAATATATGCTTATAAATTCCATAAAGCATGTATCAATGCCGACCATATTATTGCCGTAAGCGAATGTACAAAGGCCGACATTATGAATTTCTATAAAATTCCGGAAAATAAAATATCAGTGGTTTATCAAGGATGCGATCATTCTTTCACTGTACCGGCTACTGAGGAAAAGAAAAAAAGCGTTCGAAATAAATATCAATTACCAGAACGCTACATACTAAATGTAGGGAGCATTGAGAAACGAAAAAATGTTCTTCTAGCCGTCAAAGCAATGCAGAAATTACACCAAGATTTTCATCTGGTTATTGTAGGACGTCGTACTGAATATGCCGATGAGATAGAAAAATATGCAACTTCCAATGGCTTGAAAGAACGTATTCACATTAAAGACAATGTTTCTTTTGCAGACCTTCCAGCAATATATCAACAAGCAGAACTCTTTATCTATCCTTCTATTTACGAAGGATTTGGTATTCCTATCGTAGAAGCCTTAAATTCGGGTATACCAATTATAGCGACAAAAGATTCATGCCTTGAAGAAGCTGGTGGTCCATCTTCTTTTTATGTAGAATCTGACGACGTAGAAGGTCTTATCAATGCTGCGACGCAGATCCTATACAGCCCAACACTTCAAACTAAAATAGCAAAAGAAGGAAAAGAATATGCCGAACGTTTTTCAGAAAAGAGGCAGGCAGAAATTTTGATGAAACTCTATCAAAAGATATACAATTCATAAAAATAAGATTCTACTTTACCCAAGGAGCCTTTTCTGAGTTCCAAAGATTATTGAGATAGTCTCTATCGCGAACTGTATCCATACATTGCCAAAATCCCTCGTGACAATAAGTCTTCAATTCACCATCGGCAGCCAACCTCTCGAGCGGTTCTTTCTCAAAGACAGTTAAGTCATCTTTGATATAATCGAATATTTTATAATTTAAAACAAAGAATCCACCGTTAATCCACCCTTGATTAATTTGAGGCTTTTCCTTAAACGTACGTACAAAATGATCATCATCTATTGTCAATTCGCCGAAACGAGCTGTAGGATGCACAGATGTTACCATCGCCAACGCTCCACTAGTTTTGTATTCCTCAACTAGCTGGGCAATATTTACATCCGATACAGCATCACCATAAGTAACCATAAAATCATCCTTACCTATTAGATCTTTCAGCCGAAGAATACGTCCCCCAGTCATTGAAGATTCTCCAGTATCAACCAACGAAACAACCCAATCTTTAGGACGCTCATTAATATAATCTATTTTATTGTTTTTCAGGTTAATCGTGAAATCATTGTTCAAGGCATAATACCTTAAAAAATAATCCCTAATAACATCACCCTTATAACCAAGAGCGATGATAAACTCTTTGTATCCATAACGAGCATAGTGGTTCATAATATGCCATAAAATAGGTTTATTACCGATTTCTACCATCGGTTTCGGAATCAGTTTGGTATACTCCGACAAACGCGTGCCAAGTCCTCCAGCCAAAATAACAACTTTCATAGCATCTATAGATTATTAATAATAGAACAAATAAATTCGATATCCGAATCAGAAAGTTCCGGATGCATTGGTATTGTCAATATTTTCGAATAAATATCTTCTGTGATAGGCAAGGCATAAGGTGTTTTGAAGTAACTCAATAAATGGTTGGGACGATACTGAATCCCGAATTGAATATCTTTTTCTGTGAATATTTGCATCAACTTTTCTCTCTTCCCATTCAATACCAAAATAGGGAATATATGAGGGATGATATCATCATAATCCATCGGGATCAATTGAATATTAGGGTTGTCAGAGAGCAATGCGGTATAACTCTTTGCAATATGCCGACGACGAGGTGCAAACTCTGTATCAAAACGCTTTAATTGAACGATTCCTATAGCCGCAAAAATATTGCTCATGTGATATCTGTAACCTTGATCAGTCACATCAAACACCCAGCTTCTTTCTCCTTTATATCTTTTTTCAGAATCCTTGCAGACCCCCAACAGACGAGCATCACTTACTTTCTGAATCACTTCCGGATCGGCCGAAAAAATAGCTCCACCTTCGCCTGATGTTATGTTTTTGATTCCATCAAAACTAAAACAAATAATATCACCAAAAGATCCTATTTTACGATGATTAGACGTACAGCCAAAAGCATGAGCAGCATCTTCTATTATTCTCAAATGATGCTTTTTCGCAAATTTTTGATAGGCATCAACCATTCCAACATTACTAGCATAGTATACAGGTAGAATCAATTTTGTTTTAGGAGTAATACGTTTCTCTGCATCGTCCAAATCAAGCAATAATGAATTAGAATCGACTTCGCAACTTATCGGAACACAACCAGCGCCAGTAATAGCCTGGTAAGTTGAAACAAAGGTAAACGAAGGAACTAAAACCTCGTCACCAGGTTTAGTAACAGCCTGAATAGCCAAATGCAAAGCTGCAGTTCCGCTATTAACACAAACACAACGATATCCACCTCCAATATATTTTTCGAGATCTTTTTCAAAAAGATTTACTACAGCCCCCATTCCCAAATAACCGGAATCTTCTATAACACGAGCCACAGCTTCGGATTCTAACTTTCCGACAACAGATTTTGATAATCTAATCATAACTATTATTTGTTAGCCGTTTCTTTTATATAAATGGCATATTTATATTACAATTCCCAAAATTACTACAATTTTAGCACAATACATTCTAGAAGAAATAATTTTTAGCCCTAAAAATTAAAATTCACTAGAACTACTTTACTATCTTCAATTCATTCATCAGATTACTTGCCTTACCATATTTGTCTATTAAGAAAAGAACATATCTGATATCTACTCCGATACAACGTTGTAACGTTGGTTCATATTTCAAATCGCTGCTCATAGCCTCCCAATTTCCATCAAAAGCAAGTCCTATTAATTGACCTTTTTTATTGAACATAGCACTTCCGGAATTACCTCCAGTAATATCATTATTTGAAATAAAACAGATATTCATCGAACCAGATTTATTAGCATAGCGTTCAAATTTCTGATCCTCAAGTAACTTCAGCAAATCAGGTTTTATAGAGAAATCATGGTCTCCTTTATGAGCTTTGACCTTATCCAAAAGGCTTTGAGAAGTAGTATAATAGTCATTTTTCATTCCATCTGAAGAATAATAACTACAGATAGTACCATAGCTCATTCTCATCGTAGAATTAGCATCGGGATAAAAATGCTTTTCATAATCCATACGACGAATAGCCGCTGTAAGATCCCTCTCGCCTTTGCTGATAACCATAGAAGGTTTATAAATACCATAACCCATTTCTAGAAATTTGACTGCCAAATCAGTACTCAACAAGATAGCTGGATCTTTCATTATTTCATAAGTCGAATCACGATTTAGAAAACGCTGCAACCCTTTTATTGATTTCAACTGAGACTTAGCATATAAAGAATCGACAAAAACACTTTCCGAAGAATAATTATTTTTTATATCTTTATAAACGTCAGGCAAAAATGCTGTATCCACCGAACAACGATATTTCGCCAACAACGCTTTGAAGACCTTTTTGTCTAACTCAATATCATAATTTTTATATCGATTAACAAGATCTTCCAATCCCGCTTTTACTTGCTTATCGCTAGCATTAAAATCGAAATTCATGATTTGCATAGCAAACTGCAACAATTCGGGGCCATTGAAAAAGGATTCTATAAAATAGGCTTGTGCCTTATTCACCGAAGCCCTTTCTTTATATGCGGCAGCAAGCTCCGAAAGCAAATTTACATTTTTCTGTTCATCCCTATGCTCCAAAATCCATCGATGAAGAGTAGATTCTATTTTTTGACGAGTTTCAATTATCTTAAGCCGATCCGTCGCTTTATTCATACCTATACTATTTTTCCAATAGTTAGAGCATTCACTGTATTTTGAAGCATATTCAATGCGGATTTGTTGGCTATCATTCATCGCTCGCTTCCAGATACCCAACTTTACTCCCCGTACATCAATCATTGATTGATGAGTATTTTTATCCATTTCATCGATACCATAAGAAGATAAATAACGCTCTGTAGCACCAGGATAACCCATGGTCATACTAAAGTCCCCTTCATCATAACCAGCCAAAGAGATTGGCACAGAATAGGTAGGATGATAGGGAACATTATCTAATGAATAATCTGCCGGACAGTTATTTTTATCTGCATAGATACGAAACACACAGAAATCGCCTGTTTGCCTAGGCCAAACCCAATTATCTGTATCCCAACCAAACTGCCCAACAGAAGATGGAGGAGCAAATACCAATCGAACATCAGTAAAGGTCCTATAAACCGAAAGGCTATATTCTGTACCTCCATAATAAGAGTCAAATTCTGCTGTCAAAGTAGAATCTTTAGAAGAAACATCATTGATAATAACATTTTTTATAGAATCCACCGCAAAACTTCTTTGCTGTTCTGTCATATCAGGCTTGACAGCTTTAAGGACCTTCCGCGTCACGTCCTTTGTATAAAGCAAGAAGCGTACAAAAAGCTCTGGATTCGGGAGCTCCTCTTTAAAAGAATGAGCAACAAAACCATTTTCAAGATAATTATGAGCCATCGAAGAGTGTTGTTGAACACTATTTAAACCACAATGATGATTAGTAAATACCAGACCATCGGAAGAAACAACAACACCAGAGCAAAACCCTCCAAAACTTACAATAGCATCTTTTAATGATGGACTATTTGTACTATACAATTGTTTATATGGTAGCAAAAAGCCCATTTTACACATCGTTTGATAGGTTGCTTTATTAAGCTGTGAAAGTAACCACATTCCTTCATCAGCCTGAACATACGATGATATAAAGAGAATACTCAGGGCTATGATTCTAAATTTCTTCATAAAATGGTCTCTTACTTTTACCAATTAGGTCGAAGCAGTTCTACGTGAAGAACTAACATCATTATTTCTTCTTAAAAAAACGATTGACCACGGGTATTTCACTCAAAGCCACGTCATGTTTTATCATGTAGGCTATAAATATAAACAAGAGGAAAGTACGGAAAATCAATCGAAGCACAACCGAATTTATAGGAACCAATTCACCTAAAGCATATAAAACGATAGTCAGTAGAGTATATGCAAAAATGCTCTTTAAAGGATAATTGATGGGGTAATATTTTTGCCCAACAAAATAAGATAAAAGCATGGCAACAGCATAACCGGCAAAACCTGACCATGCACAAGCCATGTATCCATAATTCGGAATAAAAATAATATTGATTGCTACCAATACAAAGCATCCTATTCCAGAGAAATAAGCTCCCCAAATTGTCTTATCTATCAATTTATACCAAAAAGAAAGATTAAAATAGATACCTGTCATAATAGCAGCGGCCATTACAATGGGAACCACCTTGAGTCCTTCCCAATAATCACGACCAATAATATGTTTCAGAATATCCATATAAGCCATTACAACCAAAAAAGCCAAAAGAGTGAAGATAATAAAGAACTTCATCGCCTTTGCATAGGTTGCTCTATTATCTTTATCGCGACTCTTGCCAAACACGAAAGGCTCGTAGGCATAGCGAAAAGCTTGAGTAATCATTGCCATAATCATGGCTATCTTACTAGCTGCTCCAAAAATGCCCAACTGCATATCTACATCAGGTTTTTTGTAGACATAACGGAATAAAATGACACCGGCCGTCTGGTTCAGTATTCCTGCAATACCAAGAATCAGGATAGGCCAGCTATAGCTCATCATTCGCTTAAGCAAACTCCAATCGAACTGATACTTGAAGCCCATTAGTTCACGGTATAGGAAAAGTACCATTGTTACCGAACAGAATAGATTAATATAAAATACATATCCGACCCCGACTTTCGGGTCATAAATTGCGCCTATAGTCGTTGGATATTTAGCATACAGCGCAGGCAAAACGATGTAGTACACAAGATTCAACACGATGAGCATCATAATGTTGACGATCTTAAGATAAGCAAATTTAATAGGACGTTTCAGGTAGCGAAGATATGCAAAGGGAATAGCTGTAAAAGCATCAAAAGCAACACATACAGCCATTGCTCCAATATAATCGGGATGATCTGAATACCCCATCACCCCGGCTATAGAAGGCAAAAAACCTAGTACCAATACAGAAAAAAGGAAAGAGCTAAAACCTACAGCAATCAGCGTGGTTGTATACACCTTCGTTGGATCTTCACCAGCCTTATTTGCATACCGAAAGAAGGTTGTTTCCATACCATAAGTCAGAATAACCAATAATAAAGCTGTATAAGCATAGATATTGGTAATCATTCCGTACCCTCCGGAAGCCGCAGATATTTTTGCGGTATAAAGCGGAACTAAAAGATAATTTAAAAACCGACCGATGATACTACTCATCCCATAGATAGCAGTATCTTTAGCCAAAGATTTGAGATTTGTTGCCATAATTTAAAACAATGTTGCCTGCTTATCCGAAGAATATAAGCTACGGCCTAAATGTTTATACGCCAATTCCGTAACCTCTCTGCCACGGGGCGTACGTTTCAAAAAGCCTTCTTTTATTAGAAATGGTTCGTATACTTCTTCTATCGTACCAGGGTCTTCGCTAAGAGCAGTTGCAATGGTAGTAAGCCCCACAGGGCCTCCTTTAAACTTGTCGATTATTGTACAAAGTAATTTATTATCAACCTCGTCAAGCCCATATTTATCTATATTTAAAGCCTCAAGAGCAAATTTTGCAATTTCCATATTAATAGAACCGGAACCTTTTACTTGGGCAAAGTCACGAACTCGTCTGAGCAAAGCATTTGCAATACGAGGGGTACCACGACTTCTTGAAGCAATCTCCAATGCCGCTTGGTCGGATATTGGTACGTCGAGTATATTGGCCGAGCGCTTTACAATATGTGTCAAAACAGAATCATCATAATATTCCAAATGCAGATTAATCCCGAAACGAGCTCTCAGAGGAGCTGTCAGTAAACCACTACGAGTTGTAGCTCCTACAAGTGTAAAAGGATTCAAATCTATCTGAATACTTCGGGCCGAAGGCCCTTTATCTATCATAATATCGATACGATAATCTTCCATTGCCGAATAGAGATACTCTTCTACAATAGGCGACAAACGATGAATCTCGTCTATAAAAAGTACATCATTGGGTTCAAGGCTCGTTAATATGCCCGCCAAATCACCGGGCTTATCAAGTACCGGACCTGAAGTAATTTTAAATCCTACTCCAAGTTCGTTGGCAATGATATTCGAAAGTGTTGTTTTTCCCAAGCCTGGAGGGCCATGAAGTAAGGTATGATCCAAGGCCTCACCACGAAGTTTGGCGGCTTTGACAAAGATACGGAGATTATCAACAACCTTATCCTGACCACTAAAATCATCAAATCTTAGCGGACGGAGAGCATTCTCAAAATCTTTCTCTGTCTGAGACGATGACTGTTCCCTTATGTCAAAACTTCCTTCCATTCTCAATTAGTCTGGGCGGCAAAGATACTGATTTCAAAAATGATAACAGCAGAATGCTACTACTATTTTAAAAGATTTCACTATTCTATCTCCTTTTCAAATAATATTGCCGCTCTTTTTCATCAAACTTTTCAATAGCATAACGTAACATTGTACGAGGCATTTGCAACACATGAGTATCAAGGAAACAACGCAACACAGTCTCATTCCTTTTACCTACCTCACGCAACATCCAGCCAATAGCTTTGTGCATTAAATCGTGAGAATCCTGCATCAACAATTCTGCCAAATGTAAAATATCTTCGTAATCATTATTTCTGATAAATGCAATAGTCGACACAACTGCAATCCGTTTTTCCCAAAGGTTGTGGCTATTTGCCAACCGATAAAGGAGCTGACGATCCTCCGCAGGCCTATCTACTAAATACGCTCCAACAATATAAGGCGCAGAAAGATCAACCAGATCCCAATTATTTATAGCGTCTGTATGAGACAGATAATATTCAAATACTTCTTCTCGAGAGGTATTATCACCTCGTTTGTAGTTGTCGACCAATAATAACAAACCACATAGCCGAACTTCATGCCATGGAGAAGTCAATAATTCCGTTATGGTTTCAAAATCGGTTGCACGATATTCTTTCACAACGCTTCTGACTCGAGGAACTATAACCCCGAGGAACTTATCTCCTTCACCATACTCCCCTTTACCCGTTTTAAAGAAACGTGGTAAGAAGCTCTTTTTCTCTTCGTCAGCCAACAATTTCAATTGCCGAACTATTTCATCTGCTCGATTCTGTTTCACCATTAAATTCCGTTATTTTTCTTTCTATCCTACAAAAATAACAAAAAAAGAGTTCAATAATGAAAACATATTCATACTTTTGCAGAAATATAACAAGAAGCTTATGGTTCTTAACTACATTTGGATAGCTTTCTTTATTATCGCTTTTATAATTGCTCTAATCAGGCTATTCTTTTTTGGTGACACACAAATTTTCACTGAAATAATCAACTCTACTTTCAGTTCTTCAAAGACTGCGTTCGAAGTATCTTTAGGACTCACAGGAGTACTTTCACTCTGGTTGGGCATCATGAAAATTGGAGAAAGAAGCGGTTTGATAGCTGCCCTGTCCAGATGGTTAAGCCCTGTATTATGTCGCTTGTTCCCTGAAATTCCAAAGGGGCACCCTGTTATGGGCTCTATCTTTATGAATATTGCTGCCAATATGCTTGGGCTCGACAATGCGGCAACTCCTTTAGGGTTAAAAGCGATGAAAGAGCTACAAGATTTGAATCCGAAAAAAGATACGGCAACAAATTCCATGATTATGTTTCTGGTAATCAACACTTCTGGACTGATGTTAGTACCTATAAGCATTATGGTATATCGAGCTCAGATGGGTTCAACCCAGCCAACCGACGTTTTCATTCCTATATTACTCACAACAACAGTTTCTACGTTGGTAGGAATCATAACTGTAAGCATATCGCAACATATCAATTTATTGAACAAAACGATGTTGACCTTCGGAGCCTCTGTCGCTTTGTTATTCAGTGGTTTGATTTATTTGTCCCTTTCTATATCCAAAGAATCAATGCAGACTTACTCTACATTGATTGCCAATATTATTCTTTTCTCAGTTATCATTACATTTATTCTTAATGGCTTACGAAAGAAAATAAACGTATATAACGCATTCGTAGAAGGAGCAAAAGAAGGCTTTACTACAGCAGTGCGCATCATTCCCTACTTAGTAGCTTTCTTGGTAGGTATTGCCATTTTCCGTACATCTGGAGCATTAGATTATTTAATACAAGGCATCAAATATTTAATCGATTTGTGTGGCATCAACTCCAGCTTTGTAGGAGCATTGCCTACGGGACTCATGAAAGCCCTAAGCGGTAGTGGTGCAAATGGGCTGATGATAGATGCTATGAAACAATACGGAGCCGATTCATTCGTTGGACGGTGCAGTTGTGTGATGAGAGGTTCCTCCGATACCACATTCTATATTCTTGCGGTTTATTTCGGTAGCGTAGGTATTTCTAAAACACGCAATGCAGTAACATGTGGATTAATAGTAGACTTTGCGGGTATTATAGCCGCCACAATTTTTAGTTACATCTTTTTCTCATAATTATTTAACAGATGGAAATACTATATTTATCAGAAGACATTGAGATGCCTGACATCAACCAAGACGAGACTACTACCTGGATTAAAAAAGTAGCAAATAATTATAATAAATATATTGGAGAAATATCATACATATTTTGCTCAGATAATAAAATTTTAGAAGTCAACAAAAAATACCTTCAACACGATTATTTCACTGATATTATCACTTTTGATTACTGTAAAGGCAACAGACTTGCAGGAGATATATTTATAAGTCTTGATACCGTAAAAAGCAATTCAGAGAGCTTTCACACTCTCTACTCAGACGAACTAAACCGTACAATCATCCACGGCATCCTTCACCTTTGTGGAATTAATGACAAAGGCCCTGGAGAAAGAGAAATCATGGAAGCCGCAGAAAACAAAGCATTAAGAATACGCTAATTTCTTTTGCAAAAAAGGGGCAACCCTATTACCCGACAGATAAATAAAAATTTCCTTACGATATATAGTGGAGTATATTTAATATATTGGTTAGCCAAATAAACTAATCAGCAATATTCATGTTAAACACTAAGCTATACCTTTGCAAAAAGGCCAGACTGATTGAAGTTTTGGATATAATCTCCCGCGCAATTCGACAATGCCTATATCCAAATCTTTCTGCTTTAAAATGCGTAAACAGGAATAACTGAGACTGAATAAAATCAATTTGAAATGATATCTCTGCAAGAAATATCATTTCAAATCTTTGTCACTTCCGCATGACACCATTACGCGCTATGCCACAACAGGTTAACGATGTACCGTATACAACGCCAGCGAAAAATGGTCCCGAAATCGACTTGAGAGCATACTGTAGGAACGTTATTTCCAGCTGACCTTTATTTAGAATGAGTCTAAATGGCCGTTTAGAAGCATCTTATGGGTCGATTCATGCACAAATAGGAATGTTCCAATCGTTTTGATAAATACTTCATTTACGACAACTACTTTTATCTACCTATATCACATCGATATCTTTTCAAGTCTCTTTCATACTTTCTCGAAGGCTATAGTTAGTATGTCCGATAATCTTTTTCTCCACTTACCCTATCCCCGACTCTTACTATAAGTTTGTTTTGATGCATTAACAACTTTCAGTTCACAATTATGAACTGAAATTGTCGTATGTTAGTTTTTTCGATGACATCCTTAAGTTTTTCTGAAAACGTATGGACGAAAATATTTTTAGGGGCATACGTCGTTTTCAGAACTAAATTCAGAATAAAAACATTAATAAAATAATGCATTTCAGCAAAGTTATGTATAGCAACATAGGCTCTTTTTCATAACTTTGCAACAGCTAAGAAACATAGAAAACAAATTTAAATGGATTTTAATTACGATGTAATTGTTATTGGTGGCGGACATGCTGGCTGTGAGGCAGCCACCGCAGCCGCCAATATGGGTTCAAAGACTTGTCTTATCACAATGGACATGAACAAAGTGGGGCAAATGAGTTGCAATCCTGCAGTAGGAGGTATTGCTAAGGGACAGATCGTACGAGAAATAGATGCTTTGGGAGGCAATATGGGAATCGTGACAGACAAGACATCCATACAATTTCGAATACTCAACCGTTCCAAGGGGCCTGCTATGTGGAGTCCCCGAGCTCAATGTGATAGAAACAAATTTATATGGGCATGGCGTGAAATACTAGAAAACACACCAAATCTAAATATATGGCAAGATACCGTACGCGAAATCATTGTAGAAAGCGGCACTATTACTGGAGTGATTACTTGCTGGAACGTGACAATGAAAGCAAAATGCGTCATTCTAACAGCCGGCACATTCCTAAATGGACTAATGCATATAGGACGAAATAAGTTTCCAGGAGGAAGGGCTTCAGAGCCGTCATCATATAAATTAACCGAATCCATCAACTCGTACGGAATTAAATCAGGCAGAATGAAGACCGGAACTCCTGTTCGAATTGATGGAAGAAGCGTGCATTTCGAAGAGATGGAAGAACAAAAAGGAGAAGATGATTTTCATCACTTTTCTTTTATCCCACAAGAGAAACGGCAACTACCGCAGCGCCCCTGCTGGACATGCTTCACTAATGACAAAGTTCATGAGATATTACGTTCTGGACTGAACGATTCTCCCCTATTCAACGGACAAATAAAAAGCATCGGCCCACGTTATTGTCCAAGCATTGAAACGAAACTTTTCACATTTCCAGACAAAAACCAGCATCAACTATTTCTTGAGCCCGAAGGAAGTACAACGAACGAGCTTTATTTAAATGGGTTCTCTTCTTCTTTGCCAATGGAAATACAAATCAAAGCGCTTAGAGAGATCCCAGCCTTCAAAGACTTGATTATATACCGTCCTGGATATGCTATAGAATATGATTATTTTGATCCGACACAATTAAAACATAACTTAGAGTCGAAGATTATTAAAAATTTATTTTTTGCAGGACAGGTAAATGGAACGACTGGATACGAAGAAGCCGGAGGACAAGGAATCATCGCAGGAATTAATGCCCACATCAATTGCCACGGAGGTAACCCCTTTGTTTTAGGAAGAGATGAAGCATATATCGGCGTTCTCATCGACGACCTCGTGACAAAAGGAGTCGATGAACCCTACCGTATGTTCACTTCAAGGGCAGAATATCGCATACTATTAAGAATGGATGATGCAGATATTAGACTAACATCAAAAGGATATGACTTAGGATTAGCCAGCAAAGAGCGTTATTCGTTGCTAGAATCAAAAGCCTATGAAATCAATAGAATAATCGATTTCTCCAAGAATTATTCAGTAAAGCCAATAGCAATAAACAGCTGGCTCGAAGATATCGGCACTACTCCCCTTCGGCATGGTTGCAAACTTATCGATTTAATCAATCGTCCGCAAATAAGTTTAGCAAACATCGCAGAAGAGATAATTGAATTCAACGAAATTCTTTCGTCAATTACAGATAGGAAAGAAGAAATTATTGAGGCTGCTGAAATAAAAATAAAATATCAAGGATATATCGAAAGGGAGAAAATAATAGCCGATAAAATGGTTCGATTAGAAAATATTAAAATAAAAGGCAGATTTGATTATAGTTCAATACAATCTCTTTCGACCGAGGCAAGACAGAAATTGATTCGGATTGATCCAGAGACAATAGCTCAAGCAAGTCGAATCCCGGGAGTTTCTCCCAGCGATATTAATGTTCTTTTAGTTATGGCACAACAATAAGCACCCCCAGGTTTCACGTGAAACAAAGCATTTATTAAACGATAGTCAATTAAATGAGAATGAGCAAGAAAGATCTATATAGAAAAGACAAAAGATCATTAAAGTAAGACTTTAATAGCGATATACGAATTATAAAATATTAGAAAAACAGTTGATTCAATCAAAGGCTTCCTAACATGAAAAAGGAGAAAACGACAGATAGGATGAATGAATACTTAAGGGGGATCGTAATGAACCTACCCGAAGGCCCTGGAGTATATCAATATCTAGATGAAAAAGGAATCATTATCTATGTAGGGAAAGCAAAGAACCTGAAGAGGAGAGTATATTCTTACTTTAGCAAAGAGCATGATTCATTTAAGACCAAGTTGTTAGTTTCTAAAATCGTAGATATACGATATATCGTCGTAAATACAGAAGAAGATGCACTGCTTTTAGAAAACAATTTAATAAAGAAATACAAACCTCACTACAATGTACTACTCAAAGACGATAAAACATATCCTTCGCTTTGCATCACCAATGAAGCATTCTCAAAAGTAATAAAAACAAGGCAAATCATTAAAAATAGAGGGACCTACTATGGCCCATACAGCAATGTAGGGATGATGTATGTATTACTTGATTTGATAAAACATTTATATCCACTCAGGACATGTAATCTCAATCTTACTAAAGAGAACATCCAAAAGGGGAAATTTAAAGTTTGTTTGGAGTACCATATAGGTAATTGCAAAGGACCTTGTGTAGGTAAACAAAGCATTGAAGACTATAGTAAAAACATTGAAGAGATTCAAAGGATCTTAGGAGGAGAAGTACAAGAAATATCAAAAGAAATCTACGAGGAGATGAAAAGATTCTCTATAGAGTTAAGGTTTGAAGAAGCTGAAATTTTAAAGAGAAGGTATCTTCTTTTAGAAAAATATCGAAGCAAATCTGAAATAGTAAATCCTTCATTACATAATATAGATGTATTCTCCATAGAAGAGAATGGCAACAAATCAGCTTTCATAAACTATCTGCACATAACAAAAGGTGCCATCACTCAGGCTTTTACTTTTGAATATCAGAAAAAACTAAATGAAAGCAAAGAAGAGTTGCTTGCTCTAGGCATAGTAGAGATGAGAGAACGGTATAAAAGTCAAGCTGAAGAGATAATAATTCCCTTTCCAATAGATTTAGAATTAAAAGATATAGTCCAAAGCATACCTCAAAGAGGCGATAAGAAAAAATTGCTGGAATTATCTTTGATGAATGTAAAACAATACAAATTAGATAGACTAAAGCAAGCAGAAAAATTAAATCCTGAACAAAGAGGTGTCAGATTAATGAAAGAAATTCAAGCTTTGCTCCATCTCGACAAATTGCCCATACGAATAGAAAGCTTTGATAATTCTAATATCCAAGGAAGCGATGCAGTTGCAGCCTGCATTGTCTTTGAAAAGCTAAAGCCCTGTAAAAAAGAATATAGAAAATACAATATAAAGACTGTTATAGGCGCTGATGATTATGCTTCAATGGCTGAAGTAGTAAGAAGAAGATATAGCAGACTAAAAGAAGAAAACAGTTCCTTGCCAGATCTAATTATTACAGATGGAGGTGCAGGACAAATGGAAATTGTAAGAAAAGTAGTAGAAGATGAATTAAATCTGAGAATCCCGATAGCAGGATTAGCAAAAGATGGAAGACACAGAACCTCAAAGCTATTATTCGGTTTTCCTCCGGCAACAATCGGACTAAAACAAAACGGAGCTATGTTCAAATTAATGGAAAGGATTCAAAATGAAGTCCACCGATTTGCTATTACATTCCACAGAGATAAGCGTAGCAAACACCAAATAGTTTCTGCCTTGGACGATATAAAAGGAATAGGAGAAAAGACTAAAAGCATACTTCTGAGACAATACAAAAGTGTAAATAGAATCAAAAATGCAGAAGAAAAAGAGCTTATAAAACTAATTGGAAGTGCAAAAGCCAAAATTATAAAAGAACAATTGAAAGGTGAATAGAAAGTTTGCCATTCAAACAATGTTTATTATCTTTGTTTTCTAGTTTAAATAAAAGAAAAAACGAAAATGCGGCTAGTTATACAAAGAGTGACACAAGCGTCTGTTACTATTAATGAAATAGTAAAATCGGAAATAAAGAAGGGTCTCCTCATATTCGTAGGCATTGAAAATAGCGATGGTGCAGATGATATTGAGTGGCTCTGCAAAAAAGTCATCAATCTCCGTATTTTTGATGATAATGAAGGAATAATGAATAAATCCGTATTGGATATAGGAGGGGATATTCTGATCATAAGCCAGTTCACACTTCATGCATCAACAAAAAAGGGAAATAGACCATCTTATATCAGAGCAGCTAAAGGAGATATTTCACAACCACTTTATAACCTATTTTGTAAAGAGCTGAGCAAGGAATTAGGAAAACAGATCGGTACAGGAGAATTTGGTGCAGATATGAAAGTGAGACTACTAAACGATGGTCCGGTAACGATATTAATGGACACTAAAAACAAAGAATAGATGACAATAAAAGAAGCACAAAATACTGTAGATGAATGGATTAATAATTACGGAGTACGCTATTTTAATGAACTTACCAATATGACGATATTGACCGAAGAAGTAGGAGAAATGGCCCGCGTAATGGCTCGTAAATATGGCGAACAATCTTTCAAAAAAGGTGAAAAAGATAATCTTGAAGAAGAAATCGCCGATGTGTTTTGGGTTCTGATCTGTATTGCCAACCAAACGGGAATTGATCTGACCGAAGCATTACAGAAAAGCATAGAGAAAAAGACAACTAGAGACAAGGAAAGACATATAAACAACAATAAATTAAAATAAGATGGAAGATAACCACGCAACAAAAAGTAAATATGAAGCAGTGCTTGCCAAGTACAATACCACTGTAAACGATGAAGAAGTTGCAAAGAAAGTAGCAGAAATCATAGAGAAAGAAGTCTCTAAAAATGATACAAAAGAAATTAAAAAGCTCCTCTTCAGTTGCATTGATCTCACAACATTAAGGTGCGAAGACAATGATAAAAGTGTGATGGAATTTGTAGAAAAGGTGAACAAATTTGATAACGATTATGCAGACCTTGACAATGTAGCTTCTATTTGTGTATATCCCAATTTCGCTGAAATCGTAAAAGACACATTAGAAGTTGACAACGTTGGAATAACATGTGTTGCAGGAAGTTTCCCCTCGTCACAAACATTTATTGAAGTAAAAATTGCAGAGGTTGCAATGGCCATCATGAATGGTGCCGACGAAATAGATATCGTATTGCCCGTAGGCAAGTTCTTATGCAAAGACTATGAAGGAATAAGTGATGAAATTGGAGAGATTAAAGAATCGTGCAAACAGCATACGCTAAAAGTTATTCTCGAAACCGGCGCACTAAAAACAGGCACTAACATTAAGAAAGCCTCTATCCTATCGATGTATAGCGGTGCGGATTTTATCAAAACATCAACAGGCAAACAACAACCGGCAGCCACTCCCGAGGCAGCATACGTAATGTGTACAACCATTAAAGAATACTATGAAAAGACAGGGCGAAAGATCGGATTTAAACCAGCAGGAGGTATCAATACCGTAAAAGATGCCCTCACTTATTACACCATTGTAAAAAACATATTAGGTGATGAATGGCTTAACAACAAGCTCTTTAGATTAGGCACAAGCAGACTTGCAAACTTGCTGCTTTCTGAAATAGAAGGAGAGGAAATCAAATTCTTCTAACAAAGAAAATACTGATAAAAGCATATCAAAAGCTTCAGAGGCATAGCCTATCCTATGATTAAGCAATAGCAAACATTATAGATGCAGGCTTTTGATATGCTTTCAAAAAGGTTATAAATCGCGATTAACAATATAATCTAGATAGCCTATCAACGATTCTCTAATTTCTGTATCGGGCAATGCAATAAGCATATCAAATGCTTTGTTGCGGAATTCTCTCATACGATTTATAGCATATTCTATACCCCCATTTGAGCGAACTAATTCTACCAAACGAGTTATCTCTTCCAAAGAAGCTACGCCCTGCTTTATTCTGATAGCTACATCATGAGCCCATGACTCAGAAGTATTATTAAGAACATAAATGGCAGGCAATGTCAACTTACCTTCAAGCATATCTTGATGAGTTGGTTTCCCAATCTCTTCGTCATCATAATAGTCAAAAATATCATCGCGTATTTGAAAACAAATACCCATCAGATCACCTATTATACGTGCAAATTCAGCATCTTCCTTACTGTCAGACACCGATAAAGAACCACACATGGCACAAGCAGAAAACAATGCTGCCGTTTTCTTTCTGATTACCTGATAATAGTCTTCTTCAGAATAAACTTTCTTGCTGATATTATCCAACTGCAGCAATTCGCCATCAGACAAGTCACATCCCAAACGCGAAACAACTTCGATAATATCCAGATGAGAAGTCTTCGAAGCATAATTCAAACTAGTAGCCAGTATATAATCACCGGATAGAACAGCTACACGATTATCGAAAATAGCATTCACTGATTTCTGTCCCCTACGCTCCTTACTATCGTCCACAACATCATCATGAACAAGACTAGCCGTATGCAACAATTCCAATGAGACAGCCGTATATAGCGTTGATTGTTCTATGTTACCATGCAAACGAGCCATCAACATAATAAGAATTGGGCGCATCATCTTTCCCTTTTTACTCAAAATATGAGAAGAAATGCGCTGCAATAAAGGGTTATCAGACTTCAGAGATAATTCGAACAATTTTCTGAATTCAAACAATTCTTGCTGTACAGGTTGCTTAATTTTCGATAGACTATCCATATTAATTTAATTACGATACAAAAATAGTAATAAAACCAATAATAAAGTATTTTTTCGTAATTTTACATGCAAAAAAAACAGCTTATTATGAGTTTCAGCAACAAACTTTTCCTTTTAGATGCTTATGCGCTAATCTTTAGAGCATATTATGCAATGATCAGAAACCCACGAATCAACTCGAAGGGGATGAATACTTCGGCTATTCTAGGCTTTGTCAATACTCTCGAAGACGTATTAAAGAGAGAAGATCCTTCGCACATAGGCATCGCTTTCGACCCCGCAGGTCCCACCTTTCGGAAGGAAATGTATAAAGAATATAAAGCTCAAAGAGAAGAAACTCCAGAAGATATTAGAAAATCCGTGCCCATTATCAAAGACATCATCAATGCATATCAGATACCTATACTCGAAGTAGCAGGTTATGAAGCAGATGATGTGATAGGAACATTATCCAACAAAGCTTCCAAACAAGGCATCGAAACATATATGTTGACACCCGATAAGGATTACGGACAATTGGTAAAAGAGAATGTATACATGTACCGCCCCAAAAGCGGCGAAAAAGCATACGAAATTCTTGGAATAGAAGAAATAAAAGAAAAATATCTAATCGATGGGCCTGAACAAGTAATAGACCTACTTGGACTAATGGGAGATGCAGCCGATAATATTCCTGGTTGCCCGGGAGTAGGAGAAAAGACGGCCCAGAAATTGATTGCCGAATTCGGAAGTATCGAAGCTCTTCTCGAAAGATCAAATGAATTGAAAGGTGCCATAAAAACAAAAGTTGAAAACAACAAAGAACAAATTAAGTTGTCGAAACTTCTTGCCACGATCAAGATAGATGTTCCTATCGAACTCGAGATGGACAAACTGAAAAGAGAAAAACCGGATGAGAAAAAATTGAAATCAATCTTCGATGATTTAGAATTTCATGCGCTGACCAAAAGAGTACTTGCCGAAAATCAGACTCCCCCACCCTCTTTGTTTCAACCTTCATTGTTCGACACTAAAAACGATACGACCCAAGGCTCTTTGTTTGCAGAAATACAAGGCAATGATGCAGAAGAAACAAATAATTCAAATTTTAGAAGCTTAAAAACACTAGAAAAGAAATACAAACTCATTGATACAAAAGATAAAAGAGAAGAATTAATTAAATATTTAATTACAAGCGATTTTCTAAGTTTAGATACAGAAACAACAGGAACAGACCCAATCACTGCCGAATTGGTAGGATTGAGCTTCTCGATTAAAGAAAATGAAGCATTTTATGTGCCTATACCAAGCGAAACAGAAAAAGCAATAAATATTGTTAATGAGTTTAAAGTTGTCTATGAAAATTCAAAAACACTAAAAATTGGGCAGAATATCAAGTACGACTTACTAGTACTTCAAAATTATGGCATCGCACTGAAAGGAAAAATATTCGATACGATGGTTGCGCATTATGTCATCCAACCCGAGCTCCATCACAACATGGACTATTTAGCCGAAATATATCTCAATTATCAAACGGTGCACATAGAAGAGCTTATTGGCGAAAAAGGGAAAAACCAAAAGAACATGCGCGATTTGGAGCCCGAAGCTGTTTATGAATATGCATGTGAAGATGCAGACGTCACACTACAACTGAAATATAAATTAGAAGAAGAACTGAAAAAAAACAATGACGAACAAGTCTTCTACGAAATAGAAATGCCCCTTATCCCTGTATTGGCCAAATTGGAAAGAAATGGAGTCCTTGTCGACACCAAAGCACTGAAACAACTGTCGGTTGAGTTGACAGCAGAAATGGGCAAAATAGAAAAGGAGATCTACGAACTCGCAGAAACGGTCTTCAATATTGCATCGCCCAAACAAGTAGGCGAGGTACTTTTCGACAAACTGAAAGTTGTAGAAAAAGCTAAGAAAACAAAAACAGGACAATATGTAACGTCAGAAGAAGTACTTGAGAACCTGAGACATAAGCATCCGGTTATTGAGAAAATATTAGATTACCGCGGCATCAAAAAGTTACTGAGTACATACATCGACAATCTTCCATTACTGATAAATCCCAAAACAGGGCGCATCCATACTTCGTTCAACCAGACAGTAACGTCTACCGGGCGGCTAAGTTCCAGCAATCCGAACTTACAAAATATTCCCGTACGCGACGAAGAAGGGAAAGAAATACGAAAAGCTTTCATTGCGGACGAAGGTTGCGAATTCTTCTCTGCCGACTATTCTCAAATAGAACTTAGAATAATGGCGCATCTCAGTCAAGACGAAAACATGATCGAAGCTTTCAACAATGGTTTTGACATCCATGCAGCAACAGCCGCCAAAATATATAAAATACCTATCGAAGAAGTCAATTCGGATATGAGACGCAAAGCCAAAACGGCCAATTTCGGTATCATATACGGAATTTCTGCATTCGGTTTATCCGAAAGGCTAACCATAGATCGCAAGGAAGCAAAAGAACTGATCGACAATTACTTCGTTACATTTCCTCAGGTCAGAACATATATAGACAAGAGCATTGCAACTGCCCGCGAAAAGGGATATGTAGAAACAATGTTCCACAGGAAACGCTTCCTGCCGGATATCAATTCTCACAATGCGATAGTAAGAGGATATGCCGAACGAAATGCTGTCAACGCACCTATACAAGGGAGTGCCGCCGATATTATCAAAGTAGCTATGGCCAAAATCTTTGAAAGTTTCGAAGCCCAAAAACTTCGTTCCAAAATGATACTCCAGGTACACGATGAATTGAACTTCAGTGTATATCCGGATGAAAAAACATTGGTAGAACAAATCGTTATCAAAGAGATGGAAGGAGCTTGTAAAATGTTAGTACCGCTCAAGGCAGACTGCGGCTGGGGGCACAACTGGCTTGAGGCCCACTAAATTGTTGATAATATGTTGATAAATTATTAATTAATATTATTCTAATTACGCTTTTAAGGCATAATATTCATCTTTTCATTATCTTTGCGCCAAATTGTGTATATCTTTTAACAAGTAAATTGATGAGACAATACAAAAATGTAAACAACCTCATAGGTTGGATTACTTTTGCCATCGCGGCAACAGTCTATTGTATGACAATAGAACCGACAGCCAGTTTTTGGGACTGTCCAGAGTTCATTACAACAGGATACAAACTTGAAATCGGACATCCACCTGGAGCACCTTTTTTTATGCTTGTAGCTAACCTCTTCTCCCACTTCGCAAGCAGTGCCGAGACAGTAGCCAAAATGGTAAACTACATGAGTGCCCTCATGAGTGGTGCTACCATCTTATTCCTGTTTTGGACAATCACCCATTTGGTAAAGAAATTGGTCATAAAAGACGAGGAGAATGTTACAATTTCGCAACTCATCACCATCATGGGCTCAGGTTTTGTCGGGGCCATGGCCTACACATTCAGCGACACTTTCTGGTTTAGTGCCGTCGAGGGTGAGGTTTATGCCTTCTCATCCATGTTCACTGCCATTGTCTTTTGGCTGATACTAAAATGGGAAGATGTCGCCGATGAATCTCACTCCGATAGATTTCTCATTCTTATCACCTATCTCACAGGCTTGAGTATTGGTGTGCACTTGCTCAATTTACTTTGTTTACCCGCCATTGTTCTTGTATATTACTACAAGAAACGCCCCAATGCCAACGTCAAAGGATCTATTTTAGCACTGATTGCCTCCATGGTATTGGTAGGCGTAGTACTATACGGCATCGTTCCGGGTGTTGTGAAAGTAGGCGGATGGTTCGAATTGCTCTTTGTCAATGGCTTCAATTTGCCATTCAACACAGGTGTCGTTATCTATATCGCTATATTGGCGGCAGCACTTATCTGGGCGACTTACGAAACATTCCATTCTAAAAATCAGAGCCGAATGCGCTATGCTTTTGTACTGACAATAGCATTGTTGGGCATCCCATTCTATGGTCATGGCACCAATGCCATCATCATTGGTATACTTATCATTGCCGCTCTACTGATTTTTCTTTCGCCCAAAGTACAAAAGAACCCCAAGTTCCGCGTTTCTGCCCGTGCCCTGAATACTGCAGTTATCTGCTCTATGATGTTGGTTATCGGTTATTCTTCTTATGCTATGATCGTTATTCGTTCGGTAGCCAACCCTCCGATGGATCAAAACTCTCCCGAAGATATTTTCACTCTAGGCGACTACTTAGGCCGCGAACAATACGGAACAAGACCTCTATTTTACGGTCCGGCTTTCAGCTCGCGAGTTAAGTTCACGCAAGAAGGCGACTATCTGAAACCTGTAGAAGAGAGCTCCGAGAAGAAGTGGATACGTAAAGAAAAAACCTCACCAGACGAAAAAGATTCTTATATATCCATTCCTGGCGAAACAAGTTATGCATACGAACAAAATATGCTTTTCCCTCGAATGTATGGTGCCCAGTACGCAGACGGCTATAAGCAATGGGTAAATATCAAAGGACATGATGTTCCTTATGTCGACCCGCAAAGCGGCGAGACGGTAATGGTAAACATGCCTACACAATGGGAAAATCTTAAATTTTTCTTCTCCTATCAGCTCAATTTCATGTATTGGCGCTACTTTATGTGGAACTTTGTAGGCCGTCAGAACGACCTGGAAGGAAGCGGAGAAATAGAACATGGCAACTGGATTACAGGTTTCAAGTTTATCGACCAGTACCTCACAGGCAATCAAGACTTAATGCCTAAAGACCTGCAAAACAACAAAGGACACAACGTATTCTATGGTCTACCCCTCTTGTTGGGTATTATAGGATTGCTGTGGCAAGCCTATCGAGGGAAGAAAGGAGTGCAGCAATTCTGGGTTGTATTCTTCCTCTTCTTCATGACCGGTATCGCCATTGTGCTCTACCTCAACCAGACGCCGGGGCAACCTCGAGAGCGCGACTATGCCTACGCAGGTTCGTTCTATGCCTATGCCATTTGGATCGGAATGGGTGTCGCGGGTATCGTTCATCTGCTCAAGAAGGCTAAGATGAAAGAACTTACCGCAGCCGCCCTGGCAACCATTGCCTGTATCTTGATTCCTATACAAATGGCCGGCCAGACATGGGACGATCACGACCGTTCCGGAAGATACGTTTGCCGTGACTTCGGACACAACTACCTGATGTCCATGCAAGCCAAGGGCAACCCTATTATCTTTACAAACGGTGATAATGATACTTTCCCTCTTTGGTACAATATGGATACGGAAGGTGCACGCACAGATGCTAGAGTTTGCAACCTCAGCTATTTGCAGACCGACTGGTACATCGACCAGATGAAACGTCCGGCATATACTTCGCCTTCGTTACCCATCAAATGGAAACGCATCGACTACGTTTCGGGAACAAACGAATATATACAGATAGACCCGACCATAGGCAACCAAATAGACTCTCTATATGCCCATAGCCCCGAAGATGCTGCCAAATATAGAGCCGTATTGGGTGCAAATCCGAACGAGATAAACACGATCTTCAAAAATTGGGTTCACAATCCGAACGACAACATGCACGTGATTCCAACTGATAGTATCATAATGAATGTCGACAAGAAAGCTGTAGAGCGTTCGGGCATGTGCATTCCAAAAGGAGCTACCATACCAGACAACATGGTGATCTCGCTGAAAGGGAAAAAGGCACTATACAAGAGCGAACTTATGATGCTCGAGTTGCTGAAGAACAGCAATTGGACCCGTCCACTTTATATTGCTATCACCGTAGGTACCGAAAACCGTTTGGGCATGGACAATCACTTCATACAAGAAGGTCTTGCCTACCGATTCACACCGTTCGACAATACCAAAACGGGAGTCACTATCGATACGAAGAAGATGTACGATAATCTGATGCACAAATTCAGATATGGCGGCATCGACAAACGCGGTATCTATCTCGACGAGAACGTCATGAGGATGTGCTATACGCATCGTAGAGTCTTCTCACAACTCATTGCGGCATTAATGCAAGAAGGCCAAAAAGCCAAAGCATTGGCTGCTCTCAATTATTGCGAAAAGGTAATACCCGAATACAACATTCCTTATGATTTCCAAAACGGAGCTGTACAAATGGCCGAAGCCTACTATCAACTAGGCAAACGGGCCAACGCCGACCACATCATGCAGGCATTGGCATCCAAATCGGTAGAATACCTCAATTGGTACCTCTCAATGGGAATACAGCAGATTGCCGTTTCGTCGCAAGAGATAGAATACAATTTGGCCTTGCTCGATCAAGAAGTGAAGCTGATGAACAAATATAATTCTAACTTAAGCAAGCAGTACACCATGCAGCTAAATACAATATATAGCAAGTATGCACGCTTCATGAAGTCTGCGCAGTAAATAAAAAATGCTTATAGAACAGCCACCGCGCTTTTTCCGCGCGTTATACCCTTCTGCCATTTTCCGGAAGGACCCGAACGAGAAAACAGTTTATCTGACTTTCGACGACGGTCCCATACCGGAAGTGACACCTTGGGTGCTAGATTTGCTTGCCAAGCATGGTATCTACGCCACCTTTTTTATGGTAGGCGACAACATCAGAAAACACCCCGAGACTTTCAAACAAGTAGTCGACGCGGGACATCGCATAGGGAACCATACGTTCAACCACATTAAAGGGTTCGAACACTCACGCGAAAGTTATCTGGCCAATGCAAACGAAGCAAACGAACTGATGCATACCGATTTGTTCAGACCCCCACACGGTCACATGAGGATTGCACAATATTGGGAACTAAAGAAGTATTACAAAATTATCATGTGGGATTTGGTAACGCGCGATTACAGTAAAAAGCGCAACGGTCCCCAAGTTTTTGAAAATGTGAAACGATATGTGCGCAACGGATCCATCATTACGTTCCACGATTCTCTTAAATCCTGGGACAATGGAAATCTGCCTTACGCGCTACCAAAAGCACTGGAATATCTCATAGCAGAAGGATATTCATTCAAAACCCTATGAACGAAGAAATCATAGCAAACAGTATGGTCAAAGCCGAGGCACAACGTCTCGGCTTTGATGTCTGTGGGCTTGCACATGCCGAGCCTGTGGACGCGTCTACGAGCTCTTTCTTCGACTGTTGGCTCAACGAGAAGAGAAATGCCGACATGGACTATCTGGCCAACTATCATGATAAGCGTCTCGACCCAAGAGTATTGGTAGAAGGCACCCAAACCATTGTATCGGTAGCTCTCAACTACTATCCCGCACAATTTATTCCGCCCAACGAATATCAGATAGCCTGGTATGCCTATGGCAAAGATTACCACGAAGTAATGAAGCAACGGCTGCAAAAACTTCTTGCCAACCTGCAAGCAAAATATCCGTTGCTTACGGGACGAGGGTTTTGCGATACGGCACCCGTATTCGAACGATATTGGGCTTGGAAAGCAGGATTGGGATGGATCGGAAAGAATTGTATGCTGATTGTCCCGCAAGCAGGACCATGCTTCTTCCTGGGCGAATTGTTTATCAACGTCAAAGCCGATAAATACGATACTCCCCTACCCAACCGTTGCGGAAATTGCACACGCTGTTTGGAGAGCTGTCCCACCGGCGCATTAGAAGCCCGCTACGAGCTCAACGCCAATAAATGTATAAACTATATTACTATAGAGAATAAAAGCGAAATTTCGCCCGATATTTCGTCTAAAATAGGTAATAACATCTACGGATGCAACAAATGCCAAGCGGCATGTCCTTGGAATAAGTTTGCAAAGCCGACCGATACTCCCGAGCTACAACCAAACGAATCTCTATTGTCCATGCACAAGGCAGATTGGAATAACCTTACCGAAGAACAGTATCGACAAGTTCTACGCCACAGTGCCATGAAAAGAGCCAAATACAGCGCGCTTAAAAGAAACATTGAAGCGGCCAGAAAAAATAACGACCCCGAAGAATAGCAAATAAGCACCCGCCATCGCTTTTAAACCTATCTGTCAACCTTCTCATTGGGTAGATTCATCCTTTTCGTCCTTATCATTCATTCGTTTGCTGCCCAGCAAACATGTGTTTGGTCGTGACCAAACGTATGTATGGTCGTGAGCAAACACGTGTATGGTCACGACCAAACGAATGAAACCAACAGATGTGAACAATGAATGATACTGATTACAACGATGAGACATACTGATTAATATGTTGTTACATGCTTTTAAGGCTCACTATAGAATCATAACAAAAAATCCCGACTCATTTGAATGAATCAGGATTAATTGTGTTGTCCTACGAAGATTCGAACTTCGACTGACAGAACCAAAAACTGTAGTGCTACCATTACACCATAGGACAAGCACTTTAGACATTGCTGTCTAAATCGGGTACAAAAGTAGAGATTAACCGCTAAATCTCCAAATATTTCGCAACTTTTTTATTTAGCGATAACAAGAAAATAGTTTTTCTTCCCTCTTTGAACCACTAAGAATTTATCGTCGATCAAGTCAGCAGTCTTTATTTCACGGTCAAAAACCGCCAACTTTTCTTTGTTTACAGACACTCCTCCGCCTTGTACCAACTTACGCATTTCTCCTTTAGAAGAGAAAATGGCAGCCTTCTCTACAAACAAATCTACGGCTTTAACACCTGCAACCAACTCGTCGCGCGATATTTCGAATGTAGGTACGCCTTCGAACACACTAAGCAATGTGTTTTCGTCAAGCTTCTTCAGTACCTCGGAAGTCGCATTTCCAAAAAGAATATTAGACGCATCTACAGCCGTTTCGTAGTCAGCTCTGGAATGTACCATAACCGTAACTTCTTCGGCCAGTTTTCGCTGCAACAAGCGCAAATGAGGCGCTTTCTGATGTTCGGCAATCAATGCATCGATTTCTTCCTGTCCGAGCATTGTAAACACTCTGATATAATGTTCGGCATCGGTATCGCTCACATTGAGCCAGAACTGATAGAATTTGTAAGGCGATGTATAATCGGGATTGAGCCATATATTGCCACCTTCGGTCTTTCCGAATTTAGTACCGTCGGCTTTCTTTATCAGAGGGCATGTCAAAGCATAAGCCTCTCCCCCATTCATACGGCGAATTAGTTCGGTACCTGTAGTAATATTGCCCCACTGGTCCGATCCACCCATTTGCAACTTGCAGTTCTTGTGCTCGTACAGATACAAGAAATCGTAAGCTTGCAACAGCTGATAGGTAAACTCCGTGAAAGACAATCCATCCCGAGCCTCACCATTCAAGCGCTTCTGCACCGAATCTTTGGCCATCATATAGTTGACGGTGATATGCTTGCCTATATCACGAGTGAATTCGAGGAAAGAGAAATTCTTCATCCAATCGTAGTTGTTCACCAGCTCTGCCTTGTTAGGCATCTCCGATTCAAAGTCAAGAAATTTGCCAAGTTGCGCTTTAATACATGCTACATTATGTTTCAATGTCTCTTCATCAAGCAAATTGCGTTCAGCCGATTTGCCCGACGGATCGCCTATCATACCGGTAGCGCCTCCAACCAATGCCAACGGTTTATGACCGGCAAGCTGCAAACGTTTCAGTATCATAATACTGCACAAATGACCGATGTGCAACGAATCGGCGGTAGGATCGAAACCTACATAAGCTGTAACATGCTCCTTGTTTAGCAACTCTTCAGTGCCCGGCATCAAGTCATGTACCATGCCGCGCCATCTCAATTCTTTTACAAAATCCATCGAATGATTTAAAATAGTTATTATAATTGTACAAAAGTACGATTCTTTTTCTGGAGAAACAAAAACTTAATGCCTAAAAAAGACATTCTTAATGTTTTCGTGTATTGCAGTTGTAAATTCTGCAACGTCGATTTGCTTTATCAACGCCGCCTTTTCATAAAGCGCACGTATATTTGTTTTGCTTTCGTCGGTCTCGATAAAAAGCCTGTCGATAGGTATTGCGCGCAACATCTCCTCGGGATAATGTTCGCCCAACGACAAATAAAAGCCATGCTTCATAAATTCCAAAGCCAATTCTTTTTTACCACGAAAGCCATGCAAAATCCAAGGCATCGTAGCCTTCGACTGTTTGCGCAGTTCAATGAGTTCGGCATTGGCATGGACACAGTGGATAATAAGTGGCAAACGAGCGTCTGTCTCCGAAAGACGAATATGGCGGCAAAACATCTCTTGCTGTACTTCGAAAGGAGTCTTACAAAGCTTATCCAAACCTGTTTCGCCCAAAGCCAATACATTGGGGTTCTTCGAAAGAGACACTAACTTAGTCCATTGCTCTTCGCGCTGCAACTCTTCTGCCGGAATATACCAGGGATGCATTCCGACAGAATAAAAACGATTCTTTCGAACAGCAACCTCTCCGGGCATTATATTAAAAATGGCCTCTCTCCCACTCGCATTTTCGTTATGGGTATGAATATCCAGCACATCCGACAACTGTAGACGACGCCACAAATAAACATGTTCAGGCACTGGATCATAACCATGACCTCCCCACGGATTGCAACGCAAAATACGCCACACGGCGAGCACAAGGCCAACAAAAGGACCATGCTTTCGAATGGCGTCTACCGCATAATGGGAGCACGTCGGTGTGAAACGACACGAATTGGGCAGAAGCGGAGATATAAACTTCTGATAGAAATATATAGGCAGGAGCAATATATACGACAAGATACGCATGGCTGCAAAAGACTACACAATCTGTTGCAATGCAGTACAAACGGCATTGTCAATGACATGCGAAGGAACTAGATCATCGGAAAGATAAATAAATGCAACTAGCCAATGTTTCTCTCCATCGGTATTGAGCAAATCCTTGTTGCGTCTATAAGCTTCGCGAATCTGGCGTTTCACCCTATTGCGCTTTACGGCTCTCTTGAAGTGTCTTTTCGAAACACTTACCAAAATAGCATTGAGATCAAGTTGGTCGACAGAAGTATAAATAACTCGTAAAGGAAAAACTGTGAACGAATGATTGCCCCTCGCAAAAAGCTTCTCGATGAGCGTTCGCTTATACAGCCTTTCGGCTTTACATAAAGTATTCATAACGGCAACTATTTGCCACTGTTGGCCTTCTTGATGTACATATCAAGAGCAGCTGTCATAGAGGGAGCTTGTACGGTAGGAGCCGATAAATCGAGACGAAGTCCGGCATCGCGTACAGCTTGTGCGGTAGTTGTTCCGAACGTAGCGATCCGCATGTCCTTTTGGTCAAACTTAGGAAAATTTTTAAGAAGCGAAGAAACGCCCGCCGGACTGAAAAAGACCACCATATCGCAATCCAACAATTCGTCTTTTGCAAAATCATTGCTCACCGTACGGTACATGACTGCTTCCGTATGCTGTAGACGACTGTTATCGAGGAGATTCTTAATATCGTTGTTATGCACATCCGACATTGGAACCAAATATTTTTCGGTTTTATGCTTCACCATTAGAGGAACTAAATCATCTATCTTGCCGTTGGTTCCGAAAAACATCTTGCGTTTACGATACTGTACATATTTCTGAATGTAGAGAGAGATCGCTTCAGTGACACAAAAGTACTTCATTGTCTCTGGAATGCTAACACGCAAATCCTTACACAAATTAAAGAAGTGGTCAATTGCATGACGCGAGGTGAACACTATTGCCGTATGATCCAAAATTGAAATCTTTTGCTGACGAAATTCTTTGGCAGTAAAACTTTCAACTTTAATGAAAGGGCGAAAAACAATATCAACACCATACTTTGATGCTATATCGTAATAGGGAGATTTTTCTGAAGCAGGCTTCGGCTGCGACACAAGAATTTTCTTTATTTTCAACGTCCTAAAAATTTTTAATCAACATATTGTTCATTTGAATCATACATTGGCAGAACAAAATGCAAGGTATGATTTCAAGGGCACAAAAGTACAAAATTAAAAGCAGACGACGAAACAACTTTTGCGAAAAAAGCTTTAACCACTTATATAAAATTAATATTTTGGCAAAAATAAAGAGATATAACCCGATTTTTGCTACATCAAGTGGGGGTAAGTACGAAAATATGATAAGCAAGACTACCGGATAAAGAATAAATCCCATCATGACAAAAACAGTAGAATATGCATCAATAAAAATATTCGTTTGCTTACGGCTGAAGAAAACCCAACCCAAGAAAGAATAGATGGCCCATTTCATAAAGAAATAGACAAGAATCAGCAAAGAATACAACAACAATATGATAGGAACAGGAACCGTCTTGGCCAGCAGTCCATTGGTATGAATAAAATAAGAGAAGAACAGAATAGCCGAAAAAACGACTGTTTGCGTTACCAATAATCCCACACTACGGGCATCGCCTACGGTACTGACAATAAATTTGCGCACCGGACCATGAACCATAAAGAAATCGTGAATGCGTTGAAAAAAATAGCGGCGTGTCTTGGAAAGGACAAACAAGGCGACAAACGAGAAAAACAATACAATAAGTATAGGCAAATCGCCGGCACAAGGATCTTTAAACAAAGGAGTGCCTTCAATACCCGGGGCAAATTCGCGAGCCGAATGGAAACGAGCAAGTTTCAATTTGGCAGTAGGAACAAAAGAGGTGAATTCAAGGCGCTGAAACGTATCGGGCACATCGACCTTGGCTTGAGGGAACACATCGGGAAGCACTCCAAGATATTGTATCGTGTCAGCCGGAGCGGCACGATCAGCTACGTGAGCCATATTCTGTTGTCCCACAGAAGCTGTATCTACACTCAATGTATCACCAGGGTGTCTCATATTGCAGCAAACTTACTGTAGCTTTTGTCCCACAAGGGAATATTGTAAATAAGATCCATTGCTTCTTCGGCTGTTTGAGCCACATTCCATAGATCGGCATGCCGTACGCCCATGAAATTTTCTTCCAAAGCCTTATCGAACATTGCCAATAGCGAGTCGTAATAACCACCCACATTGACTATAACTATTGGATTGGCATAAAGTCCAAGTTGCTTCCATGTAATAATCTCGAGCAACTCGTCCCACGTTCCGCAGCCTCCAGGCAACGCAATGACAGCATCACTGCGATCGGCCATCATCTGTTTCCTTTCGTGCATACTCTTCACTACAACCATTTCTGACATTCGGTCGTAATCCCAACCATGATCAACCATGAATTGAGGAATAATGCCTATGGCCTCTCCCCCATTCTTTACTACCGCATCGGCAGTTGCCGCCATCAAGCCAAACTTTCCGCCACCATTCATCAACGTAAGCTTTTTCTTTCCTATCAGTTCACCTAACCTAGCGGCTACCTCAAAATATTCGGGTGCTATCTTTGTGCTCGATGCACAATAAACGCAAACTGTCTTAATCTGATTCATAATCGGCCTTCTATTTCTGGCTGCAAAATTAGTTGTTTTTTAGGAGATAAACCAAACTTTATTCAAAAACAAACAGCCGCTACATCAAATTGTGTAACCTGACAGTAAAGACCGTATAGCCTGGCACTGAATTGACAGCAATACTACCGCCGTGCATCTCTATGATTCTTTTAGTAAGCGACAGGCCTATACCGTTGCCTTCGGCAAACGATTGATTTTCTCCTCTGAAGAAAGGATTAAAAATAGATTCCAGATCTTCTTGTTTAATGCCTATGCCGTGATCGACTACACTGATGATAGCCTCGGATGCTTCATTTGAAATATGCAGTTCGCAAAAATGATCGGCAGAATACTTGCAAGCATTATCTATTAAATTTCGAAAAGCCACTATCAAGAGATATTCATTCCCTTGAAGCGACACTAAACGATCATCAGGAAGCTCTTCTTTGTCAAAAGCTATTTGAACCTTGTATCCTTTATCCGGAGCTTGTTCTACACGGCAAGCTTCGAGAAGGATCTCGTCGATGCGCACCACCCGGGTAGCGATCTCGGACAAACCATAATTAGCCTTAGCCATATCCAATAAATCGTTGGACAGTTTCACCAGCCGATGCGAATCACTTAATACTTTTTTGACTGCTTGTTTATAATCTTCTTTAGAACCCGAACTATCGTTGACCAACTCCAGCTCTGTGACAATAGCCGAAAGCGGCGTGCGCAGTTCGTGAGACATATTGTAGACCAATTGCTTTTGAGCATCGAACGACGATCGTAGCTGCGAAAGCATATTATTAAAAGTGATAGCAAGATGTGCAAGCTCATCTTTACGATTTCCTTCGTCGAGACGGATGTCTAACTGATGTAAATCGGTAATATCGCTCACCTTCTTTGTCATCCGCGACACCGGATTAAATGCTTGCTTGGTGAAAAGCCTTACAGTAAGAATAACCAGCAACATAACCCCAAGATAGGCCACACCCAAAACCATCCGCAGTGTCTCTAGCTGGCTCATGCCACGAACATCATATCCCATTGCCGAAGTAACATAAAGCCCTCTTTGCCCCTGAATAAGCATACCGTACAATTGGTTTTTACCAAACCAGGCTTCGCATTTACCAGTAGCTTTAATCTCGGCATAAATCCGCATCTGCTGCTTAAGGGTCAATACAGCGCTCGAATCACGATAAACCAACTTTCCCGAATCGGTATAAATAGTAACCCATGGCTCCATGCGCACGGGTGTATTGGCGTATAGCAGGTGCAATACATCTTTATCTACAGTACTGCCATCTATCAAGTCAACCTTGACTGCGGCCTGCAAGTGTAAGCGATCAAAATAATCGTCGTGCACCTTATTGCAATAATACCGATATACACCTATTATGAAGAATAATAGAATAACTCCAAATACACACGAGAAAATAAGTGTCAATTTATTCTGGATTTTCATCTTCTTCTTTCAATATAAAGCCCATACCTGGCTTGGTGTGAATAAGTTTGCACGGAAATTCTTTATCTACCTTACGACGCAAGTAGCTAATATATACGTCAATAAAATTAGTCCCCGTATCAAACTTTGTATCCCAGACCTTATCGGCTATCTCACTTTTAGAAAGAACCCTGTTGCTATTGAGCATCATGTATTCCAACAAGTTAAATTCTTTCGGGGTAAGGGCGAGCACCACATTGCATCGTTTTACTACCTTCGTCAACCGATTCAGTTCCAAATCGGCAAACTTAAGAATATCATTCTTGGGTAGTGAAGCACTACGCTTGATAACAGCATGGATACGGGCATTCAACTCGCGCATTTCAAAAGGCTTCACCATATAATCGTCGGCGCCTGCATCAAAGCCCTCTACTTTATCATCGGTCGTACCAAGTGCAGTAAGCATAATAACGGGATACCGTTCATCTGCAGATTTTATACGTTTGCAGACTTCCAATCCATTGATACCAGGCAATATAATATCTGTCAACACCAAATCAAAGCGTTCTCCCTGAGCTTTTTCCAAGCCAGTAAAACCATCTTTGGCCAATGTTACGTCAAAGCCAAATTCAACTAATCCTCTGCTAATAAGTTCGGTCATACGAGCATCGTCTTCGATAACCAAAATTGATATTTTTCCGTCTTTCATAATACAAAAATAGCTACAAAAAAATAAAAGAGATAATTAATCTTATTTTTATTACAAACATATCAATTTCTTTTATAAATTTGAAACGTTTCCATAAAATAAAACAGGAAACGGAATTAAGTTTAATTTAAAATTTATAGAAAATGAAAAGATTCTTTTTTCTTAGTGCGCTGATGGTAGCACTCTGCCTTGGTGCAAATGCTCAATCTGTTAAAAATGCAGTTAAACAAGACGCTAAAGCTACAACTACTTGTGCTAAACAAAAAGCTGCTACAAAAACAACCGCATGCAAAGCAAAGGCTGCAGGCACTTGCGACAAAGCAAACTGCTGTAAAGACAAAGCTTGTCAAAAAGGAACAAAAGCATGTGATAAGGCTTGCAAAAAAGGAGCAAAAGCGTGTGATAAAGCCTGCAATAAAGGGACAAAAGCATGTAATAAAGCTTGCAATAAGGCAATGAAAAACGCTCCAAAAGTTAAGAAATAGCTTTCGCATTTTACGTATAGAAAGAGCGTGGTTGGTGTAAATCAACTACGCTCTCTATTTATATATAACCTCATATATCTGTAAAAGTCACAACATCCTATTTAATAAGGCTACATAAAACAATAACTATTCCTTATCGCCTTCTGTTTTATATATCCTTACTATAGTCAAAAGATACAATGACAACAACAAAAGTAAACGAGACAACTTTCTCTAACTTCGAATTGCATATAACAATAAAACATTATAACTTTGTATACACGATTTACATCGTGTGAAAAACTAAAAATTTGTATTGCATAAATGACATCCATTTATCTTAACGCATAACAACACTTAACTATTAAATTATGAAACGATTATTCATTTTTACTACAGCGCTATTGTTCTGTTCCTTGGTTTTCTCTCAAGAAAGCAAAACCTCTAGTCCTAAAACAGAAAGCACAATAATAATGGACACTGTCGGAGTTAAATTACCCGAATTCCCTAATGGAATAGACGCACTTATTTCTTTTTTATCTACGAATTTACATTACCCAAAAGCAGCAGAAAAGTTAGGCATTGAAGCTAAAGTCATAGTAGGCTTTGTAGTTGATAAAGACGGCTCAATCTCAAATATAAAGGTTGAGAAATCTAAATTAAAAAATGGTTTGTTAAATAACCTCACAAAGAAAGCCAAAGCATGTACTCCTTTGTTCGAGGAAGAAGCAATGAGGGTAGTCAGCATCATGCCCAAATGGACTCCTGCCACAAAAGACGGAAAACCTGTGAGTGTACTATTTCATTTGCCTATATCATTTTTGCTAAGATAATTTGTTCCATTCGACAACCGATAAGGGACAAAAGCCTATAATGTGTACGGAAGAAGTTTCAGATATATTCTTCTGTACACATTTATTTATGCATATTCATAAATTGTCTATATCACTATCTCCCAATACTGATTTTAATCTTAACCATACTCAAAATAGGCTACACTTAACCGGCACAAACAAAATTTCACGGTTTTATTTTGTTATTGCTCTCAGCTTGCAGTATCTTTGCAGAATGTGAAGAAGTAAACGCCCTCTTTGGCGATACTTTGAACCTGATTATTTATCTACTTGATTATTAAGAAACAAATATAACATTATGGCTTTACAATGTGGTATTGTCGGACTACCCAACGTGGGCAAATCTACCCTTTTCAACTGTTTGTCGAATGCTAAAGCTCAAGCAGCAAATTTCCCTTTTTGTACTATCGAACCGAATGTAGGTGTTATTACCGTTCCTGATGAGCGGCTCACCAAATTGGCAGAAATAGTTCATCCGGGCAGAATTGTACCGACAACGGTAGAAATTGTAGATATTGCAGGACTTATTAGAGGAGCAAGCAAGGGTGAAGGGCTCGGCAACAAATTTTTGGCAAATATTAGAGAGACAGACGCTATTATTCATGTCTTGCGCTGTTTCGACGACGGAAACATTACTCATGTCAATGGTTCCATTGATCCGGTACGTGATAAAGAAGAAGTAGATGCCGAACTTCAACTAAGAGATTTGGAAACGATAGAAAGTCGTATCAGTAAGGTAGAAAAATTGGCTCAAGTAGGCGGTGACAAAAATGCCAAAATAACTTATGAGGTTCTATCAAAATACAAAGACGTACTCAATCAAGGAAAGTCGGCACGTACGGTATCTTTTGAATCAAAAGAAGAGCAAGCCGTTGCTCGCGACCTTTTTCTTCTGACAAACAAACCGATTATGTATGTTTGCAATGTGGATGACGCAAGCGTAGTGAAAGGGAACGATTATGTAGAAGCGGTAAAGAAAGTAGCAAAAGAAGAACACGCTGAAGTAATTGTCGTTGCGGCAAAGACAGAGGCTGATATTGCCGAATTGGAAACTTATGAAGACAGGCAACTATTTTTACAAGAGCTCGGGCTGCAAGAGTCGGGCGTATCGCGGCTCATTAAGTCGGCATACAAACTACTCGACCTCGAAACATTTATTACTGCCGGTCCGATGGAAGTAAAAGCATGGACTTATCATAAAGGATGGAAGGCTCCTCAATGTGCCGGTGTTATTCATACCGACTTTGAGAAAGGATTTATCCGAGCAGAAGTTATCAAATACGAAGACTATTTGAAATACGGTTCAGAAGCAGCGATTCGTGAAGCAGGGAAATTGAATATCGAAGGAAAAGATTATATCGTTCAAGACGGCGATATCATGCACTTCCGTTTCAATGTCTAAATAATTTCCAAATCAATCTAACATCAAGCATTATGAATTATCTATTGTGCTACATCAATTGGAATCCGAATCCGACGTTATTCAATCTATTCAGTATTCCTATCAGGTATTACGGTTTATTGTGGATCGTCGGAATTGCGTTGTCGTATGTTATTGTTCACAAACAATATCACGATCGGAAATTAGACGAAAAGACTTTCGAGCCTTTGTTCTTCTATTGTTTCTTCGGTATTCTAATTGGCGCTCGTTTGGGTCATTGCTTTTTCTATGAACCGGAGCGGTTTCTTACCAGCATGAGAGGTATTACGGAAATGATCCTTCCTATCGAAATATACCCCGGAGGGTGGAAATGGACCGGATACATGGGATTGGCAAGCCACGGTGGCACCATTGGTTTGATAATAGCTTTATGGTTATATTGCCGAAAAACAAAAATGCACTACATGGATGTATTGGACATGATTGCAGTAGCAACTCCCATTTGTGCATGTTGCATTAGATTGGCCAATTTAATGAATTCTGAAATAGTAGGTAGAATAACAGATGTACCTTGGGCATTTGTATTCGAACGTTTAGTGCACGATCCTTCTATCAGCAATCCGTTAGCTCCACGGCATCCCGCCCAATTATATGAAGCTATCGCATACTTTGTATTCTTCTTGATTATGATGGTACTTTATCGGAAGTACAAAAACAATCTACACCGAGGATTCTATTTCGGTTTATGCTTGGCCCTCATCTTTACATTCCGTTTCTTTGTAGAATTTATCAAAGAGGACCAAGTAGCTTTCGAGAATGGAATGTTCCTTAACATGGGACAGTTGCTCAGTATTCCTTTTGTACTGATAGGACTATACTTTATCTTCTTTTACGATAGAAAGAAAAAGGCTATCACTTCTAAGTAGTTATTTGCTTAGTCTATAATAATAGAAAGGTAAAGGGAAAATGAGAAAATCATTTTCCCTTTACTATTTTCTTTATTTCATTTAGCTTATTGAGGGCTTCGATAGGAGTGAGGCTATCTATATTGAGATTAAGTATTTCGTCACGGATCTGGCAAAGTACAGGATCTTCCAATTGGAAGAAGCTCAACTGCATTCCTTCGCGGTTATCGCCTAACTCTTTCATCGGCTTTGCAGAAATCCCCTGATTGCTCTTCTCAAGTTCATGAAGAATATCATCAGCACGCTTCACAATACTTTTAGGCATTCCCGACATTCGAGCCACATGAATACCAAAAGAGTGTTCGCACCCACCACGCACTAACTTACGAAGAAATATCACGCGATTGTCTACCTCTTTGACCGTTACATTATAGTTTCTTATTCGAGAAAAGCTTTTCTCCATCTCGTTTAACTCATGGTAGTGAGTTGCAAAGAGAGTTCTAGCCTTGGCACGCGTATTCTCGTGTATATACTCTACAATAGCCCATGCGATAGAGATACCGTCGTAAGTAGATGTCCCTCGTCCGAGTTCATCAAAAAGTACTAGACTATGAGAAGAAAGATTGTTCATAATATTGGCCGCTTCATTCATCTCGACCATAAAAGTAGATTCGCCTACCGAAATATTATCACTAGCTCCTACACGCGTGAATATCTTATCGACAAGCCCCACATGTGCACTGTCTGCCGGAACGAACGAACCTATCTGAGCCATCAGCGTAATGAGTGCGGTCTGACGAAGTAAAGCCGACTTACCAGCCATATTAGGACCGGTAATTATCAATATCTGCTGTGTTTCGCTATCAAGCATTACATCATTGGCTATGTAACTCTCACCTACAGGCATTTGCCGCTCGATGACGGGATGACGACCTTGTTTGATATCCAGAATATCATCCTCGGCAATAACAGGACGAATATATCCATTTTCTTGAGCTACCGTAGCAAACGACAACAAACAATCGAGCTGTGCTATCTGCACCGCATCGATTTGAATAGACGAAATATATTCTGTCATTGCCTGAACCAACTCATTATACAATCGAGTCTCTATAACCAATATTTTGTCTTCGGCACCCAATATTTTCTCTTCGTATTCTTTCAACTCCTGAGTAATATAGCGTTCGGCATTAACGAGCGTCTGCTTACGAATCCATTCGGAAGGGACTTTATCCTTATGCATGTTCCGGACTTCGATATAGTATCCGAATACATTATTGTATGCCACTTTCAAACTTGGTATACCGGTACGCTCACTCTCGCGTTGTTGAATCTGTACCAAGTAATCTTTTCCAGAAGATGAAAGCTGCCTGAGTTCGTCCAACTCGCTATCCACACCGTCTTTTATCACGCCGCCCTTATTGAGTAATAGGGGAGGGTCGTTGTTTATTTCTTTTTCGATCCGATCGCGTATGGTGATACAAGGATTCAATTGCTCTGCAATTCGATTCAATGTCGGTTCATCGGCATCGGCACAAGCATTCTTTATCGGTTCGATAGCCTGTAAAGCCACTTTGAGTTGCACTATTTCGCGTGGCGAAACTCTACCTACAGCCACTTTCGATACAATACGTTCCAAGTCGCCTATTTGATGCAAATACTCATCGGTCAACTCTCTAAAGTCGGGATGCTTAAAAAAATACTCCACAACATCAAGTCGCCCATTGATAGGCAATTTATCTTTCAAAGGGAACACAATCCAGCGCTTTAGTAGACGAGCACCCATCGGTGAGATAGTACGATCGATGACATCAAGCAAGCTCTTACCGCCTTCATTCATCGGATTAAGCAATTCGAGACTGCGAACGGTAAATTTGTCAAGACGTACGTACTTATCTTCTTCAATTCTCGAAAGAGCAATGATATGACCTATTTGAGTATGCTGAGTCATAATAAGGTACTCCAATACAGCACCCGAAGCGATAATGCCATTATGCAAATGTTCTACCCCAAAGCCTTTCAAATTCTTTGTTTCAAAGTGCTTAAGCAATCTTTCGCGAGCAGCATTCTCGGTAAACACCCAATCATCGAGTTCGTAAGTGAAGTATTTCGTTCCAAAACATTGCTGAAAGAACTCGCGCCGCCCACGCTCAAAGACCACTTCTTTAGGTGCAAAATTGTTAAGCAACTTGTCTACATAGTCATACGTCCCCTCGGCAGTAAGAAACTCTCCTGTCGAAATATCAAGAAAAGCGACACCGCACGCAGCTTTACCAAAGTGTACGGCTGCCAAGAAATTATTCTCTTTATAATTTAAGATATTACTATTGATAGAAACACCCGGTGTTACAAGCTCCGTGATACCCCGTTTCACCAATTTCTTAGCGAGTTTAGGGTCTTCCAACTGATCACAAATGGCAACTCTCTTACCCGATCTGATCAACTTAGGCAAATAAGTATCAAGGGCATGATAAGGAAATCCTGCCATTTCTATTGTCTTTCCTTTGCCATTGGCACGCTTAGTTAGCGTAATACCCAATATTTCCGAAGCAACAACAGCATCGGTAGAATAAGTTTCATAAAAGTCGCCACACCTAAAAAGCATTACCGCATCAGGATATTTCGCCTTCAACGACAAAAATTGCTTCATCATCGGTGTCATCTCTATATCAGTACTCACAGAATTTCCCTCTATTTTAAAGTATCTTATTAATGGCAAAGTTAAGAAAAAAATCGCATTCAAAATATCAAAATTAATTAGATTATGCTATATTTGTATTTTGAAAGCAGGTGTATAGGTTCTGCCTGTTTTCGGATTATTAGTTTCATGAACCACTAAATTAAACAGGAGGTTATTAAATGGGAAAAAGTATCAAAGGAACTCAAACAGAAAAGAACTTGTTGACGTCTTTTGCAGGAGAGTCGCAAGCTCGCAATCGTTACACATTCTTTGCTAGTGCAGCAAAAAAAGAAGGATTTGAACAAATAGCAGCTATATTTACCGAAACAGCAGACCAAGAAAAAGAACATGCCAAACGTATGTTTAAATTTCTGGAAGGCGGAAGCGTTGAAATAACAGCTTCATATCCGGCTGGAAAAATTGGATCGACTCTCGAAAACCTGCAAGCTGCAGCAGCTGGCGAACATGCAGAATGGTCTGTAGACTATCCTCATTTTGCGGATGTGGCAGAACAAGAAGGCTTTCTTGAAGTTGCTTTGATGTATCGCAATATCTGCGTTGCCGAAAAGGGACATGAAGAACGTTATCGTGCCTTTGTCAGCAACATTGAATCGGCTTCCGTATTCGCTAAAGAAGGCGAAACCGTTTGGCAATGTCGCAACTGCGGATTTATTTATGTAGGGAAAGAAGCTCCCGAAGTATGCCCCGCATGTCTACATCCGAAAGCATATTTCGAAGTTAAAAAGACAAACTTTTAATTTTCAGTAATTAGTCTATTAATATTTGTGGGGACAGTGTAAGTGCTGTCTCCACTTTTTTATACTTATTACAAAGACCTATATCTCTTTCCTGAAACACGCTTTATTATCCTATTAATTTGTTTGCCGACAATAAATTATTCATTAACTTAGCGGCCAAATTAATATCAAAATGAAACTTATTTTGTAATCTAATGATATGAAACATCAAGTATTGATCATTGGTGGCGGTCCTGCCGGATATACTGCTGCCGAAGCTGCCGGAAAAGCCGGTTTAGATGTCGTTTTGTTCGAAAAACAAAGCTTGGGTGGTGTATGCCTTAACGAAGGTTGTATTCCTACAAAAACGTTGCTCTATTCGGCAAAGACTTACAACAATGCACAGCATGCTTCGAAATATGCAGTAAACGTATCCGAAGTAAGCTACGACCTACCAAAAATAATTGCACGCAAATCAAAAGTAGTACGCAAACTGGTTCTTGGAGTGAAATCTAAGCTTACAACCAACCATGTAACAATCGTTACAGGTGAAGCTCAAATTATTGACAACCACTCCATACGTTGTAACGACGAACTATTCGAAGGAGAATACGTCATAATATGTACAGGGTCGGATACCTTTATTCCGCCTATTGATGGAGTTAAAGATGTTGCATATTGGACTCACAAAGAAGCATTAGACAACAAAGAAGTTCCCACATCTCTTACCATCATAGGCGGAGGAGTCATCGGAATGGAGTTTGCGTCTTTCTTTAATAGCCTCGGAGTAAAAGTCACAATTGTCGAAATGCTCGACGAGATACTGGGAGGTATGGACAAAGAATTATCGGCCATGCTTCGAGCCGACTATGCCAAACGCGGTATCGAATTCTTGCTAGGGACAAAAGTTGTAGGCATGAACCAAGACGAAGAAGGTATCCATGTGAAATGGGAAAAAGGGGAGGAGAGTGGCTGTGTTACGGCAGAAAAGTTATTGATGAGTGTTGGACGCCGCCCTGTAACCAAAGGTTTTGGATTGGAAAACCTGGAAATAAATAAGACCGAACGTGGCAGCATTATCGTAGATGATGAAATGCAAACATCCGTGCCCAATGTATACGTTTGTGGAGATCTGACAGGTGTCTCTATGTTGGCTCATACAGCGTCTCGCGAAGCCGAAGTTGCTGTTCATTCTATCTTGCACAAATTTGGTAAAACCAACGATACAGACAAGATGAGCTATCGTGCGATACCCGGGGTTGTTTATACCAATCCGGAAATAGCAAGCGTGGGACAAACAGAAGAAAACCTGCAAAAGAACGGCATTCAATACGAAGCGATTAAAATACCAATGGCTTTCTCTGGCAGATTTGTTGCCGAAAACGAAGGAGTCAATGGTGTATGCAAAATACTCTTAGCCCAAGATCAAACGATACTTGGAGCGCATATACTTGGCAACCCGGCTTCTGAAATCATCACACTCGCCAGCATGGCTATTGAACTAAATTTATCGGCCAAAGAGTGGCGCAAAATTATATTTCCACACCCATCGGTCAGCGAGATATTTAAAGAAGCACTATGAAAGTAACCAAATACATTATACCGGCTTGTATTGCTATCGCACTGCTGAGTGCATGTAAGACAAAAATATCGACTGTTGCCAATGAGGGTAAAATCTCAGCATCGCAACAGTCGGTTGCTTTTCTCAAAGACTCATTGTATATCGATTCGCTTATCGGCACATTACCGCAAGGCTCGGAAGTAGGCGTATCAATATACAATCTAAGTAAAAACAAATCTATATATACTTATCGAAACAACAAGCTATCGCGCCCGGCTTCGACAATGAAGCTACTCACTACAATTACTACGCTCTCTTACCCCGAAGGGCGTAAGCCTTTTACAACCAATGTATGGTACTCCGGCAGCATTGTGAATGATACACTCCAAGGAGATATTTATATTAAAGGCTCTATGGATCCCGAGTTTGACAATCAAGGCATGGACAGCCTTGTTTCGCAAATAGGGCGATTGCCTTTTAAAATACTAAAAGGACATATCATTGGGGATGTTTCGATGAAAGACTCTCTGTATTGGGGCAGTGGATGGATGTGGGATGACGCGCCATACGATTATCAACCTAATCTATCGCCACTAATGTTCCATAAAGGAACCGTAGCAATCGTAGCACACCCCGATAGTATAAGAAATAAAGCAACAATAGGAGTATCTCCGTATTCTGATTATTATGAAATACAAAACAATACGAAGAGCAATCCTGCAGAGAAAGAATATTTCAGCGTTACCAGAGACTACATTAATCAATCTAATCGAATAATAGTAGACGGAAACGTCAATTCAGAGCAATATTCTACTATCACAGTTTCGTTTGCCCAGAACTATTTTTTGCGCACCTTCGTACAACGGCTTATAAAAAAGGGAAAGAAATCAATTCCGAACGGATATATTTCAGTCTACACTCCTACAATAGACTATAGCAAACTAACCCCCGCCGCAAGTTATTCTACCGATTGCCAAAGCGTAGTGAAACAACTACTCAAAGAGAGCGATAATCTCAATGCTGAAGCGATGCTTTACCGCTTATCAGGTATTAACGGATACCATCCGGCTACTGCTGAAGGAGGAATCAAAGCCATAAAGGAACTGATTAAAGAAATAGGACTCAATCCGGACAATTATTTAATAGCAGACGGTAGTGGACTATCCAATTATGACAATCTTTCGCCCGACTTGGAAGTCGCATTTCTACGTTATGCATCCCAACATCCCGAAATCTATAGTATGATATATCCGTCACTTCCCATTGCTGGAGTCGACGGTTCGTTATCGGGTAGAATGAAAGATTGTGCAGCAACAAACAACGTTCATGCCAAAACAGGTTCTTATACTGCCATCAATGCACTTGCCGGCTATCTGACAGCTCCAAATGGTGACAAATTAGTATTCTCGATAATGAATCAAAGTATCTTGGATGCCAAAAAAGCACACCAGTTTCAAGATGCAATATGCACTAAACTTTGCAAATAAATAGATTGCCTTAGACATTTATCACCTAGTAAAGCACTAAAAAAGTATTCGCACTTATACAGCTTGCGACTCACGGGCGTGAGTCGCAAGTTTCGTCCTTATGTTTTTTCCGACTCACGAGCGTGAGTCGGAAAAAACATAAGGACGAAACAATTAGAACATATAGAGGTTACAGCCATAGAGCAATAACGTATGTAAAACAAAATAAGGATAAACCGAAGACGACATTAAAACACTACTCATCGAATAAATAGACCGAACACAAAAAACCCCTCTATTGCGATTAATAATCGACAACAAAGGGGCCTATCTTAAATTGAAAGCGATCTCTATTTCACAAAGTCAGCCCAATTGGTAAGATGCATATCACCCGTTTTACTAAAGGTAACGTGCATACCGAGAGCAGCAGCCAAATTCTGTGGCGTCTGTACTTTCTGATTGGTCAGCTTGAGGTAGTCGCGAAGCATCTGCTTGTAATCGGGATGAACGCAATTCTCTATAATGGCTTCGGCCCGTTGTTTGGGACTCTTACCACGCAAGTCTGCAACACCCTGCTCCGTAACGATAATGTTGACATCATGTTCTGTACTGTCAACATGCGATACCATGGGGACGATAGAGCTTATAAGTCCATCTTTGGCCGTTGAAGGGCAAGTAAAAATAGAAATATAAGAATTACGCGTAAAGTCGCAAGAACCACCGATACCGTTCATCATCTTAACACCACATACATGGGTAGAATTTACGTTACCATAAAGGTCTACTTCAATAGCAGTATTAATAGATATAACGCCAAGGCGACGAATAATCTCAGGATTATTGGATATTTCAGACTGACGAAGCACGATTTTATCTTTGAAGAAATCTATATTTCCGGTAACTTCATCCAAGCAGTCGTTAGTTACGGTAAGCGAACAAGCACTACCGAATTTGATACGTCCTTCTTGCATCAATTTGATTACCGAATTTTGTATCACTTCAGTATACATTTCAAAAGGAGGAACTGTTTTATCGCGTCCCAATCCTCCAAGTACAGCATTGGCTATATTTCCTACTCCAGATTGGATAGGCAAGAAACACGACGGAATAATGCCACGTCTCATATCCGCAACCAAAAATTCTGCAACATTCTGACCAATTTTGTCGGTCAATGTATCAGGAGCTGTAAAATGTCTGGCTTCATCAGGTTTGCTGGTACGAACGACACCCACAATCTTCTTAGGATCTACCTGAATATAAGAGCTACCGATACGATCGCTAGGTTTGTATATGGGTATCTCGCGACGATAAGGCGGATCTAAAGGTTCATAAATATCATGAAGATATTTCAAATTGGGACTTTGTGCAGAGTTAAGCTCGACAATAATCTTGTCTGCCAAACGACAAACGGTAGGAGAGATACCTCCGGCTGCCGTCAAATATATTTTGCCGTCTTCTGTTATTTCACATGCTTCGATAATAGCGGTATCTACTTTTCCCATAAACCCATAGCGCAACTCTTGAGCCATTTGAGAAAGATGAATATCATTGTAGTGAATTTCACCGTTATTTACTGCTTTTCTAAAATCCTTATTGGTCGTGTAAGGAGCACGATATTTGATAGCATGAGCATTTGCCAATACACCGTCTGTTGCATCACCTGTAGAAGCTCCTGTAAAGACTCCAATCTGATAAGGATTGCCCTTTGCATGTTCTTCCTCTGCTATTTTAGCTATCTCTCTCGTCACAGCCTTTGCTGTGCCCGCAGGTGTAAAGCCACTAAGCCCAATGTTATCACCATTTTTTACATAACTTGCAGCTTCTGCTGCAGAAATAAAATTCAACGCCATAGTTTCCTTTAGTTTCGGTTACTTTTTTTATTTGTATTTTCTATTAATAATTTCGGACCAAACAATAGCTTTACGCACATCTTCAATACTTTGAAATGCGTAATCTTCATCATTCACACCTATTGCAGTATCAGCGGCAGGTATGCTTTTTTCGTCTACAGAGGGCTTTCCTTCTTGTTTCGCATCCTGAATGAAAACTTCAGGGGATTTTTTCATCGGTTCCGGAGACTGATTGCTCTTTTGAACAACCGGCTTGGGTTCTATCACCTCTTTTTGAGGAAACAAATCTCTCCAAGATTCAGGAAGTTCAGTCGCTCCACGATGTGGATTGGGCTGCCTTTTGGGGTCGGGTAACGAAGTTCCTGTTTTCTTAACCTTATCGTCCAGTGCCTTTGAAATACCCAATACAACCAAGACGACAATGTATATTACCAATGAAAAAGAAGAAGCTTGTATCATCACATTTTCTATTTGAACGATTGCAAAGTTAAATAATAATTTGGTTTATCAGAAAGATTCGCATTGATTTTTAGTTAACGCCGTGGTTATCTGAAAATAATGGCGTAAATTTGCGACAAATTTAGAATAAAAACAAATACGAACTATAAATATGGAATACAATTTCAGAGAAATTGAAGAGAAATGGCAACGTAAATGGATCGAAAACAAGACCTATAAAGTTGCTGAAGACAAAAATAAAAAGAAATTCTATGTACTGAATATGTTCCCTTATCCATCGGGAGCAGGACTTCATGTCGGACACCCACTAGGTTATATTGCTTCAGATATATACGCTCGCTATAAACGCTTGCAAGGATTTAACGTACTCAATCCGATGGGGTATGATGCGTATGGATTGCCAGCCGAACAATATGCTATCAAGACAGGACAACATCCGGCTATCACTACAGTAAACAATATAAGCCGTTATCGTGAGCAATTGGACAAAATAGGGTTTTCGTTCGATTGGAGCAGAGAAGTTCGTACTTGCGACCCTAATTACTACCATTGGACACAATGGGCGTTCGTAAAAATGTACAAAAGCTATTACAACAATAAGCTCCAAAAGGCTTGCCCGATAGACGAACTCGTTAAGCTCTTCGAAGAAAATGGAACCAAAGGAATAGACGTGGCATGTAGCGAAGAACTTTCTTTCACCGCCTCTGAATGGAACGCCAAAACAGAGAAAGAAAAAGAAGAGCTTTTGATGAACTACCGCATAGCTTATCTAGGCGAAACCATGGTCAACTGGTGTCCCCAACTGGGCACCGTACTTGCCAACGACGAAGTGGTAGATGGCTTATCCGTACGAGGTGGTTATCCGGTTGTACAGAAAAAGATGCGCCAATGGTGTTTGCGAGTATCTGCTTATGCCCAACGCTTGCTCGACGGACTTGAGAAAATAGATTGGACAGAATCTTTGAAAGAGACACAACGCAATTGGATAGGACGTTCCGAAGGTACAGAAATTGGGTTTAATGTGAAAGATTCGGATTTAAGTTTTACAATCTTCACCACTCGTGCCGATACTATTTTCGGTGTAACTTTTATGGTATTGGCTCCAGAAAGCGAATTGGTAGCTCAAGTAACTACCGACAAACAAAAAAATGAAGTCAACGCCTATCTGGAGAGAACCAAAAAGCGCACCGAACGCGAAAGAATATCCGACCGCAGCGTAAGTGGAGTTTTCTCGGGCAGTTATGCCATTAATCCGTTGACAAATGAAGCAATCCCTATCTGGATAAGCGACTACGTATTGGCTGGTTACGGTACGGGAGCTATCATGGCTGTTCCGGCACACGATAGTAGAGACTACGCCTTTGCCAAACATTTCAATTTGGAAATCCGCCCGCTTATAGAAGGATGCGACGTAAGCGAAGAAAGTTTTGATGCCAAAGAAGGCATTATGACAAACTCTCCGAAGAAAGGGGTTGAAGGCGGCTTAATATTAAATGGTCTGACTGTAAAAGAAGCCATTGCCAAAACAAAAGAATTTGTCAAATCTACAGGACTTGGACGCATTAAAGTAAATTATCGTCTCCGTGATGCAATTTTCTCTCGCCAACGCTATTGGGGTGAGCCGTTTCCTATCTATTATAAAGATGATATGCCACACCCCATCGATGAAGACAAACTTCCGCTATTGTTGCCCGAAATCGATAAATATCAACCGACCGAAAGCGGACAACCGCCGCTAGGACATGCCAAGAAATGGGCCTGGGACGATAAGAACAAATGTGTTGTAGAAAACGATAAAATAGACAATATTACCGTATTCCCATTAGAACTATGTACGATGCCGGGATTTGCCGGTTCGTCGGCATACTACTTACGCTATATGGATCCACATAACGAAAAGGCATTAGTCGATAAAGAGAAAGACGCTTATTGGCAAAATGTAGATCTATATGTAGGAGGTACGGAACATGCTACAGGGCACTTAATATATTCGCGCTTTTGGAATAAATTTCTTCACGACCTAGGCATCTCAATAGCCGAAGAACCTTTCCAGAAGTTAATCAACCAAGGCATGATTCAAGGAAGGAGCAATTTTGTTTACCGTATAAAAAACACCAATACTTTTGTTTCGTTGGGTTTAAAAGACAAATACGATGTAACTCCTATCCATGTAGATGTCAATATTGTATCGAATGATGTGTTGGATATAGAAGCGTTCCGTAATTGGAGTCCTGAATACAAAACAGCTGAATTTGTTCTCGAAAACGACAAATATATTTGCGGATGGGCAGTTGAAAAGATGAGTAAATCTATGTACAATGTTGTCAATCCGGACATGATTGTAGAACGTTATGGTGCCGACACATTGCGAATGTACGAAATGTTCTTAGGCCCCATCGATCAATCCAAGCCATGGGATACTAACGGTATAGACGGTGTAAATCGTTTTATTCATAAGTTCTGGGGATTGTTTTTCAATCGCAATGATGAATATCTAGTAAATGAAGAGACCCCTACTAAAGAAGAATTGAAATCGATCCACAAATTGGTTAAAAAAATAACTTTTGATATTGAACATTTTTCATACAATACCTCAATTAGTGCTTTCATGATTTGCACCAATGAGTTGCAGTCTATGAAATGTTCGAAAAAAGAAGTATTGGAAACATTTGTTGTACTTCTCTCTCCATTTGCGCCACATATTTGTGAAGAGCTATGGGAGCTATTGGGACATAAAACTTCTGTTTGCGATGCCCAATGGCCAGAATGTAACGAAGAATATCTAAAAGAAAACACAATTAATTATTGCATTTCCTTCAATGGCAAAGTTCGTTACAATGTAGAGTTCCCGATTGATGCAGATAAAGAAAGTATTGAAAAAGCAGTTCTTGCCGACGAACGTTCACTAAAATGGATGGAAGGCAAGAGCGTAGTAAAAATCATAATTGTTCCAAAGAAAATTGTAAATATCGTCATTAAATAATGAATAATTCTAACATCACAAAGCTTAATTTATCGCGAGAACTTAAAGATTATTTCTTTATTACGCTCGGATTGTTTTGCTATGCTTTCGGATGGACCGCCTTTTTGCTACCGTACCAGATAACAACAGGCGGACTAACCGGTGTAGGTGCTATTATATTTTATTCAACCGGATTTCCCATCCAATGGACCTACTTTATTGTCAATGTGATCTTTCTCTCATTTGCCTCCAAAATTCTTGGTCCCAAATTCAGCATAAAGACATCTTATGCTATCATTATGCTCACTTTCTTGTTGTGGTTTCTACAATTGCTTTTTGTAGACCATGCAGGACATCCCTTGAAATTGTTAGGACCTGGGCAAGACTCGATGGCATGTGTTTTGGGAGCTATCCTTTGCGGTATCGGCTTAGGTATAGTATTCAGTAACAACGGTAGTACCGGAGGAACAGATATTATAGCTGCCGTAGTCAACAAATACAAAGATATTACCCTAGGTCGTATGATAATGTATTGCGATATTATTATCATCTCATCCTGCTACTTTGTGTTTCACGATTGGCGCCGAGTAATCTTTGGATTTGTCACTTTGATCATCGTGAGTTATATGCTCGACTATGTAGTAAATAGTACCAGACGTTCGGTGCAATTTTTTATCTTTTCAAAAAAATATGCAGAAATAGGAGATCTTATTATCACACAGACTCATCGTGGTGTGACAGTTATAAATGGTACAGGATGGTATAGTAAAAACGAAGTGAAAATGCTTATTGTTATGGCTCACAAAAGCCAATCGGTAGACATATTCCGACTCATTAAAGATATCGATCCCGATGCCTTTATAACTCAAAGTACTGTAACCGGTGTATTTGGGCAAGGTTTTGACAAACTCAAAGTAAAATGAAGATGAAAAGAAAATTAGTATTTGCTACCAATAATCCAAATAAACTGAAAGAAGCGCGTGCTATCTTACAGGACAAAGTAGAAGTAGTAAGCTTGGCAGATATAAATTGCCACGATGATATTCCGGAAACAGCACAAACTCTCGAGGGTAACGCCCTAATTAAAGCTAAATATGTATTCGAACATTTCCATTTGGACTGCTTCTCGGACGACACAGGACTCGAAATAGATGCACTTAATGGTGAACCGGGAGTTTATTCTGCACGTTATGCCGGAACCGATAAAGATTCTGAGGCGAACATGAAAAAGGTCCTTGATAAACTGAACGGTATAAGCAACAGAAAGGCTCATTTTAGGACTGTTATCGCCCTTATCATTGATGGAAAAGAATATTCTTTCGATGGAATCATTAAGGGAGAAATAACAACTGAAAAGAATGGGACATCAGGATTTGGTTACGATCCTATCTTTCGTCCATCGCAATCCAAGTACACTTTTGCCGAAATGCCTGCTGAAGAAAAAAATCATATCAGCCATCGAGCATTGGCTCTACAAAAGTTAAACGATTTCATTAAAACATACAATCAGTTTTACTTATAGAAGCCATTTCTAACACATATTAGTTCCAAGTGTGTCTCATTGAACACTTGGAACTTTTTATCACTTCTTGCTTTATTTTTGCTTTATCTTTGCAAGATCAAAAGATATTTAATAATATTGCAATCGAAAATTAACCTTTTTGAATTTCGTTAATCATATAGTAAATAGGTAATATGATGATGGATTTCTCAGATGATAAAACATTATTAAACAGCATCAAATCAGGCGATAATCGGGCTTTTGAATATCTCTTCAAAGTCTATTATCCGCGTCTGCACAGATATGTTATTCGTTTTTTGAAAGACGAAGATGTCGCTCACGATATCATTCAAGAATGCTTTATGCACCTTTGGGAAAAACGTGCTACACTATCTGTGATATCTATCGCTTCTCTACTGTTTGCAATGGTACGAAACGGCTGCTTGAATTATATAAAGCATTTATCAATTGTCGAAAAATATCAGATAGATACAAAAGCCGAAGGAGAAGAACGTCTGTATTATACCGATTTCTTTTTAGATGCCGAACATAAGCTATTGTACGACGAACTACAAGAACAAATCAAAATTGTGATGGATAGTTTGTCTCCACGTTCAAAAGAAATATTTATCATGAGCCGATTTAAAGGACTAAAGAATAGAGAAATCGCCGAAATACTTAATATTTCTACAACTGCAGTCGAAAAGCAAATATCCAAAACATTGCGCTGCTTTTCCGATCATTTCAAAAACAAGTACCCACTAGATATTTACATCATTATAATAGCGTGGATTATCAGATAATAGGACATGCTCTATTAGATTATACTTGAGTTCGGAATAAGAAAAATCTTAAAAACCACTCAGACAATTTCTATAAATATTATCAATATTCCTAGTTCCGTCATAGCACGAAATAACAGACATATGTCACCGCCATAACTAACAGATGTTACTGCGGTAACTAGCGGAAGTTATCCTAACAACTAACGTTAGTTTTGTCAACAACATCCGTTAGTTACCGCAGCAACATACGGTTGATTTTGGGGATGCAAAAACAAGGATGAAATCAATTCTATAATAAATACAATAATAAGATAACGATGGTAGCGCTATTCTTATAAACCGATTAGTATGATTTTATTCTATTTGGTCGTTTATGATTATGATAGCAATAACTTAAACAGGAGACAAGGGGCTAGAATAGATTAAATTACTTTGTTTTAATGGCTTTTCTCTGGCAGAGGCAAGAGATTCGTTATGAAGCAGAAACTTTTTTTCTACTTTTAGGTTGGGTAAAAATAAACTGATTTGTTATAACATATAGAGATGAAAATAATGGAAGATACAACAAAAATTAAAAAACTGGCTTTTCAGTATTTCAGCGGAACAATTTCTGATACTGATGAGATAACCTTGTTTGAATACATTAACCGAAATGTATGCAATGGTAATGAATTTAGACTATGGGAAAAAGAATGGGCCACTAAAGCAGCTGTAAACGAACAAACAACTAAAGAATGGATAAGTTTGGAACGTCAATTACGTATCCGAAAATCTATCTCTATGCCAACCCCAAGCATTATACACAAAAAATGGAAACAAATGGCAGCTGTGGCAGCAATTTTCATCGTTTTATTAGGCAGTTCTTTCGGCTTGTGGCTTAAAGTATCTTCAAATGCACCCGACAACTACTTTGTTTGTCAAGCTCCATACGGAAACAAGACTAAAATATTACTCCCTGACGGAACATCTGTATGGCTAAATGCAGGATCAACAATTAGATATTCTAATAAATTCAATTCAAATAATCGATTGGTGGAATTAAATGGTGAAGGCTATTTTGAAGTGTCCAAACACAATGGAGTAACTTTTACTGTTCATACCAAAGGATATAACGTAATCGTAAAAGGAACAAAATTTGATGTATCAGCTTATTCGGATGATCCGTATATAATGACTTCTCTATTGGAAGGTCGGGTAGAGATACACTACAAACACATCAAAATGAATATTCTACCGGGACAAGCTGCTATGCTCGACTTAAAAACAAAGCAACTCAGTTGCCATAAAATGAATGTAAATCAATCTAAATCGTGGGTTGATAACAGAATAGATTTCGACGATATTAGTGTAAAAGAATTGTCTAAAAAACTTTCACGTCAATACGCAGTTAACATACTACTTGAATCTGAAAAAGTTGGTGCCATGAAACTATGTATCTCGCTTCGTAACAAAGAAACAATTAATGAAGTGATGGATGGATTGAAGAAAATTATTCCAATAACAGTAGTACACAAAGGAAAGGATATATATATCAAATAATATTGTAAAACTAATCATTAAATTAAAAACAGAGAAAACATGAAAAACAAACAAAAGAAAGTACTTTGGTTACTTTTTTTTGTTCCATTCTGTCTCGGTACTATCAGCCTGAATGCGCAAACAATCAGTAAAACATTCCGGCATGAGACATTGAAAAATGTACTCAGAGAGGTGGAACAACAAACGAAAATGTCTGTTATCTATAAAGTTGATGAAGTCAACGAAAGCAAAGACATTTCTGCCACTTTTAAAAAGACTCCCCTAAAGGAAGTTCTTTCTAAAGTTTTGGATGACAATTTAGAATATGAAATTCAAAACAAGATGATTATCATACACAAAAGAATTCCTTCGGTAAAGAGACTTTCAAACCCAAACAATCAAAACAATAAAAAGCTAATCAAGGGCAAAATTGTTGATGAAAAAGGCGAACCTATTATCGGAGCCAATGTTATTGCTAAAGGAAATAAAAGTGGCAGTGTAACAGATATGAATGGAGAATTTGAATTTGACGCTTCAGGTTCAAATGCATTTATTGTTAGTTATATAGGATATAAAAATCTACAAGTTCCTATTACTAAAAAACAATACTATTCCATTACTATGGTAGAAGATACCAAGCTATTGAATGAAGTTGTAGTAGTCGGATATGGCACAATGTATCGCAAAAGCGTAGTTGGTGCGGTTGATCAAGTTAAATCAAGTTCTTTGGAAAATCGCCCGGTAGCCAATGTAACGCAAGCTCTACAAGGTGCATCTCCAAATTTAATTGTGCAACAGAGAAGTTTCAATCCGAATGATGCAACAATGAATTTAAATATTCGAGGCATTAGTACGACAAATAGCAATAGCCCACTTATAGTCATAGATGGATTGGTATCAGATGATAGTAGTTTAGATAAACTTAATCCAATGGATATCGATAATATATCCATTTTAAAAGATGCCGGTACAGCTGCTATCTATGGTTCTCGTTCGGCAAATGGTGTTATTCTAGTTACAACAAAAAAGGGGAAAAAGAACGAAAGAACTACCGTTCGTGTCAATTCTATGATGGGATGGGAGAAACCACATTTTCTGTTTTCACCTGTAGCTGGTTATCAAAATGCAACACTAAAAAATCTAGCATTGACAAATTCAGGCATGAATCCTGTTTTCACTCCAGAACAAATACGAAATCTAGCTGCTCATCAAAGCGAAGAAGATTGGTTTTATTATCAAATATTCCGTACAGCATTACAACAAAACCACAATATAAGTGTATCAGGGGGTAGTGATAAAACAACATATATGGTCTCTGTAGGTTACTACAACCAAGAGAGCAACTATGTAGGTAATAAGAATTTTGGAATACAACGCTATAATATCCGTTCGAACATCACAACAGAAGTTGGGCGCTTCAAGTTCACAACACTAATGGCATATACCCGAAATAATAGTCTTAGTACAACAGGAAGTAGTTTAGAGATAGATGCTTCGCGTATTCCGCCTTATTACTATTACAAAATGAAAACATCAGATGGAAGATACCTTTTAAATGATGTTTTATCAGAATTTAATCCTTTAGGAAGTTTGGAAGCGGGAGGTACAAATAAATATCGTAATAATGACTTTACTGCCAATGTAAGTGCCGAACTTCAGATCATTGACGGTCTTAAATTGAGAGGAGTACTTGGCGCCAATGTCACTGGAGATCATCGTTATTCTCGCCACCTTAGAGTACCTTATTACTCAAGTGAAAGCGACACAACACCTGCCAGATATGCGAATGAAACAAGAGAAACAAGTGATTGGAATTATGATGCCTATCTCATTAATTCGCAGATATTACTGGATTACAACAAAACCTTCGGAAAACATAATTTCACAGGTTTATTAGGTGCCACAAACGAATCGTTTACGTCTACAGCCAATGAAATAAATTTAAAATATTCCAATATCGACTTAGGAACTTCTGCCAGTGATGATGCTCAAATTGTTGTAGGAGGAGGTTCTTCTGTTACACCCGAGAATACACTTCGTACAAGTATTACTTCTATTTTAGGTCGTTTGGGATATTCTTATGCAGACAAATATTATGCAGAATTTGACTTCAGATATGATGGTTCTTCTAAATTTGCTTCTGGATACCGTTGGGGATTTTTCCCATCACTATCACTTGGATGGAGAGCTTCCGAAGAATCTTTTATGGAATATTACAAAAACCATATAGGAGATCTAAAACTACGCGGTTCTTATGGTGTCTTGGGTAACCAGACAATCGGAGCTTACGATCGGTTTACAACATACGATATGTATACCAATACTTATGCGTATAACAATAAGACTGTAACTGGCGCTGGATTTACACTTGGAAAAGAGAACCTTACTTGGGAAAAAACCAGAATATTAAATCTTGGTCTTGATGCGAATTTCTTGAATAATAATCTGAATGTGACATTCGATTATTTTTATAAACGTACTGTTGATATCTTAATGACTCCTGTTGTTCCTTCGGTTTTTGGTACTACACAAGCCATGGACAATATTGGTGAAATGTCGAATAAAGGATGGGAACTATCTATCAACTACCGCCTGAAAACAGGACAGTTTATTCACAATTTCACGGCAAATATCGGCGATTCGTTCAACAAAGTTGAGAAGTTCCCCGAAAAAGAACAAATAACAAGTATGGAGGAATTGTATAAATTAATTAGAGTCGGTGTGCCTTTAGGCTCATATTACGGTTACAAAACGGCAGGCTTCTTTAAGAATTACGAAGATATAGAAGCTTCTGCTATTCCAGTAGGCGGAACTGTTCAACCAGGTGATTTAAAATTTGTAGATCGAAATAAAGATGGAATTATCGATTCAAAAGACCGTTTCATTTTAGGCAATGGATTTCCTCGTTATACCTTCGGGTTCACTTACAATTTGAATTGGAAAAATTTTGATTTAAGTATATTCGGACAAGGCGTAGGTAAACGTAGCATGATGCTTAGGGGTGAATTAATAGAACCCTTCCACCAAAACTATTCGTATGTTATTTACAAACATCAACTCGATTTCTGGACGCCAACCCATACTGATGCTCGTTGGCCCAGACTAAGTGCAGCAGGTTCTACTTCAAATAGCAATAATTTCCGCAATGGTTCCGATTTATATATATTAAATGGATCATATCTACGCATCAAAGATATTACATTAGGATATACACTACCGAAAGAATGGATTAAGAAAATAGGAATGGAGAAACTTAGAGTATATGTTACAGGTCAAAATCTGTTCACATTCAGCCATAACTCATTTATCGACCCCGAATCTTCAGAATTCAATTCACAAATGGATACTTCGGGTGCAAATAGTGGTCGAAATTATCCGACATTAAAATACTATGGTTTTGGTTTAGACGTAGAATTCTAATTATTTGACTATGAAAAAGAATAATATAAAATATTTAATGCTTGCTATTTTAGGGTTAAGCCTCTTTTATAGTTGCAATAGCATGAATAATGAACCGACAGACAGCTATACTGATAGCAAATTTTGGACATCAGCAGATAAGGCACAATATGTTATAAATATGGCCTACAACCAATTGTATAGTGCTTCCAAAATGTGGTCGGATGAATGTTTAAGTGATAACCTTTTTGAAGGACGTTCTTATACCGATCAACGTATGATACGCGATGGTATTGCCGATCCGTCGACCGGAATATTTTCGAGTGAATGGTCTGATTTATATTCAGGCATCAAAACTTGTCACGTATTCTTAGATAAAATAGGACTAGTAACTATGGATGAAACTACAAAAGCAAATATGATTGCCCAAGTACGTTTTATTCGGGCTTCACTATTTTTCCGATTATCTAATTTTTATGGTGCAATTCCTTTCTTCACAAAAGATATTACTTTGAGTGAATCGAAAACCGTTCCGCGTACAGATCGTTCGACTGTTATTGCATTCATTCATAGCGAACTTGATGATATCATGAAAGATTTACCCAAAAAGGATGACCTATCAGCAGATGAAAGAGGTAAGATAACTAAAGGAGCAGCTTGTATGTTACAAGCGAGGGCCTATCTTTATGACAATGATTGGAGTAATGTAGAAAAATACTGTAACTATCTTATGAATGATCAAGCTACTTACGGGACTTATTCATTATTCAATAGTTACAGTGGTCTATTCTTACAAGACAATGAATACAATTCGGAAATCATCATGGATTGTTCGTATGTACCTGCTACAAGAACATGGACAGAGATGTACGACATGGCCCCTCTTTCCGTTGGAGCTCGAATTAATTCTAAAGCTCCGACACAAAGTTTGGTAGATAGCTATCTGACATTGGATGGAGAAACAATAGATCAATCTTCTACTTATGACGAAAGCAATCCTTATGTCAATAGGGATCCTCGACTCACAGCTACAGTCGTTTACGACAATTATGATTGGAGTGGTAATGTAAACGATGGAACAACTAAAAAAATCATTTATATCAAACCAAACTCTACTATTACCACCGATGCCTATAGTGGAAGCAATGCCAATCAGACATCAACCGGTTATTATGTACGCAAATACTATGATCCTAAGCACGAAGCTAGTCTAGCATCTGCTATCAATATCATTACAATGCGTTATGCTGATGTATTGCTAATGTATGCAGAGGCAATGAACGAACAAGGCAAAATGACAGAAGACATTTGGAATAAAACAATTGAACCTATTCGTGTTCGTGCAGGATTTACAAGCAGTAGCGCTCTAAATTATCCATCAAATGTTTCACAAGAGCAAATGAGAGAAATTATTCGCCGTGAACGTAGATGTGAACTAGCTTTAGAAGGTTTAAGATGGTATGATATTAAACGTTGGAAAGCAGGAACTACGTATCTTAATGGATATGTATATGGTGCAAAATTTGCAGAAAATGGTAATTACATTCGTTTAGATAATCGTAAATTTATAGAGTCAAGAGATTATTTATGGTCTGTACCTCAATCGCAAATGGATATAAATTCCAATTTAAAACCAAATAATTCAGGTTATGCTAACTAACAACTCAAAATAAAATAATAATGAAAACTAAAACAAATATATTATTACTATTGCTTTTGTCTATAGTATTGTTAGGAACATCTTGTACACAAGATATGGAATATAAAGATGTTGAACTCACTGCCGTCAAACAATTGTATGCTCCGAAAGATAATTATTCTCTTCAATTACTGTCTTCGGCAACGGCATCTCAATACTTCGAATGGGCAACATCAAAGGTAGAAGACGGCGGTTCGCCACTATACGAAGTTGTATTTGATAAAAAGGACGGAGATTTTTCAAACCCCATTTATCGTTTAACTTCAGATGATATGGGAACACAGAATTACGCCACTATTTCTCACAAAGTATTAGACAAAATAGCTTCATTGGCAGGTCTGGGAAGTGGCGAAACCGGAACATTAAAATGGACTGTAGTATCTTCAAGAGGTTTATCTGAAATGACTGCAGAACAATCAAGAACTATTACCATTACACGACTATTAGGATTTGCTGATATTCCTGCACAAGTGTATATTACCGGCGAAGGTTCGGAAGGTGGAACAGATGCAAGCAAAGCATTAGCTTTTTCTTCTCCTGCCAATGGCGAATTTGAAATTTTTACAAAATTAGAAGCTGGTAAAGAATATCATTTTGTTAGCACTAAAGATGCTTCCCCACGTTTATTCTATTCAGATGGTACTTCTTTAAAAGAAAGTTCAACTGGTACAGGATCTGCAACAGTAGATGAAACAGGAGTATATCGTATTAATCTTGATTTTAATATAGCTACTGCAACAATAACCAAAATAAAAAGCATAGGTTTTTACTTTTGCCCAGAAGACGAAGTTACTATAGACTTTTCTTATCAAGGTAATGGTATTTGGCAAGGAACAGGTCGTGTTGACTTCTATCAATGGGATTGGGGTAAAGATCAAAGATATAAATTTGAAATGGTATCCGAAAAATCAGGTGTAGAATCTGTTACACACTGGGGTCCTACAAATGCATCTCTCGATAATGCTCCCAGTGATAGCGAAGCTGCATCATATTATTATATGCAAGAATGGCCGGAAAGTCAATGGGATAATAAGTGGAAACTTCAAGATAAATTTGATGGTCAAAATGTAACATTTACTATTTATCTTAATGCCAGCGGACATTACACGCATAGTATAAAACTTGCAACTGATTAAAAATATCTATTATGAAAATAATTAAATATATTATTTTGAGTATTTTCGGCGGTTTTTTATTTCAATCGTGCAATAGTATAGAAGACAAATACATGTATAATAGTGATTCTTATACCATTGATTGGAATGCGGCAGCCGATAGTGCAACAACTTCTTTAGTGTCTCGCTTTTGGAATACAACAGGACATTACTTTGTATATACTCCCGACAATTGGAGCGATACTAATCCTGGTTATTGGCCACAAGCTCATGCTATGGATGTAATAATCGATGCCTATATAAGAACAAAGGATACTAAATATTCCCAAATGTTTGATCAATGGTATGATGGTATCAAAACTGTTAACTTCTCTACTCACCAAGATTATTGGAATGCATATTATGATGATATGTCATGGATATGTCTGACAATGATAAGACTTTATGATGTAACCAAAACAGACAAATACTTAACGACAGCCAAAGAACTTTGGGGATATATCAAATCAGGATGGGACGAGACTTATGCAGGTGGTGGTATATCATGGGAATATTACGATCATAAATGGAGTAAGAATGCTTGTACCAATGGACCTGCAAGTATCATAGGAAGTAGGATGTATTCTATTACCAAAGATGAATCGGATAAGGAGTGGGCATCCAAAATATACGAATGGGAAAAAGCCACCCTATATAATCCTGCTACAGGAGCTGTTTATGATAATATAAATGGACAAACAAATGAATTGTCAAAAACAACACTGAGCTATAATCAAGGAACCTTTCTTGGAGCTGCTTACGAATTATACAAAACAACTGGAGATATTACCTATCTCAATGATGCTAGAAAAGCAGCTTATTATGCTATTTCCAATTCTTCAATGATCGATACAGGAAACAATGTATTAAGAGACGAAGGAGATGGAGATGGAGGATTATTTAAAGGAATCTTCATGCGCTATTTTGTCCAACTTATACTCGAAGACAATCTAGATGCAGTGTATAAAAATAAATTTGAAACATTTTTCAATAACAATGCGAAAACATTATGGAGAAAAGGAGTACTTAAGCAAGATATTCTATTCGGAACAAGTTGGACTACTCCAGCAGTAGGAACAACTCAGCTTACATCCCACGTTAGTGGATGTACATTAATAGAAGCAAAAGCTTATTACCAAAATAATAAAAAATAGTTCATGAAACATTATTTATTTTTATTCATGCTTATTGGTTTTATCTACCCAACTAAAGCATTTTCTAAAAATGAAGTATTTATAAAGAGAGCCCAGCAAACGCTGGACTCTCTTTATAAATATTATGGAATATCTCATTCCTATCTACTTTCCGAAAATTACCCTATACAGAAACATAATAATATTACTTATCTTGCATCACAAACTCAAAGTAGTAATAAGTATTCTTATCTATGGCCTTTTTCAGGTACTTTTTCGGCTGTTAATTCACTTTATTTCTCCACAGACGATAAAAGGTATATCCAACTACTAAATAATAGCGTATTGAAAGGCTTAAACAATTATTTAGATAAAACAAGAAAACCTACAGCATATGCATCTTATATTAAGAAAGCAGGAAAATCAGATCGTTTTTACGATGATAACATTTGGATAGGAATAGACTTCACAGATATCTATTCAAAAACTAAAAACAGAAAGTATATATCTAAAGCAAAAATGATATGGAACTTCATAGAGTCTGGAATAGACAATAAACTAAATGGAGGAGTATATTGGTGTGAACAAAAGAAAAACTCTAAAAATACATGTTCAAATGCACCGGCAAGTGTTTTTGCACTTAAATTATTCTTAGCGACTTCTGATAGTTCTTATTTAAAAAAAGGAAAAGATATTTATGAATGGACTAAATCACACTTGAGAGATCAGAGCGATGATTTATATTACGACAATATATCATTAAATGGACGTATCGATAAAACAAAGTATCCTTACAATTCAGGACAAATGTTACAAGCGGCGGTATTACTTTATCGTATTACAAATGACTCTTGCTACTTATATGATGCACAAAGAATAGCCAAGTCTTGCTATAATTACTTTTTTGTTCTTAAAAACAACAATGAAATAGCCTTAAAAGAAGAAAATATATGGTTTTCTACAGTCATGTTACGTGGATTTATAGAGCTTTACAACATTGATCATCAACCTCAATATATAGAAGCATTTCATCAAATATTGGATACAGCATGGAATAAAGCCCGCGATACAAATGGTTTATTGAATCGCGACTGTACAGGAAATACAAAAGACAAAACAAAATGGTTGCTTACTCAAGCAGCTTATGTAGAAATGTATGCACGCCTAGCTCCATTACTATAGATTTCCATACTACATACCGAAAATAAGATTGCAACTTATATCAGTATGAAAACAAACTAATGAAAGTTTGTCCATCTCCGATAGAGATCATATCTTTCTCTTTACAAGGTTGTCGTTCCACCTATATGAGTTGACTGAATCACCTATATGAGTTGACTGAATCACCTGGGTGAGTTGATCGTTCCACCTAGGTGAGTTAACCGAATCACCTAGGTGGAACGACAACTTTGTAATAAACCAATAGAAATACCTACCTCAGTTCGGGATAAGAGAAGTAAAAAATAGGGGATAAAAAAGTTGGTAATCACAAGAATATTTTGTATATTTATATTTGAAAATCAATAATTTACAAAACAAATTCAATATGATTACCAAGGACAAAATTACAGAAATATTTTATATTATCGATGAATTCAGCTCTATATTTGATGCTGAAATAGAGAAGCGCCATCTATTATCCACTACAGGGAAAGCCAGACGTATGAGAAAAGCCTCTCTT
>JAYRGW010000003.1:0-141297 GCA_041907665.1 Bacteroidaceae bacterium
ACTCATCATCTGACACAAAACGCTGGTAGAATTTGATTGAGTTCACGCCTTTGAATTGATTTCTGGTTTCCATGCTACAAAGGTAGCCATTCTATTTCAATTAGTGCGGTCTAAACGCCTATACCTAAAAAAGAAAAAGTCTCTAAGGAAATACACCGCGAACACATACAAGCGAAGTAAAACATCGCAACAAATCGCATCTAAAATAAAGTGCCTTCTTTCTCCTCTCTTATCCGCCGTGCGAGTATTTGTCCTTATCCGCAAAAAAATCATAAGGACGAAAATAAAAGTTTGTCATTATGAAAATAAAAATTCATAGTTATGAAAATTTATTTTCGTCATTATGAATTTCTAGCTGTGTATCAGTGTGTTGCTGGTGTTTCGCCCTGAAACCGTTGACACTTGCGGATGTTACTGTTCGTTTTGGCTATCACATTCATAGTTTTATGGTAAAACGTTCCTCTTCGCTCGTGAGAGTAATGGGATAGGGTAGGTATCTGCAATTCCTTACCGATAATCCATCATTCGCCCCATCCACCTATGTATGTTTTTTTGTTGTCGTATGTACGTCACGCAAAAAACATAAGGATGTCACCGAAAAAACTAACATACGACAACGGACGGCATTACTGTTTGGTTTAGCTAGGTGAAAATTTATAATTCAAGAAGGGTCGATAACTTAATATGGTAAAACAACTTTGAATATACTCTTTGTTTATAGGCATAATCGTTTTCAACAAAAAATATTTTGATAATGACATGATATTCTATTAAAAAATTTTTAACTTTGCTTTTAAATTATGCCCCCCAAAAACGAATAGTTCACCGGCACGATTGTTGTATAGATATGCTACCTGCTTATCGAAGTTAACTGTTAAATGAAGATCTACAAATATTATGGAGAATTTAAGCAAAGTTATAAAGGCACTTTTTATAAAAATTAATGGAGATGAAATTTTGGAGAAAGCAGGATTCTATCATAAAGACCATGAGCAAAGTGCAGAAATATCTCACTTGGATTCTGGAATACAAGAATCTGAACTTATTAACAAACTTCTTCAAGTAGATAATGACAGCACGATTGATCAGTTATCTATGTTGGGGCAGATTGTCCAATTTAAGTGGATGTTGCCAGATGATTCTTGTATGAGTTTAAAGTTTCATAAATTAGATTCGGCTTTTAATATTTTACTCCATTTCTCGTCAAAATGTTTGATAGAAAAAGACGCAGCTCCTTTGTGTCGATACAAGAATCTGCTCAGGTGGCACCTACTTACCACTCTCGTTGGAGAGGATTTGCTGACTACATCATTTCTAGCCTCAAAAGATGCGCATTTGAAGAAGGAACGTAAGAATTTTGACTGGAATGCGTTTATCGGGCATGATTGCAAGGAACTTAACCAACTTTTTGAGAGACCTATGGTTGAATTGCACATGCACTTGAAGGGTTCGTCATACAATGTTGATTTGAGTTGGCTTTGTCTGATGAATCATATCGGTATCATGCAAAAGAATTTTGAAGAAAAACATTATTATCAAAAATTTAAAACTCCGGATGAGGATCTCTATGAAAAAATGAAACGGGCTGCAGCCATTAGATATTATCTTGCCGGAGCTGTGGGATGTATTTCACAAGATTACACATCAGCTCAGCTTCATATTGATTTCATGAATGACAACAGAACAGAATTGTTTGATCTGATGAATGAAGAAAAAGATTTTAAAAGAATTTATTTCCAAGATAATATTGATAAGCGACGCAAAAGGATTCAAGAACTATCAAAGGAGCAATTTAATATATTCAAAGAAAAGCAACATTTTGAAGATGAATTGAAGGATGAAGATATAGTGGACTATATTCAAGTGACTCATTACGGAAAGGAGCCTATAGAAAATAAAGTTTTGGCTTCAGAACGAGAGCTTATGTATTCGGTATTTAAAGTTATTTATGAGGACGATAAGAACGAACGGGCCGATATCGCGACGCTGTTTTATGCTTATCTTGCATACAAAAACTATTTCAGAAATGAAATATTACAGTTGAATGAAAGGGTCGGCTTTGCTAACTTTGCCAGTTATGAAGAAAGGAAGACAGATTATATGTTGGATTCCTATAATCATCTTCTTTATAAGGCTGCCATTGAGGGATTTTTGGAAAAGGGTAAAGGGAAAAAAGATGACGATAAAAGATTTGTAGAGGCACGTATTGTTCCAAAGAATACCGTTGAAGAAATTGAGAAAACACTCGAGACTATATGTAAAGAGATCGGTAAAAAGCATAAAGAGCATTATGACTTTATATTTCATTTTATCAAGAAACGTGATGAACTGAAGGACGGGAAGAAATATAGACATTTCGAATTACGTAAAGAAATAAGAGATCAGGCCTATGCAATCTACAACTTTAGATATAATAGAGGAAATCATCCTCTTATAGGTAAAGTTGTAGGACTTGATGCCGCAAACTCTGAAATATATTGCAGACCTGAAGTTTACGCTCAGGCATTTAGATTCTTAAGAGGTCATGAAATAAAAACGGATGGCGATATAGATTATGATCCTCTTGACCTTAATATAACTTATCATGTTGGTGAGGACTTTATGGATATTGCAGATGGACTTCGTGCTGTAGAGGAGGCTCTCATTTTTTTAGATTTAAAAAACGGAGACAGACTTGGTCATGCACTGGTTTTGGGCACTGATGTGAGAGATTATTATCAAAAAAGGTATTATTCTATTTGCGCCAGCACACAAGTTCTTATCGACAACTTAGCCTGGCTACATCACAAATGCATCCGATTAATGGGCTATACTTCATTATGCGGATGGTTGGAAATGATGTTTTTGAAATATTTTAATCAGATATATAGAAGCACTCAGGAAAAAGGACAGAATATTATTGACTCATTCTTCAATGAAAATGAGGATGAGTATTTATCTAATAATATTGATGATTATTACTTATCATGGCTTCTTAGAGGGAATTCTCCTATCATAGGAACAGAATTGGATTCTGAAAGTTTGAAGAATTTGAATTCTATAATTGATAAACAATGGGCTTATGCTGGCATGAATCACCATGTTTGTGTAGAAAGTGCTCTAAGAAATGAAAAAGCTAGAGAGCTTTTTGATGCGTATCATTCATTTAAATATGCTGACAGAGGTTATCATGCTGATACACTCACAATACCTATTCAGTATATGGAAGAATGGTATACATTATTGGAAAAAATCCAGCAAAATTTGCTGGACAAGATTGAAGAAAAGCATATTGCGATAGAATGTAATCCGTCTTCTAATTTCAAAATTGGTGAGATGGAACGATATGACGAACACCCCATCGTTAAGTTCTTTAACTATGGCTTGTCTACGCCATATCCTCGCCATGATATTGCTGTATCAATTAATACTGATGATCAAGGTGTATTCTCTACCTCGCTTGAACGTGAGTATTCGCTTATGGCTTTGGCTATAGAACGTAACCAGACCGAAGAGCATAAGAATTCGCCAAGAGCAATCATTGATTGGCTAGATAGAGTACGTGAAATGTCTATTGAACAGAAATTTAAATATGAAACTTAATTTTATAAATTATGAACGATGTTTTTTTTAAAGAGTGCGAAGTCAAAAAGACAAATCAATATGATGCACTGAAGGTTTGGAAGTTTTTAGAAGTGTCAAAACAACTTTATCTTTTTAGAGAAAAAGAAGATGAAAAGGAATATGTCTTTTTATACTATAAATTAACTGAAGAAGAAAAAAAAACAATAAAAGAACCTGGAAAAGTTGAAGATTTAGCTACCTCCAAGATTGGATTTCTTTCTGAAGAAGACGCAACCCCTATAAATAAGTTTCTTAAGGCACGTCAGACAGGAGATCTCAAGGATGATAATTATGCCGATGACTTATTCGAATGTATAATAAGTAAATGTGCTAAAGAAGCTGATGAAGACAAACGAATTTCTGTCGCGATATTCATAAAAAAAAAAGTAGCTTTCCACAAAAATAAAAAAAGGTTTATTCTATTAACGTCTTTATTTCTTCTATGCTTATATTATCGCCTGCGCCATTGAATAAATCAACGGTATAACGCTTTTTGTCTTGTAGCTGGAGTATTTTCTCTTCTACAGTATTCTTGCATACTAAGCGAAGAACTATAACCTTGTTCTTTTGTCCGATACGGTGAGCACGTCCCATTGCTTGATCTTCAACTGCAGGATTCCACCAGTCGTCAAGCAAAATGACTCTATCGGCTGAAGTCAGATTAAGACCCACTCCACCCGCTTTTAGGCTAATGAGAAAGACTGTAATTGATTTATCCTTTTGAAATTGGGTAACAGGAACTCTTCTGTTGCGCGTATCGCCATAGAGAGTTACAAACCGTATACCTTCAACTTTGAGTAGCGTTTCCATCTCGTGCAATGCACTTACAAACTGGGAGAAAACCAAGACCTGTTTGCATTCAGATTTAAACGTCTCGATGTAGTTGATGGCAGTCTGAAGTTTAGTACTGGTAGAAAGAGAAGACCCACTTATGCTTTGGGGTAGAAGATTAGTAGATACGCATGCCTGGCGTAATCTGAGCAGCCCTTCCAAAGCAATGCTACTCACACGACCACTCAATCCTGTCGCAAATGCTTGAAGGATGGCCGTATGTACACGTTCGTATGTTCCTCTTTCTTTTTTTGACAGTTCTATATAAACCGTTTTCTCTATCTTTTCCGGCAGATCTGATAATACTTCCAGTTTTGTTCTGCGAAGGATGAATGGTTTTAAAAATCTGCTGGTTAGACTCACGTATGCCTCTGGATTGCTTTGGATATCTTTGCTTCGCAGAGCCTTGTACAAGCTTTTGAGTTGTGGCATTAGCATCATGAAGTGTGACCATAGTTCATCTATTGAATTTTCAATAGGTGTTCCCGTAAGTATAATCTTATGTTTACACTTTAGCTTGCTGATGGCCTGATATTTCTTGGTTTGCCGATTTTTTATGATCTGGGCTTCATCTATAATGATTGTGTCGTATTCATTATCTATATAATCAGATAAATGGATGCGCAGCATATCATAGCTGACAAAAGTAAGTTGATTTATGATCTGTGGGGCAAAAGTATGAACCTCGTTTTGCCAATTATAAATTAATGAAGTGGGGGCTATGACCAAATGCTTTGCTTCATTGCGAAGACAACATAAGTGTGCAATTACTTGGATGGTTTTTCCCAGACCCATTTCGTCTGCCAATAGGCATCCGTGTTCATTTTTTCTCTGCTTCTGCAACCACATTACACCTTCCCTTTGATAAGGACGTAAAGAGGCATGAAGTGTCTTTTTTAATTTATCTTCTATTTTGACTTTTTCGGCGTCAGTCAATGATATTTCCTCAGCATAAACATTTTGAGCATTAAAAGGAATCCCAAGTTCTTCTGCCAGAGATTTTTCATCTGCTTTTTGGGCATCTTCTTTCTTGAAAAATGTTTTTATTCCATCCGCTTCGTGATAGTTCCGACTTTTAAGGAAACCATCTAAAAGTTGTTGAGCAAAGTCTGTCTTTACTTGACTTTCTGTTGAAAACCAGATGATTCCGGAAGGCTCTCTGTGAGCATATACTTGCGAATGAGACTTAGATTGATTGGCAATGTAGATTTTCCATCCTTTCTTTGTCAATTCCTCCAAAGACGTCGTATCGTAGTCGGGTAATGAAAATGTGCCTGTTGATTCATTATATCCCATACCCAACGTATGAAGAAGAGCGGCTTCTGCATACTTATTTCTATTCAGTAAAATGCCGTTATGAGTGATAAAGGGCAAGTTTGAAAATGTAGGATAAAAGCTATTGAAAGCGTCATCATAAAGTATCCGAACACTCATCTTATCTTTCCATGTATTCAAATGATCGATATATAATTCTCCTCCTAACAATTTGCCTGTAGGGATATCTGGAGAACGATAGAAACTGCTCAGCGGACATACTGTATGCTTTGCACTCCCTTTTCCGTTTAGTTGTAGGTAATTATATGGATGATTAAGCAAGATATCTCTTACGGGAGTCGCAAGAAGTAATCTTTTATCTATTCGGAAAGGTTGTTTTTGTAATCCGGCATGGTCAAGCAGTGATAGCATACATTCGTCAGCTTTGACATCTCCCTTGAAGAGATCGTCTAAACTAACTCTGCGCATAAAAGGAGCTAATGAATTGCTTTTACCATCTTTATTAATTTCGATTCGCAATTCAGGAGTATGACTATCACGCGTTTCATATATACAAATCAACCTATATGCCATAAAGCTTTAAAATTTATAATAGAACAAAAAGCTATCAATCATTTTTTGTTCCAAACGCTGTATGCTCTCTTCATTACATTTCGTTTGAAGAAGTTCTCCATTATGTCCTTTTAGCTTTCCATGAAAGTTACATTCATCAATACGGCATCCGCCACAACAAATGTATCGTAAGTGACAATCTCTGCATGGTGTTAAGGCGTCGACAGAGGTTTGTAAATGAAGTTCGTGTCCTTTGTCCATAAATTGTTTAATCGGCTTTCCTTTTATGTTGCCATAAGATTCTACTTCAGAAATGCGATTGCAATAGTACACTTCGCCATCGGCACCCACTGAAATGCCGCCAAATCCACAATTCCTTTCAACGAGGTTAGGAGTGTGACCCTCCATATAGTTGTTATATTGAGCAAAAGGATCCAAACTTTGCTCTATTTTTAGGATGCGATGATAATATTCCAAGTTCTCCGCATCGGTATAGATTGTGTCTCTTCCTTTGAGAACTTTCTTGCTTAGTTTAAAAAATACGGGATATTTGCATTGACTTTTGATATCGGTGACAAACTGCTTGTACCGTTCGTCCATGTTGTTTTCTAGATTTTTTAAAGTGAAGGTTGTCGCTACAGAAGTACGTACCCCTTCGTTGGCAAACAATATTACTGTATCTACAATCTTATCAAAGTGCCCTTTACCGCGAACTTTTGCATTCGTTTGCTCGTCAACGCCATCAATACTTATTTGCACTTCACTAATATAGGGAGATAAGGATTTGATCTTTTCCGCAGTCCATAGAATACCATTAGATAATACCGTGACCAAAAGTCCCGAAGTAGACGCATATTTAACAAGATCTTCAAAACTGCGATTCATTAATGGCTCTCCACCGGAAAAGGTTACAGTTTCTCCACCTTCAGCTCTAAACTCCTTCAATATACGTTTCCATTCGCTAGCTGTGAGCTCGTCTTTTAATCTTTCTCCAGAGTTCATAAAGCAATGTTCACATCTAAGATTGCATGAATTTGTAAGATAACAATTCAGCATTTTATAGCCTTCCAAATATTGAAGATCAGGAGTCTTTTCCGTATTGGCGAATTTTCGTGCAAAGATGGCAGCCAATAACGTTTTAAACTGAGTCATTTCGTCTTCGCTGGTAATTAGCGAATAAACGTCGCCAACGGTATCACCTGTAATGAACCGTTCTAATATTTTTTTTTGAAAGTTAGTGTTTATAACAAGCCAATTGGCTGACTGTATAGAAACCACTAACCAACCTTCTTTGCATTGCCGGAAAATGATATCGCCAGCAAAATAAAATCTATCAAGACTGCTTACAGAACCACTTTTTTTCATTCTAATAAAAGCATTGATTTAAAAAAAATGTGTTCTAAGACTTTGCAGTCTTGGAACACAACCCAATTGGGGGATATGCTATATGTAAATAATCCTTGATCAGGGGATTAATTCTCATTTACATCGCAACGCTTGAAACAATACATGGCGCCAACGCGTTCTGTATCTTCAGCTGTTTTTACTTCCCAATTAAAAGAAATCTCAAAGTCCTTTTTCATTTTGAAATATTTTAAATTAAACATATATGTTAATGATCTCAATTCTGTAAATATTCTGACAAGAGTGCAATTGCATTATCTGCGTCAGTTAATGATACAATCTCATTAGGGGTATGCATATATCGACAAGGTATGCTCAATAACCCAGTCATAACGCCTTTACCTGCTACTTGTATCATTCTTGCATCTGTTCCTGTCGGTTTTGCTATGACCTCTATCTGATGCGGAATCTTATGATTTTCTGCGATATTAATAAAAGACTGACTTAGAGCTTTGTTCATATTAGGACCTAGAGGAATGACAACTCCCTTGCCTAAACTAATATCTCCATCTTTGATTGGTGAAGTTGTTGGATAGTCTGTAGCATGTGTCACATCGATCGCAATACCGATTTCTGGGATAATTGCTTCGGTTACAGTCTGTGCCCCTCTAGCGCCAAGTTCTTCTTGGGTTGACGCAACAAAGTAGATATCATAGTCAGACTTTTTCTTTTGTAAATTCTTTGCTACTCCAATTAGAACGGCTATACCAATTCTATCGTCCAGAGATTTTGAAGCAATAATCGTATCTGACATCATTAAAGGCATTGAAATATACGATGCAACAGATCCAAGTTGAACTTTTTCCATAGCATCAGCTTTGTCTTTAGCTGCGATGTCAATCCAGAGATCCTCTGGCATTAAGTCTTTGCTCCCATCTTTCTTATCTTGCAAATGAATGGGCTTTTTCCCAATAATTCCAGTGACGATACCTTTTTTACCTGATATTGCCACACGTTGTCCAGGTAACAGATTCGTATCAATACCACCTACTTCATTAAAGTATAGAAATCCATTATTGTCAATATAGCTAATCAATAGCCCCACTTCGTCGGCATGAGCCATTAAGACAACCTTTTTGCCATTTCCTTTTTTATGAGCAATTTTGTTACCATTTGCATCCGTTGTTACCTCATCTACATATGGAGATATGGAATAAGTAAATAAGTCAGTGACTTGCTCTTCGTTACCAGAAGGGCATTTCATCTGTAAAAGTTCCAACAATATTTGTTTGGTATCATTGTCCATGACTTGATTTTTAGCTGTCTATGCAAAGGTATATAAAAATTCTTGATAATCGATTACTTTTCAAAGTGAAATTCTGAAAACTCTCTTATGTTCTAAAATCTATAGCTAACAAATAGAAATGGATAAAATATCTATTAGGCGTCAGAATGCTTGTAAAATGTTTTCTAGATAGTGAGAATGTCGGAGCTTTTGTTAGGAATGTAGTAATACTTCTCGCTCTATCTGTTTGTCTGTAAAGGTTGGTACAGAATGAATAAAATGCCATTTCTACATTTTCCGTCGGGCAATAATAGCTTTAAGATTCTTTCGATAAAAGTCCAGACAGATAGCTTTTTAGAATAATCACAATTTCATTGAGTGTTTTTGAGGCATTCTGCTGATGCTTTTTGTGATTAAAGTTTTTATCTTTACTATTTGATTTATAGGTTGTGCTCAGGCTCAAACGGACTTGTAAAAATAAAAATAGAAAATAAAGATGATGCCCGAATAAAAGAAAGTACTGTTTGTGGCGTAGAGAACAGGACTTATTTTATTCGGGTATCTATTATTTGTGAACTATTGTAAGTAAGTAGCAAATACTAAAGAATAAACAAAAAATCAAAGAATTTATACTTCTTATAAACAATCGTTTTTCATCTTTATTTTTGAAATGTGTTGTTTTATACAATATCCAGATACTAAAAGACAATGAAATTAATACTCCAACAAATGCTATATGAAATAACATTATCTTATTCAAAATATTGCTCAGTCCAAACAAAATGAAGCAAACAACATTTAGTATGCTTATATTTTCTATCTTTTCTTCCATATTTTGTTCTTTTTAGGTTGAATAAATGTAAAGAAATAAATTATTATAAGCAAATATATAAAATATCTTTTATCTAAAAAGAATAATTGCTGTCCGGTAAAAACAAATTGAAAGTCCTAAAGTCCTTTATTTATGTGGAGTTCAAGCGTTTTCCTAACTAAGGGGCTTACTTTTTCTTTTGAATAGTAAACAAGAGCAAATTGCTTTATATTACCATATATTAGACATAAAAGCCTTGGAAAAGCACAAATATACTCGTTTTAGGGTACTTTTAGCAATAACTAAATTTCGACAAAAGTTTTACCGGACAGTTCTCTTTGCTAATAGGCAAACAAAATAAGAATATAAAAAATATGCATTGATTATCAATAGTATACGTTTTTTTTATATAGAAGCAATATTTTTGAATATATCTTCGGAAAATAATGCAAATCCATGAAGAATATCTATAAATTTTTGACATTCTTCATGGATATTGTAATACGCGGTTTGCCCAATGCTTTCGGATTAAAAATGCTCTGAACGGTTTTGTTCGGACTGACTGATGTTATTTGCTTTTCCATAAATCCCCCATAGGCATTTTGCATTTCTTTATTTGCAGCTGGTGAGGTCTTGCAATAGGTTTAATAACTTCGTTTCCAAATATTCATTCATAAACATAAAACTAGATGCGAACATTAATAATCAGACCAAAGTACTGTCTTGTGCTGAATGATTATTCTCAAATTTTATTCTCAAATTGTTATTAGCTCTTATAATTTCCTCTAGACTTGTTCTATTTGAATTATATACCAAATCGTAATTAGGATCTTTGGACTTAAATTTATTCACTCCGTAAGCTACGCTATTGGCGGGCATATCTTTCGTAACTATCGCACCAGCCCCAATCACTGAATTTTCTCCAATTATAATTGGACCTAAGACTTTTGCTCCATCAGCAATAATTACATTCTTACTAATAATTGGAGTGCCTATATTTTCGCATTTCCTATTGGTCTTATTGTAGCGCTCATTACTTCCGATAGTTACATTTTGGAAGATAACAACATTTCTGCATATTTTAGTCGATATAATCGTACATCCACGTGCGTGATGAGCAAATAATACACTTTTGTCTATTTCCATGCAGTTTATTTCACAGGAATAGAACTTCTCAAGCAAATTGGCAGCAATACTCTTTAGTAATTTTTTCTTGGAGAAGCAGTTTGTTTTTAATAATCGATCAAAGATATTCATATCGTATATCATTTTTTTAGCCATATATGAGTAATCTCTCCGAATACATATTTACGATAGTCATCTGAACTTTTGTAAGCATTCTTAAGCCATTCTTTAGCTTCCTGGGAGTGAAAATCATTAATGTCAGGAATGGTGGTTTGTACTAACTTACATTCGATAATCAATTGAGCTTCTTTAAAAGATATGTTTCCAGAAGGTGTTTCTATAATTGTTAATTCGACCTCTTCCATCTTATTACTGTTTCTTCCCGATTTACTTCCTAAAAAGAGTATTTTCGGTTTATATTCATTTGGAAAATAGGACAAGGTATATGTTTGTTTCTTTTCAATCAGTTCAATGGTATAACGGTCTGAACGAATACTGCACCAAACAGTCGCTTTTTTGAAAAGAAGCCCCAGACCACCCCCACTTCCTACCATTGAATTATAATGGTCATGGTCTCCTGCTGTAATAGTAAAAAGATCTATCAACGTGAAGATATTAAATTTATCTCCTATTTCTTCTGGCGAAATTTGTTTGAATAATTGGTCTATCATTTTTTTTAAATTAATAATGCAAAATTACAGATTGCATTAGAGAAAAATAGTTATATTTGTCAGATAAATAGTCGTAAAAGACGAATTATGAATAGGAAGCAGCGACAAATAACTCCCAATGTTCTGATAAAACTAGCCCATTTGTTGGGAACAGAAGTAAAAGATAGAAGACTGATAATTCCTGAGAAATTCGGTAAAGGCTATTGCTTTGGATTTGTATTTAATGAACAGATTCGGATAATAATAAGCAATTATATACTAGACAAAGATGTTTACGTCAAAAACACAGAGATCAATATTTCTAAAAAGATGATTTTTTTTAAGTTTCAGAATGTTTTCCCTAAAACAGAAATATTACAGCAGGAAAAACAGTCTGATATGATGCCATCGGTTTTAATTGCGACTAGTAGGGCAAATACTGATAAAGTTATTTCAATTCATTCGAATATTGCCACTATCAATCTTGAGGTTGACGCTAATTACTTGAACAATCTATTTATTTTTTCAGAGAGGTCTCCAATTTTGCAAAGTCTGCTAAAGAATACACAACCATTATTATTTGAGCAAATAGTCTCATCCTCTTTGCAAAAAATAATCAATGAAATATTGACTGAAAAGGTTGATGAAACTTTTGAACTGTTTTTTCTCAGGGTGAAATCCGAAGAGTTGATTTGCAGGCTTTTAATGGAATTGGAAAAACGGGATGAGAAACATCTTTATTCTTTAAACAGTCAAGATATACAAGCTCTATATAAGGTTAAAGAACAAATACTTGCACATTTGGAAACTTCACCTGTTATCAAAGAGTTGGCTATTTCTGCAAATATGAGTACAACCAAATTAAAGTGTTTATTTAAACAAATCTTTGGAAACAGCATTTTTAAGTATTATCAAGAGTTTAGAATGAAAGAGGCTGCCCGCTTATTGAAAGAGGAAAAGAGATCTGTTTCTGAAGTAGGTTACCAAATGGGTTTTATTAATCTGAGCCATTTTGCAAGGGTCTTCAATGAGCATATCGGGATGAACCCCAAGCAATATACTAAATCTTAACATCGATTGAAGGAATTTATTTCGGTTTCAATCTTTTATTTATAATATCCATTCTCTCTCTAAGAATAGCATCGATCACAACCTCCTCTCATTCTATTCTGTGCAAATTTCAAACTCACGACTCTAACATTGCCGGAGCATCTATTCAGTCATCGGTCTGTAGAACTAGAATGATACACTAAAGATTATTACCTCTTATTCAAGTTCAATTATAAGAAGGGGGTAACGAGTGTGCACCCCAACTCTTGTTCGGTTTATTGGACGTTTTATAATCGATAACTGCCCCGTTGGATACTAAATTCCAATCGATCCATGCTTTGTTGTAAGCTTTACCGTTTAGCTTCATGGAGCTGATATAAATATTCTTTTCTGATCCGCCGGATATGATGATATCCCCCTTTTTCAAATGAATCTTCACGCTCGAGAATATAGGCGTATTTATGGCAAAGCCTCCCACACCCGGAATCTCAGGGTAAATACCCATGCAGGCAAATACATACCAGGCACCCATCGTTCCCAAGTCATCGTTTCCCGGCAGACCGTCTGCCTGAGAGGAGTACTCTTCATTGAGTATTCTATTTACTATCTTTTGCGTTTTGTAGGGGCATCCTGCCCAATTGTATACCCATGGTATATGAAAGCTCGGCTCATTGCCTGCTGCAAACCATGCATCGGAATAGCCGGCGTCTAAACGAGTAAAAAGCTCGTCCAACCTTTTTTCCGCTTTTGCCTTACCTCCCATTATCTGAATCAATTCGGACAAGTTGTAAGGTACCATCCAATAATAATTCTTGTACGTCGATTCTCTGAAATCTTCGGTCAATGGCTTCCACGATCCGTTTCCATTGCGCGATTGTAGCCAGTTGGTCTGCGGATTGTATAAATTCTTCCACGAACGGGCGATATCAAAATATCGTTTGCCGACGGATTCATCTCCGACTGCATGTAAAGCAAACTGGCCGATGGCAAAATCGGCTGAAGTATACTCCAGTTGGAGAGAAGCATTGCAATATCCTTTCTCCAGGTATTGTTTCAACTCGGGCCTTGTCTCTACATCCTGAGATTTGGCACCCGGCTGTTCCGCACCCTTCCGCATAATAGCTAATAGCGGCTTGGGGTCGTAATGGCGTGCTCCAAAAGCATAGGCATTGGAGACGACTATGGCGGTAGGATCTCCCTGCATTATGCCGGTTTCGATATTCGCCAATACCCAACGGGGGAAAGAGCCGCCCGACTGCTGGGCAAACGATTGGAGAGAGACTACGGCATCTGAAGCCACCTCGGAATCTAACATCGACAGGAGCTGAATCTGTGTCCGATAAGTATCCCAATCGCTGAATGAGGTGTATTGCTTGGATCGAGATTGATGGACCTTGAAATCGGCTCCCATATACTCTCCGTTGACATCACTGCATACATTGGGATGAATGAGAGAATGATAGAGGTGGGTATAAAACTGAACCACGCGGTTTGCATTCGTACCTCTTACTTCTATTTTGCTGAGATATTGATTCCACTTTCTCTCTGCCTGCTTTTGGATGGCAGTAAAATCCCATACGTCGTTTTCGGCCTTTAAATTTTGGCGCGCGTTTTCTACAGATACGTAAGATACACCTATCTTGTATTGCACATGCTTATTCTTGTTGACATCGAATGTAAAGTAGACTCCCGAGTTTTTACCCTCGGCAAACGTAGCGCCGCCATTGAGCTTGCCTTGCTTCCATGTTCCCGATTCGACAGCTTCCGTATCGAATTCGGCAACAAAGTAAACTTTGTAGGGTGTAGGGGTTCCACAAAAATAGCCACCTTCGGCATAGCCTTCACACCTATTAGGGGCTGTAATGGCCACTGCCCCCTGAGAGATGGACGTGGCGGCAATTCCGGCACCAATAATGACCGTGCCATATTTCTGATCGGCAGGAAATTCGTATTTCGCCATACCTGTTCTTTCGGTCACCGTCAACATCGCTTTTATATCATCTTGTACACGGGCCTCGTAGTAACCGGCATGTCCCTTCTCTTCGGACACATTGACGTGGCAATCCAGAATATTGTCGGGCGATACTGTCAGTTTCCCCTTCAGTGGGAAAGTAGGAAAATTGCCCATGTGCTCACATCCCGCTCCACTCAACTGATTGATGACGAAGCCCGAACTCTTGGAGAAATAGGATGGTGTGAATTGAACCATTCCAAACGGATAGGTAGCGCCGGGATAAAGATACCCCGAAGTCAATCCTCCCCCTTTGGTACCTATCAATGTATTGACTTGATGAGCATAATACTCTTGTGCTGCTATCTTTCCGCTCATAACGATAAACACCAGCACCATAAATAATAACTTATTTTTCATACCTTTTCAACCTATATTAGTTAGATAGAGAAAATGAACGACACATTCAGTCAGGGCCATCTCGCAAGTAACGCCATTGTAGGATGCGACCTGTACCCGCTGGCTGAATTGAAATATAAATAAACAGTATTTGGTCGTACATGTAGCTGATTATTAGCACGCAATAGAGCTTGAACGCTTTAATATCAGATCATAGTATGCACAACTTGTATGCAATGTTCGCTAAAATCCCTGATATATGCAAGAAATTCAGTTACAAATTAGTCAATGAAAAAGAAAAATCAAGCATCGTGTTGACAGTTGCCATTTCGTAAAGCACGGCCCTTGCAGAATATTAATATTGCACAGATATTCTGCAAGGGCTGTCTTTCTGTTTTCGAAGATATATTTATTTTTCTTATTTGTCTGTGTTGGGAAAAGCGGATATTCTGAGCCTTGCCGCTCCCATGGGTATGAGAGTGATGTGCTCTTTGGTTCCTTTGGTAGCATCTTCGTCGGGTAGGACACCACATAAACCCGTCTTGTCGGTTTTCCAGGATGGAACTCTACGGCCTGTAGCGCTTACTTGGATAGGAGATGATTGGGGCGTAAAAGGAAAATTGTCGGCAGGCCAAGCTTTTCTGGTTACCTTGAAATCTTTCAGAGGGTTACCCTTGGGGAGTACCAATGCAAAATTCCATGGGCTTGCAGGATATATTTCGGTGGTGGGCCATGCCGAGGCGTCGGCATTCTTCTGCCATTTCGAATCATCGATAGCTGTTGTGCGACTATCTTTCTTTACATTGTTCTCTTTGATATTGAGCGATAGTGTGAGCGGCCCGTAGTTGACGCTTACGCTATGCTTGTTGGCTTGCCACGTGCGCATGGTGAGTGTCATGGGCAGCGTGAGTTCTACTGCGTCCTTGTCGGACCATGTCCTTTCGATACGTACGTATTTGCCTGCTTCGCATACTGCTTTTACAGGCAGTCCATTGATCTTGATTCGAGCCTCTGTTGTCCATCTCGGTATTCTCAGATACAGTGGAAATACTACTTTTTGTTTGGTGCTGACTGTGATAATTGTCTTTTCGTCGAAAGGATAATTCGTCTCTTCGTGTAGAGTGATTTGCTTGCCGTCGGCAACTTTCATGTGTGCGATGCAAGCACCGTATAGAGCTATTGCTGTGCCGTTGTCGGGGGTGGCAAGTACTAAATGCTCTGAATAGTAGGGCCATCCCTGCGAATGGTTGTGCTGGCAACACCTGCTGCTGAATGGGTTCATCGACAGAAATGGTCCGCTATTGGCGATACCCGGATAATGGTTTTTGGAGTCGCTGACCACTTGATTGGGGCAGGTGATGTAGCGTAGCGACTTGAAGTCGGGCATGACTGCCGCCGGATATGAATTGAATGCTACATCTTCGCAATTCTCTGCCCAATAAGGATCGCCTGTGAAACGGAGCATGATCTCGTCTGAAGCCATCTGCTCTACCATGCCACAGGTCTCTATTCCTTGTCTGGGGTCTATGCAGCCCATTCGTGCATTCTCGTCTGCTCCGAACATACCTCCGGGTACTTGTCCGAATGCACGTCTGGCAAGTCGTTGGACGTTGTATGATGCCTGTAGCATATCGCTGTCTTTGGTAAGCATATAGTAAGTTGCTGGCTCTCTGAAACATTCGGCAATGTTTACGTTGTGACAGTTGGGCAATGTGGAAGGTTGAGTCCAGTCGGCGGTGTTTCGATGAATTTTTTGCATGAGGTCGATGAGAAAGGCATCGCCGGTATAATTGTAGAGCCACATGACGCTATAGAGATTGTCTCCACCCCGGCTGTTTTCCCAATAGTCTTTGAGGAAGTTGCTATCGGGAACACTCATTTCCCATTTGAAATAATTGGTCATCAGCGACAACACCCGAGGGTCTTGCGAGTGCTCGTAGTAAGATTGCAGGCATTCGAGCATTAGCATTTGTGCCCAAAGTTCGGGTTTGCCGTTCGAGATATTTGTCGGGCCGAAGAAACCATTGGGTTGTTGACTTTTGAAAACGCCTTCGAACCATATCTGGGTTTCGGCTATCATCTTTTTGTCATTCAATATATAGGCCAGGTCACTGTAACCTTTGAGCCAGTAGGGTACCTCTTCCCATCCGTGGTCTCCATTTTGAGTGAGCCAGGCATTGTTGTTCTTGTCAAGCCATGCGCTTATTTCTCCCAGATGTCCGGTGAGCCCGTCGCGTTGCAGTTCGAGGTATCTTCCGATCCAGCTCTGCGGCCTAATACTCCCCACCGGCAGTTTGATGAATGCCGTGGGCAGTAGGGGGGAACGGCTACTTGTATAGTTCACATTCGTACAGTCGGTAGGAGGGCGGCTTACGACGGATGTTTTGGTAACGGGATTTCCTGCTTGTGCTACAACTCCACAGTTGATAGCGATGAGCAGTAATCCCATTCGAAAGGCCGTAAAAGTTACTTTCATGGTACTTGCTTTATTTTTCGACCGAGAACTTGAAGATGCACTCGCTATGATACTTCTGCCCCGGGCGCAAGACAGCCGATGGCCATTGTGGCTTGTTGGGAGAGTCGGGATATTTCTGTGTCTCTAGACAGACAGAAGCTCTTTTGTTGTAAGTGATGCCGTGTTTACCTTTGATTGTTCCATCTAAGAAATTTCCGGCATAGAACTGTATTCCCGGTTCGTTGGTGTATACGTCGAGTGTGATACCTGTCTTTGCAGATTTGAGTGTGGCACATTTCTGTTTGATGTCGCCTTTTGTGTTGAGTACCCAATTGTGGTCGTATCCATGTCCATTTTTGAGCTGTTCGAAATGAGCATCGATATACTTGCCTATTGCGGTAGGAGTTCGGAAGTCCATAGGTGTGCCTTTGACCGGTAGATTCTTTCCGTTGGTCATGAAGGTGGTGTCTACGGGAGTGAAACTATCGGCATGAATGGTCAATAGATGCTGCGCGTTGCTTTGTGCGTCGCCATCGAGGTTGAAGTACGAGTGGTTGGTCATATTAACCACCGTAGGCTTGTCTGTAGTAGCTTCGTAATTGATATCGATAGCATTGTCGTCTGTCAACTTCATCGTTACCTTGCAGGTGATATTGCCCGGAAATCCTTCTTCTCCATCCTTGGACTTGTATGTCAGTTGCAGTGTCTGCGCATCTATCTGATCGGCATCGTATACTTGGTATTGGAATCCCTTCGGACCGCCGTGCAGACAGTGTCCGTAGTTGTTCTGTGGCAATTGGTATGTCTTTCCGTCCAATACGAACTTGCCTTTATTAATACGATTGGCATAACGCCCGATGCTTGCACCGAAATCGGAAGGTATGTTGATGTAATCTTTAATATTGTCGAAACCCAGTACTACATCCTTCATCTTTCCCGTCTTGTCGGGAACTACGATGGAAACGATGCGCCCACCAAAGTTAGTGACACATACTTCCATGTTGTTCTTGTTTTTCAAGACGAAGAGGTTGGTCTGTTTGTTGTTGACGACTGTCTCAAAATTCTTTTTCGACAATCCCGATTCGGTTTTGTCATTGGTGTTACAAGCTGAAAGGAGCAACGGCAATAATGCCCATAAAAAAACTTTTCTCATGATATTTCTTCTATAAATTAGTAACTGATTGTCTTATCAAAATATATAGTGTAGTATGCTTTGATTTTAGGCCGTTACAAACTAAATAAAAAATAGTGATTGAGTGATGATAAAAAGTGATAAAAAATATTCGTCAGATGTAAATAGACCAGATATTACTCTTTTTTGAATATATTTTATCCTTCATTCTTTTCAATAAATCGTTATTTTGCATTGTCTATTGCATGTTATTGTATAAATTGCAACAGAAAGCCGTGTTTTCTTTTTATTGGTTATTGCGAAAGGTCAGAAAGCTCGTATTGAAGATAAATTTTGATGATAATAATAAATTCAAGTGAAAGACAATTTATGAAAAGAAATGTATTAATGACAGCTGCTTTGCTCGTCGGCATGATATGCCAGGCCCAAACAGCTGCGGTATTCAAACCTTATAGAGATACGAAGCTGCGTTTACCTTCGGTTCCTCTCCTTGTTTCGGATCCTTATTTTTCGATATGGTCGCCTTACGATAGATTGTCGGATGGTTCTACCAAACATTGGACAGACGCTGAGAAACCTCTATCGGGCATCGTACGTGTAGACGGCAAGTCTTATCGTTTTATGGGCGAAGAGCAACGTCCTGTATTAGAAACCATTCTTCCCATGTCTGATGAACAGGCTTGGGAGGCTCAGTATGCTCGAACCAAACCGGTGGGAGAATGGCAGCGGATAGATTATGATGCACAAGGATGGACGAATGGCAATGCCGCTTTTGGCTCTTCCGAAATGTCGCATGTTGCGACACAATGGGGCGGAGACAATACCGATATTTATATTCGCCGTACTTTCAATCTGAATGACAAACTCGACCTCTCGAAAGATTGGTATCTACGTTACTCGCATGACGATGTGTTTGAATTGTACATTAACGGACGACAAGTAGTATCGACGGGAGAAACATGGAAAGAGGGTGTAGTGTTGAAGTTGACAGAAGAGATGAAGAAAATGTTGCACCGCGGAAAGAATTTGATCGCCGCGCACTGTCATAATACAACTGGTGGGGCTTATGTCGATTTCGGTTTGTATTGCGATACTGCTAAGGTCACTGTGCCAATGGAAGTGGCAAAACAAAAGTCGGTGAATGTATTGGCTACTTCGTCTTACTATACTTTCACTTGTGGTCCTGTTTTGTTAGATGTCGTTTTCACAGCTCCACAACTTATCGACAATCTGGATTTGCTTTCTACACCGATAAATTATATATCATACAGGGTACGTTCATTAGATAAGAAATCGCATAATGTTCAGCTGTACGTTGCCACAACTCCTGAGATTGCTGTCAACGAACCCAGTCAACCTACTGTTTCGACATGCTTATCGAAGAATGGAATAGATTATGTAAAGGCCGGAACAATTGATCAACCGATTTGTGCCAAGAAGGGTGATGGTATTTGTATCGACTGGGGATATGCTTACCTGGCCGGAATTGATGGAAAAGACAATCAGATAAGCTTGGGCGATTGTAGAAAGATGAAACAAACGTTTGTAAATCAAGGGGCATTGCTCCCGAGCAGTAAACAATGGATAAGCCGTAAGCTGTCCGATATGCCTGCTATGGCGTATGCCCACAATTTCGGAGAAGTCGGGAAAGAAGGAAAGTCGGGCTATCTGATGGTAGGCTATGACGATATCTATTCGCTGGAATATATGTATGATAGGCGTATGGCTTATTGGAAGCACGATGGTAAAGTAGATATTTTTCAGGCTTTTGAGAAGCTCAGAGATAACTATCAATCTATTATGGATCAATGCCAGGCTCTTGACAAACAAATTTATGACGATGCATTCAATGCCGGTGGTGAAAAATATGCAGAGATTTGCTCGGGCTCTTACCGGCAGGTCATATCTGCTCATAAACTGTTTACTGATAACCAAGGGCATCTTTTGTTTTTCTCGAAAGAGAACAATAGCAACGGTTGTGTCAATACAGTCGATCTGACTTATCCATCCGCTCCACTCTTTCTTGTTTACAACCCCGATTTGGAAAAGGCGATGATGACAAGTATATTTGAGTATAGTCGTTCTGGAAGATGGACCAAACCCTTTGCAGCTCACGATTTGGGAACTTATCCGATTGCCAACGGACAGGTGTACGGAGGAGATATGCCACTCGAGGAAACTGGCAATATGCTTACGTTGGCAGCATCAATCTCCAAGATCGAGGGTAACACCGATTACGTAAAACAATATTGGGACTTGCTGACTACCTGGACCGACTACCTCGTCGAGAATGGTCAAGATCCTACTAACCAACTTTGTACGGACGATTTTGCAGGGCACTGGGCACACAACGCCAATCTCTCCGTAAAAGCGATTATGGGAATTGCAGGCTACAGTGAGATGGCTCGGATGCAAGGACTGCCTGAAGTTGCCGATAAATATGCTACGATAGCACAGAAAATGGCTATGAAATGGGAGAATATGGCTGCTGAAGGTGATCATTACCGATTGGCTTTCGATAGAGCTGATACCTGGAGCCAGAAGTATAACATGGTTTGGGATAAAATGTGGAAACTAAATATGTTTCCCAATGGAGCGATGGATAAGGAAGTGAACTATTATCTAGGCAAACAAAACGCATACGGATTGCCTTTGGACTGCCGTAAAGATTATACGAAATCCGACTGGGTGATGTGGACTGCAGCGATGGCTTCGGATAAAGCCACATTCCAACGTTTTGTCGATCCTATTTATAAATACATTAACGAGACTTCTTCCAGAGTACCTATCAGCGATTGGCACGATACGGTAACAGCTAAGATGATGGCATTCAAGGCACGCTCCGTAATAGGCGGCTATTGGATGAAAGTGCTCATGGATAAAGAATTGCAGAAAAAATAAGACTGAATAATAAGAACGTTGTTGGAACATGCTATCAGTGTTTCGAACAATGTTTGTAGTGTCGCTTTATATAATATTATCGCCGAAACCAAAGAGACAGGTTTCGGCGATAAAGAGAGAGAGAGTTTAATTCTGAAGACCGGTAAGACATGATCTATGATGGATGATGTCTTGCCGGTTTGTTCTTGAGTCTATTTGGTGTTCTTTATTGTTCCCGCGTCGTTGTCCGAATTGTTCAATTGTTTTTCTGCTGCCTTGTATTTGCGCCCGAAACTGATGTTCCAAGAAAATGTCGCTACAACGAGGCGAGAGCTTTCGCGCAGATACCACGTATTGTAAGATGGGGCGTATTTGTTCCAATTCTTAGTAGGTCGGTTATAACTATTGCGTCCGGCAAAAGGGTTGAAAGTAGTGATACCAAAACTCATGTCTTTGTGTTTGTATTTTAGTGATAACATGTGGATGTTTTCTCCGTAAGTTAGTGTCTCCCCATAAAAATCGTTTTGGTGGCTGTAAATTTCGAATGATGAGGTGAAATGTTTGTATACCACCGATGCGCCTGCACGATAATACCAATTGGTGTATGTATGGTGATAATCTGTGCCTTTGCTGTCAAAGTAGCTCATTCCTCCTGTGAAGTTGAAATTCACGATGTCTTTGATAGGTCCGAACTGTAGGTTGATTTCCGAATTCACCTTCTGCCAGTTTTGTTGATTGAGTGTGGTGCGTATGAATTTGTTGTTCTCGCGTAGTGTCTCTTCCATGATGGGATTGCCCTGGTACATATAGAAAAGATTGATTCCACTTGATAATAACCCTTTATGCCATTGGGCATAGAGAGAATTGCTCCATGCGTGTGATACTTTAAGATTGGGGTTGCCTCGACGTATTTGCAAAGAGTCGATTATTTGTTCTACGTTGCTTAAATCTGATAAGCTTGGGGTGTTGTAATAAAGTTCGCTTGACAGTCTGATCGATGCCTTGTCAGAAAAAGTGTATCCCAATTTGGCCTTTGGGTAGAAAATAAATTTGTGGTATGTATTGTTGTCTTGTTGTGTCCAGAAATAGCTGAGGTACGATCCCAATGAGTAATTGAGTTGTTTGCTTTGGCCTTTGTATTCTATAAAACTTGCCGATCGCCCTTCGTGCATATTGGTGTTGGTATTGATGGTGCCTAGATACTGGTTGCCGGTATACGATTGCGAATAGCGCGTGCCGATGCAGATAGACTGAGAAGCATTGATGCCTTTCTCGTATATGGCTTCTGCGATCAACGAATATTTCTTGCCATTGATTTTCGAATAAATATCGGTAGCGATTGTTTCGTCTTTGGTCTCGGTATAGTTGCGACGGTTTCGAGTATCGATGTAAGTCCCTACGATATCCAATATAAGATGTTGACGATTTTTATAGTTGCGTTGAAAATACAGATCGAGAGAAGGGGTCATAGAAGAGTTTTTGGTACAGTCGACCATAGAAACGCTGTTGTTTCTGTCTGTTTCGGGGAACAGCAGGCTTCTTGTGTCAATCTTTTGATTGTAGTAAAACGCATTTAATGTTGCATTAAAAAACCACTTTTCGCCTTCCTGATAGTTATAGTAGAAGCTTAACGGAGCATGGTCTTCGATGAAGGTGCTGGGAGTGCCTTCTTCTTTACGGGTAAAAGACGTTCCATTCTCAAAGTTGAATGTTTCTGAGTTTTTTCTCCAATAGCCTTTTAGATTACGGTACGAGCCATAGATATCCATTCCGAATTCGGACTTTTGACGATTGAATTTGAATGTCAGTTCATCCTCTCCGAATCCGGTGAAAGGCGAATTTTCTAAATTGGCCGCTATATATCCTCCGGATATGGCACGCTTGGTGATGTAATCGATAACTGCTGCTACATTTTCTCCATATCGCATCGAAGGATTGTCATGATACTCAACGCGTATAATATCTTCGGGGCGTAGTGCTTTTATTTGTTGAATTTCGGCTTTAACGCCATTGATGCGTAGCTGCACTTCGCCCTGGCTGGACGATGTGATGGAATTGCGCACCGGATCGACCGTTAACTGATTGAGATGCATCTGCCAGAGTAGCTCGATTGCATTGGTTGATGCTTTGATTTGATAAGCGCTTGGAAGTACAATTTTCTTCTCGAATCCGTTGATGACGTGCGAGCCTTTGATTACAACCTCATTCAAGGCGATAGATGCCGAGTCCATTTTAATATCTCCCAGGTCGGTGTTGCGCGAAAGGGATGGAAGTTGAATGATTCGGTTGGTGTATCCTATGCTCGAAAGGCAGATTCTATAATTACCCGGTTGTACATTGTTCATTCGAAAATGCCCCGCTTGGTCTGCTACACATCCGGTGACAAATGATGAATCTGTTTTTTGCAATACAATATTTGCATACTCGACTGCTACTTTTTCGGATGTGACATGTCCTTTGATATAATATTCTTGAGCATGAGCTGAAAGTGTTGCGCTAATGGCAATAAAAAGCAATTTAGTCTTGTGTAACCACTTCATAATTATTGTTTATTCGTTTCTTTTTAGACGGTACCGTTAAGATTTCCGTTGCATCAAAAAAAGGAATTTAATAATTGTTTATGGTATGTCGCTAATTTTTAGAATTGGTGTTGTAATAAGTTAATAGACTCTCATTAAAGGATAATATATTGGTTTAGTATAGCTAGTGGTGGTTTGCGAGAATATTTAATATTTCCTTTGTAGAAGATCTTTAGGCAGCATACCGAATTGCTTTTTGAAACATTTGGTAAAATAAGAAGATGAGGAAAATCCGAGTTGTTCCGAAACTTCGGCTATTTTATGGCCTTGTTGTAGAAGTACTATTGCTCTATTCATCTTTGTCGTTTTAATATATTCATGAGGTGAGATACCAAATATGAATTTAACTTTTCGGAAAAGACAGGAACGGCTCATATAGAGTTCTTCCGACAACGTGTCGATGGAAAAATTTTCGTCGGCTAAATGATTGGACAATATACTGTCAAGTCTTTGGACGAAGGGAAGATCTTTTTTTAGGGGAGCATTCTCTGCATTGGAGGGACAATAATTATTGTTATTTTTAAAACATTTGATCAGCCGACATATAGACTGTTGCAGCAGCTGTAAGTTTTCGATTGGTGTATAAGTCTTTTGTATGTATTCTGTATCTATAATCTTCGAATCTGATATTTTTGCCTGTAATAAAGCAAAAGGAACGTCGTCATTTATGAAAATTAATCCAAGTTTCATTTTGTACTTTTTTATTTAAAGAAAGGTGTAGCAGTCTCATTCTATGGCCTTGTGTTCGAAACGGTAGATCTATCGTTTGTCCATTGCATCTGATCCATTATGATTAAACATTCTGTATCAGAATCATTGGTCTGAAAGGTGTGATCGATAATTCAATCATTGTCTTTATCGTCGAAAGACTATATTAACAAAATTCCAGTTTACTAAATCTTTTGATCATGGGCATGTTCCTGATATATACTATTGTGTATAAGTAAAATATTCATCGGGAGGTTTCATCACAGTTGGAATACTCGTTACGATGATAGGATTCTTGTATTTTTCTCACTATACAAAAGTGCCCTCCGATAGATGTGTGACTCTTGGACAATTGTTATTGGAGCAACTCAAAATGGATACCAAAAGCATAAGTAAACCGGAAAAAAACTATCATGTTTTTATTTTAAATTTTGTATTTTTATATTGGATGGTATCTTCTCAAATATACTTTTGATGCGTTTCATATCAAATTTTGGAGTGCGATCGTAATAATAGATGCCATTCTTCTCTTGCTCTACATCGGTGAGTTGTGTGTAGCAGAAACCGCAAACATGTTTGGATGCTTTTAGAGCATCGACTTCGTCCTCTAGTGCTTTATAAAAATCGTCCAACGTTTCGATGGCACTGCCATAACCCCAAGAATTTTTTCGATCTTTCTCATTTATCCAGGGTAATCCTCCGAACTCATCAACCATATAGGGCTGTCCCTCATAGCGTGCCAGAAATTTTTTCTCAGGTTGGTTTCTATACGGCTCTTCGCCCGATTTGAAAGTGAATTGTTGAATGAGCTTGTCGTGGTTGCGTTCATAGTTGTGTACACTCCAAATATCTGTAACGATGTGCGCATCACCACTTGCATCATTTATGGGTCGTGTCGGATCGATGGCTTTTGTTATTCGATAAATGTCGCTTACTAGTCGAGGATAGGTCCCTGGCTGGCATCCCCAAGTTTCATTGAATGGAGTCCACGTTACAATTGATGGGTGATTTCGGTCGCGAGCAACAATTTCACTCCACTCGCCTATAAAATTGCGGGCTGCAAGTTCGTCATTTTCGTTGAGGCCCCAACTCGATGATTCACCCCATGTGAGATACCCTAGTTTGTCTGCCCAATAGTAATATCTTTCTTCAAATACTTTTTGGTGCAAACGTGCACCGTTGAATCCTGCTTGTTTACTTAATTCGATATCTCTTTTCAGCGCTTCATCAGAAGGAGCTGTCCAAATACCATCGGGATAATAACCTTGGTCGAGTACCAGTCTCTGGAAATAAGGTCTGTTGTTCAAATAAAAATAGCCATTGGCGGTGTGTATTTTGCGCATACCCGCATATGATTTTACTTCATCGATAACATTGCCTGAACTGTTGGTTATTTTGTAGGTTATATCATATAAAAAAGGAGACTCGGGACTCCATAGCTTCATATCTTTGACTGGAAGTACAATTATGTCGTTGTCGCTGCATTTTACACTTTTTTTCGATACTACTTTTTTCCCATCAAACAATGTCACAGTCAATGTGTTTTCGGATTCTTGATAGAACTGCGGCTGAATAACTAACTGCTGTTGGTCTATGTCGGGACAAGCATATACCGACTTTAGTCCTTCAGGGTCTACCGCTTCTAACCATACGGTTTGCCAAATACCTGTTACACGAGTATAAGAACATCCCTCGGAATAGTAGTTATAGCATTGTTTGCCTCCGGTTTGTTTTCCCGAGCGTAAGTCGTCTTGTACATAAATTACTAAATTGTGAGTTTTCCCTGGACTGACATATCGGGTAATGTCGGCAGTGAAAGAAGAACCACTTCCAAAATGATTTCGTATAAATTGTCCGTCAATATATATTTCGGATTGATAATCGATGGCCCCAAAGTTGATCAATATTTTTTTTCCGTTCCATTTCGATGGAATTGTTATATTGCGTTGATACCAGATCCCATTGATAAAGTCTTTGTAACCGATACCTGATAATGAACTCTCGGGACAAAAAGGAATTGTTATCTTTCCATCAAAATGGTTGGCTGCTTCCCATTTTTTGTCTTTTCCGGTAGCACCGAAATCAAACGAATAACTCCATGTGCCATTCAGATTGATCCAATCGGCACGTTGAAATTGAGGACGTGGGTACTCTGAACGTGGAGTACTTGCTGATATAGTACTGCTCATTGAAAAGATAGACAGGCAGATCAGCAAATTAAATAGTTTTCTCATCATCTTGTTTTTATCAAATAACTTTTGTAGTATATCATATTGGAGAACAACCACCAAATACAAATTCGGTGGCTGCCCTCTATGTCAATATTTATTTTAGTTTAACAATATCTGAGTAAATAGACTGGTCTGCGCCTTTCGCCCTGACCGATATACGTCCATAAATAGAATGTGCGGCATTCAATTCGATAGCCGGCTGACCGGATATGCTAGAGCTTACTGTATTGGACCCTTCTACACCAGATGCTGTTACTGCTATAATATTGTTTTGCTCGTCGACAAACTGTGTGGAACTCAATATGAGCTTTACAAAGTCTACTTGAGCAGTTGGAATTACCTTCTCTATATTAAATGTTCCCGATACAGAGTTGTTTGTAAACTGTATGGTTGCATTAGACACCAAAAAGTAGGGGGTCAGTTTTAATTCAACGTTTGTGTTACCTTTCACATTCACAATTGTCGTATCACGTGTGTTGACCCATGGACCATTTCCGTTTTTAGTTACCAGTTTGTAAGTACCATCGAATAATTCGGCACTAAATGTCCCATCTTGTCCTACATATACCGTTATAGGTCCATACTTCCCAAATCCGTCTTGATAGAGTTGCAATTGTATTGCAGAAGACGAACCTTGAACATTTAAATTTGTTCCGTTATATGTTATTTTACCAGAAAGCCTGGACGTCGGTCCGTCTTGATTATCTTTGCCGCATGCCATGACACATAGTACGATGACTATAACGGCTATAAAATTATAAAAAAAGTTTTTCATTTTACTCAAAATAGAAAATTATTGATAAGGATTCTTTACTAACTTCGGGTTTTTGTTTAACCAATCATTATCGAAGAAGTTGTAGTAATTTTGCAATTTGAAATAACGAGCATTGGGCGACATAAAGAGAAAGTCTTCAACAAATACCCATTGTCCATTGTGAGGATCTCCAGGTGCAACAACTCTATAAGGCCATAAACGACGGTGACGAGCTCCTTCGTCATTTTGGTTTCCATTCCATACTTTATCAGCCAATCTCCATCGTTTCATGTCGTAATAGCGATGTCCTTCGAAAGCAAATTCTACTTCGTTTTCATGAACGATATTGTCAAAAGTGATTGTGGTTAAGGGTTTCACTCCTGCTCTTGTGCGAACGGTATTGATATTTGTAAGTGCTGTTTCGGTCTCACCTAATTCGAAAGCTGCTTCAGAAGCGATCATATAGGCTTCTGAAATTCTGAAATAGGGCCACCACATTTCGGACCCACGGCCACGAGTTGCAGAAGATGGTGTTTCGTCCATGAATTTACGGAAATAGAAGCCTGTTTTGTTTATGTATTGCTGATTCGATTCCAACGGTCCGTTGATAGATGTCAGTGTATATCCGTTCTCTTCGGAATCTAGGCTCCCTGTTTTGATAACCCAATTGTTGTTTTCTTTAACTAACTGTCCAGCTTGCAGTACTATCGAACTGCCTTTGAAAGAGGCGCTGGGATAGATGACGGAACCCCAAAGTCGTGGATCTCTATTTGCAAAAGGGCTATCGGCAGAATTGTAAAACTTGTAAGTTCCGTCTTCGATTGTGATAATTTTACTTCCTTCTCCCGGAGTGTCAGTATCTATGGGCTCAAATTGCTCCACTAGATTGAGTGTAGGACCAGCATAGCTATTGTCAATGTCTTCGGCTACAGATTTCGGCAAGTTGTCTTTTGTAAACCCATTGGTCTGACCTGGATATTTACAATCTCGTGCCCAAATTACTTCTGTATTGTTGTCCTTTATTGATGTCGCTTCATAAAAGTTTTGTGCCTTATTATTAGCATAATTATCTTGCAACTTGTATGGACTCTTGCTAATTACGTCTGTGGCTACTGACAGTGCTTTTTTATAATATTGCTCAGCTAAATTCCCTGGAATACCAACTTCGCCACCTGCGGTCTTTATTGGATTGGACATTTTGTTATTGTAGTTTGCCAATGATGCGGCGTAGATTGCGGCACGCGCTTCGAGCATCTCGGCAGCCCATTTGTTGGCTCTTGCAGAGTGAGTTTGTGTAGCACTTGGTAAAAGAGATGCTGCCGCTTCACACTCACTTATAATATAGTCGTACGTAGCAGCTTCTGTAGATCTAGCTTTCAGTAATGACGGGAGCGATGCTGGAGAAGTATAATTATAAACACTATCGCCCATTAATGAAACACCTCCCAAACTTCGGCACATATTGAAATAGCACCAAGCACGGAGGAATCTGACTTCACCCTCAAGTGGTTTTTTTTCTTCATCATTGAGAACTTTTGTTTCTTTGAGCCCTTGTAAGAACTGGTTGACATTTCGTACAAATTCATAATCGTAAGTTCTCCATAAGTCATCTTCGAAAGTTGAACGATAATCGGGACCACCATCACATTTGGCTGCTTCATCAATATATGTAAATGAATAATCGTCGAAGATGCTTTGACCATAAGTGACGCGTCCATACATGTTTGCTAATATAGACTTAATCATATTGGCATCGCCGAACATTTCGTCGTTGGTATATATTTGATCTGGAGTCTGGTCAAGAAAACCATTACAGCTTCCTAGCATCAGAGCAGATATGGCAGATAATATAATATATTTGAATTTGTTCATGACCTTAAAATTTAAGTTTAAATCCCATATTAATGACACGAGTTGTCGGATATTGTAGTCCGCTATTGGTCGTCCCTTCTGGATCACAACCAGGTTTGTTGGTCCATGTAAATACGTTACTTCCGGCAATATATATCCTCAAAGAGGATGCTCTGAACATTTTTAACCAATTTTTAGGTAGAGTATAGCCGAATTCGAAGTTGCGAAGTTTAATATAATGTACATTAATGAGCCAGAAATCGCTATTCCAATAATTGCTATGGCTGCTATTTCCTATCAATGGAATAGGGTATTTACCAGGGATCAATTCGCTATTTGCATTCCAAATATCTTTTAGATGCCAAGTGTCGCTCAATAAATATTGCGGATTGTTACCGCCGTCGTGGAAAGGATACATGCTCTCGTACTGAGGCATAAACGACATGCCGCTACCGCCGGTCAGATCGAAACTAAGATCGAATCCTTTCCATGATAAACCGATGTTAATGCCGTAGTTGAATATTGGAGTATCGCCTGTAGCATAACCTATAGGGCGCATATCCATATCGTTGATGATACCGTCACCATTTAAATCTTTGTATTTGATATCACCGGGGCGTAGTGTTTTGTTGCCTTGGCGGTCATTGTCGATTTTCCAAGATGCAATTTCCTCCCAACTTTTGAATTGTCCATCTGATTTATAACCCCAATAAATGTTTGAATATCGATGCCATGGTGAGTTGCGGTATTTATCCCAAGAGTTGTCCCAACGAGGTTTGTACTGTTCCCAATTGTATTTTCTGGCATAAGTGAAATTGAATCCTACCGAATAGTTTAAATCATTCCATTTGCTTTGATAGGTTAATGATCCGTCAAATCCCTTGCGTAAATCAGACTCGAGATTCTCGTTTGGTCTGCTAAATCCTACTTCGGCAGGAATAAGAACATCGTAGCGTCCGGCAGGAAGCCCTGTCCTTTTACGAGAAAAATAGTCTAAACTTCCTGATAATTTGTTATTCAGAAAAGAAAAATCCATTCCTATATCAAGAATCTTTGCTTTAATCCAACTAAAAGTTGTTGCAGGTAGTGGGCGCGCTTTAGAGCCTATGACATAGGTGTTGTCAATGACAGAACCTCCATCTTTATAGTTGTACCCTTCCATATAGTCGAAAGCCGAGTATCCGTCGACGTTGTCGTCTCCAACTTCTCCATAGGATGTCCTTAATTTCAAATCGTTCAGCACTTGTCCTATTTTCCAGTTTTGCCAGAAGCTTTCTTCTGAAATACGCCAACCAATTGATACTGCGGGAAAGAATCCCCAGCGATGACCTGGGGCCCATTTCCATGCACCATCGCGTCTACCTGAAAGTTCTATCAAGTATTTATTGGCAAAATCATAATTGATTCGTCCTAACCAACCAAGACGGGCTTCGGTATTGTTGCCATAATCATCGTATTCGTCCATCACGGTATAATTAATAAGTTCTTGTGCATTGGCTGTAGGGATTGCGTGTAACCATGTATATGGGCTATCGCGCTTTGAAGCATCCATACCCAGAACTGCTGCTATATGATGTTGTCCAAAAGTCTTATCGTAAGTAAGTCGTAGGTTCGAAGTGAGTTCTTCTACATGCTTTACTTGACGTTCCCTCCACGGATTATTGTTTTCAAAAATAACAGGATAAGTATCTGTTGCTGGGTCGTAGCCATAAAGTTTATAAGTATATTCGTGATTATTCAGTTGCTCGTAGGCTAGATAGTAACCAACTTGCCATTGTGCTTTCAAACCTTTGAAAAATTCGTAATCGGCATGTCCATTGAGTTGAACGACTCTCCATTTGTCTGTATAGCAACCCGAAAGATTATAATTTAAGAAAGCAAAGTTGGTATCTGCCTCGCTTGAAACTTGCGTGGGGTATAAAGGATTATCGTTTGCATAGGGGCGTTTCGTTGGAAGGTTTCGGTAAGTAGCAAACATGGGTAACCAATAATCATCACTACCTGGAACGCCTGGATTCTTTCGTGTTTCGATACGTCCATTCATTGATGCACCTACTTTTAGTTTGGAGTTGATTTGTGAATCAATACTCATCTGAACATTTGTTCGGTAAAACCCTCCATAATTTCGAATCATTGCTTCTTGATTCAAATGCCCTACAGAAAAATAGTAATTTGTCTTTTCAGAGCCACCCGAAGCATTTACATTAAAATATGTTTGAGGTGATGTGATCCATACATATTTGTACCAATCAAAAGGACGGTATCCTTTTTCTGTCCCTTGGCACCATTTCTCGTAATCGTCTTTAGAATATGAATAATTAGTCCCTTGGATTGTTTGAGATTGAATGTATGCTCCTATATAAGTTTTAACGTCGGCAGGTTTGGCGAAGCGTGAAATATGTTGCCAGCCATAGTATCCGTTTACTTCTACGGAAGGTGTCTCGTTTAACTTACCGTGTTTTGTGGTAACAACTACTACACCATTGGCCGCTCTTACACCATAAATGGCTGCCGAAGCATCTTTGAGGATACTTATTTGCTCGATATCATTCATATCCAAGTTGTTGAACTGCCCTTCGTCTTTGATGGAACCGTCAATAACATAGAGTGGAGTACCCATGTTTCGAATTTGAATTGTTGTTGAAGCACCGGGACGTCCATCCGGTTGCCTACTGTTGATACCAGCTATTTTACCGACTAAGGTACCCGATACTGTTGTTGCCAAAGAACGAGAAATATCTTTATCTTTAATTGACGATATCGCTCCAGTCAGAGATGCTTTTTTTTGCGAAAGTCCGAAACCTGTCACAACAACTTCGCTTAGCACTTGGTTGCTTTCGTCCAACGTTATATTCAGAAATGTTCTACCTACGGTGGACACCTCTTTACCTTTATATCCTACATACGAAAGAACAAGAATTGCATTATTGTTCACTTCGATACTGAAACTTCCGTTAACGTCTGTTATTTGTCCATTCTTTGTGCCTTTTTCGACAATACTGACACCTATTAGAGCCTCTCCTTGAGCGTCTACAACTTTACCCGTTATAGTTTTCTTTTGTTGCTCTTTCATTAGAATAATATTCTCGCCTTCTACCTTATATTTAATATCTTTTTTGTTGAAAGCATTGGCAAGAACATTTTTTACGGTATTCTCCCGATCAGTCACTTGTATGATTTCGTCTAAATCAATTTTGTCACTGTTGAGTACAAACAAATAGTTTGTCTGTTTTTCAATCTGTTGGACAAGTTGGCGAACCGTTAGAGAATTCCTCGACAAAACTACTTTGGCGTTTTGAGAATTTGCGTTACCCGCAAAAGCTGTTGATAGACAAAATAGAATAAGGAAACAAGTAATTCTCATAATGCGAAAAAAAAGTTTGAATTTAGAATTCGTTAGTAAAAGATCTTCCTTATATGAAATGTTTTCCATATCTTTGAAATGTGTTTTGATTAGTACTTTATTTGTTTAAGTTAGGGGTCTAATCAGGACCGATTTTTGTTGGGAGGTGTTGACGCATCTTCCAACTTTTGTGTTTGGATTTCAGCTATGTTTCATGGGCAATTGATTTTAAAGGGTTAATTAACTAAGGTATATCGCTGCATTTTAATCAATGCATATTTTATCTCTATCGGTATTAATTGTATATTGAAAGTTATTGTCTATTTGCAAGACTTTCATGATGTGTTCCACTCCGTCACGAATACGGAATTTTCCTGAATAGTGGCTTTTGAGTAGTTCTTTGTTTTGGCAAGTGATGTTGACTTCGTAAAACAGCTCAATCTTATTGAATATATCCTGGAGCGTTTCTTGATTGAATGAAATAAGTCCATTGCGCCATTGGAAATGTTCGGGATGTGTGATTTCTCCTTTTACAATATTATTATTTTCTAAGTAAAGTCTTTTGCCGGGCTTTAAATCGGCGAAGGTATTCGCGGGAGTCGTAACATGGACAGAGCCTTTAATCAGGTCTATTTCATATTTTCTCTTGTCGTATGCTTGTACATTGAATTCTGTTCCCAATACTCGGATTTTGTAACCAGAGGCATTTACGGTGAAAGGCCGGTGTTTATTTGGAGTTACTTTGAAATAGGCTTCACCTTCGAGACTGATGTCACGGTGATTCTGGGCGAAGGAAGACGGATAGGTGATTTTTGAATTGGCATTCAACCATACTTTAGTTCCATCTTCTAATGTCAATTCTGCTCTTTGGCCCGGTGGAGTATAGAGCGATTGCATTTTGGTAGAACTTCCAATGTATTGAATCAATGAATTTAATAAAAAGCCTATGGTAAAGATTGCGGCAGCTTTACTGATGTTAATAATAATGCGTCTTTTGCGTTGTTTTAATGAGAATGTGTGTTGAAAAGAAGTACTTTTGTCTTGATTCCAAATTGTTGCATCATAAATTTGTCCCAAAGACTTTAGTTCTTGGGCATGTCTCGGATTCTCTTCGATCCATTTTATAATTTGGACAGTTTCCTCTTCGGATACATTGCCTAATAAATATTTGTGTAGTGTGTTGTGACCTATTTTTATCATATATTTAAGGATGCTTATTTGTCTCTCTATTATGAAAGACAATTTAAAAAGCTAATGCCCTAAATAGAAGAATAAAAAAAATGGCCATAAATTGATAGGAAGATAATCGGAGAGCTCTTTGCGAAGTTCTCGTAAAGATTTAGTAATATGATATTCTACAGATTTCTGAGAGAGGTGAAGAGCGTCTGCTATTTCCTTGTTCGTCTTATTCTCGTATCGACTCATCTTGAATATCTTTTGTGTCAGGTAAGGAAGTTGCGATAAGGTTGTTTGTACCAAGTTATTTATCTCGTTCAGAAGAATTAAATCGGGTGTTGAATCTTCAAGATTGGATATTCTGAACTTGAGCTCGCGCTGCATATATTCGTTTACATTTTCCAGCGCTTCATTTTTTGCCTGCAAATGTTTCAAATAATTGAGAGACGAATTGTGTAACATTGTATACAACATGGCTTCTTCGGAATCTAGTTTTGTCTCTTGCATCATTTGCCATAGTTTAATCATTACATCCGAAACAATATCTTCTGCTGCTTCAGTATCATGTACGTATCTTTTTACTAACATGAACGAACGTTTGTAGTTAGTCGTATACAACGTATTGAAATTAGTAATAATATTCTCTCTCTCCATGTGGTATCGTTAACAATAGGCATTTTTTTTGAAAACGTACAATAACTGCTGACAAATATACAAATTATTAAATTACGTGTCTCTTTTTTATGGTTTAAATTCTCGGGATTATTCTGCGTGTGATTTTATGCTTTATATAGCCAATCTAGTGAAAAAAGACTTTCTTTATAGATCCTTTGAACTACCATTTCCCATTGATATAAGTTCCACAATGGCTACATTTATTCTCCTTAATCAGATTTTGTGGTATATTGAAGCCGTCTCTTTGTACTAAAAGTCTACCGCACGAGGGACAGTAAGTGTTCTCTCCGGATATCTCCGGCGTGTTTCCAAGATAAACGTATTTTAGTCCCTCGTCTTGAGCTATACGGCGAGCTTCTAAAAGCGTATTGAGCGGAGTGGGCTGGAGTATTCGCATTCGATAAGAAGGGTAAAATCGGCTGAAGTGGAGCGGTGTCTCTTCAAAGCCATTTGATATAAGCCAACGGCACATATCACGAATCATTTTGAAGTCATCATTGATTGTCGGAATAATCAAGTTGGTTATTTCTAGCCATATACCAGACTCTTTCAATGTGAGCAGCGTTTCGAGAACGGGGCTAAGTGAAGCATGATTGATGCTGTGGTAAAGTTTGTCGCTAAATGATTTGAGATCAATGTTAGCTGCGTCAACCACAGTGCAGAGCTTTTTCAACGGTTCGGGATTGATATATCCAGCAGATACGAGTATGTTCCATATTCCTCTTCTTTGAGCCAATAAAGCTGAGTCGAACATATATTCGTAGAAGGTGATGGGCTCATTATAAGTATAGGCTATAGCAGGGCAATTGTATCGGATGCAGGTACTTACCAATTCCTCTGGTTGTACTTTTATTGTTTCGATGCTATTGGATTGAGTTTGCGAGATATCGGCATTCTGGCAGTTGTTGCACGATAGATTGCATCCGGTTGTGCCTATTGATAGGCAACTGATGGCAGGGTGGAAATGTAGTAATGGCTTTTTTTCAACCGGATCTATGTGTAAGGCGCAAGGTCGTCCATATACAGAAGAGTAGATGGCATGCCCTTGGCAGAATCTGTTATGACATAAGCCATATTGTCCTTCTTCCAAATGGCAGCGATGAGGACAAAGGCCACATTCGGCACCTCTATCTGTCGGGTGGTAATAAGAGGCTATTGTTGCAGTATAAGTATCGGTCATTGTTTTTCCTCTTTGAATATAATAGCCTCGTATGTATATAGTTCGGCGTCTTTCCAGCCGTCCCAAGATAATCCAGCTTTATCTCGAGCGCAATGTCCGATAAACTCTTCTTTCGTCCAATTGGTTTCTTGCGCTACTTGCGGTAAGAAAGTGCCGCTTCGTCTTCCTTTAGAAATATAAATTCCCTCTTTACCATACTCAAACTCATTTATATTGTGAATTCTTTTTAAGGGTGATAGAACCGAAATTTCGATATTGATGTTCTTTAATTCGTAAAGCTGCATCGGCATAAACCTCGGGTCTTCGAAAGCTGCCGCTTTTGCCATCTTTTCAATAATACGATAGAGAGGTGTGTCGTTGCCGAAATGACCGATGCATCCCCTCAATTGTCCCTCTTCGTAGAGTGTTACAAAGGCTCCGCATTTCATCTTCAGTGTTTCGCTTAGCTCGTATTCTGAACAAGAAGGTCCCTGATGGCGATTTAATTCATTCGAGATACTATTGCGTGCAATGGCGAGTAGCGTGTGTTTCTCTTTTTCGGAGAGGTTGAAAGATGTTTTTGCTTCAATCTCTTTTTTCCGAACGAAAGTAAAGGCATGATATCCTACTACTTCTTCTTTTCCGCCATATTGCGAGTCACCCGAATTACGGTAGAGCAGGTGATTGATTTGGATGTTTTTATCTGGTTGTGTTAGGTACAACAAAAGAGCGATAGCACTTTGTCCGCAAGCACTTGTTGCCAAATTCTTTATATGCTGGTCTTTATTGTATTCCAGCGCATCCATAAACTCGTCGAGTTTGCCACTCTCTATGGCTCGTCCTGTGGTTTCGTCCACCTCTTTTGCATCAGCATACGCAGGGTAGTGAGAAAAGTCGCTACTGATAACGAACAGATTCTTTTCATTGAAATAAGGTTTTAATGCTTCTGCTATTTTCTCGATGGTCTCTAGTGATTGAGTTCCTATTATGATGGGTATGATTGGTGCCATCTCTTTCATTCGGTATTGCAGAAAGGGCAGTTGTACTTCCAGACAATGTTCTTTTTTGTGGGCTTGTTCATTGCAAACAAATACTTGATGATCCCGAATCAGTTGTTTACAGAGCTCGACATCAACTTTCACTTCTCCGAGTGGAGTCGCATAATAGTCGAATTGGCTATTGATAGAAGCTCCGTCAAGATAAACATGATGGCTCGGTCCGATGAGAAAAATATGATCGAACTTGCTGCCCGTAGGAATTTGTGCAAATGCCGAAGCAGCCACGCCACCCGAGAAGATGTATCCCGCATGTGGTACGATGACGGCTGCTATTTGCTCTTTGGGTTCTGTCTTAGTATAGGGAGCAAAATAACTATCCATTAACTTCGTGATAGAATCTTTCTGAACCGGATAGAAAGAACCTGCAACGGCCATCGGACGTACTTTCGCGTCTTTGTCTTTTGACCTGCTGTCGGCTTGACTAAAATAAAGCAATGACATGATAAGTATAATTTTTAGTATTGTTGACACTGTCAGTAACATTATATATCTCATATCGTATTTGTTATGAGATATTTACCTTTATGGCAAAGATAATACAACTTATTGCCAATAGCAAGAATAAGTTTTATTATTCTAATCTGTTATCTTCAGCACATATCCCTTTTTCATGATAGCTTCGATACATAGTTTTTCATCCGATTTTAATGCTCGTCGCAGATAAGTGATCTGAACGTTCAACGCCAACGAATTGGCATAAGAATCGTTTCCCCAAACTTGTCTAAGTATCGTCTCACGAGGAACTACTTCATTGGGAGTATCGGTAAGCAATTTTAATATCTCCGCTTGTCGACTAGTGATGATAACCCTTTCAGTACCGTTGCGTAGTTCATTAAGCGAATAGAAGAACTCTGTGTCTCCAATGTGAATAGCTTCGTCTGTTATGTTATCGTCTGTCGGTGGTTGTTTCATCTCGTAAATCATGTTTTTCATAAACTCATGTCGCAGGCTGTCTATTCGTTTTTGAAAGATAATCGTTCGTATTTGATAGAGCAGGCAAAAGGTCAAGATAAATAAAAGCAGTATGCTGCCTGCAAGTTGCCATGCCATACTTAATAGAATAGGTCTGATAGGTGTTCTTATATCGAATGAAACGGTTTGATATTCTAGTGGGTTATAAGAATATTCTACGTGGATTGTATGATGATTTATCTTATGATAACTAGGATAGATAAATAGTCTTTTCGAACTGTAAAAACGATAATTACTAGCCTTCTGATGGCCTTTCGAGATAAGTAGAGAATCCATCGTTTTCAATCGAAATTGTTGATATCTATCAGAGGTACAACGATTGATCACCATACTTGCTTCTTCGGATGTGATGTTGTTTATCTTTGTCACCCTTTTTATATTGTTGCGATAAATGATAAAAGTGCCGTTTGCATGAGGTCCCTTTTTATCGTCCTGCATACTGATTGATAACAACATGCTTATTGTTGGTAACTTAAACTTGGTATCTTTTCTACTCTCATGAATTCTGATGCTCCGCTCTTGTTCTATCAATGTTTTGCAATCATTATAGAGTTGTTTGTTGTATTCTTCACTACTATATGAATATTGGTTATAGAGCCAGTATATTTGTCCGCCGAATATCAATAATATCGTGACGATACTGAGGTACCATACTATTTTAATCCGTTTATCCATCTTTTTGGTTTTAGATATGACAAAGATAAATAAAAGATAGGAGCATATTAATAAAATAGTAATAACTTTTTAGGCTATAGAGTAATAATGCAGTAATAAATATTATTCTCTTTTTATAAAGATAAAAGGTTACTTTGCTTGTCAAATCAAAAAATATACGATTTATGAAAAGAAACCTTTTTATTCTATTGTTGCTGCTTGTGTCGATGCATTTCGAAGCACAAATCCGAGTATTGACTTCCGCCGATATCACAAAGGGTATTCCCTGTGATAAGCAACGTTTTCGAATAGCCTACGATATGTCTTTTGTTAAAGACACTTTGCATTCTGATAAGCCAGTAAAGGAATCAATGATTCTCGAGATAGGCTCTTCGGTCTCTTTGTTTTATAGTTATGCTGCTTTCCATAATGATTCAATCTATGCTGATGACATAGCAAAAGGGCTCTCGCAAAGTGCCATAAATGAGCATTTGAATAATAGTGGGGTCGGGCAGATTTCGTGGAAATTATATAAGAACTATCCTCAGAAAGGACTTTCCTCGTTATTGGATGGCCTTGGTATGGAACGCTATTGCTGCGTTGAAAAAATGCAAATGCCCGATTGGAAAGTTTGTTCCGATAGCACAGCACTGATATTGGGCTATAATTGTCGCAAGGCAATAGCAATATATAAGGGAAGAACATGGTGTGCTTGGTATGCCGAAGATATTCCTATCGGGGAAGGACCATGGAAACTTAGTGGACTTCCCGGTCTGATATTGCGGGCTTACGACAGTCAACGTCAATATGTTTTCGAAGCATCGGGAATGGAACAAATCAAAGATAACACAGATATTAGATACAAAGGTGAAAAGTTTGAACCGATAGAACGTAAAGCTCTTGATAAATTATATGCTCGATATTATGCCGATCCGGTGGGCTACATTACCAATAATCCGAATATAAAGGTGACTATTACTGATGCTAATGGCAATCCTACTGCCAAACCGAAAGCAGTTCCTTATAACCCGATAGAACGTTAAACTGTTATGAGATCTATTGTTATATTGTGCTTTGTGGTATTGTGTGTGTGTCCTTCTTCTGCTCAAATTGCTATTCGAGGTGTAGTAACCGATTCGATATCTAATGCTCCTCTTGAGATGGCTACCGTTACATTCCTCCGAAATAGCAAGCCGATAGTATTTACTCGTACGGATGTGCAAGGACGGTTCGTCTTAAATGCAAAGAGTGTTCAAACGGGTGATAAACTTTCGGTCTCTTATTTGGGCTATGCAAAGGCAGTCGTGGCTTTGGCTGATAGGAGATACGTTCCTTTCAGGCTTCATCCCGAAAACTTTACACTGAAAGAAGTGACTATCAGAGCCGGTAGGATCTACGGCAAGCAAGATACGATAAGCTATGACCTTTCTCGTTTTGCAGATAGTAGAGACAATAACTTGAAGGACGTGCTCCGTAAGTTACCGGGTGTTGATGTTGACAAGGATGGAACAATCAGTTACAATGGTAAGGCCATACATCGTTTTACGGTCGAGGGGCTGGACTTGACCGGCGGACGTTATAATCTGATTGATGAGAATCTAAAAGCGAAAGACGTGGCGACGGCAGAGATCATTGAGCACGATCAGCCCATTAAAGCGTTGCAAAAGAAAATAACGACAGATAATGTGGCGATGAATGTCAAATTGAAACCCGAAGCCCGAGATAAATGGGTCTTTACCTTGTCGCCTCTGTTGAAAGTTGGAACGCCTATTGATAATCTCAATATAGGCGGACGTTTCAACGCATTGCAGATAGGAAAGAAACAGCAAAGTTTGTATGGCGTTGAGGCGGATAGAACGGGGCGCGACTTATCGCTTTCTAACAAACAACTGACTTCTAATACGGGTGCGGTTTTACAAACTGATGCAGGGCTACCGCAATGTTACGACACGCCAACTCTTGCAGCACCGATAGACGCTGAAAGACTTCGTTTCAATACTTCGCAGTCTTGGAACATGAATAGAACTTTCAAGACAAAGGATGAAAAAGAAATAAAATGGATGGCGGGCTATATGCACAGCTCTACTCGGCAGACTACGGCAGATTGTTCCCGCTATTATCTGAATAGCGGTAAACTGACGGAAACAACCGAATCAAAGCGGTTCAGGCTTTTAGAAGATCGTTTGTTCTTGAACTTAAATAGCGAAATCAATACCGATAAGAGTTATGGTTTGGAATCATTTTCGTTTGAGGGCTCACAGGCCGATGGGCAGTCCGATTATCAAAAGGCAAATGATAGTTTGTTGCATGAACGGATTAAAATACCTCTTATCAATATATCCAATCAGTTTTATAAGCTGATGACTTATGAGCATTATACTTTGTCTGTGCGTTCGTTGCTGAGATTTGCCCATTCTCTGTCGTCTTTGGATGTCGATGGTGATAGAGACAAGCAGACTACTAATGGATGGTATACCGACAATTCGTTGACGTGGCTCAACAAGTTCGGCTTTTTCACTCAGTCCTATTCGGTTGGCGTGAATGCCGAAAATGTATCTTTGCATGGCAACAATTATCTTCTCTCTTGTTATTTCAGTCCTTATTGGGAGTACAAGCATAGTTCGTTTACTGCCCGTCTTGGCAGTATGCTGCAATGGAAGAAATATTCCAAGCAGGGCGATTCTTTCTTCGATACATGTCCCTGGCTCTCTCTCAATATGAAGAGTGGCTATCACCACGAATATAACTTTTATGTCCATTACCGCGAGTCTGCGGGAGATTGGATGTCTTTCTTGTTGCCCGCATATCGAAAAGATTACCGCACGGTGTTTACTTCGGATGGAGTTGTTCCAAGAACAAAAACGATTCTTGCGAGCGCAGAATATACTTATAAGCGTCCGCTCAACGAGTTCTTTTGGAATAGTTCGGCATCATTCCAACGGATGGGACAGAATGTGATTACGGATATGCAGATTAACAATGGGCAATATTTATATCACGTAAGCCAACTAGGCAACCATTCTCGAACGATGCAGGCAAGTAGTATTCTATCGAAAGGTTTTTTCAATTTGCATCTCAAAACGAAGCTTGCCGCTAAGTATTGTATTACCGATGCCGTACAATCGTCGGGAGGATCCCTGCTCAATTATCAGAATAGACAAATCGTCGTAGAGCCTCAACTAATCTTTTCTCCCTCTTGGGCGGAGGTCACTTATTCGGGAAATTTTACTTGGACCAAGCTGAAAGTGAAACAGGTGTCTTCTCTTGCAACGTTGCTCGACTGGTCTCAACGTCTCGCGTTGACAAGGACTGTAGGGCCTATAGATATTTCCATGTCGGCCGTACACTACCATAATGAGCTGCAATCATCATCTGCTGCCAATATGTTACTTGTAGATGCTTCGTTAGTGTGGCGCACAAAGAAAGCTCGTTTTGAAGTCGATGCCCGCAACCTCTTCAATAAGCAGCACTACGAGCGTACTGCTTATTCCGGAGTATCTTCGCTCACCGATTCCTATTTGCTCCGCCCTCGCGAAATACTTTTTATGTTGCAATATACTTTTTGAATTAATACATGCGTTTGGGGTGTATTATTCGGTACGAACAATGGTCTGGAGACAAATTATTCGTATAAAAATGATTTTTTTCTTTTTGTCAGGCAGTATTTTTTATTATCCTCGTTTATCATTATGAATAGCGAATTACATGTATACTCTCTATTAAACTATTAATGATTTATCGATTGGCATTTATTTTGATTCCATGTCATGAAGATAAGATGTATAACAAGGAATCGAAAACAAAAAGAAAAATGAATAAAACAGTTTTAGGCTTAAGTGTATTACTTTGTTTGTGCCTTGGTTTAGGCTCATGTTCTTCGAACGATGATAATAATAACGACTATGTCAATTCTAAACCGACAGGCAACTGGTATGGTTCTGTAGCCGACAACTCTTCGAGTTGCGGAGCGCAGTTCGAGACTTATAAGATAAATGGTAAAGATTCTACGTTGTGCACCGTTATGGTAGAAGATAGAGCGAACAATAAAGTTTATACGATGATCGGTGGCGCTTCTTTTGCAAAAGGAATCACAACTGTGAAGACGACCGATGGCGCTGCTACTATTTTGATGCAATATCAGTCGGCTTCGAGTATTACTGTCGCAATAACTAGTGCTACTGCTAAGTTTGCCAATTATACGATTGCTAAGGTTCCGTCGGGTTTGTCTTCTGTAGGAGGCGCATGGATGGGTACTAATTGCTCAGCTTCATTTTCTTCTTACACGAAAGACGGAAAGAACATGACAGCAGTATTCAATGTGACCATCAGTGGACAGACAACAAAATATGAAGGCGCATATACTTACGATCCATCCAAAGGAACAGGAACTCTTACCGATACCGCATCCAAAGCCCAAGTAACATTTGCGGTTGCTGCCGACAGTAAGACCAATGTGGCTGCGCTCACAATGACTACTGCCGATAAGAAGCAATACGTGATGAACCGTTTCAGTGCTCAATAGAGAGAAATATTCGATAGAAACGAATGTGTAGTGCTGATGTTTGGGTAGGAGTTGTTTGCCGGAAGGTAAAAGACTATAATGAAAGTCCGCTCATCGAAGACTGGGAAGAATTCCGAGGTAAATTGGAAAATCTTTCCATGTCTAGCGAACAGCGTATTGTAGAAGGCTGCCGACTTGGCGATAACGCTGCGCGTAAAGAATTGTATCTCCGATATGGAGGCTTCATGTTGGGGCTGATTATGCGGTATGTTGCCGATAGAGAAGAGGCGAAAGACTTGCTGCACGATGGTTTCATTATGGCCTACGACAAGTTCGATCAGTTTCAGTGGCGCGGGGAGGGCTCTTTGCGTGCCTGGTTGAGTAGACTGTTTGTCAATGTCACTCTCAATTGGTTGAGGCAAACCAAAGTCATGCAGGGCTGTGTCTCTATAGAAGAAACGCCCGACTTGGAAGACGAACCCATGGTCGAAGAAGTGAATAACCTTCCGCAGGATGTTTTACTTCATTTCATTGCCGAACTGCCTACTGGCTATCGCACCGTATTCAATTTGTTTGCCATCGAAGGGCATTCTCACAAAGAAATTGCCCGGATGTTGCATATCAAAGAACGTACGTCGTCGTCGCAATTCTTCAAAGCAAAGCGCATATTGGCGCAAAAGATACATTCGTATCTCTCAAACTGAATTTCTTCCATTTCAAGGGTTTCTTTCTTATGTTGCCAGCGATTGGCAGCATAAGGAAGAAACTCTTTATCGTAATCTTTTGTATCGAGATCACTCGTATAGGAAATCTGTCGGATAATAGCAAGTGAGCCTGTTTCTGTCGTCTTTTCTTAATGGAGCTTCGGGAAGTCCGCACAAAGCATTGAGTCGGCGAGTGGCTGTGGCCTTAGTCATTCCGAACAGATGCTGGAACTCGAATCGACTGATACTATTGTGATCTTCAAAGAATGCTATCAATCCTTTTATTATTTCCTCGGCACTATCGGGTGCCGATTGTGAGCTGTAGCTTGCTTTCTCAAAGGTACAGTTCTCGACAATCTTTTGGACCAATTTCTTGTCAGGCGTGAAATTTATTCCCGTTACGGTGATGTCTTTGGCCGTAATCTTTCTACCGTCGGCAACGTGGTTGATGTTGATTGCCAAATTGAAATAACCGATTCCGTCGATATGCATACGTTCTCCGGCACTTAGGGTTTCGACAATCATCGTCGACAAGCTTTCTGTTACTCCCGTGATGCCGCCAGGCGAGAAACTTGTTCTGGAATGAATAATCTTTTTTATATCTTCAAAGCTGCGGGTGAGTGGGCGAACTACCCGAACACGGTATTTCTTCTCATCCCCTTTCATATTGGGGATCTCGTAGATGTCATAAGCGATATTTCCCATAGTATTAATTGTTAGTTGTTCGTTACATCCTTATGTTTTTTCCGACTCACGCCCGTGAGTCGGAAAAAACGTCCTTATGAAACTTGCGACTCACGAGCGTGAGTCGCAAGCTTCATAAATACAAAGATACTGATTATTGGTAATGTAATCTAATAAACGAACTAATATTCTCGCCATTTAGACAGATATGTCAGTCGAGGGGATGTCTTACCTATTTTGTTTTCACCTTTAGTTCACTTAGATTGAATGAGGTAGAGCGTTTGTTCCGTTCGTCGTCATTGGTATAGGGAGGCAAGCTTGCGCTGAATTTCATAATAGACTCGGTTGTCATCTCTCTAAGATTGTTCTCTTTCAGATATTTCACCACTTTCTCTATGAATAGGGCTGTTGTGCTTACGGCTTCTTCGAGTGTTCGGCCTTTGTTCAGTTGTGCTGTTGTCAGGGCGGTGAACAGATCGCCCGTACCTACGATCTCCGCATCTATTTTCTTGGCTGCAATACGTACAATCTTTTTGTTTGCGATGATGATTGTTTCTATCGCGTCGTTCTCTGTATCGCTTAGTTGAGCACTTGTCATCACTACTGTTTTGTGTGCGAGTAGGTCCGAGTGGGTTATCAGTTTCAGTAGTTGCTGTTCGGTTTCTATTTTTTCTTTCAAGATATGTTCCAGCTCGAACTGATTGGGGGTAATGATGTCTGATAGTTCGATGAGGTGCTGGATATAGAAATCGGCCACTTCTTCTTTCACGTACAATCCGCCTGCTCTGTAATCTCCCATCACCGGATCGCAAATATAGGTGAATGGTGTTTGGGCTTTCAGTCGTTTGATAAAGTGATAGGCTATTTCCATCAATCTCTTTTCGGCAAAGTAGCCCGTTATCATGTAGTTGATGTCGTTTCTTGCATCAAGTAGATCAATGCCTTCAAGGAGCTTGGAAAATAACGCCGGCGAAAGGCTTTCGCCCATAAAGAGTTTGTTCTCTGCATGCGTCGATAGCAACACTGTCGGTACGGAGATAATGTCGATGCCTTGCAATTGCAAAATCAAATCGGCAATGTTGCCACCTACATAACCATAAGCCACTCTGCTTTGAATGGATAGTACTTTATCTTTCATCTTGATTTTTATTTTCTACGAAGAATGTATCAAAGAAATGTTTGCCGCTTTCTGTGCATATCATCTTTTTGTATTCACTTTCTGCTTTTTCCATAGCATAGTAGCCTTCCCATATATTCACAATGAGGTCGGCATCGTATAGCGGTTCGAAGTGCCATTTTAGAGCTGCCGGGCGTTGATGATGGTGCCCTACGACTTGAGCGAGCCATTCTTTTTCGTTATTTGTCAGGTCGGCTTCGCCTTGCAACCATTCGTCGACCAACTTTTGTCCTTCGCTCTGTTGGTACATAGGGCGCGAATTGCCATAATGGATTCGGGCATTGGGGCATCCGATGTCGTGTAGCCATGCTGCCATTTCCAGTAAATCTACTTGTTGCTGCTCAAGTCCTTCCATCGTGGCTATCAGACGTGTGTAGCTGGCAACGGCTTGGGTGTGTACTATTTGTTCCATTACCGGTGGAGTGGTGGCATAATAGTCTATCACTCTTTTTGCTATGCAGTCTTTGTATTTCCAATCCATATCGTAATGATTAATCAAAAATCGTGAATAAATTCGTCGAAAGTCTTTGAAGTGTTTATTCCACACGAGTATTTGGCTTTCTTCATGTGTTATCTTACATGTACTGTCGTGACATTATCATATATCTCGCAAAAGTACATCTTTTTTTATGCCGAAAGATATAAAGTGAGCTAAAAGTATGTTTCGGATGAATAATGGATGAGGAAAAATAGTTATCTTTGTAAGACATTGAAAGAGGCATCGGGTATGATTGTTTTTGTACTTGCTTTTAAGCTCTATTGCAACTTTGTATGCCTTTGGTTGTTCCTGTGCGATAGGACTACTATAAAAGCAAAAAGTATTATCGTGCTTTGTTGTTAGGCATTAATTGCTGAGTTTTTCTTACAACATTTAGTGGTGTCGCTCGTCTAATAAATAAAAACTATTATGGCTAAAAATCTATTTTTGAAAAAGAACATCGTTTGCTTGAGTTTATTGTCTTTTGTTTTGGTTTTTGGATTCTCGTCTTGCAAAAGCGATGACGACAGCCACCGTAATTTTGTGAATGGAAATACCGACTTTAAAATCTCTAAAGAGGGCGGTTCGGCTCGTATACAAATGAATACGACGGATTGGGAGATCGTGAAGATTATCGATAAAAGTGATAATAGTGCTATTAAAGGGAATATATTGCTAGGAACTGATGAGAATGACACGCAGGAAGAATATAATGATACTACTCTGGCTCTACAGCGTGCCGAATTTGGTAGCTTGATTGCCGATACGGGTAAAAAAGGTTTTTTGATAAAACGTTATTTGGGCAAGACATTACAGTTGGCAGTCAATGAAAATTATACTCTTTCTCCTTTCTCTTTTGCCATTGTGTTGAGGTCTGGCAAAGCAACAAAAGAAATTACGGTCACGCAAGAGGCTTCTTGCCGGTATCAGTTCAAATCGATAGCCTATTCGTTGGAACAGGGCGATGGTGTATCGCCACTCTATTGGTATGACGATACGGCTAATGCTCTTATAAAAAATATGGGAAGTGGTGAATACTCATATGATTGGACCTTTTCGCCACATTATGACATGTATCTGATGAACAATATGTCGGCATTCTGCACGGCGACTTTCTCGAGTGACGATAAAAATGCTTTCGGATGGCCTTCGACAGAAGACAATGATCCCGATGTCAAAGTGCCGATTGCAGTGCAAGATGGGAAGATAGTCTATGCCGATAAAACGGTGGAATACAATACGAAGAACAAAGGTGTCTTTACCAATTTTGAACTGCCGGATAAGGTGACGGTAAAACTAAGCCCGGGTATTAATAAGGTTTATTTCAAATTTGGGATGCTCAAAACGATTGTAACATATACGCTTACGCTTACCGATACTCAAACGAATGCAGATAGGCAGTTTAAAGGTAAATGGACATTGGTACAACCTACACAATATGAGTTGATAAACAGCGTTCAATAACCTGCTATAGAATCTTGCAATAGGGACTGTTGATGCAGATATTTGAACCTTTTTAGGGAACTGGAAAGTCTGAACTGAAATTACGCGTTGTCGCTCTTGAATGTCTGCCAAACCTCGAGAGGGGAGTGAAATGTATATTTAGCTTTTATCTCTTCTTTCGAACCATTGCCCCATACAGCAAGTGCAAAATCGATGCCGGCATTATAAGCGCACTGACTATCGTACATAGTGTCGCCGATGTATATGGCTTCATCAGGTTGTGCATGAGTTTTATTCAAGTATGTCCATATCGGGTCGGCAAAAGGTTTGGGACGGGGTGCATCCGTTACGCACACAATGGTACTGAAATAGGGAGTTATGCCATGAGGATTGAAATCGTTTTTAAATTCCTCTGGATTCTTAGAGGTAATGATGCCTAACTCATATCCTTCAGCCTTTAGTTGGGGCAATAGTTCTCGAATGCCTTCGAACAGCTTGATTGTGTGGCTATACTCCGTAAAGTAGTTATTCCATAATTTGTTTGCGGCTTCAGTATCTTGAATACCCAATTTGGCCAATGTGACTTCTCCTGGTATTCCTAACGCGAAAGTTAGTTCCGCAGTATCTATCGTTTTATGTTGAAGGGAAGCTAGTACCTCTTGCAAACTATGCAAAACGGCGTATTCGGAGTCTAAAAGTGTTCCGTCTACATCAAAAATAATATGTTTATATTTCATATCTTAAAGGTTTTAATCAAGTGGCGCTTTTGTTAAGTTATAAATGATAGACCGAAGAATGTAATATAGCGATTTATTGGAGTGCTTTATCTTTGGCGTTCTTTTTCCATAGTTGCCAAGAGTTGAGAATGTTCTGCCAGATGACGTATGAACAAGGTGCAAGGCTGGCTACCGGATTGAGATAGACCTGCGATATCCAAATAATTAATATCGTGTTCTTTTGCCCGAGTCCTTGTCCTCCGCTTATTCGTTCATTATAGCGGGAGCCGATTCGTTTGCCTAAATAGAATTGCAGGCAACAGGTAATAAGGCCTATTAGGATGGTGAGAATCTCGATGACTCCCTTATCCGTATTCTTTATCAGCGTGTCTACCGTGACGGCGGTGACAATAGTCAACGATATTCCCCATAAGTAAAATGAGGCTCCGCTTATCTTGAGCATTTGGGTGTGTAGTTTCGGTATGAAATGCCGAATGAACCATGCAAGAATAAGCGGTAGAATGATAATGGGAAAGACTCTGCTCAATATGCGGAAGACCGAAACAAAAAAGTTGTTGTCGGTATGAATATCTATATCGGGAGGAAGTGAAGCCACAAAGGGGAAGAATAATGGAACCATAATAGCGGTGAGTATGCTGCTTAGTATGGTGTAAGCCGTGAGGCACGACACACTACCTCCCAATTTGCCCGTAACGACGGCTGCTGCTGTAGCCGTAGGCGCTATGAGACAAAGCATGGCACTTTCGGCAATGTATTTGTTGAAAGGGTAAAGTGCCGCAAAAAGGAGGATGGAACCTATCAGTTGAATGAAGAGCAACCAACCGTGAAGCGGCTCGTATCGAAGGTCTTTAAAAGATACTTTGGAGAAAGTAATAAGCAATATCAGAAACAATAAATAAGGCATCAGAAAACGGATGTGGATAAGAAGAGGATATGCTAAAGCTCCGGTAATCATTGCTATTGGAAGTGTCCAATTTTTTAAAAACGTGATCATGTTCTGTCTGAAAGATTTGTTGCAAAGTAACGCTAATTTGCTGAATATATTCCTATCTTTGCCGCGTTTTTTAATTTTTTATTTATACAAACAATGAAAGGAACCCAGTTATTCGGGGCAAAAGCGTTTTGTTGGAAACACTTCGACCGTAAGGGCTACTCAGCTTTCTGTAGTTTGAAGAAGGAAGTTACAATTGGTGTACTGACTAGTATGACATTGCTTTTTGCAAATGCTCATACGGCTTTGGCACAACATGTAACACCTGAAGCAATGCGGAGCTATGAGTTGTCTGAAATTGAAGTGACCGGCACGCGTGTCCCGCTGACCGAAAAAGCGTCGGCTAAAATGGTAACTGTGCTTTCGCGTTCTGATATTCAGAAAACGGGGGCGCAAAGTGTAAACGACCTATTGAAGTATGTCACCGGAGTTGATGTGCGACAACGGGGAGCATTCGGTATTCAGACCGATATATCAGTGTGCGGAGGCACATTCGATCAAGTAACAATCTTGCTTAATGGGGTAAATATCAACAGCCCCCAAACCGGACATCATTCAGCCGATTTTCCGGTAGCAATGGCAGATATCGAAAGAATAGAGATTCTAGAAGGACCATCTGCCCGTGTATTCGGCACCTCAGCCTTTACCGGTGCCATCAATATCGTCACTAAAACAGATTCGAAAAGTAATGTCACCGCTCGTGTGTCGGGGGGCTCTTATGGACTTCTTGACTCAGGTATTGGAGTGAACTATACGCGAGGTGCATTTTCCAATCAATTCTCGGGAGGTTATAGCCGTAGTGATGGCGGGGTTGCAAATAGTGATTTCAATGTTCGTCGTTACTATTATCAAGGAACTTATTCAAGCAAAGATGCAGACATTAGTTGGCAAGCCGGTTATGCTAATCAGAAATTCGGTGCCAATACATTTTATTCGCCTGCCTATCCCGACCAATATGAAGAGCTTCGCCGTACGATCTTTTCTGTTAAGGCCGAGACGAAAGGTTGGCTGCATATAGCTCCTTCTGTTTTTTGGAATAGAGCTTACGACCACTTTCAATTGATACGAGGTACTCATACTTCTGAGAATTTTCATCGCGCAGATGTTTACGGCATTGATCTGAATGCTTACTTCAGTACGATATTGGGCAAAACTTCTTTTGGAGCTGAACTTCGTAACGAAGGTATTTATAGTACTAACTTGGGCAAAGTACTCGATCCTTCTCAATATATTGAAATTCCCGGTCAAGATAGTATTAAATATACGCACTCCGACAATCGGACCAATATAGACTACTTTGTGGAGCACAACATTCTTTTGTCGCATCTGACTGTGTCGATGGGATTGCTTGTCAATCGTAACACAGCTTTGGGTGATGGCTTTCGTTATTATCCGGGTATCGATATTTCATATCGTCCCGATGATAATTGGAAACTCTTTCTGTCGTGGAACAAAGCTCTTCGGATGCCCACTTTTACCGATCTCTATTATAAAAGTCCCACACTTCAGGGCAATATAGGGTTGAAACCGGAAAAGACGAATGCAGTGAAGCTAGGTACGTCGTATCGCACAACTTGGTTCGATGCCAAGGTTAGTGCATTTTATAATCGTGGAACCGATATGATCGATTGGGTGAAATATAGTGCGGATGATGTTTTCCATTCGACGAACTTTAAACTGGATAATATGGGAGTAGAAAGCTCTTTTAATATCGATTTTGCTTCTTTGACCGGACACGATACTTGGGTGCAGAACATAAATGTTGGGTACACTTATATCTATCAGAAGCGATACGATACGAAAGAAATATATAAGTCGAATTATGCCTTGGAATATCTTCGTCATAAAATGGTTGTGGGGCTGACACATCGAATTTATGGAAAGAATCTAACGGCGAGCTGGAATTTCCGTTTTCAGAAGAGAATGGGAGGCTACGAAATCTATGATTCTAACTATAAAGCGACCGGAATAATTCACTCGTATCCTTCCTTCGGTATCGTAGATGTGAAGATTCAATGGCAGAAAAGGGACTACCAATTATATGCGCAGGCTTATAATTTGCTCGATCGGAAATATTATGATTACGGTAACATACCACAACCGGGCATTTGGCTGAATGCCGGAGCAGTTTATCGTTTTAATCTCTGACGATCTGTTTGGCAGACAAACTATTGGACCGCACCGAAATTCGTTTTTGGTGCGGTTTTTTTAGCCTTTTCACCTTTTTTATATTCCAAGAAGACAAAACTTCAAAAGAAAATCGGGTTTAAGAAGAAAAAGCATTAACTTTGCAGTATTGTTGAAAAGAATATGGTACAAAGAAACTTAAAAATCATCGGTCTGTTCTTGGGTGCTTTAATGTTATTTACTCCTGCTCAGGCAAAAGATTTTGTCCTTGTTATCGATGCCGGTCACGGCGGACATGATGCTGGAGCTATAGGACAGTTCTCTCAAGAAAAGAATATCAATTTGAAAGTTGCCTTAGCGGTAGGTAAATTAATAGAAGCGAACTGCTCGGACGTTCGGGTCATCTATACTCGTAAAACGGATGTCTTTATCCCTTTGGGGCGTCGTGCTGAAATAGCCAATGAGGCAAAAGCAAATTTATTTCTTTCGATACACACTAATTCTCTAGCCAACTCAAAGACTTATACAGGCGCTTCTACTTGGACGCTTGGTCTTGCCAAGAGTGATGCCAATTTGGATGTGGCAAAAAAAGAAAATAGCGTTATCCTTTATGAAAATGACTATAAAACAAAATATGCGGGTTTCGATCCCAATTCTTCGGAATCGTATATTATATTTGAGCTCATGCAAGATAAATATATGAAGGAGAGCGTTCATTTCGCTTCGATCATTCAAAACCAATTCCGTGGTGCATTGCGTCCCGATAGGGGAGTGCACCAAGCTGGTTTTCTTGTATTGAAAGCGAGTGCCATGCCAAGTGTACTTGTTGAATTGGGCTTTATTTCGACTCCTTCAGAAGAAAATTATTTGAATAGTGACGAGGGAGTAAATACATTATCGCAATCCATTTATCGTGCTTTTACCCTTTTTAAAAGGGAACAGGATATTAAACATACCGGTAAAAGTGTCACAATAGTCCCTCCTGCGGTGAAGGTAAAACCTCTGGCTGTTGTATCTGGTAGTCAAAATGCTACTGCTCAAGTAACAAAAGAAGATAGCTCGTCTATTGACTCCTCTTCAGCTCAGACGAATTCGAAAAATACAGCAGTTGTAACTCGGACTGCATCCACTTCTCCTCAAACACGGGTCGCCGAGAGAAAAATGTTGGGTGACAGCATTGTTTTCAAGTTGCAAATTTTGGCTGTTGGTGCTAAACTCTCTGATGGTGATGATCGGCTTAAAGGTCTCTCTGATGTGGAATGCGTTTTTGATAATGGACTATATAAGTATTTTTGTGGGGCATCAACAAACTATAATGAAGTATATCGCTTTAAGAAAAGCCTAGATACTCAATTCCCCGATTCTTTTATTGTCGCTTACCAGGGTAGTAAGAAGATTGACACTATTGAAGCCATTCGGCAGTTTAAAAAAAGACGGGCTTAAACATTAACTATTAAACGGAAAAGTATGAATATTATTAAGCAATTGACTTCGAAAGAAGTTAAAATAGGAATAGTGGCTGTTGTTGCACTTGCCGTATTGATTTGTGGCATTAATTATCTGAAAGGTATTAATATCTTTAAGCCTTCTACATATTACTATGTGAAATTTAAGGATGTCAACGGTCTTGCCAAATCCAGTCCTGTTTTTGTAGATGGCTATCGTATCGGTATCGTTCATGATATTATCTATGATTATAATCATCCAGGCAATATTGATGTTGAAATAGAATTGGATAAGTCTATGCGGCTTCCTAAAAATACTACAGCGGTAATTGCGTCTTCTTTGATGGGGAACTTGCGCCTTAATTTGATAATCCCACATGAGTTGACGGGCTTTTGTGCAATAGGTGATACTATTACCGGTGGACTTGATAGTGGCATGATGGAAACTGTTGGTCAACTTGTTCCTGCTGTAGAAAAATTGTTGCCTAAAATAGATTCTATTCTTACATCGGTTAATGCTTTAGTTTCCGATCCTTCTATAAGGTCTTCTCTTCATTCTATACAGACGACGACAGCCAATCTTGCTGATGCAAGTTATGGATTGAAACGTTTGATGAATAAGGATGTTCCCCGCCTTACAAAAAAATTGAATGTCATAGGTGACAATGCCATTGCTGTAACAGATCATTTAAAGAGCATCGATTTTCAATCTTCAATGGCTAATATTGATTCTACATTGAAGGATGTGAAGGTGATAACCGGAAAGCTGAATAGTAAGGATAATACTTTAGGATTATTTTTGAACGATCGTTCGGTGTATGATAACTTGAATAGTACATTTATAGGCGCTTCCAGCCTCTTACAAGACTTGAAGGCTAATCCTAAACGATATGTCCATTTTTCTATTTTCGGTAGGAAAAATAATAAATAAATTTTCCCCGTAAAATAGATTCAGTCTAAATAAACAGACGCTCTCTTTTTTTTACTTTATGCGTTTCTAATTATCCCTTATGTGCTGACTTATGGGGCTTTATTACATTTCTATCTCAATTTGATTACAAATGTGATAACGGTGCGTTATTTCTTTGATATATAAGAGGTTATATAAAGTCAATAGTTGCTTCTGTGAACGTTATTTTAACCTTTTATTAACTGTTTGAAAAATAGGATATTATTTTCTGATTTGAAAATGCAATAAAAAAGTCATTTGTTTTTGTTGATAATGATTTGCAATTTTGCATAAGAGAAGTTGAAGATATTTATAAATGATTGTCTAAAAAATGAGTGACTCAAACCTTAAAGATTTGTGGGGGAGATGTCTGAAGGTTATATGTGATAATATACCTTCTACGGCATACAAGACGTGGTTCGTTCCTATTGTTCCGCTGAAATTCGAGAATAATCAGTTGACTATACAGGTGCCTTCTAATTTTTTTTATGAGATATTAGAAGAACGTTATATAGACTTGATGGGGCGTGCTATCCATAAATTTTTCGGTGATGGTGTCAGATTGGGATATAAAGTAGTAGTAGATGCGGGAGCAAAGAAAAATAGTGGTGTTATTACAGAACAATCTGCTAATAATACGATTGTGTCTCCTGCTAAATCGGAGAAAGAGGGGAATAAATCGCCTTCGATGGTGAAATCTCTTGAATCTCATTTGATACCTCAGTATAATTTTGATAATTTTGTAGAAGGTTCGAGCAATAAATTTTCACGTAGTATTGCCGAAGAAGTAGCTAAGAAACCAGCTGATACACCGTTCAACCCTTTGTTCGTTTACGGTCCTTCGGGGGTTGGTAAGACTCATCTTATCAACGCTGTAGGTCTGAAAATAAAAGAACTTTATCCTGAAATGAGGGTGTTGTACGTTTCTGCTCATCTTTTTAAGTTGCAATATATGGATGCTGCTGTTAATAATACAGTCCCGGATTTTATTCATTTCTATCAGACGATAGATGCACTTATTATTGATGATATTCAAGAGATAGCCGGTGTAACGAAGACCCAAAATACATTATTCCATATATTCAATCATCTTTATCGTAATCGCAAGCAGTTGATCTTTACTTCAGATCGCTCTCCTATATTACTGCAAGGACTGCCGGATAGATTAATGACTCGTTTGAAATGCGGTATCGTTGCAGAACTTGAGAAGCCTACGGCTGAGTTGCGTAAAAATATATTGCGGAGAAAGATCTATCGTGATGGATTGCAATTTCCGGATGATGTAATAGATTATATAGGTGAGAATGTTTCTGATAGTGTTCGTGAGTTAGAAGGTATTGTGAATTCTATCATGGCTCATGCTACCGTTTACAATCGAGATATTGATTTGCCTTTGGCGAAACAGATCGTTCAGAAAATCGTTCGTTACGAGAAAAAGACCATTAATGTAGATGATATCGTAAAGACGGTTTGTAAACACTATGGGTTGGATTTGTCGGCTATTCATGCTAAGACTCGTAAGAGTGATGTGGTTCAGGCCAGGCAAGTGGCAATGTATTTGACGAAGAAATATACTGACTATTCAATATCCAAGATAGGGCAGTTGATCGGTAATAAAAATCATGCAACCGTGATCTATGCCTTTCGTACTGTAAAAGGACAGTTTGATGTCGATAAGTCATTCCGGGCTGAAATAGAAGAACTCGAAAAAACATTGGGGGCTGTTACCGCATAGGAGCTTCCCTGATGTGTTTGTTTATAGTTACACACTAAATAGGGGCGCCTTTGTTGAGAAGGCGCCCTTTCTATGAAATTTTTTAGATGAACTTTTGTTGTTTTAAAACTTTCAATAGATTGTCGGACATGCTGATATTGTCTTCTTTTTTATAGCGGACGTCAGTAAATACTTGAGAAAGTGTCTCTTTATTGTTCTCTTTGATAAACTGAAGATTCTCTTGTAAGGCTTCTTTTTCTTTGTATAGTGCGTCGATGTCGTTTGAAGAATATTCATGATAGGTCTCTTCGTGGATTAACCCTATAGCTGGCAATCTGTCTTGCTGTTTGGGGCTTTCGGCAGGATAACCGACAGTGATAGTCGTTACGGGAAATACCAATTCTGGTAGGTGCAAAGCTTCAATAATCTGTTGGGGATTGTAAGTGGTGGTGCCCAAATAACAAATGCCCATTCCTGCTTCTTCTGCTAGTAGGCTGAAACTTTGAGCTACAAGTAGTGTGTCCATTGAGGCATTGTAAAAAGACATTAGGTTGTCGTATCCCGGGTCGGCTTTGCGCTGTTTGCACCACAAAGAAAAACGATGAAAATCGGCACAGAAAGTCAAAACTACCGGAGCTCCTTTTACCATTGGCTGATTGAAATGTGCAGGAGAAAGTCGTTCTTTCATTGTTTGGTCTCTGGTGACGATGACGCTATAAAGCTGCATTCCGCCCATTGTAGAAGAACGGAACGATTCTGTTAATAACTGGTTCAGTAATTCGGTAGAAACCTCTTTATTGGAATATTTTCTAATTGTTTTTCTATCTTTCAACATATTGTTTACTATTTGGTTGACTTTTATATTGCAAAGTAAACATAAAATTTTCATTTTTGTTTATCTATTCTATTATTTAATTTTTATTTTGGAAAACTTTTTGTTTTATTCTATTTTTTATAATATTGATTATCAGTAAATAAACATTTTATTTTAGAAATCTTTTTGAATGTTGATAACTTATTATGTGATTTCTTTGATAAATCGAAAAACCTTCTTAGCTTTGTACCATCAATCTAATATTGTAAACTTCAATTTCTCTCTTTTTATAAATATTGATTGTGTATTACATTAATAAGCTATTATTATGTCTGATAAAGAAATAGAAAAGTCTACATATTCTTATGATGAGGCTTACGAAGCATCTTTGAATTATTTTCAAGGAGACGAATTGGCGGCACGTGTTTGGTTGAATAAGTATGCTATGAAGGATTCTTTTGGCAATATCTACGAAAAGTCTCCAGTTGATATGCATTGGCGTCTTGCTCGCGAAATTGCACGTATTGAATCCAAATATCCGAATGCTTTAACTGTAGAACAGGTTTTTGAATTGCTCGATCATTTCAAATATATTGTTCCGGCTGGAAGTCCGATGACAGGTATCGGAAATAATTACCAAGTGGCATCGTTGTCCAATTGTTTTGTTATTGGTGTGGATGGTAATGCCGATTCTTATGGTGCTATTATTAAGATAGACGAAGAACAGGTTCAGTTGATGAAACGCCGTGGTGGTGTCGGACATGATTTATCGCACATTCGTCCGAAAGGTTCTCCGGTGAAGAATTCGGCTTTAACTTCTACCGGATTGGTTCCTTTTATGGAACGTTATTCAAATTCTACTCGTGAAGTTGCTCAAGACGGGCGTCGCGGGGCTTTGATGTTATCTGTATCTATCAAACATCCCGACTCCGAAGCATTTATTGATGCTAAGATGACCGAAGGAAAGGTTACGGGAGCAAATGTCTCCGTTCGCCTTGACGATGAATTTATGCAGTCGGCCATTAACGATACTCCTTATGTGCAGGTGTATCCTGTAGACTCAAGCGAACCGAAATATCAAAAAGAAGTTAGTGCACGTCAGTTGTGGCAGAAGATTATTCACAATGCATGGAAATCTGCCGAGCCGGGTGTGTTGTTCTGGGATACCATTATTCGCGAGTCGGTTCCCGATTGTTATGCCGACCTTGGTTTCCGTACGATTTCGACCAATCCTTGCGGCGAGATTCCTTTGTGCCCTTATGATTCTTGTCGTTTGCTGGCCATCAATCTTTATTCGTATGTTGTAAATCCTTTTACAAAAGATGCTTATTTCGATTTTGAATTGTTCAAAAAGCATGCTGCTATCGCTCAAAAGATAATGGATGACATTATTGATCTTGAGTTGGAAAAGATTCAGCAAATTTTGAATAAGATTAATTCGGACCCGGAAGATGATGAAACAAAATCTACAGAACGTCGTCTTTGGGAGAAAATATATAAGAAGAGCAGTATGGGTCGTCGTACCGGTGTTGGTATTACGGCCGAAGGAGATATGCTTGCTGCATTGAATTACCGTTATGGAACGGATGAGGCAACGGACTTTTCCGAAGAAGTACACAAAACATTGGCTTTGGCTGCTTATCGCTCATCTACAATGATGGCTAAGGATAGGGGAGCCTTTGAAATATTCGACGCTAAGCGTGAAGAGCAGAATCCTTTTATTAATCGTTTACGTGAGGCAGATCCTGAACTTTATGATTTGATGGTGAAGTATGGACGTCGCAATATAGCATGTCTTACTATTGCCCCTACAGGTACTACTAGTTTAATGACGCAAACGACTTCTGGTATTGAACCTGTATTCCTTCCTGTCTACAAACGCCGTCGCAAAGTAAATCCGAATGATGTAAATGTACATATCGATTTTATTGATGCAACCGGTGATGCTTTTGAAGAATATATCGTATTTCATCCAAAGTTTGTTACGTGGATGGAATCGCAGGGATACAATCCTGCAAAACATTATTCGCAAGAAGAAATAGACGAATTGGTACAGAAGTCTCCTTACTATAAAGCTACATCGAACGATGTAGACTGGATGAAGAAGGTTGATATGCAGGGACGAATTCAAAAATGGGTAGACCACTCCATTAGTGTTACGATTAATCTTCCTAATGATGCTACCGAAGAGTTGGTTGATCAGCTTTATGTTGAGGCATGGAAATCGGGTTGCAAAGGTTGTACCGTTTATAGAGACGGCTCTCGCGATGGAGTATTGGTTGCGGCATCGTCCGCCAAGAAAGAGGAATTGCCTCCGTGCAAACCACCTGTAGTCATCGAAGAACGTCCTAGAACTTTGGATTGTGATGTCGTACGTTTTCAGAATAATAAAGAAAAGTGGGTCGCTTTTGTCGGACTATTAGATGGTCGTCCTTACGAAATATTTACTGGTTTGCAAGATGATGACGAAGGTATTTCGTTACCCAAAAGTATCACTCATGGACATATTATCAAGAATGTTGATGAATTTGGTAATAAACGTTATGACTTTCAGTTCGAAAATAAGCGTGGCTACAAGACGACGGTAGAAGGACTCTCTGAGAAATTCAATAAAGAGTATTGGAATTATGCCAAACTTATCTCCGGTGTTATCCGCTATCGGATGCCTATCGATAATGTTATCAAATTGGTGAGTCAGCTTCAACTCGATAGCGAAAACATCAATACTTGGAAGAATGGTGTCGAAAGAGCTTTGAAGAAATATGTGTCGGATGGAACGGCTGTAAAGGGTAAAAAATGTCCTAATTGTGGAAACGAAACGCTTATCTATCAAGAAGGTTGCCTTATTTGCACTTCTTGTGGAGCTTCGCGTTGTGGATAGTCGAGGTTCCTAGGATTATAACATATAAATGTAGAGGAACGTGTCATTCTTTGGCACGTTCTGTTTTTTTTCTGTCTATTGATAGAATAATCGTATATTTTACTTATTTTTGTATCTCGCATTAGATTTTATTCATTATGAAGTTTGCAATATTTGGAAATAGTTTTCAAGCACATAAGTCGTTATCCGCAGAACATCTCTTTTATTTGCTGGGTAAAATGAACGCCGAAATTTATATTTGTCGTTTGTTTTATGATTTTCTAAAGAAAGAAGATAACTTTAGGATGCCCTCAGATGTCAAGGTCTTTGATGGTAATCATTTTGATGCCGATATGGTTATTAGCATCGGAGGTGACGGAACGTTTCTGAATGCGGCAAGTAAAGTGGGCGATAAGAATATTCCAATATTGGGGATCAATACCGGAAGGTTAGGCTTCTTGTCGGATGTATATCCCGAAGAGTTGGAAGAAACCTTAGACGAGATAAGCAATCGGCATTATAGAGTAGAAGAGAGGAGTGTGTTGCAACTGATAACAGATGAACCTAAATTGCAGGAAGAACCTTTTGCACTAAATGATATAGCTGTGATGAAACATGATAGTTCATCGATGATCAGTATATATACTACGGTCAATGGGTCTTATCTTCACAACTATCAAGCTGATGGACTCATCGTTTCTACTCCTACCGGCTCTACCGCCTATTCGCTTAGTGTGGGTGGCCCTATTATGGTGCCTCATGCCAAAACCATCGCGCTTACTCCGATAGCCCCTCATAGTTTGAATGTAAGGCCTATCGTGATGTGCGATGACTGGGAAGTTTCATTGCGGGTCGAAAGTCGCAGTCACAACTATCTTGTAGCGATAGATGGACGGAGTATTTCTTGCAAAGAAGGTATACAGCTTACTATTCGGCGTGCGCCATACTCTATCAAAGTAGTGAAGCGCTACAATCATGTATTTTTTAATACGCTGCGCCAAAAACTAATGTGGGGCGCCGATCGTCGTCAATAAACGTTGCGTCGCCCTTTATTAATGTTGTTATTTGAGGGTGAACGAAGAAGAGCCTATCATCGAATTGCCCGCGAATATTTCTACTCGATAAGTTCCGGGGTATAAAAATTCTTTCACATCCCAATATACGGTAACAGGAGTTTCTTCACCTCTGTACTCTATTGATTTCTTAATAGAATAAGGTATCTCTCTATTTTCAAATTTGAATGTTCCGCCATCGCTCAGTACTGCATTGTCGGGTTTCGATATTCTGACATAGATCGTACGCATACCAGGCTCTGCTGTAATGTTCTTAGATATTGTAAAGCCTACTGCAAATTTTACGCAGTCTTTTACTTTCTTGGCTGTCTTTCCTCGTTTGTTTTTGGCCTCCATCCATACATTGGATGCATCCAATTGAGCTGCAAGCGTTACCTTTTCCGATAAGCTGCGCTTTTCTTCCGATAGATTGTTTATTTGTTTGGAAGCTACATCATATTTGGCCGATATGTCATTAATCTGCTGACGCTGTCTTGTTGTCAACTGGTTCAGAGAATCTATTTGGTTAATATAGCTCACCATGACGCGGCGCAATGTGGACAGTTCGTTACGAAGACGGCGTATTTCAGTCGCATTGGTGCTCTTTACGCTGCGAAGCTCTTCCAATAGCCGCTGACTCTTTTGTTGCTCTTTATCCAGCAACGAAGCCAATGAATCGTTTTTGACCGTTGTCTTTATTTCGTCGTATTGTTTGGAGAAGCGATAATATTCGTTTTCCAAGTCGTTTTTGTCCAATACGAATTCTTGGTTGAGTGAATAGTTGGCTTTCTTCTCTTTCATTAACATATACGTTACGATACCGATTGCCGCTAATAGCAAAACAATGCAAACTGTAAATATAATAGTCTTCTTTTTCATTTCATTATATTCTTTTGTTGGTGCAAAAATAGTTATTTCCAACTAAATACACTAAAGGTGTTCACTATAAGTTATTACTTTAACTAATTTTATTAAGGAATAATTTCTTTAATACACTCATTGTAGTACCTTTGTACTTATTAAAATAAAGTATTTATAGAAATTTTTAATTAATAAATTATTATGTCTAAAGTAACTGTAGTCGGCGCAGGTAACGTAGGTGCTACTGTAGCCAATGTACTCGTATTTCACGAAGTGGCAGACGAGGTTGTTATGCTTGATGTTAAGCAAGGTGTATCAGAAGGTAAAGCAATGGATATGAATCAAACGGCTCAGTCGTTGGGTTTTGATACCAAAGTAGTAGGTTGCACAAATGATTATGCTCAGACAGCCAATTCTGATGTTGTTGTTATCACATCTGGTATTCCTCGTAAACCGGGTATGACTCGTGAAGAACTGATTGGTGTTAATGCCGGTATCGTAAAATCTGTTGCCGAAAACATCCTGAAATATTCTCCTAACACTATCTTGGTTGTTATCTCTAACCCGATGGATACTATGACTTATTTGGCTCTCAAATCATTGGGCTTGCCAAAGAATCGTGTAATCGGTATGGGTGGTATGCTAGATAGTTCACGTTTCAAATATTTCTTGTCTCAGAAGTTAGGTTGCAATGCCAACGAAGTAGACGCTATGGTTATCGGTGGTCATGGTGACAAAACAATGATTCCTTTGACTCGTTTGGCTTCTTATAAAGGTATGCCTGCTAGCTCTTTGATGAGCAAAGAAGACTTGGAAAAAGTAGCTGCCGATACAATGGTAGGTGGTGCTACTCTTACAGGTTTGCTTGGAACTTCTGCTTGGTATGCACCAGGTGCGAGTGGAGCTTATGTTGTAGAGTCTATCATCCACGATCAGAAGAAGATGATACCTTGCTCTGTATATCTCGAAGGAGAATATGGTCAGAGCGATATCTGCATTGGTGTTCCTGTTATTCTTGGTAAGAACGGTATCGAGAAGATTGTAGAACTCGATCTTAACGAAGAAGAGAAAGCTAAGTTCGCTGCCAGCGCTGATGCTGTTCGTGCAACAAATGGTGATTTGAAAGATGCTTTGAAATAAGAATCAACAACTTTTCAGTAAACTATATATGGGGCGGAGAACAGAAATGTTTTCCGCTTTTTCTTTAGCCTTCTCAATTCAATGGATGGCTTCTTTACATAACTTGATGCCTGTTCATTGGTTACCTTATACTATTATGCTACAAAGGGATTGTTTATGATGCCTTGGAATGCTGCTAATATGTTCTTCAAATTACGCATATCGTTATCACGTTAAACGTTATTTGAAATTTATTTGTACTGTTGAAGGATATTAGGTTGGAATCTGAGGAATCTGGAAATCTATTCCAAGAGATAATGTGCGTTCACATACTCAATAATTTTCATCGGAAATGAGCTGTTTGAGAAAAAGAATGAAACGAGCTCGTTTATATCCGAATACAGCTATCAGATATCTGTATGGCATCGTTTAGACCGAGTCTAAATAGACCCCTACCGGAAATAACGTTCCTACAATATGCTCTTGCCTCGATTTTGAGACCTCTTTCCGCTGGCGTTGTATATGGTGCATCATTAATATGCTGTGTGATAGTGCATAATGGTGTCATACTGAAGTGACAAAGGTTGAAAATGTAGTTGTTTTTACTGAAAAAAAGAATCGATGAATAGTCGCATATATGTTGTCTTATTTCCAGTAAATAATTAGAATGCTACCCCATTTCACAGAAAGAAACAATGATATGATGCCTTGCATACAATCCTTTTTCACAACATATTTCAAAGTGAACATTCTCCGATATTCTGATACTTTCTTATCCCAACATAGGCTACAGACTATTGTAGCCCACTATATTTGTTATTGTTCCATCCTCGAATATAACTCGAACTAGAGCCACGGCATAGACGCATCACATGTAATTCGTTGATAGACAGAGCGAAATTCATAAGGACGAAAATAAATGTTTCTAGTTACAAACTTTTAGTTTCGTCCTTATGAATTTTTATGTTCGTCGTTATCATTTTTGGGAAACACAGTATCGATTCCGCGCATTTGAAAGTATCACTTCGATATGGGTAAAATAGTATCGGTTTTGTTCTCCATGTTCACTTCTGAAAATGTGGTCGAAAGAAGAATTCTCGCACGCCAACTTTCATCACCCCCTTGTGTAGCCCATTATCAGGGCCAATTTAAGAGAAATCATAACGCATTGATTCTCTGACAGAAAACATGTTTTTCGTGTCCCATTTTGGCGTCATACACGCGTATAGTACTGATATACAGTCAGTAACTGTGACAGTAATGTCTTCGTAACTAGAATAGAAAAAACAAGGTTTTACATATCTACACGAGGCATCTTTAAGTATCAGTAAGAACCGGCTACTTCAACAAATCTGTATTGTCTTTGTCTTTCCAAAACGACATATGCTCCTAAAAATGTTGTCGTATGTTAGTTTTTCCGAAAACATAAGGACGTCACCGGAAAAACTAACATACGACAACGACGGCTGTGACCTTGTTTTGCTTTGCAAAAAAACAACCGTATGTCGCAGCGGTAACTAACGGAAGTTACGGCAGCGACATACGTCTGTTTTTAGAGGCCTGTAGTTTTGATTACCGTATAATTTTAAACCTTGCAAAGCGGAGCAACAATACTTTTATTCCTAAATTACGAAATTCTATCGTAGCTTTCCTATTTTCGTCAACTCCTTCGATTTTCTTTACTTTACCGACTCCAAAACGTTCGTGCTCTATGATTTGTCCTTCGCAAAGTTCCAAACGCTCGGTTATGGAAGAATCGCCAGGACTTGACTTAGCACATGAAGAGACCTTCTGCATTCCCGATGGGACTGACTGATGAACATTAGTGGTATCCGGCATTTCAAAAGGAGGCAAAGATGTAGATCTATCAAAAACAGGACGGTATTTTGAAGCCCTCTTGTCAATATCAATCTCATATTTTTTACTTACCGGATATTCCAAATATTCGGGATCAATATCTTTTAAGAAGCGACTTTGTTGGGCAAATTCCATTTTCCCAAAATGAAAACGAGATTCGGCATACGACAAAAAGCAATGCCTTTCAGCACGAGTTATAGCAACATAGAACAAACGACGTTCTTCTTCAAGTTCGCGCAGATTATTCAGGCTCATATAGTTCGGAAACAAATTTTCTTCCAAACCAACTACAAAAACGGTTGCAAATTCAAGTCCTTTAGCAGCATGAATAGTCATTAATGATACTTTGTCTGTATCGCTTTCTTTCGTATCAGTATCCAAATCAGAAAGTAGAGATATTTCAGATAAATAATTTGCAAGAAATATATTATCATCTCCATCCTCCTGCCTTGAAGTAACAAAGTCACGCAATCCCGTCACTAGTTCGCCAATATTATCCCTTCGCTCTTTATCTGCTGTCTGATCGGGCAGAGACACATTCATCAGCCCAGAAGCAATAATTATCTCATTACCCAATTCATCAGCCGATTCAGTAGATACTTTTGCTACAAAATCAGCTATCATATCATAGAATTTTCGGATCGTCGCCTGTTTACCACTATTCAGTTCCGGTACATAATGAGCAATATCACCGAGAACAATCCATAGACTGACCTGATTATCCATAGCAGCAGCCTTTATTTTATCAAAAGTCGTACCACCAATACCCCTTAAGGGATAATTTATAACACGTTTAAGAGCTTCTTCATCGTTAGGATTGACAGCTAGACGAAAATAAGCGACAACGTCTTTGATTTCCTTACGCTGATAAAAAGAAACTCCACCGAATATCTTATATGGGATAGATTGCTTACGCATTTCTTCTTCGAACACCCTACTCTGGGCATTCGTACGATATAGTATAACAAAATCCGAATAATCGGCATGTTCTTTAGAACGAAGCTGTTGAATCTTTTTTACAACGACAACAGCCTCTTCTATGTCGCTATAAACCTTAGTTACATGAACCTTATCTCCCTCCGCTTTCTTCGAAAAAATAGATTTAGGAATCTGACGAGAATTTTTCTTAATCAGACTATTTGCAGCTAAAACAATATTTTGTGTAGAACGATAATTTTGTTCAAGTTTAAATATGCGGACATTTTCAAAATCTTTAGAAAATGAAAGTATATTATCAATATTGGCTCCCCTGAAAGAATAAATACTTTGAGCGTCATCACCTACTACGCAAACATGCTGAGAAGGTATCCCAAGCTGTAGCACAATTTGACGTTGAACATAATTAGTATCCTGATACTCGTCAACCAATATATATTTAAAACGAACGGCATAACGTGCGCAAACTTCCGGATGCTCATCAAATAGCTGATACGTATAGACTAATAAGTCATCAAAATCCATCGCATTTGCCCTTTTACAGCGTTCAACATAGATACGATAGACATGATGAAACATGTTAAGCTTCTTTTTCTCATCGTCCTTAATATAAGTCAGATTGGAACTATAAGCATCTGGAGTTATCAGATGGTTTTTAAGATTGGAAATACGAGAGATCATTTTGCTATCAGAATAATCCTTATCGTTCAATCCCAATTCTTTGACAATAGACCGTATGAGACTTTTGCTATCAGAAGTATCGTAAATAGTCAATTGATCTTGAAACCCCAACAAAGAGGCATTGACCCGCAATATACGTAGAAAGATAGAATGAAAGGTTCCCATCCATAATCGACGAGCGCTCTCCTCTCCTACTAACTTTCCTATACGCAATTTCATTTCATTGGCAGCCTTGTTTGTAAATGTCAAAGCTAAAATAGAATCAGAGCTATAACCATTTTGCAATAGATAAGCAATTTTACAAGTCAACACTCGAGTCTTACCGGAGCCAGCGCCGGCAATGACTAAAGACGCCCCATCATTATATAATACCGCTTCTCGCTGGTTTTCATTTAAATCATTTAAAAATCCGTCTTTCATGTCAACAAAATTAGGTATTATTCTTCAAATAAGAACTTAATTTCGTATTTTTGTATGTTGTTTTCAGATTTAAGTTAAAGATACTAAATATGTCCACAGACAATAAACATCTGATCAAGAAGCGTTACGCTATAGGCTATGCCTTAAGCGGAGGATTCATCAAGGGCTTTGCCCATTTGGGAGTAATGCAAGCTCTATTAGAGCATGATATACGCCCTAATATTCTTTCGGCAGTTAGTGCAGGCGCTGTCGCAGCTGCTTTCTTTGCCGATGGCAATGAACCATATCAAGTATTGGATTATTTCAAAGATAAGCGTTTCAAAGATCTCACGCGTCTTATTGTTCCTAAAAGAGGACTTTTCGAGCTGACTGATTTTACCGAATTTTTGCGAGAGAATATTAAAGCAAAAAAGATACAAGATCTGAAGATACCTCTTATGATCAATGCTACGGATTTGGACAACGGACAAAGTATTTGTTTCACACGCGGGAATCTTGCAGAGAGAATTTCTGCTTCATGCTGCCTCCCTATTCTATTTGCACCGGTGTGCATTAATGGAGTACATTACGTTGATGGAGGTGTATTCAGTAATCTTCCTGTAGCAACAATCAGAGGATGCTGCGAGAAAGTTGTTGCTATAAACGTAAGCCCTTTAGCTCCTGAAAAATATAAATTAAACATTATAGGAATAGCTACTCGAGCATACCATTTGATGTTTACGTCCAACAGCCTACACGAAAGAGACAATGCAGACTTATTCATAGAACCATATAACTTAACCGGATATAGCAACAGAGAATTAGAAAAAGCCGAAGAAATATTCAATCAAGGTTATCGTACGACTAATATGTTCCTCAATCAACTACTCTCTGAAAAAGGATCTATATGGAAATGAGAAAAATGATTATCTATCAAGTATTTCCACGTTTGTTTGGTAACCAAAATGCCAATTGCCAATATAATGGAGATATAGACACCAACGGATGTGGCAAGATGGACGACTTTACTGCTGATAAACTAGCTGAGATAAAGAAGTTGGGCATCACCCATATTTGGTATACAGGCATAATAGAACACGCCACCCAAACAGACTACAGCAAATACGGTATCCAACGCGACCATCCGGCAATTGTAAAAGGGAAAGCGGGCTCTCCTTACGCCATCAAAGATTATTATGACGTGGATCCGGATATAGCAGTCAATGTAGAACAGCGGATGACAGAATTTGAGGCTCTGATAAAACGAACTCACAAGGCAGGACTAAAGATTCTTATAGATTTTGTTCCCAACCATGTGGCGCGAGAATACCATTCTGATGCCAAGCCGCTCGATGTAGAAGATTTAGGAGAAAAAGATAATGTTGAATTGGCCTTTTCCCCAGACAACAACTTCTACTATATTCCGAACACCGAGTTTCATGGACAATTTGACCTAAAGGCAGGAACTGATGTCGCATACAAAGAATATCCGGCAAAAGCAACCGGCAATGATAGATTTGATGCATCGCCTAATATCAATGATTGGTATGAAACTATAAAATTAAACTATGGCGTAGACTATGCTCATGGTTTATACAAAAGTTTCTCTCCTATCCCGAATACATGGATAAAGATGCGCGATATACTTCTGTTCTGGGCAAACAAGCATATCGATGGATTCCGCTGTGATATGGCAGAAATGGTTCCGCTAGAATTTTGGGAATGGGTTATTCCACAAATCAAAGAAGTGAATACGAAGTTACTCTTTATAGCTGAAATTTATAGTCCGAAACAATATAAAAATTACATTGAAAAAGGGCATTTCGATTATTTATACGATAAAGTTGGGCTATACGACACCCTCCACAACATTATCTGTGGATATGGATCAGCAAGTACTATTTCATCTTGTTGGCAAAGTTTGGGTGGATTAGAAACCAAAATGCTCAATTTTCTCGAAAATCACGATGAACGCCGCCTTGCATCCGATTTCTTCGCTGGAGATCCATGGAAAGGTATTCCTGCACTTATCGTATCTGCTTGTATGAATACTAATCCCTTTATGATCTATTCAGGACAAGAGCTAGGCGAAATGGGGATGGATTGTGAAGGGTTCAGTGGTCGTGATGGGCGTACTACTATTTTTGACTATTGGAGCATACCCACATTACGTCTTTGGAATGAAGCACACAAAACAGGTGATCTGTCCACTATTGCTCCTCTTCAGGCATTACACAATATCTATCAAAAGATATTGACGTTGTGCAATAAAGAAAAAGCTATATCTAGTGGATGTTTCTTCGACCTGACCTATGCAAATATCAATGGATGGCGTTTTAATGAGTACAAACAATATGCATTTTTCCGCAAATATGAAACAGAAGTATTGCTTATTGTTGTCAATTTTGATAGTCAGTCGGTAGATATTGCCATCAATATTCCACCTCATGCTTTTGATTTCCTAAATATTCCTCCTCAAGACTCATATAGCGCCAAAGATTTACTGAGCGGTAAAACAGAAACGATTAGTATGTTGCCCTATAAAGCTACAAACGTCGTTATTGATAAATGGAGTGGTAAAATACTAAAGTTTAATTTATAAAAATCATTCACGACACAATATAATATTCAGTTATAAAAAAGTCCTTAACAATGGCTAAACAGATTTTTCAAACAGATTCGACTTCACGCTGGAACAAGTTCAAATGGAGCATGAGATTCGTAATTTTCATCGCAGTAATTCTTGTTGCAGTGTTCATCACGATGGTTATTATTGACAATATGCCAAATCTACCTTTCAGACAAGATTATCGCAGTGTAGTGACGGCCTCAAAACCATATCTCAAAGAGAATAAGTTATCAAAAGAATATAAAGGTTTCCGTTCTTTCTTCAAAGAAAAGAAACAACATAGTAACTATGCCCAAGAGAATGCAGCATATCTAAAAAGAGTAAAGCGTTTTAAAGGTAACGTCGATATGGTTACCGAAAAATATATTGCTAGTTGGAACAAATTTGATGCAGGCATTCGCTCGGCATTCTATGTTTCATGGGATCCTAAATCGCTATTCTCTCTCAAGCAAAATATTAGTAAATTAAACTTAGTAATCCCTGAATGGTTCTTCATTAATCCCAAGACGGATAAACTAGAAATAAATATCGACCCAAAAGGTTACGACCTAATGAAGAAGAGCGGTGTGCCGGTCATGCCGATATTAAGCAACAACTATCAACAGGATTTTCGACCCGAAGGCATCGGACGTATATTGCACAATTCAAAAAAGCGAAAAGAACTTATTAATAATGTTCTGCAACAATGCCTGAAAAATAAATTCATCGGAATTAATATTGATATTGAGAACTTGAGCGAAAGCAGCGATGAATATCTTACCGTATTTGTCAAAGAGCTATCTCACGAGTTTCATTCGAAAGGACTATTTGTTAGTCAGGATGTAGCTCCTTTCAATAAAGATTACAACCTGAAAGAGCTGGCAAAATACAATGACTACATTTTCCTTATGGCGTATGACGAACACATGATACTAGGGGAAGCCGGACCAATCAGTTCGCAACAATGGATTCAGGCAGCAGTAGACAATTTGACAGAAAAAGTCCCTGAAGAGAAAGTGGTATTAGGGCTAGGAGCTTATGGCTACGATTGGACGGATAAAGGCAACGAAAATACGAGCGTTTCTTATAGAGAAGCATTATCTACGGCCTCCGATACAGAAGCTAAAATCACTTTCGATGAAGATACCTACAACCTTAATTATGCATACCAAGATGATGATAACGTCGTCCATCAAGTATATTTCACAGATGCGGCAACTCATTTTAATACAATGCGTTTCGGCACCGAGTACGGACTCGCCGGATTTAGTGTATGGCGTCTGGGTAGTGAAGATAACCGACTATGGCAATTCTACAACAAAGACATGTCTCATAGTGCTGCGGCAAGATTTCGCATTGGTGATTTAGAAAGTCTTCCCGGTAGTGACGATGTGAACTATCTTGGCGAAGGTGAAGTACTTGATGCCCTATCTACGCCTCATCCGGGCAGTGTAAATATAGAAATGGACAATTCGAACATTCTTATTTCTGACGAAAATTATCAATCAATACCATCTTCATACCAAATACGTAAATACGGAAAAGCAGGGAAAAAGCAATTGTTATTGACTTTCGATGATGGTCCCGATGAAACTTGGACACCCAAGATACTAAACATCCTCTCCAAATATAATATCCATGCCGCCTTTTTTATGGTCGGACTGCAAATAGAAAAGAATTTACCTCTGGTAAAACAGATTTATGAAGATGGACACTATATCGGAAATCATACTTTTACGCATCGAAACGTAGCAAAAAACACTCCTGAACGAACATTCATGGAACTCAGCCTCACCCGGTTGTTAATAGAATGTATCACTGGACATAGCACCATTTTATTCCGTGCTCCCTACAACGCAGATAGTGATCCGGCCAGTATGGAAGAAATTGTACCTATCGTTTTGGCACGGCAACAGAACTATCTTGACGTAGGTGAATCCATTGACCCCGAAGATTGGCAAGTAGGTATCAAAGCCGACGAAATATTTAGACGCGTCATAAAAGGAGTAGAACAAGGCAATGGAAATATTATACTTTTGCATGATGCAGGTGGAGATACTAGAGTCGAAACAGTAAAAGCCTTACCTCGGATTATAGAATATTTAAAAAAGAAAGGTTATTCCTTTATTACCTTGTCTCAATTTCTGGGTAAGAGCCGTGATCAACTGATGCCTTCTATCCCCAAAGGGGAAGAATATTATGCCATGCAAGCCAATTTGACACTGGCTACTATCATATACGAAATAACAAACTTCCTTACCGCACTCTTCATCATCTTTATCATACTAGGCATAGGGCGTTTACTATTTATGTTGATACTTACAATACGAGAGAAACGTAAAGACAAGACGCTGGTATACAATCCTATCGATTTTGAAAATGCGCCATTAGTATCTATCATTGTGCCAGCCTACAATGAAGAAGTGAATGCCGTGTCATCGCTAAAAAATCTTTTGGAACAAGACTATCCAAACTTCAATGTTATCTTCGTTGATGATGGTAGCAAAGATGAAACATACAAAAGAGTGTGCGATGCATATTCTGACAATCCAAAGATGAAATTGCTGACAAAGCCAAATGGAGGTAAAGCTTCTGCACTAAATTACGGCATAGCAAATACCGATGCGGAATATGTCGTTTGTATTGACGCAGACACTAAACTCTACCACAATGCAGTTTCGCTAATGATGATCCACTTTTTCAATGACACGGAAGAGAGCATTGGAGCCGTTGCCGGCAATGTAAAAGTTGGTAACCAACGTAATATGCTAACCAAATGGCAAGCAATAGAATATACCACCAGTCAGAATTTTGACCGGCTGGCCTACTCGAATATCAATGCGATTACTGTAGTTCCAGGAGCTATAGGTGCCTTTAGAAAAAAGGCCATTGAGAAGGCTGGCGGACTAACGACCGATACCCTCGCAGAAGACTGCGACTTGACAATTCGTATTCTTAAAGCCGGATACACCATTGATAATGAAAATAAAGCTATTGCAATGACTGAGGCTCCCGAAAAATTGAAACAGTTTGTAAAACAACGTACCCGCTGGAGTTTCGGTGTAATGCAAACATTTTGGAAACATCGTGATGCATTGGTATCCAAAAAATACAAAGGGCTTGGGTTATGGGCTTTACCAAACATGCTGATATTCCAATTTATCATACCAACTTTCTCACCACTTGCCGATTTGTTCATGATCATCGGACTATTTTCGGGCAATGCAGGAAAGATCTTCACCTATTATTTAATCTTTATGATCGTTGATGCAAGTATTTCTATCGTAGCATACATTTTCGAGAGAGAAAAGCTATGGATACTGCTTTGGATTATTCCACAACGCTTCTGCTATCGTTGGATTATGTATGTAGTACTCTTTAAGAGTTACAAAAAGGCCCTTAAAGGAGAGCTGCAAACGTGGGGAGTGCTAAAACGTACCGGCAATGTGGGCGATATTTAACTATAAAACAATGACAATGGTAAAAACTAAAAAGGTTCTTCCTCTATTAATAACTGTTGCATCCTACTTATTATGTGTAGGATGTAGCAGCACCAAATTTAATCATGGAGTGCCTAAACAATACTACATACAGTTTCAAGGTGGACAAACAGGAGACCATCAAGCGGTATCTCTTAAAAAAGATTCTACCCAATACAACCCTAGAACTCTTATTATTTATTATAATCAAGATAATGGGAAAAAGAACATAGTAGAAGCTGTAAAACAATATGGAGCAACAATACTATATACATATAGTAACATAAACGGTATTGCCATATCTATTCCGGAAAATAAAACTCTAGAAGAGTCTATCCAATATTTTAAAAAGATAAAGGGAGTTTTGGAAGTCACCAAAGACTACAAATACAAAATAGACTAATAACATTTGACATGTACTGAATAAATTTGTGCCAACTTCTTCAGTACATGTCAGTCGTATATTAATTATTTCAACACCGTACAGAGTTCATATAAAGTACTCAGTATTATCGCATAAATTCTTCAATTGGCTATATCAACAATATAGTATTCTGTTCGAACATCAACGGCCTATTCTAGCTTTTAACTTCAATGTTCTGCTAGCCTAGAAGTATAAGTATATTACTTCTTTTGTTCCGGCAAATCAACGCTTGCTATAATGATTTAAATAGTTTGCTACAAACAAACATGCAGGAGCACAAACCTGTCCATGATCAAATCCTTGCATTTCGTAAAGCTTCACATTTTTATTACCAAGATTGCGCAACACAGATTCGAGCAAAGCATTTTCTTCATATCTTGAAGCCATCTCTAAATATTTATCTCCGGTAAGCAATATGATGGGAGGCGTATCTCTGCGAGCCTTATTAACAGGAGCATATTCGTCGACAACAGGAATGCCATCAGGTAATCCTCTCTCCTTTCGAATGGTGAAATGAGTTACAGTTTGCCCACTAATAGGAAGATAGGCAGCTATTTTATCGGCATCAACCCCAAAACGGTTCAGATATTGCTTATCCATGGCCAACATCAATGTCAGATAACCGCCAGCCGAATGGCCCGATACAAAAACTCTATCGGCACATCCACCATAGTCGGCAATATGTTTTACTACCCATGCAACAGCTTCCGCCGCATCAATAATATAAGAAGGATTTTTGGCACATGGACTCAAACGATAGTTAACAGCGACAATTGCAAAACCTTGGTTCTTCAATTGCTCGGGAAAACTCTTATTTCCACTTTCCAATCCTCCGCCATGAAACCATACGACTGTCGAAAAATCTTTCTTTCCTACCGGATAATATATATCAAGTTTACAACGATCTTTGCGATAGGCATCCTGCTCCGTAGTACTTGTATACGGAATATTATTTTCCACCTTATATGTTTGGGCACATAAAGCCGCCCCATAAAGAAGAAATAGAAAAGTAAGTAATTGTTTCATTGGTTTTAGAAATTAAAAGAGACGCAATGATATTGCGTCTCTAAAACAATAATATGATAATGTATATTCGTTATCTCAAATGGTTCAAAGAACGCACCAAAGTTTCATCCTTACGAATTGCTCTATATGCCAAAATATTGAGTACAATAGTAAGCAATGGCAAAAAAGCTGTCCAATTGACAGAATAAGTAACTTTAAATTCGCCTTTATAAAGGAAAATATATGAAACCAATGCTATATAAAACGCTATTTGAAGCAGAGTGTTGAAAGTAACCAAGCGCATCTGAAGCAAGCGATTACGATACAGAATAAGTGCAATGATTTCACATATCACAGCAATGAAAAGGATAACCGATATAGCAAGCGTGTGATGAAAATCGGGACCTATTTGCACACCCCGAAAATCAAAAGATGAAATGTTGGTACCCAGCACAAAATAGCCTAAAGGAAAACATAACATCAAAACAAACAATACGATAGAGCCTATTAAATATATAGTCTGAACACGCTGAATCATTCAATATCTCCTTCTAATTTACTTATCTAATTTATCTTTCTCTTTTGCAGGATTACGGAAATAAACTTTTCCGGTAAGAAATTCCTGAATAGCGATCAATACGGGTTTCGGCAATTTCTCATAATAACGTGAAATCTCAATTTGCTCTCTATTCTCGAAAACTTCCTCAAGATTATCGTTATAAGAAGCAAACTCAGACAATTTCTTCGAAAGATCATTCTTAATCTCTACGCTAATTTGATTTGCCCGCTTGCCAATGATAGCAAGACTTTCATAGACATTACCTGTAGGTTCGCTAAATTTCTCCATATCGCGAACTACAGTAGTAGTTGGTGCATTTGTTTTTTTGTAATCCATACGACTTATTTATCTTTAACTTTCGAATTTGATTCTTCAAATATTTTACCGGCTTCCTTAATATATTTACTCTTTGGAAACTCATTCTTGAATCCGTAATATTCATCTATCGCGTCGCGATAACGATCGGCTTTCTTCTCTTGTATACTATTAATAGCAATCTCATACTTGGATCGAAGAATAAGCATTGACAATTCCTCACGATATTTAGTATACGGATAATCTTTAAGAGCATCTTGCGAAACAATAACACAAGATTGATAATTATTTCCGAGATAAGTACCCAGATTATAGTATAGACGGGCATTATAGACCTCTTTCAATACCAATTTGTCTTGCAATTCAAATATCATATTCTGAGCGACAACTTTGCGTTTGCTTTCTGGAAAATATTCCATAAATAGCTGCAACTGTTGTATGGCAGAATAAGTATTAGTTTGGTCAAGCCGTGGCTCAGCCGTATCAAGATACAATGCTTTACCGGCATAGAAACGAGCTTCTTCCGTATATTCCCCTCTCGGATAAGTCGTATAATAAGTAATAAACGACTGAGAAGCGGTAGCATAATCTCCTTGACAATAATAAGACATTCCAAGCATATAAAGCGATTCTTCGGCTTGAACCGTTCCCTTCAGAATAGTTATCAACTCATTCAGCAAGTTTTCAGCCTTCGAATATTTACCTTGGGCATAATAGCACTTGGCAGCTTCGTATTTATACTCGTAATCAGTACTTTTCAACAACGTATTATAACCATGACAGGAGGATAACACGACCATGGAAAGTAATAATATAATAATAGTATTCTTCTTCATGCGTATAAAATATTTTGCAAAGGTATGAAAACAGCGCTAATAAATCAACTAATCAACCTTTTTTAATACTAAAAAGTTATGAATTATAACTTATATAAATCACTAGCAGCCAACAAATCAACTTTTTTAGCCGTCAATACCTCTATGCACCGTTGCAAATTGCTGGGGCGGATAATGACATTGGCCGAATCGCCATTGGCAAATGAGTACATATATTCAATGAAAATTCCTTCATCGGTAAGGTAGTTGAGCACTTTACTTAAAGCTCCAGGGATATTGGGACAGTTAATGCCGATAACATCGGTAAACTTCACCGCAAAATGATTGGCTCTAAGTGCATCGTATGCCTTGTCCGGATCGGATACAATACAACGGAGGATTCCAAAATCTGAATTCTCTGCAATGCAAAGAGCAGAAAGATTGATGTCTGCTTTCCCCAATACTTCGGTCACCTCTCTAAGACGACCGGATTTATTTTCTAAAAAGATAGAGAGTTGTTTTGTCACCATAGTTTTATATATTAAAGTTTTCTATTATCTATCACTCGTTTGGCTTTCCCCACGCTGCGTTCTATACTACGTGGTTCAACAAGCTTGACACTGACACCCAATCCAAGTACACTACGCAAGCGATCTACTAATTTCTTTTTCAAAGCGGTCATCACATTGATTTCGTCCGAATAGCATTCTTCGCGAACTTCCACTTTCAGCTCCATCGTATCGGTGTTATTTTCACGTCCCACCGTCAGAAGGAAATGAGGTTCAAATTCTTTCATCTCGAGAATGACAGATTCGATCTGCGTGGGAAATACATTAACGCCTCTGATAATAAGCATATCATCACTACGCCCCAAAATACGGTCCATACGGACCAGCGTACGTCCGCAGTCACATTTATCGTAATGAAGAGCTGTAAGGTCGCGAGTTCTATAACGCAACAAAGGCATGCCCTCCTTAGTGAGATGAGTAAAGACAAGCTCGCCTGTCTTACCTGGTTCTACAGGCTCCAAAGTACTCGGATCTATAATTTCAGGATAATAATGGTCTTCATTAAGATGTGTACCATTCTGACACTCGCATTCAAATCCGACTCCAGGGCCAGCTATCTCGCTCAGCCCATATATATCGTATGCCTTGATACCAAGAGTCTGTTCAATCTCATGACGCATATTTTCGGTCCATGGTTCAGCACCGAATGCTCCTATTTTCAATTTAAATTCATCGCGAGGCAAACCGGATTCTTTAATTGCTTCAGCAAGAAAAAGCGAAAACGAAGGCGTACAACACAAAACGGTTGTTCCAAAATCATGCATCAACTGAATTTGCTTTGTAGTATTACCGCTCGACATCGGGATGACTGATGCACCGATATTCTCTGCTCCCTGATGAGCGCCAAGTCCACCGGTAAACAAGCCATAGCCATAAGAAATTTGAAAAATATCTTTTTTACTTGCACCATAAGCTGTAAAGGCACGCGAAATACACTCGGCCCATACGCTTAAATCTTTTCGAGTATAAAGTACAACGGTAGGACGACCGGTAGTTCCTGAAGAAGCATGTATTCGGACAATCTGACTCATCGGAACAGCGCACAGTCCAAAAGGATAATTGTCACGCAAATCCAATTTTGTAGTAAAAGGCAGTTTCGTTATATCATCTATTCCCCTAATATCATCGGGGGTCAAATTCATTTCCTGCATCTTTTTACGATAGAAAGGCGTATTATGATAAACATAATCAACCATCTTCTTCAGACGAATGTCTTGGATCTTCCGAAGTGTATCACGATCCATACATTCAATGTTCTCATTCCATACCATGTTTCTTCAATATTTTATTTTAGTTTATTATTAAGATTGTGCGTGTTTGTATCGATCCTTTTTCTCTATCTACTATTAACGATTGCAAAGTAACTAAATTAAAAGGGAAAAGTTTTTGTCTTTCTCGACTATTTTACCGAATATTGCGTAAAATTTCATTAAAACGATTAATCACTCATGAACTTCGAACTTACTTCAGACTATAAACCGACAGGTGATCAACCCGAAGCTATTGCGCAACTCACAGAAGGAGTGCAGGATGGAATACCCGCGCAAACATTACTCGGTGTAACCGGCTCCGGAAAAACATTTACGATAGCCAATGTCATCGCCAATGTAAACAAGCCGACTCTGATATTAAGTCATAATAAAACCTTAGCTGCCCAGCTATACGGAGAGTTCAAGTCTTTTTTCCCTAATAATGCTGTCGAATATTATGTTTCTTACTACGATTACTATCAACCCGAAGCTTATCTTCCAAGCTCGGACACCTACATAGAAAAAGATCTGCAAATCAATGAGGAAATAGATAGCATGAGACTTGCCGCAACCTCGGCACTGCTTTCCGGACGAAAAGATGTCATTGTCGTTTCATCTGTATCATGTATTTATGGTATGGGAAATCCGGCCGAATTTTATAACCATGTCATCACTATCAAAACGCAACAGAAGTTAGACAGAAACGTGTTGCTCCGCAATTTAGTAGACTCTCTCTATCTACGCAACGATATTGACTTCAAAAGAGGAACTTTTCGAGTAAAAGGCGATACGGTAGATATTTACCTGGCGTATGCCGACACAGCCGTAAGAGTCAGTTTCTGGGGCGACGAAATTGATGGCATCGAAGAAATTGATGGACTTACCGGGCACACCCTTAGTTCGTTTGAAGAGTATAAAATATATCCGGCCAACCTCTTCATGACTTCTAAAGAATCGACCTTACAAGCTATTCATCAGATAGAAGACGACTTGACTAAACAAGTTACCTATTTTGAATCGAATGGACAGATGCTCGAAGCAAATAGAATTAAGGAAAGAGTGACTTACGACATGGAAATGATCCGAGAATTGGGACATTGTTCCGGCATCGAAAATTATTCGCGCTATTTTGATGGACGCTCTGCAGGAACCCGTCCTTATTGCCTACTCGACTTCTTTCCAGAAGATTTTCTGATTGTTGTAGACGAAAGTCATGAAAGTATCCCACAGATTAATGCCATGTACGGTGGGGACTATTCGCGTAAAAGAAACTTAGTGGAATATGGTTTCAGATTACCTGCTGCATTGGACAACCGTCCACTTAAGTTCCCAGAATTCGAAGAAATGGCAAAGCAGATTATTTTTGTCAGCGCCACACCCGCCAATTATGAACTCCAACGCAGCGAAGGTATCATAGTAGAACAAGTTATCCGACCAACCGGATTGCTCGATCCGGAAATAGAAGTACGCCCGAGCCTGAATCAGATAGACGACCTGATGGAGGAAATCCAAATAAGAGTGGAACGCAATGAAAGAGTACTCGTCACGACACTTACCAAACGAATGGCCGAAGAACTTACCGAATACTTACTGAACAACGGAGTAAAATGCAATTATATCCATAGCGATGTAGACACTGTAGATAGAGTAAAAATAATGAGTGACTTACGAGAAGGTATTTATGACGTATTAATTGGGGTCAACCTGCTACGCGAAGGACTAGATCTGCCCGAAGTATCGTTGGTTGCCATACTCGATGCCGATAAAGAAGGATTCCTCCGCTCCCATCGCTCGCTCACACAAACGGCAGGACGAGCAGCTCGAAATGTGAATGGTAAAGTAATTATGTATGCCGACAAAATAACGGATAGCATGAAGAAAACCATCGACGAAACAAACCGTAGACGTGAAAAGCAGCTTAAATATAATGAAGAACATCATATTACACCTCGCCAAATAATAAAGGGTAAAAATTTATCGGTATTCGACAGCATGGATGCCAAAAAGCGACTCCGAGAAGAGAAAGCATACATAGAACCGGAAATTCCAAATATTGCAGCCGACCCCATTGTTCAATATATGAGTAAAGCGCAAATGGAGAAAAGTATAGATCACACGCGAAAGTTGATGAAAGAAGCCGCGAAGAAGTTAGATTTCATACAAGCAGCACAATATCGAGATGAAATGCTTAAAATGGAAGATTTGATGAAAGAAAAGTTTCCATCTTAAACAATAAAACAGCCCCAAAAAGAAGAAAAAAATGGAGCCACAACATAAGTAATATATATCTCTGCCCATCGTAATGGCAGTAACAATGAATTTAAAACAGGTATTATATGTATCTAAAGCAATCAGATAATTTAAAATATATGTATTACATACAATATCTTGTTAATAAACATTATAAAAAGCTTGTTCTCGATGGAATTTCTTGCTCATTAACAAAAAGTGCGTACCTTTGCATCAGTGTTTTTCATAGTATTAGATTTAAGGTTAACAAGGTTGGAGTACAGCGGTACTCCTTTTTTTATACCCTTTCGCCATGTATTTATTCTCAGACCATGGCTCACCAATAAAATTTAAAGTATAGATGTAAAAGTGGCTGCCGGAAATGAAGCACTTCTCAAAACGAATGCAACACACTCATTATACATAAATAAGCCTTTCAGCTATCTGTAGAACACCATTTAGATCGAGTCTAAATAGACCCCTACCGGAAATAACGTTCATACAATATGCTCTTAGCCCGATTTTGAGACCTCTTTTCGCTGGCGTTGTATATGGTACATCATTAACATGCTGTGTGATAGTGCGTAATGGTGTCATACTGAAGTGACAAAGGTTGAAAATAGAGTTGTATTGCAGAAAAAAAGAATCGATGAATAGCCGCATATATGTTGTCTTATTTCCATGCAAATAATTAGAATGATACCTCATTTCAGCAAAAGAAAGCAACGATAAAATGCTTCGAATACAATCATTTTTCATGACAGATCCCAAAGTGCACATTCTCCGATATTCTGATACTTTCTTATCCAAACATAGGCTACAGACTATTGTAGAACACTATTTTTGTTATTGTTCCATCGCTCGAATATAACTCGAATTAGAGCCGCAGCATAGGCGCATCGCATATAATTCATTGATATACAGCGAGAAAATCATAAGGACGAAAATAAATGTTTCTAGTTACAAACTTTTAGTTTCGTCCTTATGAATTTTTGTGTTCGTCGTTATCATTTTTCGAAAACTAAGTGTTGATTTCGCGCATTTGAAAGTATTATTTCGGTATGGTTAAAATAGTATCAGTATCATTCTTAATGTTCACTTCCGAAAACGAGGTCGAAAAAATAATTCTCACACGCCAACTTTCATCACCCACTTGAGTCGCCCATTATCAGGGCCCATTCGAGAGAAATCATAACGCATTGATTCTCTGAGAGAAAACATGTTTTTCGTGTCCCGCTTTGGCGTCGTATGCACGTATGAGTCTGATATACAGTCAGTAACGGTGACAGAGATGTTTCCATAACTAAAATAGAAAAAACGAGGTTTTACATATCTACACGAGGTATCTTTAAGTATCGGTAAGAACCGGCGACTTCAACAAATCGGTATTGTCTTTGTCCTTCCAAAACGACATATGCTCCTAAAATTGTTGTCGTATGTTAGTTTCTCCGAAAACTTAAGGACGTCACCGAAAAAACTAACATACGACAACGGCGGCTATACACTTGTTTTGCTTTGCAAAAAATCAGACGTATGTTGCTGCGGTAACTAACGGATGTTGTCGACGAAACTAACGTTAGTTGTTAGGATAACTTCTGTTAGTTACCGCAGTAACTAACGGAAGTTATGGCAGTGACATACGTCTGTTTTTTAAGCATTAAATGTCGCTAACCAAATGATTCAATTCAGAGATCTTCACATCAACGATATAATCATAACATACAAAAAAGGCAACCCTTTTGAAGAGCTGCCTTTGTATACTGTCAGAAATATAATAAAATCAGAATCTATATCCCAATGTAACAATGAAACGATTTCTCTCATTCGTTATTCTATTTTTTGAAATGTTCTGATTGGCCTGCGTGTAAGCAATATTCTGAACATTGAAAGGATAGAAGTCACCATTGAGATGAGTATAAACATAAGCCATATCACAGTAGAACGAACCGGCATGATATCCAAGTCCTGCAGTCAAGTTATACAGATTCTTCGTGTTTAAATACTCCGCATCCGTACGAATTGCATTATTTGCTAAGACTTTGCTGGCATATTCTTTGGTCGATCCACTAACAAAATTGTATCCCAACCGAAATGACAACTCAGGCAGTACCTTGAATTCTCCACCGATACGGAAAGTATGAACTCCTTTCAACATACTACTTATATAATTGTTCTCATATTCCATATTATCATCATTGTCGTCTTTCAATTTTGCTGACGAATAATCTGCATATTCATATTCGGCATCTAAAGCTGCAAACTGATTTATCGTATATCCCATGCTGAAATCAAATTTCCACGGTGTCAGAATACGATATTTAGTTTCACTTTCCATATCACTACCGCTGGCATCATAAGGACAAGAAACTCCATCTTTCATTTTTTGGGCTCCCGAATCATACATACTATAATCCAAATAAGCGATCTGATGTTCAGTTAGATTATAATAGGTAGGAGTATGTATTGCAAAACCGACCCGAAAAGGTGATGACTCGATCGGTCGAAGAATAAAACCTAATTTAAAATCAACACCCGAACCATTTACATTATAATAATTATTTAAAGTATAATGCCCATCATCTTTCTGATCAGTAGTGTTTGCCCAAAATACTTCAGTGTAAGCAGTGTTACGATTGTAGCTTATATCATACAATCCAATGGTACCGCCCACATAAAAACGATCGTTGAAATTGAAAGCCATATTGAAATCAAAGTTGTCAATACCACCTTTCTCTCGCGATAGATATTGATTGTTTACATAAGATCCCTTATTGTAATAGTCATCGGTATAATAAGGATTAAATCCGTTAAAAGTAGTATTTCCCTTACTATCTTTTGAATAAGACGGGTTTATCAGAAAACCATTAAATGCCAACGGCCCAAACCAAGGAATATTAGTATTGAAATAAGCATCATTAGCTTGCAATTCACTCACATTAGCCCCTGCATTGTTTACCATCGTCGAGACTTGATCTCCAAGTGAAGCATTAAAGCTACCAGTAGCCAGCATCTCTCTATTAAAAGAATTAGAGCGACGATAATTGATAGCAAAATTCATAAAACGTAGACTGCCGTTGCCCGCCTTATTGGAAAACACAACTCCAGCATTATCAATGGTTGCAATCGTTCGATCCTTACTTAAATTAGCTCCAAAAGAATTGGAATTGATAGACGTATTCTGCAACCCAAAAGTTATCATTGCATCATTGCTACGATACAAACCGATACCTGCAGGGTTTGTAGAGGTCGTAGATATATCTCCACCCAAAGCACCCATTGCGCCTCCCATACCGACAAAACGAGCCGTTCCATTCAGATAAGTTTGCATAATATTGTTGGCATCGTATAACGTCTGAGCGTTCACCGCCATGCTGCCAAGTGCTAGGCCAGCAACTAAAACACATATCTTTTTCATTGTTATATTCTCAATAAATTAAACGATATATAAAATATAAGTGAGCTATTAAGCCATTTCGTCATTCTTATCTACGACTGCTATGTCCGCCACCGCCACGACTGCCACCGCCTGAAAAACTTCCTCTGCTAACAGAAGGAGAAGGGCGGCTTACGCTATTATATGAACGACTAGGAGAATAAGATCGATTAGAGTTAGACGGTGTGTAAGAACGACGACTACTATATCCATTATTGGATGGAGTATACAAACGACGCGATTCACTTTGATTGAAAGAACGCGTATACACCCCATTATTACTATATCCACTAACGTCATTACCTCTGCGGCTGCTATAGCCTCCTCCATCTATTGCTCCATTGTATGCCCGCGTACTGCTAGGACGATCATAACTATCACGGCGTGAAGAAGAAGCATCGGTACGAATGGTCTCTCCTTGACGCGTTCCAATAACTCGACGAGAGTTCATTGTGGAATTGCGTACCGGATCGCCACCTTGCATGTCGCCTTCATTAATATATCTTCTAGATGAAGTACCATTAGGATTACCACCGTAATTAGAAGATCCATAACTACCACCACGCGTGTAAGTATTACCTCCATAATTTGAATATCGGTTGTTACAATAAGTTACACCAGCCAGATGATTGCCACCATCCCGAGGAGAATACCAGCCGCCACAATATGCGTAATAACCGCCATCCCATCCACGGCCGTACCAACCACCATAGTATAGGTATCCACCTCCCCAATACGAGTAATAAGGACTGTAACCATAGCCCCAGCCATAATTATAACCGAAACCCCAACCATAGGAGTTAAAACGCCAATCCCACCATAATCTATTGGAGAAAGTAGGGAAAGCATACGCATACATTCCGTCATAATAAACATTCCAGTCCCACGAATTCAATCCGTAAACAATATCCCAATAATAAGGACTCGAAATGCTTATAGCGAAACGAGGGTTGCGAAAACGAATGATACGAGTAGCATATTCGTAATCGTCGTCCGTTCCATCAAAGCCATTCGCCCATGTACCGTCCAAATCTTGATCGTAGACAGAAGAGTGTCCATTACGATTTTGCGGAACATTGGCATTATTTTCGTCGATATACAATGTATCGCTCACTGCACCATCATTTCCATTCTCATCAGAATAGCCATTGACATCACCATTGTCATTATCCGTTGAGCTGTAACGACGATTGTATTCATCAACATTCCGAGTATTTGCGTTATTACTTCTACGCACAATAATCGTCGTCGGATTATTTTGAGGAGTAGTAACAACTACCGTCGTTGGCTTATTCCGTTTGACGGTTTTCACGGTCGATTTAGACTGTGTATTTGCATCAGTCGATGTCGTCTTCTCTTTTGAAGGGACAAAATAAAGGTCGTCTTCATTTTGTGCCATCATGCTGAGTGGAAGAGACCCCAGAAGCATCATTAGAATAACAATCTTTTTCATACCATTTATTTTTATTAGTTATACATACTTATCTTTCACGTTACAAAAATAGTAACATCATTGAGCTGAAAAAAGAAAAATATCCTATTCGGTCGTAGGGATTTCCCTAAATATAAAAGTGCTCATCTCCCATCAGAAGGGCATCGGCTCCTCGTTTCCCAAGCCAACAAATGGATTGACAGAATCACCTTTAGGTCCTCCGTCAGTATAATTCGATTCGTTCATTTTCGAACCCAATATATTAGCATTTTCATCTCCAGGCATTGGAATGACATCATCATTAGGATTCTGAAATTTAGCAAAATCATTCTTAAAGCGAAGCAATACATCACCAGTTTTACCATTACGGTGCTTAGCAATAATTATTTCGGCCATACCGCGAAGATCGTTTCCATTGCGATCCTCGTAAATTCTATAATATTCGGGACGGTGAATGAAGATAACGATATCGGCATCCTGCTCGATAGCTCCCGATTCACGTAAGTCACTTAATTGAGGACGCTTACTTTCGGCAGCACTTTCGGGGCGTGAAGGATCTGTACGCTTCTCCACGTCACGATTTACCTGCGAAAGTGCAATGATAGGTATCTTTAATTCTTTGGCAAGTCCTTTGAGCGAACGAGAGATAGTGCTGACCTCTTCCTGACGGTTAAAACCCATTCCACTAGCGGTCATCAACTGCAAGTAATCGACTATTATACACTCCACATGGTGTTCTCTAACTAATCGACGAGCTTTGGTTCGAAACTCAAAGATGGATAGACCTGGCGTTTCGTCGACAAAAAGAGGTGCATCTATCAGATTCTTCAGTTTACTATCCAATTGAGCCCATTCGTAATCGGCCATTTGACCGCTTCTAATTTTTTCACCCGGTATCTCACAAACATTAGATATCAAACGGTTTACCAATTGCACATTACTCATTTCAAGAGAAAACAAAGCGCAAGGTTTACGGTAATCTACCGCTATGTTTCGAGCCATAGATAGAGCAAAAGCCGTTTTACCCATGGCAGGGCGAGCAGCAATAATGATAAGATCGGATTTTTGCCATCCGGCCGTTATCTGATCCAAATCATGAAATCCCGATTCCAAACCACTTAAACCGTCTGTACGAGCAGCAGCTTTTCGGAGTTGTTCATAAGCTTCTTCGATAACCGGATTGATTTGAGTATAATCCTGCTTTAAGTTCTTCTGAGCAATTTCAAAGAGTTTACCCTCAGCTTCCTGCATCAAGTCATCAACATCAAGGGTAGTATCAAACGCTTTGGACTGAATACCACTGGTATAAGAGATCAATTGACGCGCTAAATATTTCTGAGCAATAATCTGAGCATGATATTCTATATGGGCAGACGAAGCTACACGACTACTCAACTCGGTGATGTAGAAAGGGCCACCCACTTCTTCAAGTTCATCATTCTTTTCGAGTTGTTCTTTCACCGTCAGAATATCAACAGGCTTCTCTTTCAAAGCCAAATCAGAAATGGCCTTAAATATTAATTGATTACGATGCTCATAGAATGACTCTGGACGGAGTATTTCACTAACTTGCGAAAAGGCATCTTTTTCTATCATCAGGGCTCCAAGTACAGCCTCTTCCAAATCTACAGCTTGAGGCTGTAAACGCCCATAATCGCTCACCGGTTGTCCTTCAGGTACTTTCTTTCCACGTGTAGAAGGATATCTCTTCTTTTCTTCCATTTTATATTATATCAAATTTATTGCAAAGATAATTTTCTCTTTCCTTTTTCCCTTGATTTTTCACAATTACTTTTTAACTTTGTACCACTTATTATGAACAATTTGCTTTATGATTTCTTTTCCCAACTGCAAAATCAACCTAGGTTTATATGTTACATCTCGTCGCCCAGACGGCTATCACGAACTAGAGACCATCTTCTACCCTATTCCTCTTGAAGATTCGCTCGAGATAGTTCCAGGATCGACACATGCAGATTGTACCCTTCATCTTTTCGGTAATGAGATAGAATGCAATACAGACAACAATCTAGTGATAAAAGCTTATCGTATATTACAAAAAGAATTCACATTACCGCCTCTTGATATTTCCCTCTATAAACAGATACCCTCTGGTGCGGGACTGGGAGGAGGATCGTCAGATGCAACCTGTATGCTCAAATTGCTCAACGAGTACTGCAAATTGGGATTATCAGTCACTCAACTCGAAAACTACGCAACACAACTTGGAGCAGACTGTGCCTTTTTTGTTCGCAATACACCAATGTTAGCTCGAGGAATCGGCAATATTTTCTCTCCTATTGCCCTTTCACTCAGTGGATATAAGATCGTTATCGTAAAACCTGATATTTTTGTTTCAACTAGAGAGGCTTTCTCATTAATTAAGCCGCATACGGCAGAATATGATTTATCTGAGACAATAACACTTCCAATCAATCAATGGAAGAAATATCTTCAAAACGATTTTGAACAAAGCGTTTTCCCACAACATCCAGAAATAGCAAGTATCAAAGACAAACTTTACAAAAGCGGTGCAATTTATGCCTCAATGTCAGGTTCAGGCTCTTCGCTCTATGGTATATTCCCAAAAGATTATGTGAGCGATCCCGCAGCATTCAAAGATTTATTTTATTTCTGTGACGTTCTTAAATAGCCTTATTACAACGAATGCACCTCTGTTAAAGAAGAATAAAACAATAAGTCGTCAATGTAACTTTTTCATTTTGAGCACATCTAATCAGTAAATGTCGCAAATTAAAAGCGGACAACAAACACAAATAGTTTATTAAAAACAAACTCAAAATGAAAACAAAATTAATGATGGCAGCTACAATTCTAATATTTGGTATGGGATTGTCAGCTCAAGCACAAGAAAATGGCTTTAAAGGAGAAAGGCGAAAATTTGATGTAGCAAAGATGGATTCTATGCGATGCCAACGTATGTCAAACGAATTAATGCTAAATGATGCAACAACAGCAAAGTTCAAGACATTGTATATGGATTATCTGGCAGAGATGAGAGATCTTATGATACCTGTAGGCAAGATGAACAGAAGCAGCACAAAAAAAAGGCCTTTAAAAGAAATGACAGACGCCGAAGTTCAGAAAATGCTGGAAAACAGGTTCGAAAAAGAACAAAAGATGCTTGACGTACGTGTCAAATACTATAAAGAATTCAAACGCTTTCTCTCTCCGAAACAAATCGCTCGAATATTCCGTCCACGCTTTCAAGGTAAACACATGATGCATCCAGGATTTTTGGCCAATAAAGAAGGAAACAAAAGAATGCATCAATGGAACGGACAACCAAATAAAAGATGGAATAAACAAGATAAGAATGAATGCTCTCAACAGCCAGCAGAAAAAGATAATTAACTTCGGTGCTGACAATGGCGAAACTCTAGTTGAGCATTTACTTAAGTTCTGTATGTTTGTGAAATAACCATAACAAAAAACAACTGAATATCTTTGTGTCCTCATTTGTATTTGCATAAGTTGGAACAAACATACTTTACACTCCAAAACGTCATATGGATCTAAAAATATTTTCGTCCATACGTTTTCATAAAAAACAGAAGGACGTCACCGAAAAACGAACATACGACAATTTCAGCTTATGATTATGAGCTAAAATTGTCGTATGTTCGTTTTTGGATAAATCATGTAATCCTCTATTTATAGAGTTGATAAGGCGCCAAAGACTTAAAATTTCGGAAATGACGTTATTGCTTTTTATTATTTATTTTTTGTTATTGCTCTTAACTTGCACTAACTTTGCAAGAAAATAAGAACTAAAGAAAGAGTGCAACGATATTTTATATACTTAAGTTACGACGGCACAGCTTACCACGGTTGGCAAATACAACCAAATGGTGTGAGTATACAAGAATGCCTCAACAGAGCTCTAAATACCATTCTGAGTGAGGGAATTTCAGTAACAGGTGCGGGTAGAACGGACACCGGAGTACATGCCCGCCTGATGGTAGCTCACTTCGATACGGAAAACGAGATAAATTGTGAGAGATTTTCTGATAAACTAAATCGTATACTTCCACCCGATATAGCCATTTACAAGATAGAGAAAGTTCGCAATGATGCTCATGCCCGATTTTCGGCCATTTCGAGAACATATAAATACTATATTTCTACCTCAAAATATCCATTCGGCAGAAACTATCAATGGAGTTTACGCTTTACCCCAGATATAGAAATCATGAACAAAGCCGCTGAATTATTATTTGAATGTAACGACTTTACAAGTTTCTGCAAATTGCATAGCGACAATAAAACAAATATCTGCCATATATCCGTTGCCCATTGGGAACAATTGGATAACAATCGGTTGGTGTTTACCATTCAAGCCGACCGTTTCTTGCGCAATATGGTAAGGGCTATTGTGGGAACTCTCGTAGATGTGGGTCGAAACAAAATAACTATAGAAGACTTTCGACGTATCATTTTTGAGAAAGATCGTTGTAAAGCAGGCAGTTCTGCTCCAGCCGAAGGTTTGTTTTTGTACGATATTGCATACGCTGACAACATAACCGAAACAGATACAAAAGCCGAGACTTCTAATAAACAAACAGAGTAATATGTGGTTGACTCTTGCTTTTCTTTCCGCTACCCTATTAGGTTTTTATGATGTTTTCAAGAAGCAATCGCTAAAAGATAATGCCGTACTTCCCGTTCTTTTTCTCAATACGGCAATATGTTCGCTACTCTTTTTACCTTTCATTATTCTCTCTGCATACACTACTTGTCTCGATAATACTATTGTACATGTAGCATCTGCGGGGTGGGCAACTCACAAATATATTCTTCTCAAATCTTTCATCGTACTTTCCTCATGGATATTCGGATACTTTGGAATGAAACACCTACCCCTTACCATTGTAGGCCCTATAAATGCAACCCGTCCTATTATGGTACTGCTCGGTGCATTGCTCATCTTCGCCGAACGTCTCAATATCTATCAATGGGTTGGAGTAATGCTTGCTATTGTTTCATTCTTTTTGCTTAGCCGTTCAGGAAAGAAAGAAGGAATTAACTTTCGACATAACAAATGGATTTTCTTCATCATACTAGCCGCTATAGCTGGAGCAATAAGTGGTTTATACGATAAATATCTCATGAAGCGCTTTGACCCTATGCTCATTCAATCTTGGTATAATATCTATCAAACAGCCATTATGTGCCCTATTTTACTATTTTTATGGCTACCTGTTCGACATAATACTACCCCATTCCGGTGGAAATGGACCATTATTATGATCTCCTTATTCTTAAGTGCCGCCGATTTTGCCTATTTTTATGCGCTCAATACTCAAGGGTCAATGATTTCTATCGTTTCGATGATCAGGCGAAGTAGTGTAGTGGTTTCTTTTCTTTTTGGTGCTCTCGTCTTTCATGAAAAGAATCTAAAAAGCAAAGCTATAGACCTTATTTTAGTTCTATTAAGTATGATTTTTCTTTATTTCGGCACGAAATAAAAAGTATTTAAGTATTTTCGCGACATAATATTTCCAGATGATGATGAAAAAGAACATTTTTAGTTTCGCTATAGCAGTATTACTGATGTCACCACTATCGGCACAAACTGCAAAACAATTGTTTCGTGCAATGCCGGATTCTATTTTACCATTGCTCACCACCAACAATAGAGCAGACTGTACAGACTTCATGGATAGTAAGATGAAGGCAGAAGTAGTCAATGTATTCAAAGAAAAGACTTAAATGACAGAAATGACAAACGACTATATAGCATTGAAACTTTCGGAAGCATCTACATGGCAAATGAAGTTGTTACCTACAAACGACAGTACAAAAATAATATGTGTGATAAATACCGTCGAGGGTCCGGTAGCAGATAGTCGAATTGCTTTTTACAGTACCAACTGGGTACCATATAAAACAGAGAACTACATCAAACTTCCGACAATAGACGATTTTTTCAAGGCACCTCAAACAAATGATGAAAATGATTCCATCTTCATTCAATATACTAATGCTCGCCGTAAATGCGACATGTGCCTTGTCAAAATGGACTTAAGTAAAGGAGACAACTCACTCACGGCTACATTTACGACTCCTTACTATATAGATAAGACTGCCATCAAAGACATGAAACCATTTCTTTGCGATGTTATCAAATATACATGGACAAAACAAAAATTCAATAGAGAATAAGTAGCTGAAAAATAATTCAGAAAACGTCTTATTATCAGAACCTTTTAGTTGTAGCCATCATCTGTCGCAATATAAAGACAAAAAAAGAAGTCCTTTTCTAACACGTTAATGCTTCGAAAGAACTTCCTTCTACAAATTTCAAGATCAAAAGATTCGTTAATGTCTAAACCACGTTGAATCCATTACTATTTTATTTCCTGATTTATCGAATGTACATAGCTTCAACATTCCACCATTGTGATCGAAGTACTTTACTTCAATAGGATGCAATCCCTGGCGCAAGGCTTTTTGTCCCACAATTTCACGAGCAGAATGTGCCATATCGTTATCTACAACCAAATTCCCATCAATACACAATGTACTTCCATCATCAGATTCTAATGCAAATGTGTAGATACCGTCAGCCGGAATATCCAAATAGCCGGTAATTACCAAACCGATATTTCCCTTTGCCTGCGCAGGAATAGAAACATTATCCACAATATAAGTACCATTCTTCTTTGCCTTATCGATTTCAGAGCAACGTTCTCCAGCATAATCATACCATGTAGCTATGAGTCCTTTCTCTGAAGCGGTAGCGTCAGTTTCGGAATTGGCATAAGTATCTTTTACATACTTTACATCAACGCAATCCGAAGGAGAACCGTTGGGGCGAAATGTGCGAAAACGAAAATTTGTACTTTGGCTTACTGTTATGGGATGAGTATAAAGCGAGGAATTCGTCTGGGGCATACAGCCATCAGTAGTATAACGTATTTGCGTAGAAGGTAATTGAGACTGCAAACTAATCGTAGTAGAGTCGATAAATGCATTTGTTTTATAGAATCCTCCCAAGTCAGGGATCCGATAACTAATCCCCATCATATCCATTCGACGGAATAAAGGTGCTGCTTGCCGGTAAAAAGAATTTCCTTGCAACTTATTAGATGGTTGAGTCCAAGCTATTTCGCTCAAAGCGATTAAGCGAGGAAACAACATATACTCCATACGTTTTATAGTAGGAATCCATTCAGTCCACAAATTAGCCTGAACACCACAAATCAGTTTTTTCTGCTGATCGTTAATATTAAAATTTGTAGGATCGTAAGCAAGTATTTTAGAAATAGACTTTTGGTCCTCCTGATAATCAAAATACATACAATCCGTGGGCGTACATATAGCATGTTTACCTGATGCTGTAGCATTTGGAACAGCTTCAGGACTCCATCCACGCCACCACATAATAGTTGCATCCGAGGTCAATCCATCATCTCCTATTTCATCCCAGCCAATAAGATGCTTTCCGTTTGCTTTAAAAAAGCTTTCCATTTTACACACAAACCATGCCTGAAGCTCTTCGGGAGACTTCAATCCTTCAGACTTTATACGCTTTTGACAATCGGCACATTTTTTCCAGTTAGCCTTGTCAACTTCATCTCCTCCCATATGAATATATTTTGAAGGAAATAATTTGAATACTTCACGATATATATTTTCGCAGAATTCGATGGAAGAGTCTTTTCCCGGACAAATAGGAGAAGAGAAAAGGGTCCCCCATCCTACCAAACCGGAACAAGCCACATCGGGATATTCTGCTATAGCAGCCATAAAATGTCCAGGCATATCTATTTCGGGGACCACTTCTATGCCACGCTGAGCAGCATAAGCCACAATATCACGTATATTCTGTTGTGTATAAAATCCTCCATATATAGTATCTGAATTTACAACCTTCAACCGATTGCTGGGCAATAACATATCTGGATTCTGATCAACACGTGCACGTCTCAAACATTCTCTATCCTGAGAGTTTAATTTGCGCCACGCCCCCTTTTGAGTCAACAAAGGATATTTTTTGATTTCAATACGCCAACCTTGATCGTCTGTAAGATGCCAATGAAATCTATCCAATTTATAAAAAGCCATTAAGTCGAGAACTTGTTTCACTTCAGCAACTGTCCAAAAATGGCGAGAAGAGTCGAGCATCAATCCACGCCAACCAAAACGCGGGGCGTCCCATATTTTCACTAATGGCACACAAAAAGCAGTACCTTTATTCTCGTTCAATGTACGTTCCATTTCGGCAGGAAAAAGTTGACGAAGAGTAGATATACCAGAAATAATACCCGAATAATCGGCGCCTTTTATAATAATACCTTTTTTATCAACAAGCAACTGATACGCCCCAGCAGCCGTTATTTCTTTCGAAAGTTCTAGACGAATATCAGAATTAATCGTATTTAATCGAACTGTTGCAGTAGTAACTCCCGACAAAACAGTTTTAAGGTATTTACCGGCAGGAAGCAAAGAGGAAGTAGAAACTCCGATAACCATGTGATTACCCACTCGATAATTGCCACCCATAACCTCCATCTTGACGGGAGTCGGAATTACCGTTATTTTAGACTCTACGGCAGGAGCTGAAAATGAAAAGGTCGCTGAGGATAATAAAAGAGTCAGCAATACCATTCTTCTTAATAAATGCATAAGTAGTTAAATTGTTATTGTTTGAATTACAATATTCGCCATAATTATTGAGATGAACAAAAAAACGTTCTTTTTTTAATCTATTTTCATAAGATTCACTCAGATACTATAATGCACATAAGATTTCTTTTGATCCATGTACAACAAATAGAGTTTAACATACATATGACATTAAACAAAATAGCAATAGTTTTTATAAATATGTAATTTCAATCACATAAAACATATACGACAATATAGATGGTTATAAAAGTTTCTCAAATTTCACCATATTTCATTTTATTAATGATAAACTTTGCGTATCTTTGCACAAAATAAAAGGGAAAATGTATAATGATACTTTATATGTCTACAAGCAAAATTCTATTGCATGTACTTCCTTTTTCTTTATTAGAAAATCAAATAATCCGCAAAGTATATTACAAAAAGGTTCGGTCGACTCTTGTAGACCGAAGATCGGCATGCCTGATTATAAAGATCGTAAAGAAATAAATGTGATAATGAAACTATAATAAAAGGACGAAACATTATATGGAACAGTTAAAACATGAATGTGGCGTAGCAATGATAAGACTTCTGAAGCCTTTATCATACTACGAAAAAAAATATGGCACATGGATGTATGGTCTCAATAAGCTTTATCTGCTGATGGAGAAACAACACAATCGTGGTCAAGAAGGAGCCGGTTTAGCGTGCGTAAAACTGGATGCAAAACCGGGTGAAGAATATATGTTTCGCGAAAGGGCATTAGGTTCAGGGGCCATTACCGAAATTTTCAACACCGTAATGAGCAGTTTTAAACAATATTCGCCTGAACAGCTCAACGATGTAGATTTCGTCGCTCATCAATTGCCCTTTGTAGGTGAAGCCTACATGGGGCATTTGCGTTATAGTACGACAGGTCGTTCGGGCATATCGTTTGTTCATCCTTTCTTGCGCCGCAATAACTGGCGCGCTAAAAACCTAGCTGTTTGTGGTAATTTCAATATGACAAACGTAGATGAAATCTTTAAAAGCATTACTTCTATTGGGCAGCACCCCAGAGAATATTCTGATACCTATATTATATTAGAACAACTGGGACATCGCCTAGACAGGGAAGTAGAACGAGTATACAACCTTGCTACCGAGAAAGGTAAAACGGGAATGGACATTACCAGCTACATTGAAGACTATATCGATATGGGCAATGTCTTACGCACTTCCAGTAAAGTATGGGATGGAGGATACGTGATTAATGGCTTGACAGGTAGTGGAGAAATGTTTTCGATGCGTGACCCATGGGGCATTCGTCCGGCTTTTTGGTATTCGGACGATGAAGTTATCGTACTTGCTTCCGAACGCCCCGTTATTCAAACGACATTCAATGTCTCTTTTGAATCTATCAAAGAACTACAACCGGGACAGGCACTACTCGTCAACAAATATGGCAAATTACATACACAACAAATTATCAAGCCAAAAGAGAAAAGAGCCTGTTCGTTCGAACGGATTTACTTCTCTCGAGGAGGAGATCGTGATATCTATCGGGAACGAAAAGAATTAGGACGCAAACTAGTACCCAATATATTGAAAGCTATAGGTCATGACATTGACCACACCGTTTTTTCTTACATTCCAAATACAGCAGAAGTAGCATATTATGGCATGCTTGAAGGACTTGATAATTATCTAAATGAAGAAAAGGTACAAAAGATAAAACAGTTAGGACACAATCCTTCTCTTGACGAGTTAGAAGAGATATTATCGCGCCGCATACGCAGTGAAAAAGTTGCATATAAAGATATAAAATTACGTACATTTATTGCAGAGGGTAATCGCCGCAACGATTTGGCAGCACACGTTTACGATATCACTTACGGATGTCTAAAACCTAAAGTTGACAATCTGGTGATTATTGATGACAGTATTGTTCGAGGTACGACTCTAAAACAAAGTATTCTGAGCATTCTCGATCGCCTTGAACCGAAAAAGATTGTAATCGTTAGCTCATCGCCACAGATTCGTTATCCTGATTACTACGGCATAGATATGGCCCGCATGAGTGAATTCATTGCTTTCAAAGCGGCCATCGAATTGCTTAAAGACAGGGAAATGCGCTATGTAATCGAAGCAGCCTACCGCAAATCTAAAGAGCAGGTCAATAAACCTAAAGACCAAATGGTGAACTATGTGAAAGAAATATACGCACCCTTCACTGACGAAGAAATTTCAGAGAAAATGGTACAACTGCTCACAACTCAGAATACTAAAGCCAAAATACAAATTGTATACCAGCCGCTCGAGGGTTTGCACGAAGCCTGCCCCAATCATTTAGGCGATTGGTATTTTAGTGGGAACTATCCCACACCCGGTGGCATTAATATGCTAAACCAGGCATTTATTAACTATATAGAAAAGGTATATCAATTCTAACAGACCACATATATTATTAATAATGAACAAGACGAATAATAAAACGACAGAGAATGGAGAAGCCATACCAGCAACACTTATACTGAGTGATGGCTCACGTTTTTTCGGAACGTCTTTCGGCTATGAAAAACCGGTTGCCGGAGAAGTAGTATTCAATACGGCAATGAACGGTTATCCCGAAAGTCTCACCGACCCGTCGTATGCCGGACAATTAATGACTTTGACTTATCCACTTATCGGCAATTACGGCGTACCTCCTTTTACAACTGAGAAAAACGGACTTCCCCATTTTATGGAAAGTGAAAAAATTCATGCTGAAGCTATTATTGTGTGCGACTACTCTAGAGAGTATAGTCATTGGAACGCTGTAGAGAGCTTGGCTTCTTGGTTAAGAAGAGAACATATTCCAGGTATTACAGGCATCGACACTCGAGCTTTGACAAAAAAATTACGCGAACAAGGTGTAATGATGGGACGCATTGTATTTGGAGATCCCGATAAAGCCGAACAAGTAGAAATGCCCGATTATAGTGCCATCAATTATGTAGACCGTGTGTCTTGCAAGGAAGTGATTCGCTACAATGAAGGAAAAGATAAGAAAAAGGTAGTGCTTGTAGATTGCGGCGTGAAAGATAATATTATTCGTTGTCTGCTGAAACGCGACGTAGAAATTATTCGCGTTCCGTGGAATTATGACTATAATGTTCTTGAGTTTGACGGATTATTTATAAGTAACGGCCCAGGCGATCCGAACAATTGTGATGAAGCTGTTAAGAATCTACGCAAAGCCATGTGCAACGAGAAACTTCCTATCTTTGGAATTTGCATGGGCAACCAATTACTTGCAGTAGCTGGAGGAGCTAAAGTTTACAAATTAAAATATGGACATCGCAGCCATAACCAACCGGTACGCCAGGCTGGAACAGAGCGTTGCTTTATCACCAGTCAGAATCATGGTTTTGCTGTCGATAACAACACATTGAACGACGATTGGGAACCACTATTTATCAATATGAACGACGGTTCGAACGAAGGTATACGCCATAAACGCAACCCATGGTTCTCGGCACAGTTCCATCCCGAAGCAGCCAGCGGTCCTACCGATACAGAATTTCTGTTCGACAAGTTTATTAACCTCTTTAAAGCATAACGATTCATTATGAAAGATAATATAAAGAAGGTATTACTCCTTGGCTCAGGAGCATTAAAGATAGGTGAAGCCGGCGAATTCGACTATTCCGGTTCACAAGCATTAAAAGCACTAAAAGAAGAGAACATCCATACAGTCCTTATCAATCCGAATATTGCCACGGTGCAAACATCTGAGGGTGTAGCCGATCAAATATATTTCTTACCGGTAACCCCTTATTTTGTTGAAAAAGTTATAGAGAAAGAGAAACCGGACGGTATCATGCTTGCCTTCGGTGGACAAACAGCGTTGAATTGTGGTGTTCAGCTCTACAAATCGGGAGTATTGAAAAAATATAACCTAAGAGTATTGGGAACTCCCGTACAGGCTATTATGGATACCGAAGATCGTGAACTGTTCGTCGGAAAACTAAACGAAATTAACGTCCATACGATCAAAAGCCAAGCAGTAGAAAACATAGAAGATGCACGCAGAGCAGCCAAAGAACTTGGTTACCCGGTTATTATTCGTGCAGCCTATGCCCTCGGCGGACTCGGTTCAGGCTTTTGCGATGACGAAAAGCAACTAAACACCCTGGTAGAAAAAGCTTTTTCTTTCTCTCCACAAGTTTTGGTAGAAAAAAGTTTGAAAGGTTGGAAAGAAGTAGAATACGAAGTAGTACGCGACCGATACGACAACTGTATAACGGTCTGCAATATGGAAAATTTCGACCCACTAGGTATACACACAGGCGAAAGTATTGTGATCGCTCCATCTCAGACATTAAGTAACCGCGATTACCATAAACTTCGCGAACTTTCTATTCGCATTATCAGACATATTGGCATCGTTGGCGAATGCAACGTACAATATGCATATGATCCCAATTCGGAAGATTATCGTGTTATTGAAGTCAATGCCCGCTTATCACGTTCTTCAGCTCTAGCATCGAAGGCCACAGGTTATCCATTGGCTTTTGTCGCTGCCAAACTTGGATTGGGTTATGGATTATTCGAATTAAAGAATTCTGTAACGAAAACAACAAGTGCTTTCTTTGAACCGGCTCTAGATTATGTTGTGTGTAAAATACCGCGTTGGGATTTAGGCAAATTCCGTGGAGTAGACAAAGAATTGGGTAGCTCTATGAAATCGGTCGGCGAAGTCATGGCTATTGGCCGGACTTTTGAAGAAGCCATCCAAAAGGGATTGCGAATGATCGGTCAAGGCATGCATGGATTTGTAGAAAACAAAGAACTCATTATTGACGATTTGGACAAATCGTTGAGACAACCGACAGATAAACGTATTTTCCTTATCTCAAAAGCTTTCAGAGCTGGATATACAGTCGATCAAGTCCACGAACTGACAAAAATAGATTGCTGGTTCTTGCAGAAGCTGATGAACATCATCAATACTGCCAATGAACTTGAAGCATGGGGTAACAATCATACTCAACTGGCCGAGATGCCTACCGAACTGCTCCAGCGATCAAAGGTACAAGGATTCTCGGATTTCCAAATTGCACGCGCAATCAATTACGACGGAGATTTGGAAGACGGCATCATGATGGTACGAAACTATCGTAAGAGTATTGGACTTGTTCCGGCTGTGAAACAAATAGACACATTGGCTGCCGAATATCCGGCGCAGACCAACTACCTGTACCTTACTTATAGCGGTATAGAACACGACATCAATTTCGAGAACGACAAACGTTCGGTTGTTGTACTTGGCTCTGGAGCTTATCGCATCGGTTCGTCCGTAGAGTTTGATTGGTGCGGTGTGCAAGCGCTCAATACTATCCGAAAAGAAGGATACCGTTCCGTTATGATCAACTATAATCCCGAGACTGTTTCGACAGACTACGACATGTGCGACAGACTTTACTTCGACGAATTGACATTCGAGAGAGTAATGGATATTATCGACCTAGAAGCACCTCATGGAGTTATCGTATCAACAGGAGGACAGATTCCAAACAATCTGGCTATGCGACTTGACGATCAGGATGTAAATATTCTCGGAACATCGGCCAAATATATCGATAACGCCGAAGATCGCAACAAATTCTCCGAAATGCTGGATAGGATTCATGTTGACCAACCTGAATGGCAAGAGCTTACTTCGATGGAAGACATCGATAAGTTTGTTCAGCAAGTAGGTTTCCCAGTTTTAGTTCGTCCATCTTATGTTCTTTCGGGAGCTGCAATGAATGTATGTTCCAACAATGAAGAATTGGTACGATTCTTGAAACTAGCCGCTAATGTATCAAAGAAACACCCTGTTGTAGTAAGCCGTTTCATCGAGCATGCCAAAGAAGTAGAAATGGATGCTGTAGCTCGTGATGGTGAAATCATTGCCTATGCCATAAGCGAACATATCGAATTTGCAGGTGTTCACTCAGGCGATGCTACTATTCAATTTCCGCCACAAAAATTATATATCGAAACAGTTCGACGTATCAAACATATAAGTCGAGAGATTGCTCGCGAACTGCATATCTCGGGTCCTTTCAATATACAGTATCTGGCACGTGAAAACGATATAAAGGTCATAGAGTGTAACCTTCGCGCTTCACGCTCTTTCCCTTTTGTCAGTAAAGTCTTGAAACTAAATCTTATTGAACTTGCTACAAAAGTAATGCTGGGTATTCCTGTCGAAAAGCCTTCAAAGAACTTATTCGATTTGGATTATGTAGGTATCAAAGCTTCACAATTTTCATTCAACCGCCTACAGAAAGCCGATCCGGTACTTGGAGTAGATATGGCATCAACAGGTGAAGTTGGTTGTATCGGTGAAAACACATCCAGCGCTTTGCTCAAATCAATGCTTTCAGTTGGTTATCGCATTCCTAAAAAAACAGTATTACTGTCGACAGGAACACAACGACAAAAAGCTGATATGATGAGTGCAGCACGCATGTTGGTCGACAAAGGATATAAACTATATGCCACCAAAGGTACCTATTTGGCTCTAGCCATGAACGGTATACCCAGCACATTAGTATATTGGCCTAGTGAAGAAGGTAATCCACAAGCTATTGATATGCTTCACAATCACGAAATAGATATGGTAGTCAATATTCCCAAGAATTTGTCTGAAAGAGAATTGACTAATGGTTATAAAATTCGTCGTGCAGCTATAGATCTCAATGTGCCGCTTATAACGAATGCGCGATTGGCCGATGCTTTTATTAAAGCTTTCTGCACTATGACACTCGATGATTTAAAAATCAGAAGTTGGGCAGAATATAAATAACTGTGACGGACGATCATTTAGAAACAATAAAGATAGATCAACTATCTATCGGCTATCAGGGAAAAGACACACCACATATTGTGGCAAATCGTATTAAGACTTCTCTGATTAGTGGAGAATTGACTTGTTTGCTTGGTGCCAACGGAGCAGGCAAGTCAACTCTTCTTCGTACTCTATCTATGTCGCAGCCAGCCCTTAAAGGAGATATTTACCTGAAAGGACACAACATTAAAGAATATTCGCGCAGTGAATTGGCTTCACTCATTAGCGTAGTGCTTACTGATCGTTGCGAAGTAGAAGGGATGACCGTCAGAGAGTTAATTTCTTTAGGACGTACTCCTTACACCGATTTCTGGGGTAATTTAAGTGAAAAAGATGAAAACATCGTCGAGCAATCCATCTCATTAGTCGGTATTAAGAACTTAGTTAGGAGAAGACTGAATACACTGAGTGATGGCGAAAGACAAAAGGCTATGATAGCAAAAGCTCTTGTACAAGAGACTCCCATTATACTACTCGATGAGCCTACAGCCTTTTTAGACTTCCCCAGTAGAGTAGAAATTATGCTGCTATTGCGTCGGCTAAGTCACGAAACAGACAAATCAATTCTACTATCGACTCACGATTTAGAACTAGCACTGCAAATAGCAGATAAGATATGGCTGATGGAACGAGGTAAGGAATTGATTACCGGAACCCCCGAAGATCTTACAATCAACGAAAGGCTAACGAACTTCTTTAAGTGCGATGGAGTGCTTTTTGATGAACAAACAGGATTATTTTGTATCAACAATCCCATCACCGATCGTATCGGAATTAAAGGATATGGAAAGCGTTTTGATATGGCCCGCAAAGCATTAAGACGCATTGGTATAGATGCAACGGAGGATTGCAAATCGGCAATAGTAGTGAATGTTACAGAAAAATCTTTCGAGATTATCTGCGAAAATAAAAGAATAGCAGAAACAATTACAATAGAACATTTACTGAAACAAATAAAGGAGATCATATAAATATGACTTTCCAAAGGTTTTAGCCTTTGCCCAGCCAACTATAATAACATAGAGAATATCATTCGATATATAAATCAATGATGATAAAGTAATATGGATAACAGTTTTTCAATAGAAGGGGGAGTTTCTCGCAATCCGGTCATACGACTTGCCCAACCGGTGAATATAAAGATAGGCAAACAAGAACATATTGCCATTGTAGGACCGAATGGAGCAGGAAAAAGTTTGTTTGTGGGTATGCTAACGGGACAATATCCGCTAAAAGAAGGAAACATCACTTACGATTTTTCATCGTCTCAAAGTTCTAGAGTAAGCGATAATGTGAAATATATCGCTTTTAGAGATTCATACGGTGCAGCAGATAATAACTATTATTACCAACAGCGTTGGAACTCGCAAGATGCCGAAGCGACTCCAGAAGTATGCGATATGCTCGGAAAAGTAACTGAAAGTACATACCAGAAAGAACTCTTCGAACTATTTGGCATCGCTTCCATGCTCCACAAAAAGATTATTTTATTATCGAGTGGCGAACTTAGAAAGTTTCAGCTTGTAAAAGCACTACTTGCCTCGCCAAAAGTATTGATCATGGATAATCCTTTTATAGGGCTTGACACTTCTACCAGGCAATTACTACTCGATTTGCTTCAGCAAATATCACAGACAGGCAACGTACAGCTTATTTTAGTACTTTCCATGCTCGATGACATTCCCTCTTTTATATCACATGTTATCCCTGTGATACAAAAGACGGTCTATCCAAAAGTAAACCGAGAAAAGTATCTCGAGTCTTTTATCACATCAAACAAAGCAAACAACTACGAGAAGCTACAACAAAAAATATTAGAACTGCCATATACCAATATCGACTACGATTCGGAAGAGGTCGTACGTCTCAATAAGGTAAGTATCGTATATGGAGAGCGCACTATTTTGAAAGAGTTGAATTGGCTTGTTCGCCGCGGTGAGAAATGGGCTCTCGGCGGAGAGAATGGTGCAGGCAAATCAACTTTGTTAAGTTTGGTTTGTGCCGACAATCCTCAATCTTATGCCTGTGATATTACCCTCTTCGGGCGGAAACGAGGTAGTGGCGAAAGTATTTGGGAGATAAAAAAACACATTGGTTATGTCAGTCCCGAAATGCATCGTGCATATCTGAAAAACCTACCCACAATAGACATCGTAGCATCTGGACTACACGACAGCATCGGACTCTATAAACATCCTCGTGCCGACCAATTTGCTATATGTGAGTGGTGGATGGATATTTTCGGTATCGCTTCATACAAAGACACCCCCTTCTTGCAACTGTCAAGTGGCGAACAGCGTTTGGCACTGTTAGCAAGAGCATTTGTCAAAGACCCAGAGCTACTTATCCTCGACGAACCACTCCACGGGCTCGATACATACAACCGCCGCCGAGTAAAAAAAATCATTGAAGCATTCTGTCTTCGACGTGACAAAACTATGATCATGGTTACACACTACGAGAGTGAGTTACCAAACAGCATTGATCACCATATTTTTTTGAAGAAGAATAAATAAGATTAAAATATTTCTACTACATTTGCTGCATGAAAAATTGGTTGCACCTGTTTAAGGAAAAGAACCACAAACGATACCTGGGCGGTATAGACTTTCTCAAATACATTGGTCCGGGACTTATCGTCACAGTAGGATTCATCGACCCGGGCAATTGGGCAACGAACTTTGCCGGAGGTGCCAGTTTCGGCTATTCATTGCTTTGGGTCATATCACTATCTACTGTGATGCTTGTCATCTTGCAACACAACGTAGCTCATTTAGGTATCGTTACCGGCAAATGCCTTTCCGAAGCAGCTCATGAACATCTTAAACCAAAATATTCCATTCCATTACTTTGTAGTGCTGTTGCCGCATCGATGCTCACTTCGCTTGCCGAAATACTGGGTGGAGCCATTGCGTTGAATATGCTGTTTCATATTCCAATCAAAATAGGTTCTCTCATTATCACAATAGTCGCAGCATTGATGTTGCTCACCAACTCATACCGATTGGTCGAGAAATACATTATCAGTTTCGTTTCTGTAATAGGCATTTCTTTCTTATACGAATTGTTTTTAGTTAAAATCAACTGGCAAGAAGCTGCTGTGGCTTGGGTTAAGCCAGAAATACCCAATGGCGGTCTCTTTGTTATTCTAAGTATATTGGGCGCTATCGTTATGCCTCACAATCTTTTTCTTCATTCGGAAGTAATACAAAGTCGACAAATCAACCAAAAATCGGACAAAGAAATACAGCGTACACTAAAGTTTGAGTTCTTTGATACACTCTTTGCCATGTCCGTGGGTTGGGCTATCAACAGCGCAATGATATTATTAGCGGCATCGACCTTTTTTACCAAAGGCATACAGGTCAATGAAATGGATCAGGCCCAGCAGCTTTTAACTCCACTGCTTGGCAATTCGGCAGGATTGATCTTCGCCGTAGCCCTACTCATGGCAGGATTATCGTCGACTATTACAAGCGGTATGGCTGGCGGTTCTATTTTTAGTGGAATCTTTGGCGAATCATATAATATCAGCGATATACATTCCCGCACGGGAGTACTTCTATCTCTAGTCGGAGCCTATGCCATCATTCTTTTCATAAGTACCCCCTTCCAAGGGCTGCTTTGGTCACAAATGTTACTCAGTGTCCAACTACCTTTTACAATCTTTGCTCAAGTATATCTTACTTCTTCTAAACAAGTAATGGGAAAGTATGCAAACGGCAAACGAATGAAAGCCTTATTGTATATTATTGCGATTCTCATTTTAGCTCTCAACGTATGGCTTCTTATACATGGATAGCCTCTAATAGAATTCTAATCTATTTATAATAATTCTCTAATTGGATATATTAAATAAAGATTCTATCTTTGTCGTGTTCAATAATTAGACAATTCAGTTATAAAAAGTAAAAATTATGAAGAAGTATTTATTGAGTTTAGCTTTAGTTGGTGTGATGGCACTAGGAACATCAACAGTTTATGCCGGCACTCCTCAAAAAAAGGAAGCTCCTGCTAAAACAGAGCAAACAGCTACAGTAAAGAAAGCAGCCGCAAAGAAAACTTGTACGTGTGGCCCAAAATGCGACAAGAAAAAATGCACTAAGCCCTGCAAATGTGCTAAATCGGCTGACAAAAAAACAACGAAGCCATGTTGTGCTAAGAAAGGTACAAAGGCTTGCGAAAAGAAATGCGCTAAGTAAATAATTGAATTTCACGACAAAAATGGGGCTCGGACTATGTGGTATAGTTCGAGCTTTTGTTTTCTATCATGTAAAGATTCTTAAAAAGAATACGGCCCACCGATAATCGGAGCCAAACATTAGCAATAAAACCTTAATAAACAATGGTCTAAAAAACAGACGTATGTCACCACCATAACTAACGGATGTTACTGCGGTAACTAACAGAAGTTATCCTGACAACTAACGTTAGTTTCTCCAACAACATCCGTTAGTTACCGCTGCGACATACGTCTGATTTTTTGCAAGGTGAGACAAGTTCACAGTCGCCGTTGTCGTATGTTAGTTTTTTCGGTGACGTCCTTAAGTTTTCGGAAAAACTAACATACGACAACATTTTTAGGAGCATATGACGTTTTGGAAGAATAAAGACAATACAGATTTGTTGAAGTCGCCGGTTCTTACCGATACTTAAAGATACCTCGTGTAGATATGTAAAACCTCGTTTTCTCTATTTTAGTTACGAAGACATTACTGTCACCGTTACTAACTGTATGCCAGACACATACGTGTGCATGACGTCGAAACGGGACACGAAAAACATGTCTTCTCGCAGAGAATCAATGCGTTATGATTTCTCTCAATTGGGCCCTGATAATGGGCGATACAAGGGGGTACTGAAAGTTGGCGTGTGAGAATTCTTTTTTCGACCACGTTTTCAGAAGTGAACATGGAGAACAAAACTGATACTATTTTAACCATATCGAAATGATACTTTCAAATGCGCGGAATCGTCACTGTGTTTTCGAAAAATGATAACGACGAACATAAAAATTCATAAGGACGAAACTAAAAGTTTGTAACTAGAAACATTTATTTTCGTCCTTATGAATTTCTCTCTGTCTATCAGTGAATTACATGCGATACGCCTATGTTGCGGCTCTAATTCGAGCTATATTCGAGCGATGGAACAATAGCAAAAATAGTGCTCTACAATAGTCTGTAGTCTATGTTGGGATAACAAAGTATCAGAATATCGGAGAATGTTCACTTTGAAATATGTTGTGAAAAATGATTGTATTCAAAGCATTTTATCGTTGCTTTCTTTTGCTGAAATGGGGTAGCATTCTAATTATTTACATGGAAATAAGACAACATATATGCGACTATTTATCGATTTCTTTTTTCAGTAATACAACTCTATTTTCAACCTTTGTCACTTCAGTATGACACCATTACGCACTATCACACAGCATATTAATGATGTACCGTATACAACGCCAGCGAAAAGAGGTCTTGAAATCGGGCCAAGAGCATATTGTAGGAACGTTATTTCCGGTAGGGGTCTATTTAGACTCGGTCTAAACGATACCATACAGATAGCTGAGGGCTACATTTTGATATAAAACGGCGTACTTCATCCATTTTCTAAAGCAGCTCATTTCTTATGAAAATTATGATCAAACAAATGAAATAATCTCATTGAATAGCTTTTAACTTTGTAAGACTACAAATCATGATACTTTATAAGTTCAAGCTCAACCATTCCTTGTAAGAACTCAATTGCTCATTTGAAGCAAAGTAATGCTCACCATCAGCCAATAAAGTGAGTCGAGCTTTACATTGATGAGAAAAAGCTTCAATTTCTTCTCGTGGAGATAGTGTGTCTTTCGAACCGTAGAGTATCGCAACAGATGAATTCCAGCCAAAACTTATAGGATGCTGCCTAACGTATGTATAATACGACCAATCAAGTATTTTGCCTATAGGCAGAGGTATTTTCTGCTCGCGTTCTAGCCTTTCCTCTGTCACGCCAAAACCATTCATCATGCTCTGTATTATTCGCTCCATATTAACAACAGGAGAAAGGAACAAAGCTTTTCGGATACTTAATCCATGCAAAGCTAACAAACTAAAATACACTCCAATACTACAAGCGAACAGATCTATCTCTACACTCAATGTAGAAGCATACGAATAAACGGCACGAAGATCGGAAACACAATGTGAAGGATTGCATTCATAATCGTGATTGTTCTTACGGTCTCCATGTTCAGGCAAATCGAAACTCAAAACACTATAGTTTTTATTAATGGCAGTCTCGGCAAGTAATTCTATAACTTTATCTTCCTTGTTAGACATATCTCCATGAACCGCTATAATAAGCTTATTTTGAGAGCTTCCCCACAATATCGCAGGGATTTCAATACAATCATTATGTATAAATAACTTCTTTTTCATAACATCAAAATACATATGATTCGTTTTTCTCCATTAATCTTATTTCTCATTAAAAAAGACATCTACTTACAATATGAGAAAATCAATAATAATATTTCGAATTCTTTGATTTATCAATAGTTTTTCCACAGTGAGTAAGAACCTCCGTAGCTTGTATCATTGAAAAACAATATTTCTTCAATGTCACAAACTGCTCATTCATTTTCGCCTGAGAACAATGGCAGCCATTCATATTATAACAAAACTCCTGCCGAGTACCAGGATTGTATACGTACAAATGAGATGCATCGCGAACTGCAATAGAATTGTCGGTAGTAAAAAAGACGGCAGGACGTTTCTGTCGCATCAAATCGATACCAAAATTGTTTTGTGTATAACTGATATTTAATAGGTCCAATAGAGTAGGTGCCACATCTATCTGACCAGCATAATCTTGACGTACTGCAGGTTTAACAGATTGCCCATATACGATAAGCGGAATATGATTGTACGAAAGAGGCGTTTCACAATCGGCTTTACCAACAATCTTACCATGATCGCCTAAAAAGACAAAGATGGTATTATCAAACCAAGGCTGTTTACTAGCTTCTTGCATAAAACAACGGATTGCCCAATCGGCATATTCTACTATTTGGTCTTCTGTATTATGAGAACGAGCATGAAAACTTGCCGGAACGATATAAGGAGGATGATTGCTAATAGTCATTAATGCTGCAAAAAAAGGTCGGCCAGTAGAAGCTGCTTTGTTAAGAACCGGTATGGCATAACTAAAAAGATAATCGTCTTGAACCCCAAAACTATTCACAACTTTATCTTTGGGATAATCCTCTTGTGAGTAAATACGATCGAATCCATTCGTACGGAAAAAAGCATTCATGTTATCATACTGCGACTCATGAGTCATAAAAAACATATTAAGATAACCGTTTGCTTTCAGTACAGTAGGCAAACCGGAATAAATAGGGATTACAGAGCCTTTCATCGAATTCCGTTTCATAACGGAAGGAAAAGAATATAGCGTAGAATAAAGCCCATGATTGGTATGATTGCCAGCCGAATAAAAATTATTAAAACACAATGAACGTCCATATAAACTATCAAGAAAAGGAGTAAGCGAAGGTGAATGTCCAAAATGCCCCATGAGATGAGCAGACATAGACTCCATTAAAACAATCACTAAATTCTGTTTAGTAGGACAGCCCGTTGCAACAATTTGTTGGGCAATCGGAGAAATAGAACCATCAGAATGACGATCCAAGTATTGGCGAACATTACTAATTGCTTCGGCATCAGGCATTAAAGTCAGATAACGATTTTCGGTCTTCATTTCATCAAGGCTACTTCCTAAAAGATTAAAAGCAGGACTAATACCTAATTGATTGAGTGAGGGATCATCACAATAATATGCAGCACTTACCTTAATAGGATTATAACCTCTACGCCCACGCATTCCAAATACACACAAACCGATAAGGCAACAAGAAGCGACGAAAAGTCCAGCCCTTCTAACCCACACATTATAATTTTTCTTTGGAGTTTGCTGAATTTGAAAACAAAAATAGCGTGAAAGTCTACGCATAGCATAAACAAGAGTTACTACCGCTAACAGGAAATAAAAGATATAAATATAATAAGATTTTTCACCTGTAACCATCCCCATAGTCGTCGTACCATAACTGAACCAATTGAAGATAGATGAGTTTATGTTCTTAAAAAAATAACTAAAATAAGGAATATTCGCAGCCGACACACCAAAATCAATAGCATAAAAGATAAGAAGGAAGATATTGACACCCCTAAAAAATGACTTGCCATAATATCCGAACAGAGAAGTTATCATCAAAGCAATTAGAGGAAGCAATAATATATAGCACGCTATAACATTATCGAACCAAAGGCCTCTCAAAAATGCAATAGCCTGCATTTGCCAATTACTTTGATAAGCTGGAGTTATGGCAGAATGAATAGTACACAATAATATAAACCTGAATACAGTTAAGATCAATAGGGCTATAACATGTATAGATAAAAGGTACAAGAAAGTTCTAAAAAAGCGCCTCATTTACAACAAAAAGTAATTAAAGTTAAGTTAATTGGATAGCAAAAATACACATTTATTTTTATATTGCGTTAGAAATAGAAACTAAATCCAAGTTTGAATCCAAGCTTGCTATAGTCACTGTTTGAAAGACTCAAATTATAAGAAACAGAAGGTTCTATCGTTACTGTCTTAGAAAGAAAAAATGCATAACCGGCTTCGCCCACTAGTGAGAAATCATTTTCATTATTATCATTCTTGTAACGATATGAAGTATCTTTAATCATGCCACCAAAGAAAATCCCATTATCCTGTAAATAATAACGACCTCCTACCCCAACATAATATTTATCTAAATTGTCCCTCAAATCCATACCCAATGTACCTGTCAAGGCAAAGTTATCCAAAACAAAATAACCGCCCATCGCATCAAGGCCGAAATGTCCTTTTTCAGAATCACTATAAGATAGATCAATCCCTGTAACGGATGTATTCAATAAGATTTTACCCCGTTCGAACTGCGCATTGGCCGCTACTGACAATACCAGTAAGCATAAGCCGATAAATAATTTTTTCATCATTCTTATCATTTCAAATTGTTCATACTTCTTTCAAATCATGCTTGTTTATGTTTATTTTCTTTTTTCCGCAGAACAATCCACAATATAAAAGCGATAATATAAGAGAAGAATAAAGTACATATTTTCTCAACACTTGTCTCTATTAAATTGTGAGGCAATATGTAAATGGCTGTTGCTGTTATATATATAAGCAAGGCAGCAACAATCCAAGTGGATCGTCTATATTTTTTCATTTTCATTAGCAATCTTATTAAGTAAAGCAACCTGTTATCAACATCATGAAAGTTTGTATAAATGTAATCACAGCATAACTTTTATCAATTACAAAAGTAACATATTCAATGAAAACTCCCAAAAATAACGGCACTTTTACTAACTTTGCAATCATAAAAAACATAAAACATACGATGAAAAGAGTAACGACGATATTTTTCATTCTACTTTTTGTACTCATTAATGTCTCTGCTCAGCCTAAAAGAGAAATAAGAGCTGCATGGCTTACGACTGCATATGGATTGGATTGGCCTCGCACAAGAGCTACTTCACCAGACAAAATGCGCAAACAACAAGCCGACTTACAGACTATTCTTGACAAGCTTAAAGCGGCAAATTTCAATACCGTACTCTTTCAAACCAGAAGCCGTGACGATGTGTTCTATTACTCTAAAATAGAACCAATGAATCAATATCTGACAGATAAAATAGCAGGAGATCCGGGATATGACCCATTAGCCTTCGTCATAAACGAATGTCATAAAAGGGGAATGGAATGCTACGCTTGGGTTGTTGCCATTCCTTTAGGATCAAAACGACACGTTGCATCATTAGGAAAACACTCAGCTCTATATCATACAAGTGGTATTTGTACTACCTACAAAACAGAATATTTTTTGAATCCTGCTAAGCCGAACACGAAAATTTATTTAATGGATATTTGTCGAGAGATAACAGAAAATTATGATATAGATGGCGTTGTTTTCGACTACTTGCGATATCCCGAGTATTGTGGAAACAAATTTCCTGATGGTGCTGACTATAAAAAATACGGTGGCGGACGTTCCATTCTGGAATGGCGCCGAGACAATATTACTGAAATAGTACGTTATCTATACAACGGTATCAAAGCAATCAAACCCTGGGTAAAAGTTTGTAGCTGTCCTGTAGGCAAATATCGTGATACATCACGATATACATCACACGGATGGAATGCTTTTTATACCGTTTGCCAAGATCCTGAAAGATGGATGCGCGAAGGTATCCAAGACCAAATATTCCCAATGATGTATTTCCGTGGAGATAATTTTTATCCATTTGCACTCGATTGGTATGAACAAAGTAATGGGCGGCACATTGCTCCGGCATTGGGAACTTATTTTCTACTCCCGCAAGAAGGCAATTGGAGTTTTGACGACATTATGCGGCAAATAAATTTCATCAGGGCAAACAAGCTTGCAGGTGAAAGTCATTTTCGATTGGAGTTTCTAATGAAAAACACAAAGGGTATTTATGATGGATTGGCTAATGACAAATACATATACCCTGCTTTACAACCTCCTACGACATGGCTCGACAGTATTCCACCGACGGCACCATACGATCTACAAGTTAAGCACGAAGAAGATAACATAACATTAACATGGAAAGCATCTCGAGATAACGATCAACGAAATGCTCCTATGTATATTATATACGCTTCCGATACTTATCCGGTCGACACGACAAAACCGGAAAATATTATAGCACAAAGAGTTCCAGGAACTACTTACATATATATGCCTATCGAATCTTGGAAGACAAAAAATTATTTTGCGGTGACTGCAATAGATCGGTATGGAAACGAAGGAAAAGCAGTACAAGAGAAGATGTAAATTCTATAAAGATAAAAGCTGAAAAAAGTATCTACAGATTGCAAATATTGAAATCAAAGTATTCATTCGCCTCCTATTCTTTATAGCTTTTACTTTAAGAATGATAGAAAAAATTTACTTTAATAAGAAAATATACAAGCAGAGTTTTAAATTAAAATGGAAAACAAGAAACTGAATCTCGGCACACTTTGTGTCCAAAGCGGCTGGAAACCAACCAAAGGAGAACCTCGTGTTCTACCTATTTATCAAAGTACCACGTTCAAATATGATACTAGTGAACAAATGGCTAAGTTGTTCGACCTAGAAGATAACGGATTCTTCTATACCCGCTTACAAAATCCGACCAATGAAGCTGTAGCCAAAAAAATTGCAGAATTAGAAGGAGGCGTTGCTGCAATCCTTACATCTTCGGGACAAGCAGCCAATTTCTTTGCCATATTTAATATATGTGAGGCAGGTGACCATTTTGTTAGTTCTAAGAATATATATGGTGGGACCTACAATCTATTTGGTACAACATTGAAAAAGCTTGGCATTGAATGTACTTTTATAGACGACGATGCTTCTGAAGAAGAAATAAGCGCAGCTTTCCGTCCAAACACCAAACTTCTTTTCGGCGAGAGTATCTCCAACCCAGGCGTTCAAGTCCTTGACTTTGAAAAATTCGCACGCGTTGCTCATAGTCATGGCGTACCGTTTATTGTAGACAACACATTTCCGACACCTATCAATTGCCGTCCAATAGAATGGGGAGCAGATATTATTACTCATTCTACTACTAAATATATGGATGGTCATGCTACAAGTGTAGGAGGTGCAATTATAGATAGCGGCAATTTTGATTGGGAAGCCTATGCTGATAAATATCCTGGATTGACACAACCCGATGCCTCTTATCATGGGTTAGTCTACACAAAAGCATTCGGCAAATTGGCTTATATCACTAAAGCGACTTCTCAACTTATGCGCGATTTGGGAAGCATCCCCTCTCCTTTCAACTGTTTTTTGCTGAATCTAGGTCTTGAAACTCTTCATCTAAGAGTAAAACAGCATTGCAGCAATGCACAAAAAGTAGCAGAATGGCTTGCAGCAAATGACCAAGTAGCTTGGGTTAATTACCCAGGGCTCTCTAGTGATAAATATCACTCTTTAGCGACAAAATACATGGACAAAGGGCGTACATCGGGAGTTATTGCTTTCGGACTAAAAGGAGGACGTGAAGAAAGTATTCACTTTATGGACAATCTTAAGTTCATTGCCATCGTTACTCATGTTGCAGATGCCCGTACCTGCATTCTACATCCTGCAAGCCATACACATCGTCAAATGAGCGATGAACAACTTCGAGAAGCAGGAGTAGCGCCCGATTTGATCAGATTATCAATCGGAATTGAAGATGTTGACGATATTATCAACGATATAGAACAGGCTCTAAGAAAATAGGAGCCAAAATACCTAAGTACTTATTTGAATTAGTACAGATAAACAATAAAAGCCCAATAAAACTAATCTAACAGTTGTCTTATTGGGCTTTCCTTTTATAACCCTTTCTTTTTTGCTTCATCCCAAATGTCATCCATTTCTGCAAGAGTCATATCTTTAAGGTTCCTCCCTTGCTTTATGGTGTGTTCTTCAAGATAGTTGAAACGGCGCAAGAACTTTTGATTGGTACGTTCGAGGGCATTATCAGGATTTATTCCATACAGACGAGCAGCATTTATAAGACTGAAAAAAAGATCTCCAAATTCACCCTCCGCCTTATCTTTGTCCATCTGAGAGATTTCGACTTGCAATTCATCAAATTCTTCTTTTACTTTATTCCACACCTGTTCTTTCTCTTCCCAATCGAAACCAACGTTACGAGCTTTGTCTTGCATACGATAGGCCTTGATTACCGATGGTAAAGCAGCGGGTACTCCACTCAACACAGATTTGTTACCATCCTTCTCCTTTAATTTAAGCTGTTCCCAATTTTGAATAACTTCATTCGCATCTTTAGCCGAAGCATTACCATAAATATGAGGATGGCGATAAATAAGTTTCTCACAGAGTCGGTCACATACATCTTTCATATCAAAATTGCCTGTTTCAGAACCTATTTTGGCATAAAAGCCCACATGCAACAACACATCACCCAGTTCTTTACAAATATCTTTTTTATCACCACGTATCAAAGCGTCACACAATTCATAAGTCTCTTCAATGGTATTGGGACGCAAACTGTCATTGGTTTGTTTCCTATCCCATGGACACTTCACCCGCAACTCATCCATAATATCAAGGAAACGACCAAAGGCTTCCATTTTTTCTTCTTTAGTATGCATTATATCATTTTTTTATATCGTTCATAACTGATGAGCAATTCCACTACTTGAGAATAGTTTTTTTGCCCGTTTTCTATTTTATTTCCTTTTAAATAAAGTTCGTAAAGCCAATTTTGAGCAGCTCCAAGAGTTGGGCTATAAAGAGCCTGCCAATAATAACGATGATAAGTATACAATCGCTTTATTTCTGGGCGAATAAGTCGTTTTACCCGATTAAATTGTTCAGTCGTCATCAGTATCTTGGCATTACTCAATACATATCCCATTATAAAAAAATAGCCACTAAAACGCACCGACGGATTATCAGACCGAAGACAAACTTCGTATGCATAAAAGTTTGCCTCTGCTTCCGATGATATACCCAATAGATGTGCCATCTCGTGAGCATAAACAGCAGGATAATCGATAGGTAACAAATTGCGATTAAGATGAAACTCGCAAAAGAATGGGCCCATATATCCCGATACGCCAACACTGGATATAAAATCAGAAAAGAGCATTGTTTTAGGCCTGAGATAGTTATGTTGAGGTGCATGAATTTTAAGAGAGTCACCTACTTTGCTATAAATAAGAGGTATTTCTCTATTAACATTCTCCTTATTAACCGAAAAGGATGCAACATAGCTATTATTCAAATCAGTAATATAATGATCAACAAAACGAGCAAACAACGCGGAAGTATATTGCACAGGCTTAATATGGGTACGTTGCATGAAATGCGGTTGAGAATAATTCAATCCCCATGCAATATAAAACCAGATATAAACCCATAATAAATATTCTATATCGCACGATAGAATTTTCCCCCAGCGCATGTGATACTTATACCGGATATATATAGGCATTAAAATTACTACAAATAGTGAAAATGTAACAAAAACATCTCCAATAGAAAACGGAATGATGGCTGATATTCCAGTAAATAGCCACGAAAATACCGGATAAAAATCAGAGGCATACCATCGTCCCCATGAAGGAATAATCTGGGCTAAAATAACCGTAATCAATAATACTATTAAGACAATGTGTCGTTTTTTTAATTTCATGCTTACTCACTTTTTAACCGAATCAAATAAGGTCGCGATTATAATCTTGCAAAACTACTAAATAACCATGGCTTATCGAAAACATAATGACAATATTTTGTTCTTGCCTTATGCTATTCTTGGCTCTACCACTAAATTTCTCTCTACACAATTCCCTCCTTATTCATTCCATAAACAAAATATTATTAGTATATTCGCAAAATCGATTGATATCAGGGACTAACAAGGAGTGATTATGTTAACAAAACGTACTATGATAGAGAAAATCGTACTATGCTTGCTCATAGGAGTAACTAGTTCCATAACATGCAGCGCTCATCCTTTAATAAAAAGGATAAAAGCATGGAATTGGCAAATATCGAATCAAGGGTATTTGGAGCAAATCATATTTAAGGATAGACAAGGAAATGATACTATTCCTTTTTTCAAAGGTAACAAAACTAAAGGACCGGCTTTTTATATCAACAAAGGAGATAAAGATATCATTACCGAATGGAGAGGTGGAAAGATGAAAATCTTTCATGCTAAAATTGACGACATTGTCTGTCATCTACACTATGAACAATGGAAAGGTATGCCGGCCTTATTCATCACTCTAAAAAATACCGGTAAACAATTATTCAGGCCAACGAAAGCTGGTATAAAACTAGGTATTGATACCTATATGGATAAATACCCCGATTGGTTAGGCAAATATTTTCCTACACTGATGCGCAATGAAAAAACACATTTTTTTGGCTACTTACAGACACCTTTAAGACATACTCTAGGAATTGTTTCACCACGTCCGATTGCATCATGGAGCCTTGATTACAACTTAGGTTACCGAGACCCTGCATCGGATTGGTTTATGGGGCACCGAATAGAATCTCTCAACATTGATTTATTAAATGCACTTCCTCTACCCGATCGCCACCCACAAAACTTAAATGAGCTGAAACCAGGACAATTAAAAAGATGGATCATTGCATTTATACCTATCGACAAGCCTGAATTCTTTGAAGCTACCATTCATCAAGTGGCCAATTTCCCGATGATACAAATGCAACAAACAGCATTCTGTCCAAATGAGACAGCCATCTTTGACGTCTTTGCCAACAGACCAGAAGTCAGTGTTTGTAATGATGAAGGACAACCACTAAGTATCAATACGAAAGCTATTTCGAAAGGCATCTATCGAATAAAATGTAAACTTCCGCAAGTGGGACTATATAAAGTGACAGTAGATGATGGAAATTACCGATCAGAGGCGATGTTAACAGCACATGCTTCTTATCAATGGACATTGGAACAAGCAAGAAAAGCGACTTTAAAATATCAACAGAAGCCAACTTCACACGCTGAAAGTTGGTATGGATTTTATTCGGCATTTATTGCTGCAAAATATTTTCCGGATAAAGAGATAGACAAAACACTTAGCAAACGATTCGACTACTTATACAATAAATTATATGATTCTATTAATATTAGTCCACTTTATTATAAAGAACGAATTCAAAATACCTCAACTACTATCGGTATATTGGTTGAAAAATATTATGCCGAAAAGCAAATAAAAGATTTGCTCCATGCATCAAAGTTAGCCGATTGGTTGATGAACACATCGCAACGGCAAAAAGATGGTGCCTATGTTAATCATCAAAACGTCTATACCAGCGTTATATACATAGCCAAAAGTATGCTCGAGCTGTCAATTGCAGAACAAGAAGTCGCAGAAGAAAACACTTTTTGGCAAAGTGCAGCCAAAAGACATTATAACTCAGCAAAACGAGCCATTGACCAACTAGTTGCGCAACAAGGTAATTTCGAAACAGAAGGTGAAAAAGCATTCGAAGACGGGATGATGTCTTGTTCGGCACTGCAAATAGGCATGCTGGCCTTAATGCAAAAAGACGAAAAGGATAGACAACACTATACCAATGCCATGTTGAGGATTTTGCAAAGTCACGACTGCCTTACACAATTAAGAGTTCCTGATGCCCGCCGCAGAGGGGGTACAATCCGTTATGGGGAAGCACAATATGACGTACAAATGCTACCAAATATGATTTGTTCTCCACATGGCTGGAGTGCATGGAGGACATATGCGACTTACTATGCCTATCTGCTGACCGGTGATGAAAAATGGCTATTACAAACCTACAACGCAATGGGTGCCTTTATTAATCTAATAGACTACAAAACAGGTGACTTGAGATGGGCTTTCATCGTTGATCCCTACATAAGAGCTAAACAAACGTGCAGCGCCGATCCACACTATGCTGCAGATTCAATTAATTTAGGTAATCCACATCCCGATTTGTATAAAACGCATTCCTTTATTGTAGGCGAACAATATGTAGGAATGGTAAGCGATTGGCAAACCGTTAATACACAAGACAACGATGTCCATGAAATATTCAAATGTATGAGCGAAAGTATGCTAACCAATGCTTTTGTTATAGAGCACCCGAATGAAGAATATATAGGATACAATTGCAAAATCAACAAAATAGGTAACAAACTGTATGTTGAAACAAACGAAAAGCAGATGGTTAATTTACATTGCAACTTGAAGACTAGTATCACTATTATATTCAATGGAAAGGCCCGCCAGTTACCGATACACTATTTGGGTTGGGCTTTTGGAAAAGACAAATACTTACCCAAAGAAGACTAAACCTGATGAAACAAAGACTAAAAAGAGCACCCTTCTCACGAAGAGCACTCTTACAATAATAATATTAACTTACAATCGTTAGATTATCATCAACTAACTGTTATAAGCATTTTCGCCATGTTCGTAGACGTCCAGACCTTCCTCCTCTTCACGAGGCGCAACTCTGATGCCTATTAATTTATCTACGATTTTAAACAAAATGTATGTTAGTACACCGCTGTATACTATAGAAAACAGTGTCGCAATGATTTGAACTAAAAGCTGATGCCAATTGCCAAACAAAGCACCTTCAGCACCTGTAGGTCCTGTAATAGCTTTAGTTGCAAATACACCAGTAAGAATAGAACCGATAATTCCACCAATGCCATGTACACCAAAAGCATCAAGCGAATCATCATAATTCAGTTTGATTTTAACATAAGCCACCATCCAAAAGCAAACAATTGCAGAAATAGCCCCAATGGCAATCGCTCCTAATATCCCAACTGATCCTGATGCGGGAGTAATGGCAACCAAACCTGCTACAGCACCTGTACAAACACCCACGGTAGTAGGCTTTTTGTTAAGTACCCAATCGATTATCATCCATGTAAGAGCAGATACACAAGTAGCAATATGAGTTACCAAAAAAGCGTTGGCATCAAGTCCATCTGCTGTCAATCCGCTACCGGCATTGAAGCCGAACCAACCTAGCCACAAAAAAGCTGCGCCGATAAAGACATAAGGTATTTGGTGAGGAGAAGTAGGATGCCCTGACTTATAATCGCTACGACTTCCCAGCATCAAAGCCATAACTAAAGCCGATATTCCAGCATTGATATGAACAACAGTTCCACCGGCAAAGTCGATAGCCCCCATTTGCTGTAGCCAACCGCCTCCCCATACAAAATGAGCCATCGGATTGTAAACTAGAATAGACCACAATACGGTAAAAAATAAAAAGCCGGAAAACTTCACTCGCTCTGCAAAAGAGCCGATGATAAGTCCCGGAGTAATAACAGCAAACATGCACTGGAAAAGTACGAAAGTAATTTCGGGTATACCGGCAGGTGACAAAATAGAACCGGTAGTTACACCATTGAGGAATACTTTATCAAATCCACCGATAAAATTACCTATAGCCATACCTTGAAATCCTTTGCCAAACACCCAACTATAACCGAAAGCCACCCACAAGACACTAACCACACAAACACAAATCAGACATTGCATAATAATGCTCAACACATTTTTTTGTCTGACCAAACCACCATAAAATAAAGCCAATCCCGGAATGGTCATCAACATCACTAATATCGTAGCCATCGTTATCCATGCAGTATTACCGGCATTTAAAACGGGAGTAGTAGCTACAGCACCTTGCGCCATAGCACTAAAAGGCATTAAAAACAAAAGAATGAGTATCAAATATAAATATCGTTTCATAGTTATCCTTACTTTTTCGTTATCCTTTATTAATATTTTATCAAATGTATTGTTGTGCTTATTTTTTTTCTTCTTCCGCTTGGTCATAGAGTGATATATCACCCCGTTCACCTGTGCGTATCCTAATAGAATCATCTATAGATGATATAAAAATTCGCCCATCTCCTATATCCCCCGTCCTAGCCTCTTCCATTATCGCTTTCACGGTTTTATCTACATTAATATCGCGAACAACCAAAACAATCATTGTTCGCTCTATGGAACTCGTATCATAAACAATACCTCGAAATATTCTCTCTTGACGAGTCTTTCCGACTCCACGAACATCATAATATGAAAGCCATTCGATATCAGCTTCCAAAAGTGCTTGTTTCACTTCCTCAAATTTTGACTTACGAATAATCGCTTCAATCTTTTTCATAATTTGTCAATAATTAATAAATAAAGTCATCCTGAACAATCTTTTTCTTACCTCAAAAAAACAACCTACTTCATAACGTATTCTCTCTCTTTAAACAAATTGATAGAAATTACAATACAACTTTTCTAAACTTACTTCTATAATCCTAAACAATTAAACTTTTCTCATTAGGCTTAAACGATAGATAGTTGTTATCTCCCGATAGAACATACCTCCATGTCTTTCACAAGCCTAACTTTTAGTCTTTGGGTTTATTATTTCGGCACAAATGTATCACTTTTATATTAAACAACAAAATAAAAAATCATTTTTTCATAATAAAATTAAAAAAACTTTCTTTTTGAAAAGGCAAAACGCTCTTATCATCTCTTTTTGATAATGTAAGCATATCTATATAACTTCTTTAACAGGAGTTCATTTTTATACTATTTGCAAGTAAAAAGTAGCTTCACAATCAATCCAATATTACTTACCATTATGAACTAACAAAGAATATTATCATAACAACTCACTTGAGCAATAAAACAACGATTGTATTTTACCCCATTTTTTTATTCTTATCCACCATACATAAACAATGTATTGTCTTTTCTTTTTCCGTTTCCAATTGTTTTTTGTAATTTTGCGGCCAATTATATATAGTTAATATTCAAAGTAAAATGGAATTACCAAGCAAATACAATCCCACTGACGTGGAATCCAAATGGTACCAATATTGGTGCGATCATCATCTTTTTAGTTCGAAACCCGATAATCGCGAACCTTATACTATCGTGATTCCTCCACCAAATGTAACAGGTGTGCTCCACATGGGACACATGCTGAACAATACCATTCAAGATATTTTGGTGAGACGCGCCCGAATGGAAGGAAAAAATGCTTGTTGGATACCAGGGACCGACCATGCTTCGATTGCAACAGAAGCAAAAGTCGTAAATAAACTAGCCCAGCAAGGCATAAAGAAAACAGACCTTACACGCGATGAATTCTTAAAGCATGCTTGGGATTGGACTGAAGAACATGGCGGTATTATTCTAAAACAGCTTCGAAAATTAGGTGCATCGTGCGATTGGGATCGGACAGCATTTACTATGGACGAAACACGTAGTGAAAGCGTCATCAAAGTATTTTGTGATTTATACCAAAAAGGACTTATATACCGTGGCGTAAGAATGGTAAATTGGGATCCAAAAGCTTTGACTGCTCTATCTGACGAAGAAGTTGTATATAAAGAAGAGCATGGAAAATTATATTATTTGAGATACAAAATAGAAGGAGAAGACGGATATGCTATTGTAGCTACAACACGCCCCGAAACGATCATGGGCGATACGGCAATGTGCATTAATCCAAACGATCCGAAGAATCAACATCTAAAAGGTAAAAAAGTGATCGTACCTTTGGTAAACCGTATCATCCCTGTTATTGAAGACGATTATGTAGATATAGAATTCGGAACCGGTTGCTTGAAAGTAACGCCAGCTCACGATCCAAACGATTATATGTTGGGAGAGAAGTACAATCTGCCATCAATTGATATATTCAACGATAATGGAACTATTAGCGAAGCTGCCGGTATGTATGTGGGGATGGATCGTTTCGATGTACGTAAGCAAATCGAAATAGACTTGCAAAAAGCAGGGCTACTCGAAAAGATTGAAGCATATACAAACAAAGTAGGATTTTCAGAACGTACCGATGTGGTTATTGAGCCAAAGTTATCCATGCAGTGGTTCCTAAAGATGGAACATTTGGCTAAAATGGCTCTTGATCCGGTTATGAACGATGAAATAAAATTCTATCCGGTCAAATATAAAAATATCTATAGACATTGGCTTGAGAATATTAAAGATTGGTGTATCAGCCGCCAACTATGGTGGGGACATCGTATCCCAGCTTATTTTTTACCAAAAGGAGGTTTTGTTGTTGCTGAAACCGAAGAACAAGCTCTCGAAGAAGCTCGCAAAAAAACAGGAGATAAGAACATGCAACTATCCGATTTGCGACAAGATGACGATTGCCTTGATACATGGTTCTCATCTTGGCTATGGCCTATTTCTCTATTCGACGGCATCAACAATCCGAATAATGAAGAAATCAACTACTACTACCCAACCAGCGATCTCGTAACTGCTCCGGATATAATCTTCTTTTGGGTAGCCAGAATGATTATGGCAGGATATGAATATCGAAAAGAGCCGCCTTTCCGTCACGTATATTTTACAGGAATTGTCCGCGACAAATTGGGACGCAAAATGTCAAAATCATTAGGTAATTCACCTGATCCAATAGAACTCATAGAGAAATATGGTGCAGACGGTGTACGTATGGGCATGATGCTTTCGGCTCCAGCCGGAAACGATATTCCTTTTGACGAGACCCTGTGCGAACAAGGACGAAATTTCTGTAACAAGATATGGAATGCATTTAGATTAATAAAAGGTTGGGAAGTTGACGAAACAATTCCTGTATCGGAAGCACAACATTTGGCAGATCTATGGTATGACCAAAAGCAGCGTGAAATAAATAATGAAATAAACGACTTATTCAGCAAATATCGTATAAGCGAAGCATTGATGGCTGTATATAAATTATTTTGGGACGAATTTTCTTCCTGGTATCTCGAAATGATTAAACCGGAGTACGGTAAACCCATCAACAAAAATGTATACAATAAAGCTATTGAGTACTTAGATAACCTTCTTAAGATGCTACATCCTTTCATGCCGTTCATTACGGAAGAGATATGGCAGGACCTTACACCACGCAAAGACGGTGAAAGTCTTATGATAACTCCATTCCATTTGGATAACAAATATGATGCAAAGCTTTGTTCCACTTTCGAACGAGTAAAAGAGGTTATTACCAATATTCGTGCAGTCCGCGCTCAAAAGAATATTCCAATGAAGTCTCCGCTAATATTGAATGTCATAGGAGAAAATCCTGTGTCAGAGTTTGATGCCATAATAATCAAACTTTGCAATTTGACGGTGATACAAAAAGCTGATGAAAAATCGGTAACAGATTCCTCTTTCCTATGCGGAACGACCGAATATGCAATACCATTAGGAGATCTCATTGACAAAGAAACTGAAATATCCAAAATGGAAAATGAGTTAAAACATAAAGAACTATTTTTGCAAGGAATCGTTAAAAAGCTCAGCAATGAGAACTTTGTAGCTCATGCCCCTAAAGCCGTTATAGAGCTAGAAAGAAAGAAACAGGCAGATGCTGAAAGTATTATCAAATCTCTTAAGGAAAATATAGATTCTCTAAAGAAATAGAAGAACAAACAGCATGTTACAATCCGTAATAAAATAGTATAATATATTCACAATATATACGATATCTATGAAGAAATAAAAAAAAATGATACAACGCTGCATTCTTTTTTATATTTTATTTGAATAAAATACAAAAAGTCGTATATTTGCAGTGTGTTTTTCATAGTATTAGATTAAGGTTATTTATAGAATTGGTTGCTCGTTGAGAGCCGCCAATTTTTTTTATAGCTATATTGCCCCTTTTCGATAGACTAAACACATCCTACAGTAATAATTTGAAAAGATGTCGATGGCACCAGAGATAGATGTAAAATAAAATATCGAAAATAAAGTATTTATCAAAAACGGATGTAGTACACTACACTATACATAAATCAGCCTTTTAGATACCTGTAGGCCATCATTTAGATCGAGTCTAAATAGACCCCTACTGGAAATAACGTTTCTACAATATGCTCTTACGCCGATTTTGAGACCTCTTTTCGCTGGCGTTGTATACGGTGCATCATTAATATGCTGTGTGATAGTGCATAATGGTGTCATACTGAAGTGACAAAGGTTCAAAATAGAGTTGTTTTGCAGAAAAAAAGAATCGATGAATAGTCGCATATCTGTTGTCTTATTTCCATGCAAATAATTGGAGTATTTACCTCATTTCAGCAGAAGGATACAACGATATAGTGCTTTAAATACAATCATTTTTCATAACAGATCCCAAAGTGAACATTCTCCGATATTCTGATACTTTCTTATCCCAACCACAGTCACAGGCCATTGTAGGCCACTATTTTTGCTATTGTTACATCACTCGGGCATAACTCGAATTAGAGCCATAGCATAGACATGCCACATGTAATTCGTTGATAAACAGCTAGAAATTCATAAGGACGAAAATAAATGTTTCTAGTTACAAACTTTTATTTTCGTCCTTATGAATTTTTATGTTCGTCATTATCATTTTTTGAAAACTAAGTGTCGATTCTGTGCATTGAAAAGTCTCACTTCTGTATGGTTAAAATAGTATCAGTATTGCTCTACATGTTCACTTCTGAAAACGAGGTTGGAAAAAGAATTCTCGTACGCCAACTTTCATCACCCTCTTGTATCACCCATTATCAGGGCCTATTTGAGAGAAATCATAACGCATTGATTCTCTGCGAGAAAACATGTTTTCCGTGTCCCATTTTAATATTGTACGCGCGTATGACTCTGATATACAGTCAGTAACGGTGACAGAAACGTTTTCGTAACTAAAATAGAAAAAACGAGGTTTTACATATCTACACGAGGTATCTTTAAGTATCGGTAAGAACCGACGACTTCAACAAATCTGTATTGTCTTTGTCCTTCCAAAACGTCATATGCTCCTAAAAATGTTGTCGTATGTTAGTTTTTCCGAAAACATAAGGACCTCACCGAAAAAACTAACATACGACAACGGCGGCTGTACACTTGTTTTGCCTTGCAAAAAATCAACCGTATGTCGCAGCGGTAACTAACGGATGTTGTTGGAGAAACTAACGTTAGTTGTTACGATAACTTCTGTTAGTTACCGCAGTAACTTCCGTTAGTTATGCCGGTGACATACGTCTGTTTTTCGTCAGTGATTTTTTTGTCGTGAGTCGAAAAACATAATGGCGTAATCAATAGTCGCCTCTTTCTGTTACGGTCTTTTCGTAATGTTTGAAGCAATAAATGTAGCTGTGATTATTTTTTCTTCCCTTTTTTAAGTAATTCGTCAACAAAAGTACCGATCATTTCTGGGGCTGTACCTTTAACTTCGTCAACTAAATTTTTGACCTGAATGACTCCTTGCGAACTTACAATGACTATGTATCGAGCATCAAGCCGAAGAACGTCTTTGATTTGAGAAGACGTAAGGTTGCTCTTTTCTTTATAAAAACGGGTGATGCTATAATCTTTGAATTTTGCAATGTTTTTCTTCCATTGGTTAATGGAATAATTGTGGCAGTTGGCATCGGTTTTGTCTACGAATTTATTGAAGCTGCTAACGTATGATTGAGTTGTACAGCTTGAAAAAATAAGTATGGATATGAGTGATAATAGCAAATATGACTTTTTCATCGTTTTGAATGTTTTTATGTGTTAACTGTAATATGGCTATAAAGAAAAAAGCTTCACCTTTCATAGTGAAGCTTTCTTATAATTTGGTGGGCGTTGACGGATTCGAACCGCCGACCCTCTGCTTGTAAGGCAGATGCTCTGAACCAGCTGAGCTAAACGCCCGATTCTGTTTGAAATGGGAAGTGAATAGAGTTGTAATTGGTGGGCGTTGACGGATTCGAACCGCCGACCCTCTGCTTGTAAGGCAGATGCTCTGAACCAGCTGAGCTAAACGCCCATTCACTTCCTGTTCAAAAGTGACGCAAAGGTAGTGCTATTTTTAATACCAGCCAAGAAAAATATCCATTATTTTTCAAAAATATTTTCTTTGTATTGAAAAATAGGGTGTTACAAATCAATGAAAATTGTCGTTTTATAGTTTCTTATTTATTTTTGTTTGAATTGTTGATGGTAAAGTCAGTAAAAAGAACTATTTTTGCTGCTCAATAATATTTGATATATAATGAATTTGGATGTATTAACTGCAATTTCTCCTATAGATGGTCGTTATCGTGGAAAGACTGAACGGCTTGCAGACTATTTTTCCGAATATGCGCTAATGAAATATCGCGTTCGGGTTGAAGTGGAATATTTTATTACTTTATGCGAGCTGCCTCTGCCGCAATTGAAGAGTATTGATCATAAACTGTTTCCTGCTTTTCGTTCTATCTATACGGCTTTTTCGGAAGAAGATGGAAAACGTATAAAAGAGATAGAAAGTGTAACCAATCACGATGTGAAAGCAATAGAGTATTTTCTAAAAGAAAAATTTGATGCTATTGGTGGATTGGATGCTTATAAAGAGTTTATCCATTTTGGTTTGACTTCACAAGATATAAACAATACTTCTGTTCCTTTATCTATTAAGGATGCACTTCATGATGTGTATTATCCTATGCTGGAGGAACTTATTGATCAACTAAAAACGTATGCGAACGAGTGGGCCGATGTGCCGATGCTTGCACGTACACATGGACAACCTGCTTCTCCTACGCGTTTGGGAAAAGAAATCCAGGTTTACGTTTATCGTTTGGAACGTCAGCTGGCTTCTTTAAAGTCTTGTGCTATTACTGCTAAGTTTGGCGGAGCAACCGGAAATTTCAACGCTCACCATGTAGCTTATCCGAATTTTGATTGGAAAGATTTCGGGAATCGTTTTGTTTCTGAAAAATTGGGATTGGAACGTGAAGAGTTTACTACGCAAATATCCAATTATGACAATTTGTCGGCGGTATTTGATGCTATGCGTCGTATCAATGTGATAATGGTCGATATGGATCGTGATTTTTGGATGTATGTTTCTTTGGAATATTTCAAGCAGAAAATCAAAGCTGGTGAAGTAGGTTCGAGTGCTATGCCTCATAAGGTGAATCCTATAGACTTTGAAAATTCGGAAGGAAATTTGGTATTGGCAAATGCGATATTGGAACGCCTTGCAGAGAAGTTGCCAATGTCGAGGTTGCAACGTGATTTGACCGACTCTACTGTACTTCGCAATGTGGGTGTACCTTTTGGTCATGCTGTAATTGCTATACAAAGTTCGCTGAAGGGACTTCGTAAATTGCTCCTTAATAAAGATGTTATCTTTCGCGATTTAGATAATTGTTGGAGTGTGGTAGCCGAAGCTATTCAAACTGTTCTGCGGCGTGAGGCTTATCCACATCCGTATGAAGCGCTCAAGGCTCTCACTAGAACAAACAAAGCAATAACCGAAGAATCGATAAAAGAATTTATAGAAGAATTGAATGTAAGCGAAGATATAAAAAAGGAACTGAGGGCAATAACCCCTCATAATTATACTGGAATTTAATAACCTGATAAAAATAATTAAAACGTTTAGAGTGAATTTTCCGACCGTGAGGTCAGTGTTTAATTTTTTATTCGAATAGAAAGATGGATACTAAAAATGAAGAATGGCAAGATTCTAATCATGCCGAAAACACAGATTTTAACCGTGATGGTAATAAAATTAGTGACGAAGAAAGAAAGACAATAAGTCGTTCTGGCTCGTTTGGGTCTGATTCGGATGGCTCTCGTCCTCATCGCCCACGTATTAATTCGGTTTATAGAAGTAATGGAACGAGCAATTATCGTCCCCGTTACGAGAATAACGAAGGTGGTGCGGATGGAACGACAGAAAATCGTCCTTATCGTCCGCGTTATAATTCGGGCAACCGAGATAATAACAGCGGTTATAATAATGGTGGATATAATAATGGCGGCGGTTATCGCCCTCGTTATAATAATAATGATCAAGAAGGTGGCGGTCAGCGCCCTTATCGTCCTCGGTATAATTCTGAAGGCAGAGATAATAATGGCGGCTACAACAACAATGGCGGCGGTTATCGTCCTCGTTATAATAATAACGGTCAGGAAAACGGTGGCCAAAGGCCTTATCGTCCCCGTTATAATTCTGAAGGTAGAGATAACAATGGCGGCTACAATAATGGTGGTGGCTATAATAATAATGGTGGCGGTTACAACAACGGTGGCTATCGTCCTCGCTATAATAATTCCAATAATGGTGGTTATGGCAATGACGGCTATAATAACGGCGGTTATAATAATGGTGGGCAACGTCCGTTCAGACCTCGTCCCAATAATAATTATCGGCAACAAGGTGGCGGCTTCCGTCCTCGTAGCAATGATTATGATCCCAATGCTAAATACAGTGTTAGAAAACAGATTGAATATAAGGAACTCAATGTAGATCCTAATGAACCGATTCGTTTAAATAAATTTCTTGCTAATGCCGGCATTTGCTCTCGTCGTGAGGCTGATGAGTTTATTCAGGCAGGAGTCGTTTCGGTAAATGGTGTCGTTGTATCCGAATTGGGAACAAAGATTAAACGTTCTGATGAGGTGAAATTCCATGATCAACCTGTGAAGATCGAACGTAAGGTTTATGTTATATTGAATAAACCGAAAAATTGCGTTACAACTTCTGATGATCCTCAGGAACGTCATACGGTAATGGAATTGGTAAAAGATGCTTGTAATGAACGCATATATCCGGTGGGGCGTCTTGATCGCAATACGACGGGAGTTCTTTTGTTGACGAATGATGGTGATTTGGCTTCGAAGCTGACTCATCCTAAATTCTTGAAAAAGAAAATTTATCATGTTACGTTGGATAAGAATGTGACTCGCGGTGATTTGGATAAAGTTGTGGGCGGCGTTACTCTCGAAGATGGTGAAATACATGCTGATGCAGCTGAGTTTGCATCTGAAGAAAATAAAAATGAAGTAGGTGTTGAAATACATTCAGGCAAAAATCGTATTGTACGTCGTATCTTTGAATCACTTGGATATAGAGTGATCAAGTTGGATAGAGTATTTTTTGCCGGACTTACAAAGAAAGGACTTCGTCGTGGAGAATGGCGTTATCTGACGGAGAAGGAACTCGACTTCCTCCGTATGGGTTCTTTCGAATAATTGATATAATAGAGGACTGTTTTATGGAAAAAATTGCTAGAACAAAAATTGTAGATTTGTTAGAGCGCCAAGATTATGGTGCTATAGTTAATGTAAAAGGATGGGTTCGTACTCGCCGCGGTAGTAAAAAAGTTGCTTTTATTGCTCTTAACGACGGTTCTACAATTAATAATGTTCAGATAGTTGCCGACCCTGCAGCTTTTAGTGAAGATGTTTTCAAAGAAGTAACAACAGGTGCTTGTTTAAGTATCAATGGTGAAATGGTTCAGTCTCAAGGTTCTGGTCAGAAGGTCGAAATTCAGGCTCACGATATAGAGGTCTTGGGAGTATGTGGTAGTGATTATCCTTTGCAAAAGAAAGGCCATTCGCTTGAGTTCTTGAGAGAAAAAGCGCATTTGCGTCTTCGTACCAATACTTTTGGATCGGTATTTCGTGTGAGAAGCCAGATGGCTTACGCTATACATTCTTTTTTTCAACAGAAAGGATTTGTATACTTTCATACGCCTATTATTACGGCTTCCGATTGCGAAGGTGCCGGACAAATGTTTCAGGTGACAACTCAAAACCTTTATGACTTGAAGAAAGATGCAAATGGATCTATTCTTTATGATGATGATTTCTTTGGCAAAATGACAAGTCTTACTGTTTCGGGGCAGCTTGAGGGCGAACTTGGTGCTACGGCTTTGGGTGCTATATATACTTTTGGACCTACATTTCGTGCCGAGAATTCTAATACTCCTCGCCACTTGGCTGAGTTTTGGATGATCGAACCAGAAGTGGCCTTCAATGAAATTCAAGAGAATATGGATCTGGCTGAAGAGTTTATTAAATATTGTGTGAAATGGGCTCTTGACCACTGTCTGGACGATCTGAAATTCCTTAATGAAATGTATGATAAAGAGTTGATCTCTCGTTTGGAAGATATACTGAAAGAGGATTTTGTTCGCTTACCATATACTGAAGGTATCAAAATATTGGAAGATGCCATTGCTCATGGGCAGAAGTTTGAATTCCCCGTTTATTGGGGTGTGGACTTGGCTTCGGAGCACGAACGTTTCCTTGTTGAAGAGCATTTTAAGCGTCCGGTTATTCTGACAGATTATCCTAAAGAGATTAAAGCTTTCTACATGAAAATGAATGAAGATGGTAAGACTGTTCGCGCCATGGATGTTCTGTTCCCTAAAATAGGAGAAATTATTGGTGGATCCGAGCGTGAGGCGGATTATAATAAATTGTTAGCGGTTATTAAAGAACGCAATATCCCGATGAAAGACATGTCATGGTATCTTGATACTCGAAGATTTGGTACTTGCCCTCATTCTGGATTCGGGTTAGGATTTGAAAGACTTATTTTGTTTGTCACGGGTATGGCAAATATTAGAGATGTTATTCCATTCCCTAGAACACCGAATAACGCAGAGTTTTAGTTATAATCGTTTTGACGATTAATAAATATTGACTGAGGCTATTGAGTTTATTGGAGCTTCTAAACTGCTGGAAAAAATGAAAAACAGTGGATTTGTGCGCTTTAATAATCTTGGTAGCCTCAGTAATTATTATCGCTGTGTTTCAAAAAAAGATAGAATTGCTTTGTCAGTTTAAAGAAAAGCAGTAATTTTGCAAGCCGATTATTATCTTAACAAAGATAAAAAACATTAGTTCATAGCATTTTGGCTTCTTTTTGGCCGAAGAGGTTAACGTGCGGTGAAAGAATTTATTAGTAGTAACAATTAAAAAAATTAAATCAAGAGTGGATACTTTAAGTTACAAGACCATTTCTGCAAACAAAGAGACGGTGACCAAAGAATGGGTTGTTGTTGATGCGGCCGGCCAGTCACTTGGCCGTCTGGGCTCTAAAGTTGCAAAGCTATTGAGAGGAAAGTATAAACCAAACTTTACTCCTCACGTAGATTGTGGTGATAATGTAATCATTATCAATGCCAGCAAAGTAAAATTAACCGGAAATAAATGGAATGATAGAATCTATTTTAGATTCTCAGGCTATCCTGGTGGTCAGACACCGTATACTCCTGCTTTCTTGTTTAAGAAACCGAACGGAGAAGACCGTTTGTTGAGAAAAGTTGTTAGAGGTATGTTGCCTAAAAATAAATTGGGTGATAAGCTGATTAATAATCTGTATGTTTACGCAGGTAACGAACACAGTCAGCAGGCTCAACAACCAAAGACTATAGATATTAATTCATTAAAATAAGGAGAAAGGATGGAAGTAATTAACGCATTAGGAAGACGTAAAAGTGCTGTGGCACGTGTTTTCGTTAGCGAAGGCTCCGGTAAAATCATAATCAATAAAAAAGACCTTACAGAATATTTCCCTTCATCAATTATGCAATATGTTGTTAAACAACCATTGAACAAATTGGGTGTTGCCGAGAAATATGATGTTAAAGTAAACCTAGTAGGTGGTGGTTTCACTGGCCAGTCTCAAGCTCTTCGTTTGGCTATAGCTCGCGCATTAGTAAAAATCAATCCTGAAGATAAATCAGCTCTTCGTTCTGAAGGCTTTATGACTCGTGATCCGCGCGCTGTTGAACGTAAGAAACCGGGTCGTCCAAAGGCACGCCGTAGATTCCAGTTCAGTAAACGTTAATATTTGCTCGAGCTTTGGGGTTTAGTATCTAAACTATCGGGACTCTACATCGTTTGTGTTAGGCTACTCGGTGGTTGGTTCATTATAACAAAAAGGAATGTAAACGCTTAAATAATTAAAGAAAAATGTCAAGAACAAATTTTGATACGCTGTTGGAAGCTGGTTGCCACTTCGGTCACCTTAAAAGAAAGTGGAATCCTGCAATGGCTCCTTATATTTTTATGGAACGTAACGGTATCCATATCGTTGATCTTCACAAAACAGTAGTTAAAGTTGATGAAGCAGCCGATGCTTTGAAGCAAATAGCTAAGTCTGGTAAGAAGGTCTTATTTGTTGCTACTAAAAAACAGGCAAAACAAGTTGTTGCTGATAAAGCACAATCTGTTAGTATGCCTTACGTTATAGAACGTTGGCCGGGTGGTATGTTAACAAACTTCCCGACTATTCGTAAAGCTGTTAAGAAAATGGCCACCATCGACAAAATGAAAGCTGATGGTACTTACAGCAACCTTTCTAAAAGAGAAAATCTTCAGATAGATCGTCAACGCGCTAAACTCGACAAGAACTTAGGCTCAATTGCCGATTTGTCTCGTCTTCCGTCTGCTCTTTTCGTTGTTGACGTAATGAAAGAAAACATTGCAGTTCGTGAAGCAAAACGCTTAGGTATTCCTGTATTTGGAATTGTTGATACCAATTCGGATCCTTCTGATATTGACTTTATCATTCCGGCTAATGATGATGCAACAAAGTCTATTGAAGCTATTTTAGCTCCTTGCTGTGCTGCAATTGCCGAAGGTCTTGAAGAACGTAAGGCTGAGAAAATTGATATGGAAGCAGCAGGCGAAGTTAAAGTTTCTGCCGCTGGAAAGAAAAATACCAGAGCCCGTATCGATAAGAAAGATAATGAGGCTATCAATGAAGCTAAGCGTGCTGCGGTAGCTAAAGATGAAGAAGAATAATTTACGAACTTTTAATTGAAAGAAAATTATGGCTGTTACTATAGCTGATATTCAGCACCTTCGCAAAATGACAGGTGCAGGCATGATGGATTGCAAAAAGGCACTTATCGAAGCTGATAATGATTTTGATAAAGCGATGGAAATTATCCGTAAGAAGGGTCAGGCTGTTGCTGCAAAGCGTTCCGACAGAGATGCTTCGGAAGGTTGCGTGATTGCTAAATCTACCGGTAAGTATGCTGCAATGATTGCTTTGAAATGCGAGACTGATTTTGTTGCTAAGAATGTTGATTTCGTTAAATTGACAAACGATATATTGGATGCTGCTATGGCTGCTAAGGCTACTGATTTGGATGCTGTTTTGGCTCTTCCTTTCGGTAATGGTACTGTTGCCAATGCTATTACAGACCGCAGCGGTATTACTGGTGAAAAAATGGAACTTGATGGCTATTATTTTGTTGAAGGTGGAACAGCTTCGGCTTATATTCATCCGGGAAACAAATTGGCTACTTTAGTTGCATTGAACCAAGAAGGAAAAGAGGCTCAAGGACATGAGTTAGGTATGCAAATTGCTGCTATGAATCCAGTATCAATCAGTCCGGATGATATTCCTGCTGATGTTTTGGCTCGTGAGAAAGAAGTTGCTGCCGACAAAGCTCGTGAAGAGGGTAAGCCTGAAAATCTTATCGAGAATATCGTTAATGGACGAATGAATAAATTTTATAAAGAAGCTTGCCTGTTGAATCAAGAGTTCGTTATGAACGATGCTAAACAGAGTGTAGCTAAATATTTGGATGATGAGAGTAAGGGATTGACTGTTACAGCTTTCCAACGTTTCTCTCTTAATGCTGAATAAATAGATTTATTTTTTCATAATATTATGTTTTAATTGAAAAACGAGTGCATCGTGAGATGTACTCGTTTTTTGTTGATTTTAGTAGGCTTTGGCTAGTTGGTTTAGTCCCTTAAATTTTATTAGTGAGCCTGGTTTATCGCCTAGAGTGCTAGCTGATAGATTTGTTTTGTCTCTTCCTTAGATAGCTGCATGTACGAACCAATTAATTCACCTTTGTTCTCGTGAAGCTTTTTCACCAATAAATCAATATCCGGGTTTTCTATACCTAATTCTTTGAAGTTGATAGGCAATCCTAAAGAGCTCCAAAAATGCTTTAGATGTCTGACGCCTTCCAATGCTACTTCTTCTTTTTGTTCGGGATTTGCTGGAATATCCCAAACGCGAGTGGCAAATTGGTATGGCTTATGTACGTTGTGTTTCGCCATATATGTCAGCCAAGCAGGGAAGATGACAGAAAGACCTGCACCATGAGTCACATTATAGACTGCGCTTACTTCATGCTCCATGAAATGAGAACACCAACATTCTTGCATACCAAAAGCCGAAGTCCAATTGTGCGCAACCATTCCTGCCCACATTATATTAGCACGGGCACCATAATCTTTTGGATCTGCTATGATTTTAGGAGCCTCCTCAATAATGGCTTTATATAATCCTTCGCAGATCCTGTCTCCTGTCTCTACTTCTTCGGTATTTGTGAAATAGCGCTCACTTATGTGCACCATCATGTCGCATATACCTGCAACTGTTTGGCTTTGTGGAAGTGTAAACGTGAGTATTGGGTTCATAATAGAGAAAGTCGGACGTAGATATTCAGGAACACGTAAACTTATCTTGTGCAGACCATCCAATTTAGTGATTACTGTATTACCGGAGCCTTCGCTACCGGCTGCCGGAATCGTTAATACTACACCTACATTTAGTGCTTTTTCTACTGTAGCCTTGTTACAATAAAAATCCCAGAAATCTCCTTCGTACGGAACGCCTGCAGCGATAGCTTTTGCAGTATCGATGACAGATCCTCCACCTACAGCAAGTAGAAAATTGATGTGATTTTTGCGCACTAAGTCAATCCCCTTATAAACTTCTTTGTCTACGGGATTTGGTTGGATACCACCCATTTCTATAAAAGGAATATTCTCTGATGTCAAGGATGATTCGATCCGTTGAAGTAGTCCGCTGCGTACAATAGAGCCACCACCATAGACAATAAGAACTTTCTCTGCACCATATTTGTGGCACAATTCTCCTACCTTATTTTCTGTGTCTTTTCCAAACACAAATTCTGTAGGGCTTCGAAATACGAAATTATTCATAATAGCTATTTTAAATACATTGAAAGATAATGATTATAATCGGAGAAACAAAATAGTCTATTAATACAGTGAATCTATTTAACTTTTATTCGGTCAAATCCTTCGCCATAGACTCCGATTACTGCACTTTGAGAAACAAAGGCCTTGGGGTCAATTTTTTTTATGAGGTGGAAGATAATATCGGATTCTCGTTTTTTTGCCAATACGAAGAGCATACCGACTTCTTTGTCCGAATAAAATCCTTTAGCATTGATTACTGTGACTCCTCTTCTAGGGAAAGTATTGATTTCTTTTCCTATTTCTATATATTTGTCGGATATGATAAAGAATTGAACAGAAGAGCGGGAGAGGTTTACTACTTGATCTATGACAAAAGCGCAGATATAAAGCGTCACATAGCCATATACAACCTTTTCCCAATCTTTTAGAACAAAATAACTAGAAGAAATAATGATAAGGTCACATATCAGAATAACTCGTCCTAATGTGATATCTCTGTATTTATTCACGATGGCGGCTATAATGTCTGTGCCGCCAGTACTACCGTTGTATGATAAGGCTAGTCCTACTCCCGTACCGCAGAAAGAAGCTCCAATGACACATGCCATAAAGGGTTGATTGTGTAAGAATGGAGTTGAACCAGTCAAGTGCTGAATATAGGCTACAAAAGTGGTAAGTGTCACGACTCCCCATATTGTTTTGATACAGAAATTGAATCCTAATATTTTTAAGGCTAGGGCAAGTAGAAACACATTGATTATGAAATAGGTGTATTGTACGGGAATGCCTGTTGCCCAAAAAACGATGGATGAAACGCCTGGTATGCCACCGGTCGTGATACTGTTTGGTAATAAGAAAACAGCCCATCCAATACTGTAGCAGAACATGCCGAAGGCAATCATCAGATAGTCTTTAAGCTCCTTTGCTAAGGTTTTTCTGGAAAGCGTTAATGATGTTTTCATAAATAGAGCTCGGTTAGTTTTAATTTCTTTTTTTAGTCTGCATTTTTGATAAAATAACGACAAGCAAAGATACTGCAACTGGCGATTAATGCAAAAAATAATATCCTTTTTTTGTGCGAAAAGAGTTCGCAAATTTTTATTATAATTTTCTATTTATCTAGTCCTTGTGATAGCCGAAAAAGGATGAAGCTTATTCCTCTTTATTGCATGGAATCCAGAACCAGAATGTAGAACCTTTTCCCAACTCAGACTTTACGCCTATTTTGCCATGTGCTTGCTCTATGATACCTTTGCAGATAGCCAATCCCAATCCTGTGCCACTAACGAAGTTGTTTACTTTTTCAAAGCGTTCGAATATACGTTGCTGGTCTTTTAATGCAATGCCGATTCCTGTATCGGTTATCGAAACGTACAACCCTTTTTCTTGGTAGTTGTAGCTTATTCTAATATTACCTTTGTGCGTAAACTTATTTGCATTTACGAGCAGGGTAGATATTATTTCCGTGAGTCGTCTGGAGTCTAATGAGACGTTAAAATGTTTCTGACTTTCGCAGATGAGTTCTATTGTAGGGCGTATGACAACTCGCATAGAGTCCGTAATACTTTGTATCACATTATAGATGTCGAATGTTGTTGGAATGAAGTCGATATCTCCCGATTCTATTTTTGATAATGCGAGTACGTCGTCTACAATTTGTAGCAGCATTTTATTATTTTGATCGATAATGAGTTTGAATTTGCTACGTTCATTTTCGCACATCTTATCGTTTATTAGGCTCGAAAAGCCTACCACTGCATTGAGTGGTGTGCGAATTTCGTGACTGATATTTGCTAAGAAGGCATTTTTCATCTTGTTTGCCGATTCTGCTTTATTACGTAGTTCTATCATTTCGTCCATTGCTTGGCGCCATGTGTTATTGTTACGACACAGGCACATGTAGCTTGAAATTCGATGATAACTGTCAAACTCGTAAGCTGCAATATTTACAACGAGCCAATTATATTCGTTTTGTTTGGGTGCCTTGTATCTGTATTCTGTCTCGAAGCTTTCTATCTTGTGCTCTCTCATCAGATTTATGAGTTCTTTTGCTTTAGCTAGATCTTCGGGATGGACTGAATCCCAATAAGTGTCAAAAGTTATAATGTTTTCAGTGAGTTCGCCACTATTGTCGAGATGGTATAGTGTATCGTTATTTACATTGTAGCGGACAAACATGATACCGTTTGATAGAGTGATAAATGAAATATTTCGTCTAAATTGTACTATTTTATTTTCTACTTCGTGCCATTTATTGTTATGGCGGCAGACGCTTATATAACTTGTTACGCTACCATCCGCATCATGTTCAAAAGGAAATATGTCGTTATATTGCCACGAGTATTGATTAGCTCTTGGCAGTAAATATCGGTATTCACACGTGCAAGGATTGTTATTGCGGCTGTCCATGAAGTCTATCAATTGGTGTGCTATCGATAGATCATCCGGATGTATGCATGCCCAATATTCTTTTATAGAAAAATCTTTGTGCGGTTCTGTAGCTGATGGATTCCAATGAGTGAACTTCCTAGATATTACATCATATTGTACGATATTGATATCATTTGCTGTCGTAACGAATTCAAATTTTCGTTGGAATGAATGTAATTCTTTTATGTTTTGCGAAATTCGTTTGTAAGAAAAGAAAAAGAGTGAAATCATAATAATGAAAACGAATGCTATTGCCATGTTCAGGACAAGGAAAAACAGACTGTGTTCTCCTCTTAATTGTCCAGTGTGATGAAAATAAACATCTATCGCTAAAATAAAGATTATGATAGCGACATTGATGATATATAATAGATGGAGCCCTGTCCTTTGTGAGCTACTTTTCATCATTAAAGATTATTTCTTTTTTCAATTTAGGTCGTTCAAATATAGGTATTTATTTTTTTTGAGCCCAAAAAAATGCAAGACGTTTTTAACAGTTATATTGTTCTTTTGTTAAACAATATTTACGTAGTATCGAGCTTTTGTCGTTGATTATGTTTTATTTATCTCGTTATATATTTCTTGTTTTATCTTCTCTTAAAAGAGTATTAATATTTCATAAAACACTTTTTTGCTTTACTTTTGTTTGTGATAGATGCGTTATAAAGGTTTCCTATAAATATAAAAGTAGGTTTACCCATATAACTGATGGTTTCAATTATAACATTTATTTTAGGCTTTAGTTTTTATGCAACTTAAACTGTTCAATAAAAAGGTATTATATTTTCCTTTTATTTTATTATTTTTAATATATTTGCATGCATGAAAAGATCTCTACTCTTATATCTGTTTATTGCTTTCTGCGCCATTAATACTTCCGCATTCGTTCATGGCGGTAATTATAAAATAGACGATAAACTCTACAACTATGTGACGTTGTGCCAGAAGAACCTGAAAAATCAGGGTGTAGGTCTTTCTATGTTGGATACACTTTACATGAAGGCAAAGCGTGCAAAAGATCTTAATGTGGAATGTTTGGCGCTCTATTATAGAGTAAACTACTATCATTTGCATCAAGAACCCGAAAAAGAACGGATGGAGTTCCGTCGTATTGCTCCTCTCATTTTACGTACTTCTCATATTGACTATTATTTTCGTGCCTGGAATGTTATCATTGCCGAAGATATAAATAATTTGAATTTTCAGGACGCCTTAAACGGACTGATTAAGTTTAAAGAAGAAGCTTCTCGGATGAAAAATGAATATGGCATTGTACGGGGCTATATGATAACGGGAGATTTTTATTTGATACAGCATTTCTATCGCTTGGCATTGTCACAATACCGCAAAATTTTAGTTTTGAATTCGCCTAAGGATGACGCCAATCTTGTATCATTATATACCCGTATCGGTCAATGTTGCATGTGGCTACACCGGTGGGATGAAAGTGAAGAATATTTGTTAAAAGCTATATCTTGTTCCGACGAGTTTGCTGCTGTTGTTCCTCGTATGTTGTTATTGTCATTGTATTGCCGCAAAGATGTAAAGGACAACGAACATGTAGAACAGGCATACCGCATGGTTCAAAAGGCTATATCGACTTATCCCCCTATTGCTAGTGATTATAATTTTTATGCTGAGTGTATGAGTGATTATCATACGCTCTATCAACATTGCGATTCGACCTTCAGAAAGAAGTTTAGTGATATGCCCATTTGTGTTGATTCGTTGAACTATTATACCGACAAAGCAAAAAGATATGAAGCAGAGAAAAATTATGAATTATCTTCGTTGTATTATCGTAAGTTCGGAGATTACGTGAATACTCTTCGAATGAATGACGAGCAGTTCCTACTCTCATCATTTGTTCCGCAAATGGAATACTGGAAGCTGGATCATGAGAAAGAAATGCAACGCCAGCAGCATGCTAAAATGAAACTTCAACAATCGCTAGATAACGGTTTATTGCTTTCGTTATGTAATGAACGTGATCGTGCTGCCCTACAGGATAGATTGAAAGAGCAAAAAATATTGAGGAATAGGTTGGTTTTTCAAAAAATGATGTGGGAGCAAGGTCGCAAAAAACTTGCCAATGCCCGCCTTAGGGCAGAACAGCTGGGTAGGTCTTCTGCCTTATTTAAAGAAAAAGAATATTGGCGTATATTATGTATCAATTTAGTCGTTCTGGCTTTAGTTGCGTTGTTTATTATTTATGTGCTCAATTACTATTTTACTAGAAAACGATTGCGTAGGGAAAAGGAAAAGGCCGAGAAATCGGAACATATTAAGAGCCTCTTCTTTCAAAATATGAATCATGAGATCCGCAATCCTCTTAACGCTATTATGGGCTTTAATGAAATATTGAATAGCGAAATAGGCAGTAACTTGTCCAGAAAAGAAAAAGATGATTATATAGGGATGATAGAAACAAATAGCCAATTGTTGCTGAAATTGGTGAACGATGTTTTGGATCTGTCCAATTTTGAGGGTGGCACTTATCAATTGACCCCTACCGATACCGATATTTATCATTTATGCCATACAGCACTCGAAAGTGTTAGAGGGCGACAAAATGAAGGCGTGGAGTTATTGTTGAAAAGGTCGCCAGAAGTTTCCGAGCCTTATATGCTGCATACCGATGCACAGCGTTTGCAGCAAGTGCTTACCAACTATCTGACCAATGCTTGTAAATATACGGAGCGGGGTAGTATAACGCTCTCTTATGAGCTTATGCCCGATAAAGTTCGCTTTGCTGTCACAGATACAGGACCGGGGATAAAGCCCGAAGATGCGGAGAAAGTGTTTGAACGTTTTCAGATGCTTGATAAAACAAAACGAGGAACGGGATTGGGATTGCATATTTGCCGCATTATTTCTAAATTGTTGCATGGCAAAGCTTACGTTGATACACAATACTCGGAAGGTGCACGTTTTGTTTTCGATCATCCTTTAAAAGCACTCCTTAGTTTTTTAATCGTATGTTGCTGTTCGCTTTTGTCCGTCCATGCTCAAAGCAATCCGCTTCATATTAAAGATCATTTGTATCTGTATTATGAAAAGGTTGAGCGGCAGCTTAATACCCCTCAGGGTGGATTGATGACCGATACGTTGTTTGCCATGGCGAGAAGGAGTGGAGATATAGATGCACAGTGTCTAGCTCTAGTGAGTAAAACAAAACATTATCGCTATTCTTCTCGTGAAGATCTGTTATTGAAAAGTTTCAGACAATGCGAAAAGTTTTGTTTGTCTAAATCTCGCAACAAGTATCTGTTTAAGGCATGGGGATATGTTATTAACTATTATTTGTATCACAAAGATTTCAAAAAGGCTTTGTCGCAATTACAACTGTATCAAAATCTGATGCTCAAATTAAACGACTCTTATGGTATTTCTACCTATTTTTATGAGGTCGGCAACTATTATACAATGCAGCAACAAAATGCTACGGCCTTATCCTATTATCTCAAAGCCTTACATACATGCAAAGAGGAGCGACGGAGCATATATACCTTGATCGGGAGAAGTTACTTCCTACTCAAAGATTATAAGAATAGTGTTTTATATACAAAGAAAGCATTAAGGTGCTGTAAGACAGATGTAGCACGTGTAAATCCTGTTATGATACTGACTCAATGTTATTGTATGTTGGGCCGAAAATCAGAAGCTGTCGATATGCTACACGAATTGGAACGTTTGCAACGCGAGAACCCTACCCGGGTGAGTTTTGCAAACTTTTATTCTACGATCTATTGTTATTATACTTTTGTCGAGCACGACAAAGAAAAAGCACTGGAGGCTTTGTTGGCATCCGGTAATAATAGCAATCCCGAAAATATAGGCGCTTTTTATTTTTCAAAGCATAAGTACGAAGTATCTAACAAATATTATAAAGACTATAAAAAATTGTCCGAAGAATGGCTAAATACGGATTGGGGAGACCTATTTGATGCTTATGTCAGTCGGTTCGATTTCGAAGAGTCTATAAAACAGCGTAACCGTTTGTTTATGGAAAATATTCGATTGCAAACGGAGGCTGCAGACAAGAAGAAGCAGTTGCTGATGCTCAAACATCAGAAAAATCGTTGGTTGCTGCATCGAGAGGATATCAATATTCGTCAGAAGAGGGGAGAGCTGAATTTGCAAAACATGTTGGTTGCTAAGCAGCAAGTGGATGTGGAGAAACAACAGATACTTGATTTTGGGCTAAAAACTCGTAGACAGCTATACGAACAACGTGTTTGGTGGTGCCTGGTATCGATTGTCTTTACATCGCTCTTTCTTATGGCGTTGAGTGGGACGATTGTCTATCGTTTGCGTCGTAAACAAAAAAGATTGTCCAAAGAAACTTTTATTGCTGAGGCCACCGAACGTGCCAAAAATCATTTTTACCAACGGGTGAATGATAAAATTTATACGTCATTGCATGATATTGTAAGTCTTAATAGGAGGTTGAATAGTGAAGAAACGTCTGTGTGGTCGGATGTAAGAAAAGCCGAATTGATGAGGAAGCTTACTCGGCAGAGCAAATATCTTAATTCTGTCGTTAATAACGTATTGGATATCTCGAAAATAGAAAGTGGCACTTGTGCATTGCAAATTTCTACGGTTGATGTTGATATGCTTTGCCATTTGGTCTTGAATAAAATAAAATCAGAAGTGCCTCCTATGGTCAGCTTGTCATTTCGCTCCTCTCGTGAGCTGAGCGGAGACCATTTGTCGCCTTTGCTATTGCAGACGGATGAATCACGTCTTATTTTTGTATTGGTCACTTATCTTTCCAATGCGTGCCGTCATACAATTGCCGGAAGTATCGTTTTAGCTTATGATGTATTGCCCGATAAAATACGTTTTTCTGTTACAGACACGGGGAGGTCGCTCTCATCTGAAGAAAGAGCCATGATTTTTACTCGCTATTTATCCAATAATACAGCTGGAAATTTGGGACTGAGCCTTTATCTTGTAAGTCTTATTGCAGGGTTGTTGAGTGGACGTGCCTATGCTGATTCTACTACAGCTAGTGGGGCTTGTTTCGTATTGGAATTGCCACTCTCTTAGCTATTGCTTTTCAATTGTCTTATAAGAGTTAAAAAACACTTCTAATAATGGTCCAAAAAACAGACGTATGTCACCGCAACAACTAACGGATGTTACTGCGGTAACTAACAGAAGTTATCCTAACAACTAACGTTAGTTTCGTCGACAACATCCGTTAGTTACCGCTGCGACATACGGTTGATTTTTTGCAAGGCAAAACAAGTGTACAGCCGCCGTTGTCGTATGTTAGTTTTTTCGGTGAGGTCCTTAAGTTTTCGGAAAAACTAACATACGACAACATTTTTAGGAGCATATGACGTTTTGGAAGGACAAAGACAATACAGATTTATTGAAGTCGCCGGCTCTTACTGATACTTAAAAAGACCCCGTGTAGATATGTAAAACCTCGTTTTCTCTATTCTAGTTACGAGAACATTACTGTCACCGTTACTGACTGTATATCAACATCATACGTGCATACGACGCCAAAATGGGACACGAAAAGCATATCTTCTCACTGAGAATCAATGCGTTATAATTTCTCTCAAATGGGCCCTGATAATGGGCGATACAAGGGGGTGATGAAAGTTGGCGTGCGAGAATTCTTTTTCCGACCTCGTTTTCAGAAGTGAACATGGAGAGCAAAACCGATACTATTTTAACCATATCGAAGTGACACTTTCAAATGCGCGGAATCGACACTTAGTTTCCGAAAAATGATAACGACGAACATAAAAATTCATAAGGACGAAACTAAAAGTTTGTAACTAGAAACATTTAGTTTCGTCCTTATGAATTTCTCGCTGTTTATCAACGAATTACAT